>CAZYWU010000005.1:0-29320 GCA_964651255.1 uncultured Anaerolineales bacterium
GCGACTTCCGGGAGCATGGCTTCCGACACAAGCAGATACTCCAAATGCAGGGTGTCACGGATCGCCACGATGCGCAAATCCGCTGGGGCGATCGACCTCTCGCGGAACCCGGCCGCCTCGAGAGCCTGGCGGTCGGTGGCATAGGTGAACGGTATCTTGCCGCGCTCCATGTTTCCAGATGCCAGGACGTTGGCGCGCACCGCCGGCCAGTCGATCTCACGCACCAACTCCTCTGTCGTGAAATCGGCTAACCCCACGCCCAGCGCGTTCCCGTGGCTCGCGGCGGTGACCCGCAGGACGACCAGCGAATGGATATCAGGCGCCTCCGGCCATTCAGGCTCGCCGATCACGCGTTTCCGGCCGATGACATAGCAATCCATCCCTGTTCCACTGATATCCTTGCCCAGCTGTTCCACCAGGCCGATGTCGATCTTGTGGAAGGGTATCTTGGCGCTGAGGCTCTTGGCATAGCGCAAGAGTGCTGGCTCTGCATCCAGGATCTCCTCGCGCTTGAGCCCGGTGATCGAAGCGAGCCCGCCGCGGGCGTTCTCCACCAGTCCGAGACCGGCCAGCACAGGCGCATTTGCGAACACACAGGCCGCAACCTCGGGGATCAGCCGCGCCACACCATCGTTCCCATACCGATGAACTGTGACGGCCTGCCGATGCTTGCCCATGCCAATGACTGCCATCTTGCACAGGCCGCTTTCGCGTTCCGCATCAAAGCTGGTGTGCTTTTTCACGCGATTGATCATGATGATGCCTTTGGCCCGAGAGGCCTGCGCATCGAGATATACCGGCAGTCCCGAGGTCGAGGTTCCGATCTGGACGACGGACATGTCGCTGCGAATGGGAGCGCCCATGGTGGCCTCAGTGATGCCAAGCTCGGCGAGCAGCGTGCGCTGGCCCTCGGCAGTTCCGCCACCGTGGCTTCCCATCGCCGGAAAGATAAAGGGACGCCCGTCCCGAGCCCTCACAGCATCCACCACCGTACGGATTACGGTGGGCATCGTCGCAATGCCGCGGCTTCCAGCAGTAATCGCGATCTCATCACCGGGGGAGATGCGCTCCAGCGCGCCAGTGCGCTGCAACTGAATCAGGACCTCGCCTGGTACATCCGCGATCTCTGGTTGCTGCCAGAGTTGGCGCACCAGCACCATACGCACGTCCGAAAGGTCCACCCGAGATTCGATCACAGGCTGTTCCAGAGACATCAGCCGTCCCCCTTTCACATCGCGCTGCGGGGTGCACCATAGCACAGTGCGCCCGCCTTGTCGACATCGTGCCCCGGTCGGGCTGGCGCTGACAGGCCGCCAGGGCTGTGTTACAATCAGCATCACATCGCCAGTGAGGTCAGCGCAAATGGTACACATCTCCGCTCAGGCTCTCCAGGACCATGTCCAAAGCGTGTTTGTCGCCACAGGCGTTCCTGAGGATCGCGCGAACATTGTCGCGAACTCGCTCGTTGAGAGCGATCTGGTCGGCCATGATTCGCACGGCGTGTTGCGCGTGGGGTCCTATATTGAGGCTATCGAGCGCGGCTCGGTCGATCCTTGCGCGGACATGGAAATCCTGCGCTCCAGCGCCACCACCGCCGTGATTGACGGCCACCGCGGGCTGGGCGTGGTTGTTGGCCGCCAGGCGATGACCCTGGCGATGGACAAAGCCGATGCTCACGACATCGGCATGGTCGCAGTGCGCAACACAGGCCATACCGGACGCATGGGTGAATATGCTGTGCAGGCTGCCAGCCAGGGCTATGTGAGCGCAATCATGGCCGCGGGCCCCAGGCGGGGCGGATTGGTCGCGCCATTCGGTGCCACCAGTCCTGTATTCAACACCAATCCGATGTCCTGGGGTCTCCCCGCAAGCTGCTATCCGGCGGTCTTCCTGGACTTTGCCACCTCTGTGGCAGCCTGGGGGAAAATCCAGTCAGCGATCGACCGTGGCCAATCGATTCCGGAGGGCTGGCTGCTCGATGCCGAGGGTCAACCCACTACCGATCCGTTGCAGATGCGCGGCGGCACACTGCTGGCTTTTGGCGGGCACAAGGGATCAGGGCTTGCGTTCCTTGTCGAAGCCTTGGCCGGCGCGCTCTCAGGCGTCAGCTGTGCCCCGCTCCCTGACTATGCCGGCGAGTTCGCGCTTTTGATGAGCGCCGTGCGGGTAGAAGCATTCCAGCCGCTCGACGCGTTTCGCTCCCAAATCGACGGCCTGGTCGCCGCGGTCAAGGCTGCGCGCCCCGCGGAAGGCGTCACCGAGGTGCTGGCACCGGGAGAAAAGGAATGGCACACGCGCGAGCAGCGTCTGCGCGACGGTCTCGAGATCCCAGAGTCAGCATGGGAACGGATCGTGTCGGCCGGCGCGCGGCACGGGCTCTCGATCACACCATAGAGCAGCAGAAAGGCCAGAAATGAAGATCTTTATCATCACAGATCTCGAGGGGATCGCGGGCGTCGCCCGCTGGGACCAAACCGGCCCCGACCAGCCCGGATATGCACAGGCCACGCGCTTGATGACTGAGGAGCTGAGCGCTTGCGTGGCCGGCATCCAGTCCACTGATGCCAGCGCCGATATCTGGGTCTGGGACGCCCATGGGCCAGGAGCCATCGATATTGAGCGCTTCCCGCGCGGCGCGAGGCTGATCAACCGCGGATCGATCGAACCGCCTTACTATATGGATCGCACCTTTGATGCCGTCTTTTTCCTTGGACAGCACGCCCGGGCCGGAACGCGCAACGGCAACCTCTGCCACACCTACTCGTCTCAAACGATAGCGGGATTCTGGATCAACGACATCGAACTAGGCGAGTTCGGCTGCCGGGCCGCGCTGGCGGGCAGCCTGGCGGTGCCGACAGTCTTTGTCAGCGGCGACGACACAATGGCTGCCGAAGCACGGGCCTTGATCCCCGAGATCTTTGTCGCCCAGGTCAAGATCGGCCTGGGGCCTCAGCTGGCGCTACACATGGCGCCAGCGGACGCGCGCGATCTGGTGCGCGACACCGCCTCCCGAGCGACGGCCAACATCGCCAGGATCAGCCCCTTTGTTCTTGACGGTCCACCTTACGTCCAAAAGATCGTTCTTGCAGGCCGCGCGGACGCCGGCCACCTGCTGCGTTCCGGTTTCCAGCAGCTGGATGGCACAACCTATGTCAAGACAGCCCAGCGCCTGCAGGATCTGTACATCTAGCCAGTGGCACGCTTGCCGTGGTCATCATGGAGCCGCTCCTGGGCGGCAAGCTCGTCGCTGCGCCACCGGCCCTGCAGACGGTTTGGGACACAGCCCCGGGCACGCGCACGCCTCCGGAATGGACCTTGAGCTGGCTATGGAACAAGCCAAAAGTAGCGCAAAATCTCCGGCATGAGCACCATGCAGCAGGTGGTTGACCATGTCGCCTATGCCTCACGCTCCTCGGTGGGCACGTTGTCGGGCGAGGAACTGGCGACCGTCGCAAGAGCCCGTGACGCATACAATGAGCTCTGCCCGGTGCCTTGCACCGGCTGACAGTGTTGTATGCCCTGCCCCAATGGCATCGACATCCCCGGCGTGTTGGTGATCTTGAACCGGGGCGTGATGTATGACAGCATGGACCAGCCACGCAGGAACTATCCGGACATGCCTGAAGCGCAGGGGGCATCCAGCTGCGTCCAGTGCCGTGCCCGTGAGCCGCTGTGCCCGCGGAACATCCCCATCAGGGAGTGGATGCCGATCGTGCATTCCGTACTGGGAGAGAGCGAGAGCTACGATCCCAGGATGTGCCCTGTCCTCCAGGATGGAGTTTTCGCCAACCAGTCGCGCGCTTGACGAAGCCGCCTCTGTCCGTTAATATCGCCGTGGTCCTGGATCAGGAGCAAGGAGGCAAGCGATGCCCAAGGTAGACCCGGAGTTGAGGCAAGAGTGGAAGGACGGAGAGAACAGAACTTTCTCGCTCATCGTCAAGGTCACCGGTGATATCGAGGCGCGCCGCGAGACTCTGGAAGACTTGGGGTGCCAGGTAAAGCGGGCCTACCGTTTGACCAACTCGGTGAGCGTTCGTTGCTCAGGCGCTACGGCGCTCAAGCTGACGCGGCGTCCGTGGATCACTCGTGTCGAACGCGACTCCAACGTACGAGCCTTTGGGGGCTGACCAACCATGCCAAAGCAACGCAAGCTCAGCGATGACCTCCTGGTGAGTCTGGGCCGCACCTCTGCCGATAGCCAGATACCCGTGATCGTTCGCTACAGCCCCGATCGTGTGGTGATGCGCGCGAGGGGGCCTGCCTTGCGGGGAGTGAGCGAGAGCTACAATTACCGCCTGGCACCTCTGGCGCACATGCACGCCACACCAGAGGCTCTGCGGACCCTCGAAGAGGATCCCGAGATCGTGAGAATCTATTGCGATCTCCCCGTACGGGCCCTGATGGACTCGGCCCTCCCTATCGTGCACGTCCCTCAAGTCGTGGATCTCGGCTATGACGGGTCCGGAATTCGCATTGCGATTATTGACACAGGCATCGATGTCGACCATCCTGACTTTAGCGGGCGCATCGCGGAGACGGCTGATCTGGTAGGTGAGGGTCCGGATGATGAGAATGGACACGGTACGCACTGTGCAGGTGTAGCGCTGGGCTCTGGCGCTGCCAGTGCGGGGCGCTATCGCGGTGTCGCCCCCGGGGCGCTGCTCTACTCTGCCAAGGTGCTGCACCGCAGCGGCCAGGGAATGATGAGCGATGTTATGGCTGGTATCGAGTGGGCTGTTGAACAGGGGGTACACATCATCAGCCTTTCACTGGGAGGTCCGGGCCCCAGCGATGGGCACGACGCCCTGTGCGATATCTGCGACGCGGCCGTGGAGAATGGGGTCATTGTAGTCGTCGCGGCTGGCAATGATGGGCCAGGCAGCTTTACCGTAGGTTCTCCGGGCGCAGCGCGTCGCGTAATCACTGTGGGCGCATCCACCGATGAGGACACGGTGGCCCCATTTTCCTCTCGCGGCCCGTCCGCAGATAACCGTATCAAGCCGGACCTGGTTGCCCCCGGACATCGCATCACGGCCGCCAGAGCCGGCGAGACTGAATTGGGCAGCCCAATTGATCCCTACTACACCGAGTGCTCGGGAACAAGTATGGCGACCCCCCTGGTTGCCGGCATCTGCGCGCTGCTCCTGCAAAAGGAGGAGCAGCTTACCCCTGATGAGGTCAAGGCACGCCTGATGACCACAGCCATCGATCTAGGCGAGCATCCATGTGTACAGGGTCAGGGTCGCATCGACGCCCTGCGCGCGATCCATAACGAGCTGGGAGAGACGCCTGATGAGGGGGACCCCGATGACGGTACCAGCACAAGACTCGGCTGCCTGACCTCTGTAACCAGTTTGTTCACGCGCAGACACAGGACATAAGCCAGCGACCAGCCTGGAATGGGCGATGATGTGGCGCCTGGTCCGCTCCAGGTGTAATATTCACGCCAGGTTCCGTACAGACGTATCCGATGGCACTGTTCGCCGCGGTGGGCGAGGTTGGCGTTCGCGCACTCTTGAGGGACGGCTCTCAGGTTTCTCGAGCAACCGATCTGGCGATGCCAGTAATGAGACGCGCAGTCTGGCCTAGATCTCTATGCCTCCGGAGCCAGCTGACAGCAGTCGCTCCATCTCCGCCAGCGAAAGCACATCCCCGGTTTGGTCAGCCTTTACCATCAAGCCCTCGGCGTAGATCTGGACCAGATACGCTTCGCCGCGGATCTCCATCGGGAGCTGATAGGTCAACGGCCCCAGCAAGCGGCGACGCACTGCGTCCTGAGCTATCAAGTTCTTGTCGTTGGCAGGCACGAACTGCCGCTTGACCATGGCTGTGAGCGCGTCGCGCAGCAGGTCAAAGGTCGCGTCCGGTACAGGCACAGGAGCAGGCGCCTTGCTGCGATGGTAGGATTCGATCCATTGTGCAACCTGCGGGATGATCCACTCCTTGGTAACGGCTCTGCCGGGGCAGGTCTTGCTGGAAAAGTCACGGTGAAAGTTCAGGTTGGCGATGTCCAGTCCCAGTTTGACGTGCAGTATGCCCAGCGCTGCGATGGTATTCCGGAGAGTCGCCCCGGATGGCAACTCATCGTCATAGTTGCCAACCATCTCCAGATGGCGCGTCCCGGTGTTGTGGCCGAGCACGCCCACACCGTCGTAGCGAATGTCGCTGAACAGCCAGATGCCGTCATCGGCCACGAACAGGTGCGGACCGGCCGTCCAACCCTCGCGCAGCTTTCCGCCTGAATCCCGCCACAATTGCTGCTCATAGTAGCGCTTCATGGCATAGATCGTTGAAGCCCCGTTCCACGATTCCCTGGTAGGTTTCCAGGTATGGTGTAGGAACACCCGTGTGGGGAGCGGCTCCGGCATGGCCAGCCCTTCGATGTACGAAACAAACTCGCCCTCTGACATCACCCGGCCATCGATGACCATGGGCGGCGACTTGATCGCACGCTCGGCGTCGGCATGAACCGGATCGTCAACCGTACAGCCCTTGTACTCGGCTCGAGAAAAGGCACGCACCGTAGAATCACGGGTATCTGCCCATTTGCTCATGATAGACCTCCCGTTACCGGTACCACCTGTGATCCTGCTGCAGCGCAGCCCGAAAATCGGCAATGACCTGGTTCTTGCCCGAGATGTACCAGATATCCCCCGCGTGGCGCTCCCAGCGATACAGAATCATCGCCCTGATTTTCTGGTTGCCAGGATCGCTGTTCCAGCCGCTAATCTCTGCATATGCCTCGCGGATCCAGCCGCGGTTGACGTCCTGCCAGGCAATGTTCTCGTTCGTCTCGGTGATATAGACGGGAAGGTGGCGGGCTCCCGCAGGGATGGCCTCCATGAAATCCTGATAGGTGCGGAACATGCTGCGCCGGTGGTGGTACGGCGGGGCCATGCGCGCCTCGCTCGAGATCGCAGCAGGATTGCCATCGCGAGCGTAGGTATGAATGGCGATGCCGTCGACCCGCCCCTCAAGCCTGTCCAGGACGTGCCGAAAGTAGACGACCCAGTCGCCACCGGGATTCTCCGGATAGATCGTCTGGATGTTCCATGGTCCGACAGCGGCCATCACCACCTGATCGTTTTCATGCCCGGCCCGGCTGCGAATGGCCTCTCGGCACGCCAGAAACGCCTGCGCATATTTAGCGGGCGTGATATGTTCACCATTCTCCGGACCGCCCGGGCGCTCCACAGCGACATTGGGCTCATTGGCGATCACCCATACGTGGCATCCGGACGACCGCTCAACAAAGTTGCCGCAACGCAGCGCGAAATCCGCATAGCGCGACGAGTTGGGCAACGTCCCGTCGTGACCATATCCGTTATTCAGCCTGACGATCACACCATAGCCGCCATCGGCCAGGTCGGCATACGACTTGGAACTCCAGTCGTTCCGGTTGGCCCCAATAGCCTCTGTACACAGCACCCAGCCCCGGCGGCCTGCTGCGGCCATGAGGGACTCGCCACCGCGATCGTGGATGCCGAACAGGTAGGGAGACTCTCCCTTGCGGATGGGTTCCCTCGCTTTGGCCTCGGGGAGCCGGAGCACCTGTCCGACATGGATCAAGCTGGGGTTTTCAATGTCGTTGAATGCAGCGATGACGGACGATTTGTGGACGTCGCCATAATAATCGCGCGCAATGGATGACAGTGACTCTTTCGGCTTGACGACATGGACCGCAAACTCCAGGCCCCAGTTGCCGAGCCAGTCGACCAGTTCCTTGCGGCCCCGGTCATCGAGGGATTCCTTCACAAAGGCAGCCCTGGCGGCGAGCCTGCGCGCAATCTGTTCATCGACGGTAATCTCTATTTTGCGATCAGGCATCCTTAGCCGAACCTCCCCAGTATGAAATGGCACCCTGGCCCGCTAACGAAGCACGCGCTCATCGCCGAGACGCCGCGTGATCCTCCTGCGATCCAGTTCCTCCAGGAACGCCACTATGTACTTGCGACTGGTCCCAAAGATATCTCTCGCCTGCGCTACCGTAAAGGTACCGCCTGAGCCCACAGCCTGACGCAGACGTGCCACCATGTCCTCTATGACGTCTGCCTCAAACACCACAGCCTCGCCAAGATGCACCAGACGCCCACTTTCGACAAGGTATTGGGCCAGGTCGGCGCCAACGGCGGCCTCAACCTCGTTCCATCCTGGCGGAGTATAAGGCGCAGCGTGAAAAAGGTCCATCAACCTGTCGATCTTTTCCTCTTGCTCCGTCGATAGCTCTACACGATGGCCTGGCAGAGCAACAACATCGCCCACCAGCTCCAATCGGCCCTCATGCTGCGCGCGCTCGATCAGGGCATTCCCCCACTCGCTAACAAGCCCCAGCCTGCTCCGGAACTCTTCGCGGGACATGCCCGCTCTCAGCGGCTGTGCCGCATGAAACTGAGCAAGTAGTAGACTCGCGCGCTCGAGAACGCTATCCCAATCCTGTCTCGAGATCAACTGGCCCGACCACCTGGCGAGGGGCTGGCCCTCTGGCCGATCCGAGAGAGTGAGCACCTCACCAGTGACCAGGAGCTCCCGCAGTGCGCTCTCTGCGGCCTCTTCCTCCAACTGGCTGCGTCTCACGACCTCAGCCGCGGCCAACGGCGTTCCCTGGTTGAGCAACGCCAGCAGTGTACCGGCCGCATCCCCCTCATACAGGGCATGCAATCTGCGGATCACCGCGGTGTCGTTGCGGCGGTGCCGTCGCACAGGGTGGGCGTCCACGATCTCGCCCCCGCCAAGGGTGGCACTCGGAGAGGGCATGCGGATAACAAACCGGTCCCTCCGGGCTACAGCAATGGGGTCGAAAAGCTGCACCTGTGCCCAGCCTTCTTCGCCGGCCTCCAGTTTATCACGCTCCAGCAGCCGAACACGGCCACCGGAACTCGCGGCTCCCGTGAAAAACTCCACCGACATGCTGTGGCTCACGGGCCAGGGGGCATCGCGGATAACCTGCAGGTACACGTCAACCAACGTGGTAGGGGACAGCGTACCAGGAGAAGTAATCACCTGGCCTCGGCTCAGGTCGTCGACGTTGACGCCAGTGAGATTGGCAGCGACCCGCATGCCCGGCGTGGCGCGCTGCACCTGTGTCTTGTGGCTCTGCAGGCCGCGTATGCGTGCCACACGGTCTCCCGGGACGATCGCAACCGTATCGCCGATATCGAGATGCCCACCGGTCAGCGTGCCAGTGACAACCGTGCCAAAACCAGCGATAGAGAACACGCGGTCGATGGGCATTCGGGGTAGCCCGAGATCGGGGCGCGGCTTGGCCTCATCCAACAGGCGATCGATCGTAGTGAGGAGTTGCTCGAGCCCCTGCCCCGAGACCGCTGATACCGGGACGATCGGGGCATTCGCCAGGGTGGAATGAGCGATTGCTTCGCGGACCTCCTCCACGACGAGATCGAGCCAGTCCGGGTCCTCGATCAAGTCGGCCTTGGTGAGGGCCACCACGCCGCGCGGAATACGCATCAGATCCAAAATGGCGAGGTGCTCGCGCGTCTGGGGCATGACTGCCTCGTCTGCGGCGACGACCAACAGCGCCAGGTCAATCCCGCCGACACCAGCCAGCATATTCTTGATAAAGTCCTCGTGCCCGGGCACATCTACGATGCTGACATCCCGGCCGCTGGGGAGCGTGACCCAGGCAAAGCCCAGGTCGATCGTCATCTCTCGAAGCTGCTCTTCGCGGAGGCGATCCGGGTTGATGCCAGTCAGTGCCTGCACCAGAGTCGACTTGCCGTGATCGACATGGCCGGCCGTGCCAATGACGAACACGGCCTAGCCCTCCAGCCCCAGAGCCTCGGTGATCCTCTCGATAAAGCCAGCAATATCCTTCCGGGCCAGTTCAACCGTCCGCCGCGCCGTTTCTCTGGACGCCGCATCATGACCTGCAAGGGCCCGGTTCAGCACCTCAAGCCTGTCCCCTACGCCCTTGACCGCCACCGCCAGATCGGCGGCTGCCGTCTCCACATCCACGAGACGAGCTTCAACTGCATCGTTGTGTGCCTGTCTCTCAACCCGCAGCTGTTCGCGCCGCTCTGCATCTTGGGCCCAGCGTTGATCGTTCTCTACACGGTACTCGCGCAGTTCCTGTCGCAGCTGTTCTTCTGATACACGCTGCAACTGACGGAGACGATCCTGCTGCTGGCTCAGCTCATGCGCCAGCGCCTGAACGTCCCGGAGCACCGTCCGGTTCTTTTCATGTTGATCGGCGTAGAACCGCAGCTGTTCAGCCCACGCATCGATCTGATGGCTCGTTGCATCCAATTGGCGTCCCCACTCGGTCAGCGTTTGGGCACGCTCGCGATCCGTGCGTCGCTGCCTCTCCAGTAGCTCCTGTTGCTGTGCGGTCAACTCCTGACGGAGGTTCTGCAACTCCGCTACCTGCTGAGCGAGTTTGGAGAGATCGTTCTCGAGCGGCAGAATGCGTTGCAGCAGGGCCGGCCGTACTGCCTCCAGTGCTGCCGTCTGATCTGCCACCTGACTGAGCTCGACACTGGTCTTGGAGAGTGCATCCTGAAGCTGGCGCCTGACCTCATCTCCCTGCGCAATCGACTTGGCGAGAGTCTCCAGCTGAGTCTGGAGGCGCTGCACCGTCTCATTGATCCTGCGATCCTCTGCCTGACTCACGGCAGCGGCCTGTTCCAGGGGGGCGAGACGGCCCAGCTCGCTGCGAATATCCTGGAGGGCGCGGAGATCCTTCTCGCGCTCCGCCTGTCGCGTCCGTATGGCCTCCACTTCGCGCTTTTGAACGTCCTGGCGCAGATCACCCATCATGGCCACAACTTCATCGCGGGCGTTCTGGCTCGCCTGACGGATCTCCGGAAGCGTTTGCAGTTGACTCTGTATCCTGGTCAGTCTGTCTTCCAGGCTGAGAATCCGCTGCGCCTGGTCCACCAGCACGACCTGCTGCTTGTCGATCGTGTTTCGCAGCTCTTCGACGATCGCCTTTTCGCGACGCAGCTCCTCGTCCAGCCAACTTACATTCAGGCCGCTGCTCTGTACCACTGTCATCTAGTCAATCTCTCCCTGCTGCACGTGACACACCTTAAGGGTTTATGAACACGACCGTGCCAAGGGTTGCCCAATCGTACAACCAGATCGCGTCAGGCGTGTTCAGCACGATACATCCAAAGGAACAGCGCGTCCCAAGAGCGCCAGCCCAAAGTGTTGAGCCACTGCTCAAGATTGGCAGGGCGTGAAAACCATTCTCGGTACCCCCCGCCCAATAGATCCCCAACCAGTAGGGCATGTCCATATCCCACGTCGAGGCATAAGCGTTCTCCAGCTTGGACTGAATCTCAAAGCGGCCGGTCTTGGTCGGGTGGCTGGGACGGCCATAACAGATGGGGAAACTCTTGATGACCTCATTGTCCTCATAGACACGCAACCTAAAGTCAGAAAGCGTCACTTCGATGCGTCTCGCGGGCCGGATCGTCTCCATTACCCGCTTGACCAGCGCTGACGCCTCCTCGTCCCCCTCGAGAATCTCCTCGCACAATGTTGCCTGTGCCAGTGCGTCATCAAGAGAGTCGCTGTTCAGCTGCTGCTCTGCAAGATAGCAGTGCGCCTGCCCCAGCATGGACCGCGTGTCGCGAAAGTTCGGTGTACGCTCATAGACATCGGTCAGCAGCGAAACGGCCTTGGGCCAGTCCTGCTCCAGATAGGCCTCCACCGCCGCGCGATACAACTCAACGTCCCTGCGAGTGGACTGCAGGTTCGGGCTGTCCGCATCCAGGATGATGGCGCGGTCAAGATCTCGTTTGGCCAGCTCGAGCTCGTTCGCCGCGATCGAATCCAAAGCACGCTGGTAGAGCGCCGCTGAAAGACGTTCTCGCGCGTCCACATTCTGCGGATCCATGGATCGTATTTTGTCCAGGGCTACGACCGCAGCGTCCCAATCCTCCTGCGAAAAGGCGATCTCCACTTTGGTCCAGAGAGGCGCCGAGAGATTCTCGACTCCCGGGGTCGCAGTGGCATCCAACACCGGCGTTGGCAGCACCATGGCTGAGACTGCCGGTGTCCTGCTGGTGGCTTGCCGCGCCACGAGCATGGCGATGGCGATCACAGCAGCGATGGCAACGAGGCTGATCAGCGTCACTGCCAGCGATTTGGTTCTATCGGAAAAGCCACGGCGAGCCTGTTTGACCCCGGCAGGACGGCTCGTAGCCACCCTTCGCACGATCCTCCTCACGGCAGTGCCCGAAGCCTTGACTGCATCCGCGGCCCGCGCCTTTATCTGGCCGTTACTGTGCGAAGGGGCAACGTCGCGCCGCCGCGTGGCCGGTCGCCCTGTGCCCCTGGCAGCCTGCGCAGCCTCGCCGGTCGCTCCGGTCGCGTCGGCAGTTCCTGAGGACACACTTGCCGCGGGCTTGTGTGCTTCTACCCATGCCACGCCCTCACGAAGAGAGGGACTGTCTGGCCTAAAGTAGAGCCCCTCCCGCAGATAGCGGAGGCTCTCCTCCCGCGTGTCCGCCAGCCACGCCAGCCACAGCCACCCGTCATCGTTCTCGGGAGCGACTTGAATGACACGCCGGAACAGCTTCTCCGCCTCGGCGCGAGCACCTTGCCGCGCGAGCCGAATACCGTCTTCCACCATGCCAGCCACGTTCACGTGAGCTGAAGACTCTTCCTGATGATTGTCTAGCATTGGATGTCACCTGCCTCGGCAACAGGGCGTAGTGCGGCCTGCCGATCGATTAGCGCGATTATAGCATCTCCCAGGGAGGTAGACAACCCGTCTTGCGGGCAGACCTTTGTCGCGGGGCAGAGGACCGTCGCGCCACATGTGCTGGTACGGAGGTATGGGTTACAGCGTGATTGCTGTTGACAGCGCCCTGCCGTGCCCGTATAATGCAGCCACAACGGCCGAAGGAGTGACCCGTTTTGTACACACGAGGGTACGAGAATCCAGTGTATTGCTGACACCAGCGCATCTTGCCTGGTGTCTTTTAGTTGACAGGAGGCGCAGTGATGGATTCAGGCATGATCAGCAAGATCCAAAAGGCCAAACGGTACGCTGAGGAGCCCGACCGCGTTGAGGTTGAACAACTTGTCGTGCGGTTCAAGGGCGAACACGACACCTACGAGGTGACCTATCAGAACGGTGAATGGCACTGCCAGTGTGCCTTCTTCCAGCAGCGAGGCCTTTGCAGTCATACCATGGCCATGGAGCGGCTTCTCTCGCCCATGGTGATGGTCGGCCATCCCCACGCGGAGGGTGTCTAGACGCCGGACCGAAGACGACCGTCCCCTGCCCCGCCACCGGGGCAGGGCACCTGCGCGAGCCCCCCAGGGCAGCAGCAGGCTATTTTCGCGTAAGTTACAAGAAACGATTCGTGCCGGTAGCCCTGTTGGTGCCAACAATACCAGCCCGGAGGCAGTCTGCATGCTGAGTGTGGGCGTGGATATCATCGAGATAGCGCGAATTGCCAGAGCCCTGGACCGCTTTGGCAATCGCTTTCTCGAGCGCGTCTATACGCCCGCGGAGATCATCTATTGCCGTGGCCAAGTGCCCGAGTTGGCCGCTCGCTTTGCTGCCAAGGAGGCCATCTCCAAGGCCCTCGGTACCGGCCTCGTGGGCATCTCCTGGCGCGAGATGGAGATCCTCGGTGACCGGCGAGGCAAGCCCATGGTTTCGCTCTCCGGGCGCGCTCAAGCCCGCGCCGACGCTCTGGGGCTCGACGAGTGGGCCGTGAGCCTTACCCACAGCGACAGTCAGGCGGTCGCCATGGTGGTGGCCTCCACGGCATACCGCACCTAGTGCGGACTTGGCAGAGGGATCTGTGCCCCGCTGCTGGTCGCGCTCTCCAGAGCGGCCTGCATAAAGGCCATAGTCTCGAGCGTCTCCGCTAGCGGCACCGGAGCTGGGGCTCCCCGGAAAAAGGCGACGATGCGGGCAAGTAGCTGCGCATAGATCGGAATGTCCCGGTTGTAGCTCGTCTGAAAAGTGCTCGAGCTGAACACCGTCACGCCATAGTCGTGATCCCCTGAGCGGGTCCCTCTGACAGTCCCAAGGCGCCCATCGTCCCACTCGCCGACGACGCAATCGGCATGGGCGGTCGAGACAGCGCGGACCGTACGGCACCCAACCCCCATAAAGGCATAGAGCAGCTCCACCGCGTGTACGCCGTACCAGAAGAGGCCCGGATTGGTCGGCTCCAGTGTCGCCGGGCTGTATGCATCGCAGCCGTACACTGGCTCGCCGCCGATCTTTTCCTTCAGCGCCAATACGTTGGCATCAAATCGCAATGACGATGCCGAAAACAGTGGCGTACCAGTCGCCTGGGCTCTCTGCACGATCTTTACGGCATCCGTATAATCTGCCGCCAGAGGCTTGTCGATGAATACGGGCTTTGCTGCGGCCAACACCGGTAGCGCCTCTGTCAGATGCCTGCGCCCATCGACGCTCTCGAGCAGCACAGCATCGACACCGTCCAGCAGCTCCTCGACGGAGCTCACCTCCCGCACACCCAGAGCCGCCAGCTCGGCACGGTATCCGTCCACCCTGGACCGGCTGGACTCGATGTCCGAGCTGTACGAAGGATACCCGCACACCACTCTGGCGCCGGGCACGTGATACCTCTCGCCGGGCACGTTGAGCAACCTTGCAAAGGCGGGCGCGTGTGAGGTGTCATAGCCGATAACGCCAACCCGCATGTCTTCTGCCATCGGACTGCTCCTTTGCTGCTCATGCACAACCCTGACAGCTAACCCATCGGCCGGTGCGACGCGGCCAGACGCTCCCCGCCGTCCGTTCGCGGCTGTCTTGACCGCCAGAATCACCGCTCCTGCATCACCGCGCGCATCGCGTCAAGCGACGCTTCAATATCGGCGGACGTGATCCCGTAATGCGTGACAGCTCGTAACCTGTACGGGTCCATCGCGTTGATACGTACGCCACGACGCGCCAGACCATCCTGGATCGCGGCCAGGTCCACAGCAGGATCGTCAAAGCCAATCATGACGATGTTGCTCTGCACGGTGTCGGGGTTGACAGCAACCCCGGGGATGCCTGCCAGGCCCTCGACAAGCCGGCGGGCATTGGCGTGATCTTCTGCCAACCGGTCCACCATCTGCTCCAGCGCGACGATTCCAGCAGCCGCGAGCACGCCCGCCTGGCGCATTCCACCGCCAACGACCTTGCGCATACGGCGAGCCCTCGCGATGAACTCGGCAGAGCCGGCGACCACCGAGCCCACTGGCGCGGCCAGCCCCTTGGACAGGCAAACCTGAATCGAGTCCGCTCTACTGGCGATCTCCGCAACCGGCACACCCAGCGCCACCGCAGCGTTAAAAACGCGCGCGCCATCCAGGTGTATCGCCAGTCCGTGGCGAACCGCCACAGACCGCACGGCATCCATCTGCTCGAGCGAAACCACGGCGCCGCCGCAGCGATTGTGCGTGTTCTCGAGGCAGATCAGGCGCGTGATGGGAAAGTGGATATTCTCGCTCCGAATAGCATCCTCGACCTGTCTGGGGTCGAGTGATCCGTCTGGCTGATTGGGGACAGTACGCACGTGCACGCCCCCCAAGGCCGACACACCGCCCTGTTCGTAGATATAGGTGTGGGCCTGGTCTCCCATGATGACCTCATCACCGCGCCCGCAATGCGCCAGCAGCGCGACGAGGTTGCCCATCGTACCACTGACCACAAAGAGCGCCGCTTCCTTGCCCAGCATCTCGGCTGAAAGCTCCTCAAGGCGATTGACGGTTGGGTCCTCGCCATACACATCATCGCCGACCTCTGCTTCATACATGGCCTTGCGCATGGCCTCGCTTGGGTGTGTAACCGTATCACTGCGCAGATCGATACTTTGCACGGTAGCCTCCTTGGGGTGCCGGGTGTAACGCTGGAAAGCATAGTCCAAACGCGGTTCGCGACCAACCGGCCGAAGGCAACATGCAGCGTCGCTGCCGAGCACCTGGCCGGCGCCCGGGATCGCACGGGTCACAGCCAAGTTCAGGCCAGGAGCCTAACCGGATCTGAGCCGGTCCAGCACCCGCTGCATATCCTCTGGCACAGGTGCCTCGCATGTCAGGAGTTCCTGTGTGGAGGGGTGTGCGATCACGACTCGTTGCGCATGCAGCATCTGACGTCGGGCGCCGAACGTATCACGTCCCTCGCCGTACGTTCGGTCGCCTACCACCGGATGGCCTATCGCCGCCATATGCACACGAATCTGATGTGTGCGTCCCGTCAACAGATTCACCGAGATCAGCGAGACATCCTTGAATCGCTCCAGGGTTTCGTACTCTGTGCGAGCGTACCGCCCCCCGGGAGCTACAGACATCCTGGCCCGATTCCGCTCGTCGCGCCCGATGGGAGCCTCTATCGCCGCCCTCGCTGGCGCCGGTGAGCCGTGTACCAATGCCAGATACTGCTTGCTGACCTCTCGCCGCCGGAACTGCCGCTGTAGTGCCGCCAGAGAGGCCGGGGTCTTGGCGACGACAAGCGTGCCGGAGGTGTCCCGGTCCAGCCGGTGGACAATCCCCGGACGCCGGGGATCCATGCCCGCACTGCCGAGTTCTGGTCTCATCGCCAGCAGCGCAGAGACCAGCGTCTCGCCTTTGTGCCCAGATCCCTCGTGGACCACAAGCCCGGCGGGCTTGTCTACAACGAGGAGAGCCTCATCTTCGTACAGGATACTGATCACCGGCGGCTGCCCGCGGCTTTCCTCCGCTGGCTCAGGCAGGGCGACGCGCACCCTGTCACCCTTTGCCACAAGGTAGCTGGCCCGTTCCACCTCACCGTTAACGGTGACCTCTCCCGCAGCGATGAGCTTTTGTACCGCGCTTCGCGAGAGTGTTCCCAGCGCGTCCGCCAGGTACTTGTCCAGGCGTCGCCCTGCCAGCTCCTCGGGGGCAATCAGCTCCCTGGAGCCCATGCTATCTGGGGTCCTCGGGCACGCCGTGGTCCGAAAGCGAAGGTGCTGACTCCTGCTGAACATTCTCATCTTGCTTTGGCGGTCTATCGAAGAATAGCGCATAAACACAGAGCAGCACGGTGCCGACCGTGATGGCGCTGTCAGCCACGTTAAAGATCGGAAACCAGCCCAGGTCGATAAAGTCGGTCACGCCACCGAGCGTGAGGCGATCGATCAGGTTACCGATGGCGCCCCCCAGCTGCAGTCCAAGCGCGATGCGCAACAAGGCCGAGTTCTCCGCGATGCGCCGGAAATAGAGCACGATCAAGAGGATCGCGACCGAGGCGCTGTAGATCAGCAACTTGCCCAGTCCCTGCCCCAGCCCGAACGCCGCCCCAGAATTGCGAATGTGCGTGAGCACCACAATATCGTCCAGCCACGACACCAGCGAGGCGGACGTGTTCAGCGGGATAGCCTCGCGCACCAGCGCCTTGGTCCACTGATCAAAGACGACGATCAGCAGCGCCAGGCCCCCTAGAACCAGGTTCGTGCGTGCGGTCTTGGTCAAGACACTCCTTTAGAGACGAGATGTTGATTGCTATGGGTTCGCGTCACATCGATCTGACGAGGGCTGAGCCCGCACCGGAAGCAAGGGGCTAACGGTGCGCCTCTACCACGTCCATATTGAGACGGTGTCCGATTCCAGGGCCAGCGGGCAAGACAAGGTGGCCGTGTTCGATTCGTTCGGACGGATCGAGAAGCTCAGCCCGCCAGTCGACCTCACCCCACGCGTACTCTACGAACATCAGGTTGGGCATTGTGCTGCCCACCTGGGCCGTCGCAGCCATGGCCACGGGGCCCGACGGGTTGTGAGGTGCAATAAGAAGTCCATTCATCCGTGCGGCCTCGGCCACAGCGCGGGTATCGAGCAGCCCACCATCGTGCTTTACATCGGGCATGAGAACATCGGTGACACGCCGGCAGAGAAACGGAGCAAAGCCCTGCACGCCGAACAGCGTCTCGCCCGAGGCAGTGGCAACGGGCAGGGCAGCGGTGATCTCCGCCAGCGCCTCAACCTGATCAACCGGAACAGGTTCCTCCACCCAGAGTAATCCCACGTCCGTCAGGGCGCTCGCCACCTCCATCGTCTCGGCAGCGCTAAACCGGCCATGGCAATCTACCATCAACTCCACGTCGGGCCCGATGGCCTCGCGCACTGCGCGCACACGGTGGACGCCCGCTTGCCACGCTGCCATGCGACCCGTTCGCAGCCGATCGCTACCGGTTACCTCGTCAAAAGGAGCAAGCTTGATGGCGCTGAAACCTTGCATGACAGCCGCTCGGGCTGCCAGGGCAAATCCCTCCGCAGTCCTCGTGGTGACGTGGCGATTGATGTTGGCATAGAGCCTGATTCGATCCTGCAGTGCGCCACCAAACAGGTCGTGAATCGGGACCCCCAGCCATTGTCCCAGGATATCCCACAATGCCTGTTCCAGTCCGCTCCAGGCAGTGCGCTGGATACGCCCCAGGTCGCCGACCGCGGTGCGGGCACGGAGAGCGTTGAGACGCCTCGGGTCCTCACCCCGCATACGCTCGTCGAACTCTGCCAAAACGGCCAGGAGAAGGGCATCGTTCCCGCTGTGGCTCGCTTCGCCGAGGCCTGTCAAACCATCATCGGTGTACACCTGGACAAAGACCCAGTCCCCACGATGATTCACGTGCACTCTTTTGGGCTCTATACGAGTGATGCGCACGCCTGCAATCCTCTGTTCCGCGTTTCGCGCTGGCAATAAGCGTGTATAATCTCGGTAGATGCGCTTGCCAGCGATGCGGCCAGTCAATCAGGAGGTATCATGCCACAGTATACGCACAGTTACGAGACCGATCCAAACACGGGACAGCCAGCCCTCAAGATGTCTGTGACGACGGGGTCCCCCGCGGCCGACACAGCTATGGCCTTTGCTCCCGAGACGGGAAGCAATCTGTACAGCTTTGTGGTGGGCGGCATCGAGTACATCTTTGGTGTAACCACCATGGGGGACAGCAAGCGAATCCTGGGATGCCCCATCCTCTATCCCACGCCCAACCGCGTCAAGGACTCGACGTTTACCTTTGATGGGCGTGTTTTTACCTTTGAGGCAAACGAGCGCACCCACTTTATGCACGGACTGGTGCAGAGGGCGCCCTGGGAGGTCGACACCCCCGTTGAGAGCGAATCCGGCATCTCTGTACGCACCCATATCCATTGCGTCCCGGGCACAGCGTTTTTTGAGCGCTTTCCGATCCGCAACTCGCTCGAGTTAGTCTATCGCCTGGAGCCCAGGACACTGCACATGGACTTTACCGTGACGAATGACGATCCGGTGTATCGCTTGCCCTTTGGCCTGGCCATCCACCCGTTCTTTGCAGTCCATGGGCCGCGCGAGAGCGTGACGATTGAGGTGCCGGCGAAAAAGTGGATGGAGCATGAGGGGTTGATGCCCTCTGGCCGTCTGGTCGACATGGAGGATGGGCCTGCGGACATCCGCACTCCGACGCCACTATCGGTGCTCAATCTCGACGACGTGTTCTACGGTCTCGAGCGCAACGCACCCCAGGTCATCCGGTACCATAGCCTGGGCAAGAAGCTGACGCTCTTTGCCGACGACTTTTTCACGCACAGCGTCGTCTACACGCCGAGTGAGCGGCCGTTCTTCTGTCTGGAGAATCAGTCCTGCTCGACAGATGCTCACAACCTCTACGCGCAGGGCATGCAAGAGGCCGCCCACCTGACGATTCTTGAGCCTGGCGAGTCCCTGAAGGCATCGATCACATTCCAGGTGAGCGAGCTCTAGGCCGCCGCTTCCAGCGCCGCCGGGCCGCCCCAGAGGACTGGGGCGGCCCTTTCACGCGGTCATCGTTCCATGAAAGGCCGCGCCCGAGATCACTCCACCACAAGCCCGGTGTAGACCCCTCCGGTGTTTGGATCCTCCACCATGCTCAAGAGCGGGTTGTCATTAAAGTCCAACGGCCACTCCACCCGCCCCCGCCGCCGGCTCGACTCATAGGTGGCAAAGATCAGCTCCGATGCCATGAGCGCTTTGCGCGCAGCGAGCTCTGGCTCTCTCTTTTCCTTGAGCGCATCGACGACATCCTGGATCGCCCGGATGAAATGCACGTTGTCGTGAATGCCATCCTCCACCGGTATATTCTGCCATCCACTCTCATCGGTCCGCATGCGCAGCGGAACCTCTGGACTGACACCAACCTCAATGACACCTTTACTGCCAATCAGCCGGTTTTCGGCTCCCCAGCGCGTGTTCTGGCCGGTCACCAGCAAGCCCGTAACACCGTTCGCATAGCCAAACTGACTGATGCCCTGGCCTTCCATAAAGACGCCAAAGTGCTTTCGTCCACCGCGGGGCTCCACCTGTGCCAGGACCCACTCCACCGGCGTCTGATCATTGTAGTAAAAGAGCATATCGAACCAGTGCGTTCCCCAGTCGTACATATTGCTGCACGAAGCCTCCAGCCGTACCAGTTCACCGATCGCCCCCGAGTCAAGCAATTCCTTCGCCTTGCGGAAGGGCGATCCAAAACGGCGCTGGTGGTTGATGGTGAGTTGTACCTGGTACTCTTCCGCCGCGGCCACCATACTCCTGGCCTCGCCAAGCGTCGTCGCCATCGGCTTTTCACAGTGGATCGCCGGCACCCTGGCCTGAGCGCAGTCGATGGCGATGGGAGCGTGCAGGTGCGGCCATACGCAGATGCTGACGATATCGAGGCACTCTTTGGCCAGCATCTCGTGATAGTCGGTGTAGAGACGATCGCCTCCATGCATCTCCTGAAAGGCTTGAGCATTCTCCAGCACAATATCCGCGAGTGCTACGATACGGACATCCGGCGATGCCTTGTAACCCTCGGCATGCCGGTGCGAGATGCCCGCCCCTGTAGCCTGCCCGCTGGTCCGCGTCCGTCCACAACCGATGATCCCTACCCGTAACGGTTCCATTCCGATCTCCTTGTTTTGCCGTGTTCTGTCCTTGCCCAATCACGGCGCTATTCTAGAGCAGCCCCTCATACCGTCAACCCCAAATGAGCGGCCCGGCCCCACGCGAAAGTCAGGTTTCTATGAGTAAACACGCCACGCCACCAGCCCCAATTGGCTATTGACAGAGCTGGCGCGCGCCCTTATCCTGAGAGCGATCTAGACCAGACAGATACGGAGACGCAGGTGATACCCGCAACACCGAGAGAACGCTTCATCGCCGCCCTGGAGCGCCGCCCGCTGACCGGTCGTGTCCCACACTTTGAGCTTGTATTTTTCCTGACCATGGAGGCCTTTGGCAAGCTGCATCCGTCTCAGCGTGCCTACCTGCAGTGGGATCAGATGTCCGAGTCAGAAAAGAGGCTCCACCGCGACGAGATGGCCAGGCTGTATGTGCAGACGGCCGAACGTTACGAACATGACGCGATCTTTATCCACCCCAACCCCAACACGCTGGATGAGACCTGCCGCCTGATCGATGACATTCGCGCGCTCACCGGAGATCGCTACTTTATCATGATGCACGGCGATGCCACCTATGCGATCCCCAATGGCGAGGAGATGCTGGAATGGTGTGCCTGGCTCTATGATGACATCCAGCGGGCACTGGATGAGGGACAGCGGCGCGTCGATGCCATGCTGGAAAAGAGCGCCCGGCTGGCGCGACACGGCGGGCTGGATGGCTTTGCGCTGTGCTCCGATTACTGCCTGAACACGGGACCCTTCCTGAGCCCGCGGATGTTCCGCCGTGTCGTGAGCCCCTTCCTCAAGCAACTGGTGCAGGCGCAGCGCGAGATGGGCTTTTACGTCATCAAACACACGGATGGCAACATCATGCCCATACTCGATGAACTGGTGGCAGCCGGGCCGCACGCGCTGCACTCGATTGACCCGCAGGCCGGGGTGAATCTTGCCGAGGTCAAACGACTGGTCGGCGATCGCGTCGCGCTGATCGGCAACGTGAACTGCGGCCTGCTGACCTCGGGCACCGACGAGGAGGTCGTCGCAGATGTGCGCCGCGCTCTATCGCAGGGGATGCCAGGGTACGGCTATGTGTTCGCGACGAGCAACTGCGTGTACACAGGTATGCCGCTGGAACGGTACGACCTGATGCTCGATGTGTGGCGTGAACACGGTAACTATCCGGAGATCATGCCATGAACCGGACCCCACAGGACAGCCTGTCGCCCGCTTCGTTTGAGCTGGCGCCAGCAGACGCCATCGCTGGCTGTTTGCTGATCCACGGGCTCACCGGATCACCGCCAGAGATGCGATTGCTCGGGGACTATCTGGCTGCGCAGGGATTTCACTGTCTCGCGCCGCTCCTGCCGGGACATGGCACAACCCTCGAGCACCTGCACACCGTGGTCTGGCAGGACTGGACGGACGCCGCAGAAGACGCCCTGGAAGAACTGCAGGCCAAACATACGGTCGTGTGCGCGGTGGGGTTCAGTCTGGGCACCCTGGTCGTATCGCACCTCGCCGCCAGACATCCCGAATTGGCTGCCGTCGCACTGTTGTCGCCGGCGGTCTCCTTTGCGAACCGGCTGGTGCCTCTGGCGACGTTCATCCACCGCCTGATGCCAACCTTCCCCAAGGGACCTGACCACCTGCAGGCGCAGGATGCGTGCGAGCATATCTGGTGCTATGGCCGCTGGTCGACGCATGCGCTGGGAGAAGCCTGGCGTTTGCAGCGGCAGGTGCGCCGTGAGATGCCTGACATCCAGGTTCCGGCACTCATAGTCTACTCTGACCAGGACAGTGCTCTTGCAGCCGATGCTGGCCAAAAAACGCTGGCACTGTGGGGCAGCGCGGACAAGGAACTACTGACGCTCCACAGGTCTGACCATGGCCTGCTCCTGGACATCGAACGAGACATGGTCTTTGATCGGATATCGCAGTTTCTGATCGAACGCGTCCCTGCTTGATCGGCAATCACGTCCCGTGCGACACAGGCCCACCCTATCCAGCTCGCAAGACATCGGAGGAAGCAGATGCTCAAGAGATCGCCGCTCGTCGCCTATCTCGTGATTCTGGCATGCACAGTGATCATCGCCGCCATCGTGCTGACACTCGCCAGCACACCCGGATTGTACGCCGCGGCGAGGGGCGCCGCTCTGGTGGGGTACCAGTTTGTGTTCCTCGCGGTGATCAGCTCTGCCTTTGTCAAGCCATTGGTGCGCACCTACCGGAAACCGTTCATCCGGCTACACCACTGGGTCTCAATAACAGGCCTGGCACTGCTGGTGTTGCACCCGATCCTGCTCGTGATCGTGCTCAAATCCACAGCGGTACTCACGGCAGCCTACACCTCGGGCGAGTTCCTGCGCTATGCAGGATCGCCAGCCCTGACAGCCTTTATACTGGCCTCGCTCGCAGCGGTACTGCGCACGAGGCTCAATACCGTGTGGCGTTATGTCCACTGGCTGAACTATGTCGCACTGCTGCTAGGGACCGCCCATGCGGTGCTGTTGGGGACGAGCGTCGCACTGCTGCCCTGGCTGCGCTGGGTTCTCGTGCTCGTGGCGGCCTGTGGCGTAGCGGTATACGTCAGCAGGCGTATGCAGACAAGGGCAACCGTGCGCTGATCCAATTGGTACCGGCCTACGGTCGCGGATCTGGCCAAGTACTGTATCTCATTGATCAGCTACGAGGGCGGTGGCTCGAGGCTCGTATCAGGGCCGGGCGCCCCCTTCATGTGAGCGCGCCCATTTACGCGGGATCAACATACGCGGGACGAGGTTACTCCAGCGTTCGGAGATAGGCCATCCGCCACCAGACGAGCAGGAAAATGACGAGCAGCAGGAGGCCCTGACCCGCGAACACCGCCGGCACACCAAACCTGTCTGCGAGCGCACCAGCGGGAAGCGTGCCAAGCGGCGTCAAGCCCCACATCATCATATAGGTACTCATGACTCTGCCACGGTACTGATCCTCGCAGTTCACCTGCACGAGCGTCTGGTTGCAGACCATCGCCGCGTTGTTGCCCATACCGATGAGAATCAGGAGCGCAAAAGCGATCGGCAGGCTGCGCACAAAAGACAACGTCAGCAGAGCTGATCCCATGACGATGCCTGCAAACAGCAACAGCTTGCCCTTTTGCTTAAAGTCGCCCAGCGCTGCCACGCTCAGGGCGGCGATGAGAGCGCCGATACCCGAGGCCGAGGCCAGCAGCCCCAGACCACTGGCTCCCAGTCCCATCATCTCATCGGCATACTGCGGCAACAGCACCCCATAAGGCATCGCCAGCAGCACCCGCGCCAGCGAAAGACCAATGACGCCCATCAGCCTGGGCTCTCGCCTTATGTAGGACAGCCCGGTCGCGATATCTCGGATCATTGGGCGGCGAGGAGCAGTGGAAGCGCCCGTAAGCGGCAACTGCAGGACAGTGTAGAGCGCCATCATGTACAGGACGGCGATCAAACCGTACACAGACCACACGCCCAGTCCTTCGATCATGAGCCCCGCGCCAGACGCGCCAAAGATGCCCATGATGCCCATGCCGACCGCCGCCAGCGAGACCGCGTTGAGCAGCGTCGAGCGATCAACAATGTCAGCCATCAGCGCATTCTGCGCAGGCATCATAAAGGCCATCAGTGCGCCGCTCAGCAGGCCACTGGCGGCCAGGTGCCAGATCTGGATGCGCCCCAGCACAATGAGCAGGGTAATGACCGCAATATTCACGATCATCCCTAAACGGGTAGCCGCCAGAATATGACGCCGTTCGAGCCGGTCAGACAGGACACCGGAGAAAGGCGACACCAGGAGCGTAGAGACCGAACCGAAGGAGCCAACCCAGCCCAGAGCAAAGCCGGATCCGGTGAGCTGATATACCAGCCAACCCTGCGCCACACTGCTCATCTGCATGGTAGCTGACGCTGCCAGCCGGCCGAGCCAGAACCAACGGTAGTCACGGCTGCGAAGCGCCTTGAACATGGCCAGGCCAGAGATGGAATGGCAGGCGGAGATGGCACGACTACTCGCAGAGGGCATGTACAGTGTCCTCCCTGTATCACACCGAACGAAGAGATCCCGGCGGTTCTCGTGACCCGCCGGGACCAACCGCGCAAGTATTATACGGATTTCGCGCCGCTATGACAACGTTGACATACCACTTCAGCTGCGAGACTAGTGCCGGGTATACGACTTGAGATCGTCGTCCAGATAATCGTCGAGATCATCGAGCCTCCGCGTGTCGTCCTTCCGCTCAGCTTTGCTGTCACCCTGGTCAGGTTGCCGTTGTAGACTTGTCTCTGCTGGCGTCGCGGCCACCCCGCCCGCGGGTCCGCCAAACGAAGATGGCGCACCTGCACTCTCGACGGGATCGGATGCGCCCGAACCCGCGAGCGAGGTAAAGGGCTCCCAGATGCGCTGCCCGCTCGTGCCAAACCGCGTCAGTACCACAGCCCCCAAACCCCAGGATATGGCCAGCAGCCTGATGACCCATCCGATGCAGGGCACTTTCCCCGCCAGAGCCAAGATGAGGATACCTACGATGGCCACGGTCAGGCGGCTGTATCGATCAGGCTTGATCAGACAGCTACCGACCAGCATGCCGGATGCAGCCCACCCGACCACGCCCGCCAGGACAAGCACCACGGCCAGCGCCAAAGCCGCCGGTATGGTGATGATCAGAATCGTGAGCAGAGGAACAAGGATTGCCGCCGCCAGCAGCGTGAGAAGCCCCATGCCAGTGGACAGGATAGGAGACTGCTTCATCACCCCTGTGATATGGTCCACTGGCTCAGGGATCAGCGATACTGCAAGCACACCGAGTAACAACATCCCCATCAGGCTCCCCAAAAAGCTCGCCACCCTTCCCACTGCCGTCAAGAAATCCGATCTGCCACTATCGGCAGCCTGCGGCACGCGATTGATATCGCCGCGAATGACGCCACCCAGCTCAGCTACACGTTCGCTGGCCCGCATCCCGGCCACAACATCTCCCAGCACCTGAGCGTCGGGGTGCCGTTTGAGCGTCCCGGCAGCCACCACATCGCCCAGGATACGGGCCGAAGCGTCGAGATCAAGGGAGCCCCCGATGACCACGACAGAGCCCTCCACGGTGCCCGCGACGCGGGCGTTACCCATGATCACCGCGAGATCGCCATCAAGCGTTCCTTGTTCTTCTATGGTCGCTGATCCGGCGACAACCGCAACGTTACCGCTGGAATGCTGCCCTGCCTGGATCACAAGATCCTCACCAAAGAGCGAGATATCTCCAGTGTCAGCCACGACAGGCCACGCGGCCACGAGTAGCACAGCGATCAGAAACATCCAAAGATATCTTCTTGTCGACATCTATACCTCCGTGCGCACTCGACACTCCAGGCCTGGCCGCCACCGGCTAGGCATGGATACTCTGTGGCTGCGCCCTGCCGAGCATTTTGAACCACAACACGCTGACAATCACCGCAGCCACAAACCACGCCACAAGCAGCTCCCCGGTATCCACAGGGATGGCTCGGAGCACCACCCTTACGGCCACCAGCACCGACTGCAAGACGGAAGCCACCTGCGTCAGTGCCCGGCCCATCACCTCATAGAACTCGGGGTTGCTGGCTCGTGTCACTGACACGAGGAGCACAGCGCTGGCAACCATGGCCGCGACAAGCACAAAGACGGTCAGTACCCGCCGTATTCTGAGCATGGTTCGCTGTCTACGCTTGCGCCTGGCCACGCCCAACATCACCTGAGCGGCAAAGGTCGGCGACGGCTCAGCTGGTTTCACGGACGCCAATAGCGCGTCGAGCTTAAGGAGGGCTGGATCCTCGTCTCCAGGCCGGGCAACCTGCGAGGTGAAGGCCGCTTCGCTCCCTTGTAGCCGTCTTGTCTCCCCTTCTCGAACTATATGCATATCAGATGGCCTCGGATATGGCATGCTCATTGATCGCCTCCTCAGACACCGCCAGTTGGGTGCTCGCGTCGGCTCGGAGAGCATCAGCCATTGCTCCCCGGGCACGATGAAGCCTGGACTTGACGGCGCTCTCTGTGCTTGAAGTTATCTCAGCGATCTCCTGATAGGACATGTCGTACCAGTACCGCAACACGATCACCAGACGGTGCTGCTCGGGCAACATATCGAGCAGCCTGCGTATCTGAACCTCTCGATCTCGATCTATGGCCTCATCCTCAGGTCGCGGCGCGGTATCTGGCAACCAGCGGTCCGGCTCGAACTCGTCCAACGACACCTGCCGGCGGTGTCCGCGCCTGAGGCGGTCGATACAATGGTGAGATGCAATGGAAAGGATCCACGACGAGAACTTGCGTGCCGGATCATAGCTCTCCAGGTGGGAATAGGCGCGCAAAAACACCTCCTGCGCGGCATCTTCCGCGTCACCGGCACTTCCTAGCATGCGATAAGCCAGGTTGTAGACTGGCCTCTGATAGGCTCCCACAATCTGAGCGAAAGCCTCTTCGTCCCCCTGCTGAGCACGAAGCACCCAGAGGCGCTCTTGATCGCTGCCTCCCACCCCAATCATTCCTCCCCGGGATCCTGAGGCCTCCACGTATATGTTACATTACGCGGAATTGCATCCACGGTTGCACGCCCCGTCCGATCAGAGCAAAACGGGGACCCGTAGCCAACTACGGATCCCCGGGACATCTCAGCAGACACGCTAGAAAAGCAAAAGCTCCGCCGAGCCTGTAGTGGTGTCGTAGATGGCAACACTCTTTTCGCCAAATCTGCCCATGACTTCGCCCGGGTTCACGAGCAACGTAGACTCTACCTGATCAACCCGGCGCCGGTGGTTGTGGCCATGACAGACGAGAGCGTACTGCCCACCCCTGGCCAATGCCTGGGCCAGATCGGGCCAATGTGTGATGGCGACGCGCCGTCCATCGAACTCGAGCTCGCCAAACTCGCCATGAAAGGTGACGCGCCCCAGGCCAGACACGCTGTGCACGACATGCTCGCGGTCTCCGTCATTGTTTCCCCACACGACATGCACAGGTCCTGCAAAACCCTCTGCGATGGCAATCATCGTAAAGGGAGAGCAGATGTCGCCCAGGCATAGCAAGACGTCACAGTCAGCCAGTCTGGACAAAGCTTCATCGAGGGCCCAGATGTTGTCGTGTATGTCGCTCAGTATTCCAATACGCATCTCCTGCTCCTTCCCCTCGACTAGCCCCCCGGCGTCAGGTAGCGTCTCACCATATCCATACCGGCATAGATCAACGACCAGCGGCCAAAGGCGCCCTCGCGCGTGTGCCGAGGCTCTTCCCGCAGCGTTCCCTCGGGCGTCATCAGGGCAAGGTAAGCATCGGCGGCACCTTCCACTCCAGGGACACGCGGACCGATGATCGCCAGGCCCAGATCTGCGCCGAGGCGATCGCGAATTCCCTCGGCAGCGACATCCGCCCACGACTGAGACGGGAACTCGCCGTCCGGAACGTCGTCCTCTTGCAGTCCCAGTATGCGCACGAGCCCTTGCTTGTCGGCAATGACCAGGCCGCCGGCCCAGCTGTCAGGAAAGGTTCGTGCCGCCTCCGCCAGCTGAAGCGACAGCTCGCCCTGTGTCGTCAACTCGACGACAGCGAGGCTCCTGCCGGCCGCAGCCAGATCCCGCATCACGACACCGGCCACCGTATCCTGATCGACCCCGAACACGCGAAAGCCCAGTCTCTCCCGGATCTGCGCCTCAATCGGGGCAATCAGAGCTGCCGCCTCGGCCTCTGTGTCCGCCTTGGCAGTGATGACAATGTCCGTCTGCCCGGGGTGAGCACGCGTGCCCACCGTGGGGTTCGAGAGCGCCATCAGGTCGGGAATCAGAGCGTCCGCCGCGCTCTCACCGATGCCACAGGTGCGAACCACCCTGCTCTTGATCACCTGTTCCAGGCCAAACCTGCGGCCGAGCATGGGCAGCACCTCATGCTCCATCAGGTAACGCATCTCATGAGGCACGCCTGGCAGGCTGATGATGATCTTGCCATTCTGCTCGACCGCAAAACAGGGCGCCGTCCCCACGGGATTATGAATGATCTCCGCCCCCACTGGCAGGCGTGCCTGCCGGTCGTTGTTGCTCGTCATCGTCGCATGGCGGCGCCCGAACATCGCACGAATCTCTTCCAGCAGCGAGTCATCCAGATAGAGCTCACGGCCAGTGGCGGCAGCCACGCCCTCTCGAGTCATGTCGTCCACCGTCGGGCCGAGGCCGCCCGTGGTGATGACGACGTCGGCGCGCTCGAGGGCGCGCTGCAGCACATCGGTTATCCGCCCGAGGTTATCTCCGACTGTCGTCGTGTAGAACAGGTCGAGTCCGATAGTGGTAAGCTGCTGGGCGATCCATGCGGAGTTCGTGTCGACGATCTCTCCCAGAAGCAATTCGGTGCCAATTGTCACGATCTCTGCCTGCACAGGTCCATCTCCTCAAGGCTGATTCAGGGGAATTCGGATATCGTGTCTCTGCGCGCCAGGCCTACAGCAGAG
>CAZYWU010000005.1:29420-86016 GCA_964651255.1 uncultured Anaerolineales bacterium
GCGGCCCAGCTGCCGACATCGCTCCAGCCCATCTCCGCAGGAACAACGGCAACGCGCTCCGCGTGTTCCATGATGCCCACGTCGATGCTGACTGGCCGGATTCCCTCCCAGATGGCCTGCGCTTGCGGCTCCATGGGGCTGGCAGCGAGGCTGATCGCATCGATCTGATGGCGCAGCTCTGGCAACTGGCGTGCGAACTCTTCCAATATCTGCTCCAGCGTCCAGGTGAAATAGCCCGAGTTCCAGTAGAATCGACCGGTCTCCAAAAAGGCGATGGCCTGCTCCAGGGCGGGCTTTTCCCTGAATCGCGACACGCGATACACATCGATACCCTGTTCGCGGCACAGCAGGTCGCCACGCTCGATATAACCAAAGCCAGTATCCGGATGTGTAGGAACAATGCCTACCGTGACCAGCGTTCCTTGCCGGGCCACCGTCGTCGAAGCCACAATCGACCTGCGGAACGCGGCCTCATCCTGGACCACATGATCGGCATGCAGTGATACCATGACCCCCTGCCCGCCTGAGCGCCGTGCCAGGCGCGCAGCGGCCAGGCCAAGCGCCGGTGCCGTGTGACGGGGAGCCGGCTCCTCAAAGATGTTGTCGTCGGGTATCTCAGGGAGCTGAGCCCTGATAGCGTCCACTTGATCAGGACCTGTGAGAATGTAAATACGCTCTGCCGAGACCAGCGGTACGACGCGATCGTAGGTGCGCTGTAACAGAGAGCGCTCGCCCAGCAGCGGCAGCACCTGCTTGGGGGCCGTGCGGCGCGACAGCGGCCAGAGACGCGTGCCGCTCCCGCCGGCCAGGATGGTGACGTAGACATCTGAAAGATCAATGTTGCCGTCCATCCGCATCTCCTGACGCCCGCTCATCGGGCGACCACGTAACTCATCTGGTCCACTCTCTTCACCACACCTTTGAGCTCCATCATCATGAGCGTACTGCTAACCTCTGCGGCCGGCAGGCCCGTCTGGCGGGCGAGTTCATCCACGTGCATCGCCTCAACACCGAGCACGGCCAGCAAGCTCGCCTCGCTCGCATTCTCCGGCACGTGCTCCGCCACTTCTTTGTGCTCCACGATCATGGTCAGGTTGAGCTCGTTGAGCACATCCTCGACTGAGGTCACAAGCTTGGCCTCGCCGCGCTGTATCGCATCGTTGGTCCCCATGCTGGTGCGCGCCTGCACATTGCCAGGGACAGCAAACGTCTCTCGCCCCTGCTCAAGGGCAAACTGCAAGGTGATCAGCGCGCCGCTGCGACGATCCGCCTCAACGACAATGGTGCCCAGCGAGAGCCCGCTGATGATACGATTGCGCGGTGGAAAGTTACGGGCCTCGGGCTTGACACCGATGGCATAGTCCGAGACGAGTGCACCAGCCGACATGATCTGCTCCGCAAGCTGGCGATGTCTAGCGGGATACACGCTGTCCAGACCGCATCCCATCACGGCAATAGTGCGACCGCCCGCCTCCAGAGCAGCCCGGTGAGCAATGCCATCTATGCCGAGCGCCAGCCCGCTGACTATGGTAACCCCGTTCTCTGCCAGTCCTCCGGCCAGGCGCTCCGCGATACCTTTGCCATAGCTTGACGCGTTACGGGTGCCAACCACTGCTACGGCGAACTCATCCGCCGACGTCAGCTGTCCCTTGACATACAAAAGAGCCGGCGGCTGGTCTATCTCGCGCAACAGCCTGGGATAGTCAGAGGATTCCCAGGTCAGTACGTGGATGTTCAGGCGCTGCAGGCGCTGCATCTCTGCTTCCAGATCAACGCGCGACCGGGTGTAGAGCAGCTTCTCGATAGAGGCCTGATTCAACCCCGCAGCACGCAAAGAGACGGCGCTGGCATGCCAGGCCGTCTCCAGATCGTCAAAGTAGTCGAGTAAACCGCGGAGGCGCACCGGTCCAATACCTGGCACCAGCTGGAAACCGACCCAGTACTTTTGGTCGCTCAAGATGGCGCCCCTCCGGTTAGTCAGCCAGGCCCTCTGGAACTCGAACCGTCATGGTTCCCGCAGTAACATCGATGCGCAGTATGACATCTTTAATCGCGGGAAGCAAGAGCTCCCCGGACCTGGTGGCAATGACGTAAACGTCGTTGGCGCCGGTCTCCAGCACCTCGGAGACGCGCCCCAGTTCCTCGCCTGCCTCGGTGCGAACCGCCAGCCCCTCGATCTGATAATGATAATACTCATCATCACCGAGCGGCAGCGCCTCGGTATGGTCCACGTATACCGTCAGGCCGCGCAGCGCTTCAGCTGCAGTACGATCGGTGATGGTCGCTAAAGACAACAGCGCAAACTTGTTCAGCGTGCGCGCACCCGCGACTGCATAGCGCACCCGATCGGGACCCAGATAGACGTTACGCAAGGCAGAGAAGCGCCCGGGATCCTCGGTCTCTACCCGTACCTTGAGCTCTCCGCGCAGACCACGCGGGGCCACAATCTGCCCGATGACGAGAAAGCCGCCCTCTGGCGCACCCGGCGATGCCTGTGCAGCCCGGCGACGACCTCTGGGCCGTGAATGGACGGTCATACGATGTCGAGCACAACCCGGCGGTGGCCTTCGATCGTGCCAGCCACCTGCAGCAGCGCGCGCATTGTGTTGGCGACGCGCCCCTTGCGACCGATCACCCAGCCCTTGTCCTCTGGAGCAACATAGAGCTTGAAGATGATGGCCTGGTTGCCGCGCACCTGCTGCACGCGAACCTCGTCGGGATTGTCCACCAACTCTTTGGCCATGTACTCTACCAGTTCGCGCATGCCCTACCTCCCGAGTGCAAGACTAGAACGCGTATCAGGCCTGCGCGGCCTCAGAGCCAAGAACCTCTGCCAGAGTCGTCTCGCCCCGGTTGATGGCCAGTACCTGTGTCTTTTGCAGGAGCCGCCCCACAGCCTCCGACGGCTGCGCCCCGCGCCCGAGCCAATAGAGTGCGCGCTCCCGGTCAACCACCACGGTCTCTGGCTCCGTCCGCGGATTGTAGTTACCGATGACCTCGAGAAAGCGGCCATCCCGGGGGCTGCGCTGATCGGATACGACGATGCGATAACTGGGCTGACGGATGCCACCCACTCTGGCCAATCGAATTCTTACCATGCTCCCATCCTTCTCACTGAGTTGAAACAAACATCCATGATCTGAAAAGCGTTCAGCGTAGCCTCGGCACGATGCCGCGCAAGCCCCGACCGCTCTGCAGCTGCTTCATCATCTGCTGCATCTGCTCAAACTGACGCAGAAGGTTGTTCACCTCCTGAACGCTGGTGCCGCTCCCACGGGCGATGCGCCGCTTCCGGCTGGCATTGATGATCTTGGGCGTGCGGCGCTCCTGGCGCGTCATAGAGTTGATAATCGCCTCAGTCGTCTTGAGGCCGCGCTCGGTGGCGTCACTCGGCAGTTGCCGCGTCACCTGCGAAAAGCCCGGAATCATCTCCAGCAGATCGTTGAGTGGCCCCATGCTCTTGACAGCCCTCAATTGCTCGACAAAGTCCTCCAGCGTAAAGCTCGAGGTGCGCATCTTGCGTTCAATCTCTGCGGCCTGCTTCTCATCAAACGAAGCCTCGGCGCGCTCGATGAGGGTGAGCACATCCCCCATGCCCAGAATCCGCGAGGCCAGACGATCCGGGTAAAAAGGCTCCAGGTCACTGGGCCTTTCACCGCTTCCCATAAACTTGATCGGGACACCGGTCACCGCCCGCGCAGAGAGTGCCGCGCCGCCGCGCGCATCCCCGTCGACCTTGGTCAGGAGCAGCCCGGTCACCCCGATGCGCTTGTTGAACTCATCGGCGACTGATACGGCCTCCTGCCCTGTCATCGCGTCGACCACAAGCAGCACCTCTCGCGGGGACACCAGTCCCTTGATGGCCTCGAGTTCCCGCATCATCGCATCGTCGATCTGCAACCGACCCGCCGTATCTAGAAGGACAGTTGTATAACCCTCGCGTGTCGCTCGGTCTACAGCATTGCGACAGATGCGCGGAGGGGCTACCTTGTCGCCCTCGCTATGCACGGGGATGTCGATGGTGCGACCCAGTGTCTCCAGCTGCTGAATCGCGGCAGGACGATAGATGTCAGCCGCTACAAGCAGGGGACGCTGGCCCAGTTTGCGCAGGTGCACAGCCAGTTTGGCTGCCATGGTCGTCTTGCCAGAGCCCTGCAAGCCCACGAGCATCAGGACCACGGGTGGCTTGCCGCCCAGATCGAGTCGCGCTGGCTCTCCAAGCAACGCGATCAGCTCTTCATTGACGATCTTGATCACCATCTGGGCCGGTGTCAGCGACCGAACAACGCCCTCACCGATCGCACGCTCAGCTACCCGGTCCGTAAAGTCCTTGACGACCCGATAGTTGACATCCGCCTCGAGAAGCGCCAGACGTACGTCACGCAGGCCGGCTTTGACATCCGCCTCTGATAGGCGACCCTTGCCGGAGAGCTTTTTGAATGTCTCTTGGATTCTATCTGACAGGGACTCGAACATCACTTCCGCCTGAGTAAATGCGCGATTCCAATCACACTATTCTATAGTGAGCGCGCCCTCTCGTCAAACCGCGCGGCCAGCTCAAACAACGATGGCCGGCCCGGAATGCCCGGAGCCGGCCATCGCCAGGATCTACGACTCAAGCCTGTTCAGTCTCAGTCGATTCAGACTCGACGTCAGAGGCGAGTACACGGGCGATGCGAGGTGCGGTCGTGTGCACAGTGATACCCTGATGCACCCGCATATCCTGTCCATTGGCACGCGATAGTGCCGCGACCACTCGCCAGGTAACCGTCCCATCATCGGTAATCAACGTCGGGCGCCATTGCTGAGGGACATCGAAACTAAAGTCGTACAGTCGCTTCTCTCCGAGATTGTAGCGGGCATCGGTCGCCAGTGAAGCCTCATCTTCCAGCCAGACATAGGTAGTGCCCTGCCCGCCGGGCTGGCTTTCACCACGATACCGCCCGGTCTCTGAATTCCATCCGTTGATGTATACGATAGTATCGCTTCCGCGGGGGTGGTTCTCCACGCGCAGCAGCATGGCACGCAACTCTGTGGCAACAAAATCCTCTGCGGGACTGACGATCACGCGGCCACGCACGGTCTCGCCCTCGGCATAGGTGGTATGCTGCAGTGCCAGGGCGATCTCGCCAACCGCCGATGACGCCGATACGCGCTCAGAGCGCTGCCCGGCGCCTGCCGCCACGCTTGAGCGCACCAGCAACTCTTCGTGTGCCTGGCCCAGCGGCTGCCCATTACCGTCCACCCGTGCAGACAATGTCCATCGGACTGCGCAACCATAGCCATGGTGTGTCGGCACAGGATCATCGGGCAGCACCAACCTGAACGGATAGCGAACGGGCACATCCCTTCGCAGTAGACCGGAGGGCACAATAGGCAGTTCTTGCATATGCAAGGTCTTGGTATCGCGGACCAGTTCAGCCTGAGCTCCGCTGCCGTCACTGCCACCCTCGTAGACATACATGGCCCGGCACGCCAGGTAGACACTGCCTCCGCTGACGCGAGAGTGGCGCCTGGTGCTGATGCAGAGATAGCCATCGATGGCCTCGCCACCGGCATAGCCACCCTCATGCTCCGTCAGGTCCAGGTCCACGGTGGTCTCACCGCCACGGGGAGGCGAAAAGTGGCCGGCCAAACCGCCCAGCAGCACCCCAAGCACAAAGCCGCACAGGGCACCGACGATCGCACCCGCGAGGCCGCGATTGATTGCTCCGCCGATGAGGCCAAGCAGCAACAATATCACGCCACCCAGAGCCCCGCCCAGGACGATGTTCTCATCTGCAAGCTGCAATATCGGTGAGATCGTCGGATGCGCCTCTGCGCGATCCAGGAGCATATCCAACCAGGCTCGTACCTTTGTCATCGCTGCTACCTCCGGGGACTTCTTCATCTCCCGTGACACCTCAGGAACATCGTACTAACTGCACATTCTTGAGTCAACAAAGGCATTATAACACGGCGCACAATCAAGTAAAGGCCACGCGGCGATCGGCGACCCGGGCAACTCACTTGCAGCCCTGTGGGAATGCCGTCTATCTGATTTGACTCTGCGCGTGAAGAGAAGCCGGGGGCATCACTGATTGACGCACCACCGGCGCTGGCCTATCATGAGCCAGGTTAGGCCATCACATACGGGGGTGCGGCATGTCAGAGACGCTGAGCTTTCCGGAAGATTTCTGCTGGGGAACAGCCACAGCATCGTTTCAGATCGAGGGTGGGATCCAGGAGCGCGGCTGGTGCATCTGGGATGACTTTTGCCGGTGGCCAGGCAAGGTCTATCAGGGCCATACCGGTGACATCGCGAACGATCACTACAATCTCTATAAAGAAGATGTAGCCTTGATGGCCAACCTGGGGTTTGACAGTTACCGGTTCTCAGTATCCTGGCCAAGAATCTTGAAGGAGGGTGTGGGCGAGGTCAACCAGATTGGCCTGGACTATTACAGCCGCCTGGTGGACGAGCTCCTGGCGGCCGGCATAGATCCCTACGTGACCTTGTACCACTGGGACCTCCCGTCAGCCCTGCAGCGTAAGGGCGGCTGGGCAGCGCGCGACACCGCCTACCGCTTTGTCGACTATGCCCGGATTGTCGCCAACCATCTCGGTGACCGCGTCCGTCACTGGATCACGCATAATGAGCCATGGGTGGTCGCCTTCGTCGGCAACCTGTATGGATCACATGCCCCCGGATGGGAGGATCTCGGCTTGGCACTCCAGGTTGGCCATCATCTGCTGCTTTCGCATGGCCTCGCTGTGCCAGTCATTCGAGAGGCCAGTCCTGGCAGCGACGTCGGCATCACGCTCAATCTATACCCGGCCTACCCTGCTTCGGACAGCGAGGCGGATGTCGCCGCGGCGCGCATCCAGGATGGTTTTTCCAATCGCTGGTTCCTCGAGCCAGTGTTCAAGGGCACCTACCCTGAAGATCTCTGGGCCCTGTTCGGCGGCCAGGTCCCGCGCATAGAGCCAACTGATCTCTCGATCATCAGTCGGCCTGTCGATTTTCTGGGGATCAACTATTACTCACGCCACCTGGTGGCGGCAGATCCGCAGTCCCCCACCGGCATCAAGACGCTACATCCCGAGGGCGAGTACACCCAGATGGACTGGGAGGTATTCCCCCAGGGGCTCACCGACATCCTGATGCAGGTGCATCGCGACTATGCGCCAACGGCCATCTACATTACGGAGAACGGCTGCGCCTATGAGGACATCCTTACGGAGGAGGGCCGGGTCCATGATGACAAGCGCACGGCCTATCTGCGCGCGCACTTGCGCGCGGCGCACAGAGCGATCGCCCAGGGCGTCCCGCTCAAGGGCTATTTCGTGTGGTCGCTGATGGACAACTTTGAGTGGGCCTATGGCTACAGCCGCAGGTTCGGCATCGTGTATGTGGATTTTGACTCTCAAGTGCGCTATCCCAAGGACAGCGCCCTGTACTGCCGGTCGGTCGCAGAGGCCAACGCAATCGAACTCCCATAACACACAGGAGCAACCCTATGAAGCGCGCAGAGCTCAAGGAACGTGTGTGCAGCGCCATCGACGCCCGCCGAGACGTCATCATAGCTGCCGCCGAGGACATCCGCACCCACCCCGAACTCGGCTATAAAGAGTTCCGCACCGCCGGAATCGTCAGCGACCACTTCTCCCGGCTGGGCATCGATCACGAAAGCGGGCTGGCCATCACAGCAGTCAAGGGGAGACTCGCCGGCAGGGACGGTGCCCTCACCGTCGCCTACATGGGCGAGTTGGACGCGATCATCGTGCCCGACCACCCTGACGCCGATCCGGAGACGGGCGCGGCTCATGCCTGCGGGCACAACGCTCAGATTGCCAACCTGCTCGGCGTGGCCTATGGCCTGGTCGAAGGCGGCATTATGTCCGAACTGGACGGCAATGTCGCGTTGATGGCCGTGCCAGCCGAGGAATATGTCGAGGTCGAATACCGGCTGGCGCTCAAAGAGCAAGGCAAGATCGAGTTCCTGGGAGGCAAACCCGAACTGGTGCGGCTGGGCGCCTTTGACGATATCAGCATGGCGATGCTCACGCATCAGGCGAGCCGGGAATCCGGGAAACTGAGCGTGGGCGCCGAGACGAACGGCTGCGTGGTCAAGATGATCACCTATATTGGCAAAGCCGCGCACGCCGGAGGTGCCCCGCATCGTGGCATCAACGCGCTCAAGGCCGCAACCCTCGGCCTGCAGGCCATCGACATGATCCGTGAGACGTTTCAGGACGATGATCACATCCGAGTGCACCCGATTATCACCCGCGGTGGTGACCTGGTGAACGTCATACCGGCAAAAGTGCGGATCGAAACCTACGTTCGGGGCGCCTCTGTGGAAGCCATCGTGGCTGCCGCGGAAAAGGTTGACCGCTGCCTGCAAGCCGGCGCCATGGCGCTGGGGGCTACGGTCAATATCCGCACGCTCCCAGGCTACCTGCCGCGCCGCCCTGCCAGCGCACTGGCGGCGCTCTATCGACAGAACGCCATTCAGATTGTGGGCGATGACAACTGGTGGGACTCGACCTTTGGCGCTGGTTCCACCGACATGGGCGATATCAGCCACATCATGCCAGCGATCGAGGCCCAGGCTGCCGGATTCAGCGGTACGGGCCACGGGGCCGATTACTTGCCTTGCGATGAGGAGACCGCCTATATCACGCCCGCCAAGGTCGCGGCCATGACGCTGATCGATCTGCTTGCGGATGGGGCTCAGGGCGCCAGAGACATCCTCGATGGCTTTGAGCCCGCCATGACCAAAGAGAGCTATCTCGCCTTCATGCGTATGTTGGACACCGATGTGACCTGGCAGGCTTAGCCTGACATACAACCCGGGGGAAAGCTGCGATCCAGTCTCTCCCCCGTCGGCGATTGCTAAAGCTTGTAGCCGATGTCCCTGAGCAGCCCTTTGCGCCAGGCGACATCCTCGGGCGTCTCCACGCCCCGCGGCACTGCGCCATCGATCACCCCAAGGATGCCGCGACCCTGTGCTGTCTCAGCGACGACTACCTCCACAGGATTCGCTGTTGCGCAGTAGACCCGACACACCTCGGGGACATTCTTGATCGCATTGAGCACATTGACGGGATAGACGCCCTCACCCAGCAGCACCACAAAGGAGTGGCCCGCGGAGATCGCCATCGCGTTGCTCTCAGCGAGCGACTTGAGCTCCGCATCGGTGCCACTGGAGCGTACGAGACAGGCCCCTGAGGCCTCACAGAAGGCGAGGCCAAAGCGAATGCCCGGAACGGCCCCCACCAGAGTCTCGTGCAGATCCTCGACTGTCTTGATAAAGTGAGATTGGCCGAGGATGAGGTTGGTGTCCGCAGGCTTGTTCACGGGGACGACGGTCAGTTCCATGCTGCGCCTCCATATTGTCTTCGAGCCGGCGCTGGCGCTGGCGCTACCGCGTAGGAATCACCAGCCAGGTCGTCTCACCGGCTGAGATGCTAAATTCCTGGGTGTACAGGGTCCCCCTGTAAAAGACCTCAACCGTCCACATGCCCGGTTCCAGGTCGCCAATAGCAAAGTTCTCTGTCCACTCTGGATCCGGATTGACATAGTCCAGGGGATAGGTAAAGACCTCATACACCATGCCCCCGGGCGAGCGCAGTACCAGCTTGGCCTCGCTGTCCACCAGGTGACCCTGGCCATCCAGCAGCGCGCCGGCCAGAGTGCCGTAGCCCGCGCGAGGCTTGTACCAGAGCTCTGGATTCACGGTGGCCCGATAGTCATTCTTGCCCACGCGGACCTCGCTGTGAAGGTGAGGCGACTCGGCATAGCCTGTCGCGCCCACCAGGCCCACCTGCTGACCCGCCGAGACCGGCTGCCCAACCGCAACCTGCACCTCTGAGAGGTGTCCGAGCACCACATAGACTGGAGCCCCCTGGAACCGCTGGTCCAGCTGGATGATCACCACCTGCCCGTAAAAGCCCGCCCTGGCACCATAGACCTGTTGGTCATCGGTCCCCGCCACAACAACAACTCCTGAAGCGGGCGCGAGAACGGGGGTGCCTTCGGGATTCACCATCTCGACCCCATAGTGGACCGGGTAGGAGCCATCCATGCGAGATCCGTAGGGATAAAAGCGCGCCACCCGATCTTCGCCCGGCGGTGCAATCGGCCGCTGCAGCCAGTAATGGTCGCGCCGTATGGCGTCCACCGGCTTGATCGTCGCCCGGGGAGAGGGGGTGGCGGTTGGAACCAGCGGCTCGGCCAGAGCCACGCCCATCTCAGACGGAACCTGCGTGATCACGCGCGTCCCATCTGCGGTGACATCAGGAGTCTCGTCCTGGGTAGCAGCGACGGCCAGCCGCGAAAGACGTTCCTGGATATAGGACTGGACAGGACTCGCACGCTCCTCGTCTTTAGGAAGCAGCGTGGCGCCCGCCAGCGCGACGACAAGTAACGCCATCACCGCAGCAAAGATAACTTGAGGGGTTATGCCAGGGTTCTTCTCCTGTCCGAGCATCGTCTCTTTCCCTTTCCGGATACCTGGCCTCATTATAGCATCCCCGTGACAGGCCCAAAACGCCCGGCGTGATGCCATTTGCCCGACTCGGAGGGTGACGGTAGAATCGCGCCAGAGGGGGAGGAACGTATGCGTTTCGACATCTTTACCCTGTTCCCCGGGCTGTTCGAAGGCATCTTCCAGGAGAGCATTGTTCGCCGCGCAATCGAAGCCGGCCTGGTCGAGATACGAGTCCACAATATCCGCGACTATGCACCGGGCAAGCACCAGGTTACTGATGACATGCCCTACGGTGGCGGTGGCGGCATGGTCCTCAAGCCCGAGGCACTGACCTATGCGCTGGAGGCCGTTCTTGGGGCGGAGATGCTCGCTGAGCAAAGGGTATCCGGCAGAATCAAGGTACCCGTGTTGTTGATGACCCCCGTCGGGCGCCGGTTTGATCAGGCGATGGCGGCCTCCCTAGAGAGACACGGCCATATCGCCCTGGTGTGCGGTCGCTACGAAGCCGTGGACGAGCGCGTGAGCGATATGTTCATCACCGACGAGATCTCCCTGGGGGACTTTGTGCTCTCAGGCGGAGAGATACCGGCTATGGCAATAGTCGAGGCCGTGACGCGGTTGGTTCCTGGTGTGCTGGGCGACATGCGAGCGCTCGTAGAGGACTCTTTTTCCGCGGGCCTCCTGGAGTACCCGCAATACACCCGACCGCCAGACTTCCGCGGCCACGCCGTTCCGGACGTGCTGCTCAGCGGGGATCATGCCAGAATTAACCTCTGGCGGCGGCAGCAGTCGCTCAAGCGCACGCTGGAGCGCCGGCCGGATCTGCTGTGCAAGGCTGATTTGTCCAAAGAGGATCGCGCCTATCTCGGCAGACTTTTGGGCCGTCGTATAGGGGCAGCACTGGACTCGCCCGACTAGGTGCGCATTCACGTTCAGGGCCGCATGCCCAGGGAGCATACAATGCCTCAAGACCAGGTCCCGGATGTCGTGGTGCGCCGCCTGCCGCTCTATCTTCAAGCCCTCACCCATATCGCCGAACAGGGCCAGACGATGGTCTCATCGAAGGAGCTGGGTGATTTGGTGGGCGTGAGCTCGGCGCAGATTCGCAAAGATCTGTCCTACTTTGGCGAGTTTGGCAAGCCCGGATTGGGGTATGAAGTCCGATATCTGATCTCTGCCCTGAAGGAGATCCTGCAGCTCAACAGGGACTGGCGTGTCGTCATCATCGGCGCGGGAGCGCTGGGACACGCTCTTGCCAACTATCGCGCCTTTGGAGAGAATCGTTTTCAAATCGTGGGAATCTACGACAGCGACCCGGCTCTGGTGGGCACACCTATCGGCGATGGTGTCGTGCAACCGGTGGACCGGCTGTCAGACGACATCTGTGAGCACCACGTCGACATCGCCATTCTCGCCGTGCCGGCCCGAGCCGCACAGTCCGTCGCCGACCAGCTTGTCGCCTGCAACGTCCGCGCCATTCTCAACTATGCCCCAATCACGCTAACCACCCCGCCTGACGTGCATGTGACCTACATCGATCCCATCGCACGCCTCCAGGCCATGACCTACTACCTCTGAGGCGCAAAAAAGGCGCCAACCTGCCAGGCGGCGCCTCTACAGTCTCTTTGTGGTGCTCAGACCGGGGCCAATGAACGCCTCAAGATGGGCAGATGCCGCAACGCCTCGCCCGCTCCCAACGCGGTACACAGCATCGGGTTCTCCGCCACATGGCAGGGGATGCCCGTCTCCTGAGTCAGGTAGCGGTCGATATTCCGCAACTGAGCACCGCCACCAGACAGCACCATGCCGCGATCGATGATATCCGAAGCCAGCTCGGGCGGGGTTTTTTCCAACACCGCCTTGACAGTAGCAGCCACGGCAGAGAGCGGCTCCGACAGGGCATCGGTGACCTCTCCCGAAGTAACAGTGATCGTCCGGGGCAGTCCGGCTACGGTATCCCGTCCCCTGACTTCCATGGTCAACACTTCGTCCAGGGGCAGCGCGCTACCGATGGCAATCTTGAGCTCCTCCGCCGTGTGCTCCCCGATCATCAAGTTATACTTGCGCCGTATATAGTTGGTGATCGCCTGGTCAAAGCTGTTCCCGGCAACGCGAACCGAGCTCGAGACCACAATGCCGAACATCGAGATAACCGCTGCCTCGCTGGCGCCGCCACCGATGTTCACGATCATGTTGCCCGACGGCGTGCCGATCGGCATATCGGCACCCAGGGCCGCAGCGAGCGGTTCAGGCAGCAGATAGGCAGTCCGAGCGCCAGCCTGTATCGCTGCATCGCGCACAGCGCGGCTTTCAACACTCGTCACCCCAACGGGGACGCTGATCATGATCTCAGGGCGGCGCTCAAATCGGCTGCAGACCTTGGAGATAAAATACCGAAGCATCGCCTCGGTCACAACATAGTCAGCGATCACGCCACTGCGCATCGGGCGCGCCACCTCAATGGTCTCCGGCGTTCGACCCAGCATGGCGCGAGCCTCATTACCAACGGCCAGGATCCGGTTATCGCTGACCGAAATGGCGACCACCGAGGGTTCGTTGAGGACAACGCCCTTGCCCCGCACATATACAATGAGGTTGACCGTGCCAAGATCGATCCCGATCTGCTTACCGAACATCCAGCCTCCCGACCTGCTTGTCTGCTACCCGACGGATATTAGCATAAACGTGATCGCCGGCCAACTGTGTGCCGGGTTCGTCGATTGGCCCACAGCGCTCAACAGGAAGCCAGCTCGCTTACGCTCCCGTCTCGGCAGCAGCGGACTCTTGCATATCATCCAGCAGACTGCGCAAGGCCTCAAAAAAGGCCTCGTAGCGCGCCACCTGATCCTGAATACCCTGCAACGTCTGTTGCGCCGACGTGACCGTGTCGTTCAATGTGCTGATTTCCCGTTCCTGGCCGCTGATCCTGCCATCCATCTCTTCGAACATCGCAGCCTGGCTTTCCGCCAGCTCTGCCAATTCAGCATCCAGCTGCGCAAGGCTTGCGGCTGTGTCTGCCAGCCTGGTCTCGATCTCGGCCGACCCGCTCTCCAGAGCTGCGACCCTGTCATCAAGGCCCTCAAGCGCACTCAATCTACGATCCAGCGCGTCGGCCCTGGCGATCAGCGCCTGCGTCTCGGACCAGGTCATCTCCTGGTTGGCCTGCATCACTGCCAGGTTCTCGTTCATCGCATCCACGAGGCGCCGCGGGGCATAGTTCAGCGTCCCCCCTACCACCCCCAGGATCACCAGCGTCGCCAGAACGCCGAGCAAGCCGCCCAGGGCAATCATGCCGACGTCATGCCAGCGACTCCGCTCCCGTGGCGCTACTGGAGGCGTCGCGGAAGCCTCGGACTGCCGGCCGGGGACCCCTTTCTCCGCAGGGGATGCAGCCACGTCAGCCGCACCGCCCCGATCAGGCGTGGCCTCCTGGTGGGCATCATCATCTGCGAGAACGGCATCGTTATGTCCCGGTTGCAACGACGCCGGGTCTGGGACGTCCTCCCGAGCTAAAGGCGGCGAGGTGTCCTTTTCCGCCTCGTCCACGGCCAGGCCCTCAACCGCCAAATCCGCCCTGGCGATGGGAACGTCGCTGGCAGCGGCGCTGACCGCATCGCTATCCCGGTCGCCCTGCTCCGAGATCGCCTCCGCCCCCTGCCACTGCACCACAGATGCTACCGTCTCAGGTGTCGACGTCCTCTCAATGGCACCTTCAGCCGCGGGGAGCGGCTCGACTGATCCATCGTCTACGCCATACGCTAGCTCGTCCCCATCAGATGCAGCCTCCGGGACATTCACTGCATCGCCTCCGGCGGAGGCAGGCTCAAGTACAGGTTCAGCCGGCTCGGCTTCCTCCGCACCTGGAGCCAAGTCCGGCTCGCCCGGGCCGTCGGTACCGTCCACGGCGACCTCAGCTGCAGCGTCCGACGAAGTCTCTCCCACATCGAGACCGGTCTGCTGCAGAACCTCGGATTCGTCAGAAACAACTGCAGGCACCTCGATATCCGCGCCAGGGCGCTCCAAGTTGACAATGACCCTTGCGCCCAGGGTGTCGAGGGCAGCCGAATCAAAGCCGGGTACCTCAAGCAGGTCTTTCACACTGCCAAAGGGTCCGTGCGCGGCACGGTACTCCAGGACGGCCTGAACAAGTTCGGCAGGCAGGCCGGTGGCCTCTAGCTCTATTCGACTGGCACTGTTCAAATCCACTGGAAAACTGTAGACGGATCGTGTCTCGTCCATGGGTGCACCTCGCGTCCTTACGTGCGGCGCATCTGCGCACGCGACCACCTGCGCAGAAGGCCTCCGAACCTCGCCCTCATTCTAACCTCGCTGCGCCCTCTGTCCAGAGCGAGCGAGCCGGCGTCGCCTGATGTCCCTTGACCTGCCGATCAAAGACACTCTACAATCTCATCGTCAGTTGGCGCCCTGGAAGCCACAGTGGAATGAGGTGGGCAGTGGACACAGTGAGGATCATCGAGCGCAAAAGGGATGGTGTCGAACTGAGCACGGAGGAGATCAGCTCCTTTGTCATTGGCTATGCTCGCGACCAGATTCCCGACTATCAGGCTGCCGCACTGGCTATGGCCATCTTTTTCCGGGGCATGTCCGTTCGTGAGACCGTGGATCTCACCATGGCGATGGTCTCGTCTGGAGAGACGATCGATCTATCGCCGATCGGCAGGACCATCGTTGACAAGCATTCAACCGGCGGAGTTGGTGACAAGACCACGCTGATTGTTGCTCCCCTGGTTGCGGCCGCAGGACTGCCCGTGGCAAAGATGTCGGGGCGCAGCCTCGGGTATTCGGGCGGTACGCTGGACAAACTCGAATCCATTCCCGGATACCGGACCAGGCTCTCCATCCGTGAGTTCTTCCAGGTGGTCCAGCGGTCAGGTATCGCCGTCATCGGGCAGACGGCAGATCTGGTCCCGGCAGATGCCAAGCTCTACGCGCTACGCGATGTGACCGGCACCGTGCCCAGTCTGCCTCTGATCGCAAGCTCGATCATGTGCAAGAAAATCGCCGGTGGCGCCGATGCCATCGTCCTGGATGTCAAAGTGGGCCGCGGGGCCTTTATGGAAACCCTCGACGACGCACGCGAGCTTGCTGAACGCATGATCGCCATCGGTCAGGGAGTGGGACGGAAGGTGACCGCACTGCTCTCCGAGATGAACCAGCCGCTCGGTCGCGCCATCGGTAATAGCCTCGAAGTGATCGAGGCGATCGAGACACTCAAGGGTCGCGGCCCGGACGACCTTCGCGAACATTGCCTGGCCGTGGCGACGGAGATGCTCATTCTGGGGCGCGACGGCAGCGACGTGGACGTCTTGCGCCTGGAGCTGGAACAGCTGCTGACATCGGGGAAAGCACTTGACCAGTTTGCCTCATGGATCGTGTCTCAGGGTGGCGACCCTCATCTCGTGGAAGACTATACCATTTTGCCGGCTGCACCGGTGCAATGGCTCGTCACCTCACCCACCAGCGGTTACCTGGCCAGCATAGATGCGCGCACCTTTGGTCTCGTCTCCGTCGAGATGGGCGCAGGTCGCCGCGTGAAGGAGGACGCAATTGACCCCGGTGTGGGTATCGTTCTCCACGCCGGGGTCTCGGATTATGTCGAACCGGACGCGCCACTCATGACACTCCACGCTCGCTCCGAGAAGGAAGCCAAGGCTGTTGCCCAGACACTGCTTGCTGCCTGCCGTTGGTCACAGACGCCGGTCACCCGGCCGCCGGTGATCCACGACGTCCTGAGAGACCCGTCCGTAGCTGGCTACCAGTCGGTCTGAGCACGCTCCGCAACCACCCTGCGGTAGACTGCCTCGGTCTGGCCCGCGATCACATCCCAGTTAAAAACCGTGCGCACCTGATGGAAAGCGTTCTGAACACGCATGGCAGCCCACTCTGGGTGCTGCAGCGTATGGATGATGCCCCAGGCGCAGGAACCGGGATCCCCCGGGTAGACCGTGATGCCGGTCTCGCCATGCCTGACTACTTCCTTAAGCCCGCCTACCTCGCTAACCACCACCGGTACGCGAGCGGCCATGCCCTCCAGCGCCACGATGCCAAAAGGCTCATACAGGCTGGGAAAGACGGCGCAATCTGCTACCTTGAAGAGACGATTTCGGTCCTCCGTGGAGACATAACCGAGCATGAGGACCTTGTGCTCCAGGTGCATGCTGGCTACCAGTGCACGCATGGCCTCGAGCTCAGGGCCCCGTCCGGCGATGATGAACTTGGCCTCGGGGACCTGCGCCAGAACGATAGGCACAGAGCGGATCAGCGTCTCGATGCCTTTTTCGTACACGATCCTGCCCACGTGAAGGACGATCTTTTCCTCGGGCAGAGCATACTGACTCCGAAACTCGCTGAGATCCACACCTTCGAGAGCATCAAAGGCCTCGGTGTTCACACCGTTGGGGATGACATCGATCTTGTCAGCCGGGGTCTGGAAATAGGCCCCCAGCTCGTATCGCATGTACTCGGTGCAAACGATCACGCGCCAGGCCTCAAAGGTAAGCTCCCACTCGATGTCGTTAATCGCATGGGACTGGGCTCCCGAAAGACTTCCGCGGCCGCGCCCCCGCTCGGTAGCATGTACCGTAGCCACCATGGGCAGACGATTGTCCAGCTTGAGCGTTTTGGCCGCCATCGCGGTAAGCCAGTCATGGTTGTGAATAAGATCAAAGGGACCATAGCTGTCCAGCAGGCCCTGGCAGTAGCTCGTCAGCACATCGTTGGTCAAACGGGCTTCACCCAAAAAGTCCGGGGCGCCAAAAGCGGACACGGGGACGCGATGCACGTGCAGGGCCCCCACATCGGTGCGTGAGTCGCCACCCTGGCGCATTGGGGTCACAACATGCACCTCTACTCCCAAACGGGCCAGCGCCGGCGCCAGATCAGCAACATGCTGACCAAGCCCTCCGACGACGTGGGGGGGGTACTCCCAGCTGAGCATCAGGACACGCATGGCCTCACCTCCTCAAGGTACGCTCGAGATCACAAGGCAATTATAGATGGTGCCAATGGTCGGCACAACGCACAGCCACAGCAGGTAAGGCTTGGTGAAAAGTCCGATGCGGCGTAGAATCGTTGACATCATCCCAGGAGGATTCAGGATATGGACAAGGTCCGTTCTGCGGTAGAGCCTTACCTCGTTGACAATCAACTCGCATGTGCCCACGCTCATGAGTTGGCCGCTTCGCTGGGTCTCACTCCCGGTCAATTCGCCAAAGCGATCGCCGACACCACCGATGTGCGCTTCTATCGGTGCCAGCTGGGCCTGTTCGGCTACGGTCCCAAATCCGAAGGCCTCTCCAAGATCATCATGCCCGCGAAACACGTGCCTCCGGAGATTCGCGCTGACGTCGAGGCCGTCACGCACAATAACGCAATCTCCTGCGCCGACGTATGGGCCATCGCTGAGAAACACAGCTACCCGCGGCTCGGGCTCGCGAACATCATCGAGGCGATGGGACTCGTGATCAGCCCCTGCCAGCTGGGCTGCTTTTAGCCGGTAATGCCTATTATCATCAAGACCAAGGATGACCTCGCCAAAATGCGCCGGGCCGGCCATGTGAATGCCCTGGCCCTAACTGCGGCCTGTAAGGCCGTGCGGCCCGGTATCACCACCCGAGAACTGGACCGCATCGCGGCCGAGGTCATCCGATCTCACGGCGGCGTGCCTGCGTTTCTAGGCTATCCGAATTCCACGCCCTACGGACCAGCCTATCCGGCCACGATCAACGCCAGCGTCGATTCTGAGCTCGTGCACGGTATCCCAGGCAAGCGTCGCCTGCGAGAGGGCGAGATCATCAGTATCGATGTAGGCACCATCCTCGATGGATTTGTGGGCGACTCCGCGGCCACCGTTGGGGTGGGGACCATCTCCGCACAGGCGAGAGAGCTGATCGAGGTCACCGAACAGGCTCTCTGGGTGGGCATCGCAGCCTCACGCGTTGGCAATCGCCTTGGCGACGTCTCCGCTGCCATCCAGGAGTTTGCCGAAGCCCATGGGTATCAGGTCGTTCGAGAGTACACCGGCCATGGCGTGGGCCGCGACATGCACGAGGATCCGCAGATTCCCAACTGGGGCAAGCGCGGTCGCGGAGTGCCCCTCCGTGCGGGCATGACCTGCGCCCTGGAGCCCATGCTGACCATCGGCGCCCCGGTCCTGTACGTAAAACGTGATGGCTGGACGGTAGCGACCGTCTCCGGTGAGCTGTGTGCCCACTTTGAGCATACCATCGCCGTAACCGACGGCGAAGCAGAGGTGCTCACTATCTGAGGTCTGACATACCGCGAATGATGGAATCGGAGGCGTTCCTATGATTGTACAGCGCGCAGATAGACAGAGCAGGGAGCTGCAACCTGGAGTCACCCACACGGTGCTCTCCTATTGCGATGAACTGATGCTCTGTGAGGTGACGATCGATCAGGGCGTAACCTTTCCCGAGCATGACCATCCTCACACACAGGCTGTCTATGTGATCTCTGGCAGGGTGCGGTTTACACTCGGCGACCAGGTGTACGAGTTCGACGCTGGTGATAGCTGCCTTATCGAGCCCAATGTCGTTCACGGCCTGATGGCCCTCACGGACGCGCGCGTTCTGGATGCCTTTACGCCCGTGCGAGAAGACTTTGTTCCCTACGGCCCCAGGCGCTGAGAGTCAGTCTGGTTAGCTCCGGGGCTCATCGCGATCTGCGCCGATGTCGTCCGAGGAGAGATCACCAAACTGATCGTCAGCGCCACTATGCTCGCTGAGATCGCGATATACCGCGAACCACTCGGCCATCTCGCTGCGACGCTGGCTGGCCTCCGCTTCGCGCTCCTGTTGGCGAAAGGCCTCCAGCCGCCGGAATATCTCTGCCTGTACTTGCGCGGGGCGCGGAACCCTGTCGAAGGTAAAGTCGCCCGGCCCGGCCGTCTGTACCAGGACATTGCCATAGCCCCAGAGCGCGGCCCAGAAATGCGGTATGACGAAACGCACATTCTGGATCACTCCCAGGCTCGCCTCTCGCCGCTCGGAGTGCATTGAGAATGGCCGCTGCTCTACATCGGCGATTCGGTCACGCGTGATGATGTACTGGTCGTTCGCCCAATCTACGATCGCCCAGAGCAGCCAGAGGGCGGCGCCAAGCGCCAGCCCAAGAACAATCAGCCGATAGGCCATGGAACCCGCCAGCATGGACGGCACGCCGAACCAGGAGAGCGCAGCAAGTGTCCCGACAATCAAGGTAGCAGCAGCGGGCAAAAAGGCAGAGCGCACTAAAAAGATCCAGTGCTTGCGCCACACCACCTGGTCTGCGCCGGACCGCGTGTCCCGTGGGTGGATGTCCATGAGACGTATCCAGTCACGCACCCGTCTCCAGGCGATGGCTGGTCCCTCGTCCTCCACAATCTGAGGCTGGCGATCCGCAACGGTCCCCTCGCCATATGCTGGAGGCTCCGGCAGACCCTCATTGATCTCTATTCCCAGCTGGTTCACGAGAGCATCGGCCATCAGCCTGCGCTCTGTTGCGTGCAACGTCGCCTGAGTACGCTGGGTCTGGTCCCAGATGGCATCCCTTACCCGATCCGGGTGAGGCAATTGCTCCAGTACCATGGTTCCCGTCTCGGACGCGGTCTGGATGATCATCGTGCCGTACTTGAACAGGCGTCCCATCAACGTCGTTTCGACATTGATGTTCTGGACGCGGTCGATGGGCACCTCGTTGCGTTCCTCATAAAACATCGCCACCTGTTTACGGTAGCTGATGCGCTGCGTCGTCACAACAACCTGATCATTGACCCAATCGAACCAGTGCCAGACAACAAAGATCAGCCAACCGGCGACAGGGATCAGAAGCCAGAGCGTGGGATCCCATGCCTGTCCGCTGGCGCGAAGAACGCCCACGATCACGGCCAGCATCATGGCAACACCAAGGGTGCCCGCTGCGAGAGTCAGCACCAGAGGTATCCAATGCCGGTGGCAATAGTGTACCACGCGCTCCGACGGGCCCAGCCAGGAATAGTTCGGGAGACTTCTTCGCTCGACCACAGTATCCGGAAGCACAAGCATCCGAAGTATCGCTGGCCGCTGGTCAAGGAGACGCTCAAAAGCCTCTCGCTCTATCGTCCAGATCCGCATGTCGGTACGTGCGATGACCGTAGCGTCGCGCGGCTCGGCAAGCAACAATGAAGTGGTTCCAAAGGTGTCGCCCTCACGGACGACGCCCACCGGACGCGAAAAGCCCCTGTCATCCACGCGGCGGACCAGAGCCTGGCCGCTATCGATAACAAAGAAGGTGCTGCCGATGTCGGCCTGGCGGCACAGGACCGTCCCGGGCACCACGTGATGCTCGTGCGCCAGAGCGGCGACCTCGGCCAGATCCTCACGGTCCAGATTCTGAAAGAGCTCACTGTCTGACAGCCGATCTATGAGATCCATGCATCCTCACAGGTTTCACGAGATGGCGCGCACCAATTGGCCGACCGCACGCCAACACGTTAGCCATCGCATCTGCACTTGTCAAGAGACTGCCTGCCACCTCAGATCGCGGAGAGATGCGCCGCCTGGGGCGAGAGTCTGGCGCAGCGAGTCCCTCCAGAGTAAGGAGTTCTCATGCAGCCAGCGAGAAAACGGTCCAGGGAATCGCCGCCCCAGCTGTGCGTCGGCGGCTACCCCTGCTCCGGCAAGAGCACCATTGTTGAGGCCACTGAGCAGCCGGTACGGCCTGGCTGCCTACCCCTGCGCCGATCGCTGGGACCGGCATGTTCCTATGGCAGGTCTCAGCCAACAGCCGTGAATGTATCGTCGGCGTGAGATGAACTGGGACCAGATCTGGATGCCCGACGTAGCGGTCCAGATTGAGCATGGGCTGGCGATCTACCGGGAGGAGTTTCCTAGTCCCGGATGACCTGGCCAGGCTGCCGCTCGAAAAGCCAGTGATCGCCGAGGGAGCAGCACTCTTGCCCAAACTCGTCGCGCCCTTGCTGTCAGACGTGCACCAGGCGATCTGGATCGTCCCCACTGAGAACTTGGCCAGGCCTAGCGACAGCGGGGCGCGTGGGTCCAGTAGATCTCCAACGAATGCAAACCCGCATACCGCCTGGGAAAGCTGGATGGCGCGCGATGCAGCGTTCGCACGCCACGTCGCCAGTCAGGCTATCGACAGAAAAATGGCTTTCATCTGGGTCGACGGCCAGCGAACGGTTGGCCAGGTCCGAGAAGCAGTAGAGGCATGGGTCGCGCGCTGCCTGAGTCAGTGATTTCCGATTTGAACGAAAGACCCCCCGCTGGCGCAACCATCCGCAGCGCCAACGAGGGGTCCGAGCAACACTCTCGCTACTTGTTCACCACGTTCTGTAGCTCGCCCTTGATGTAGCCGGCCACATTGTCCACAGCCGTCTGCATCAGCCGCGCGCGGGCCGAGCGCGTCGCCCAGGAGATGTGCGGCGTCACATAGCAGTTCTTGGCTGTCAATAGCGGGTGATCCGCCGGCGGCGGCTCCACATCGAGCACATCCAGGCCTGCGCCCGCCAACTCGTCGTTATTCAGCGCGTCTGCCAGCGCCTTGCTGTCGATAACGGGGCCGCGGCTCGTATTGATGACAAAGGCTGTCTTTTTCATCAACTTGAGCGTCTCTGCGTTCAGCATGCCCTCGGTATCCGGCGTCAGCGGCGTATGGAAGGTCACGACATCGCTGCGTTGCAGCAGCGTTCGGAAATCCACCATCTCGACTGCTGGATCGCCCGAGTCCCGCACGAACTCGTCATAGGCCAGGACCTTCATGCCAAAGGCTTTGGCCAGCGAGGCAGAGTTGCGCCCGATGCGGCCGTAGCCCACCACTCCCATGGTCAGGCCATGGAGCTCGATCAGCGGAAAGTCCCAGTAGCACCAGTCATCCGATCGCGACCAGCGACCCTCCCGGACCGTTTCGGCGTGATACGCCACGTGCTGGGTAAGATTGAGCACGTGCGCCATGACCATCTGTGCCACCGACTGCGTCCCGTACGTGGGGACATTGGACACCGCAATGCCCTTTTCCCTGGCCGCATGAATATCGACCACATCGTATCCGGTCGCCAAGACGCAGATGAACTTGAGCCTGGGGAGCTGATCCATGATCTCGCGTGAAAGGACCACCTTGTTTACCAGCAGCACCTCGGCGTCTTTTGAGCGCTCCAGCACCTGATCTTCGGGCGTCCTGTCATAGATCTCGGTGTCGCCCAGTGCCTCCAGGCCCTCCCAGGTCAGGTCGCCAGGGTTCAACGTACCTCCATCCAGTACAACGATCTTCATGGTTCCTCCTGAACTCTACTTGTCCGGCTTTGTAGAACCAGTATGCCACCGCGAGTCTGGTTCAGCTATCTCTTTGCTGATGATACCCGCTCTCGTGCAGGGTGCCAAGTCACACAGTTGGCAACCACCTTTCGTTCTCGTATAGTGAGGGTCAGATACATCGCAGCAACGAGGAGCGTCGATGCCGCTCAGCCTGTCCATCTTTAGTAACAACGTCTTGCCATCGTTCATCGTTATTGGCGTCGGCTATCTGCTCGAACGGCGGATCAAGGTCGACAAACGCACGCTTTCTCGGCTGGCGATCTATGTCCTCACCCCCTGCCTGGTGTTTTCATCGATCATCAACTCTGAGGTCGACCCGTCCCAGTTCGGCCGAATGACCGCCTATGTCATCATCTTTACCCTGATCATGATTGGGCTGGGTTACCTTGCCGGTCGCCTGCTTGGATGGTCGCCTCAGGAGATCAAGGCGCTGATGCTCAGCATTGCGTTTACCAACTCGGGGAACATGGGCCTGTCGATCATCCTCTTCACTTTCGGTGAGGACGGCTTTGCTCTGGGAGCGACCTACTTTGTTGCCACGAATCTCACCGCGAACACCCTGGCCGCGTTTATCGCCGCTCACGGCCGCGGCTCACTCGGCCACACCCTGCTGCAGGTGCTCAAGCTGCCCGGTATCTATGCCTTTGCCCTTGCGCTCCTGCTGCGTCCGCTCGGTGAGCTGCCCGCCATCGTGATGCGGCCGGTGTCGCTCATCGCGCAGGCACAGATCCCCGTGATGCTCATGATGCTGGGTGTCCAGCTCGCCCAGACCAGGCTCGGCAGCCGGCTTAAAGACGTCTCCGTGGGCGTTATCCTGCGGCTGGTGGGCGGAGCCGCTGTGGCCTTTGTGCTGGCGCCGCTCGTCGGTCTCACCGGACTGGCGCGCCAGGTTGCCATAGCGCAGTCATCTACGCCAGCGGCGGTGAGCTCGGCACTGATGGCCATCGAGTTTGGCGCAGATGCCGATTATGTCGCGAGTGTCATCTTTTTCTCGACGCTCCTCAGCAGCGTCACGATGAGCCTTCTGCTCGCGCTCCTGGTTGGATAGACAATTCCGTAGGAAAGGATCGCCATGGAACAGTATGAGAACTATCTGGACTCTGAGCAAGAACGATTTCTTTCAGAGCTGCTGACCCTGTACGCCATCCCCAGCATCTCCGCACTGCCCGAGCACGCGCCAGAGGTGCGCCGCGCAGCTGAATGGGTGAACAACAGGCTGGCCGCAGCAGGCATGGAGAATGTCCAGACGCTGGAGACCGGCGGGCACCCCGTGGTCTATGCGGACTGGCTCCATGCGCCCGACCGTCCCACCGTCATGATCTATGCCCATTTCGATACACAGCCCGTCGATCCGATCGAGCTCTGGGCCCATCCGCCGTTTGAGCCCTATTGCGACGGCGATCGGATCTATGCCCGCGGCGCCTCCGATGATAAGGGTCCGCTGATGATTGTGATTACAGCCCTGGAGGCCCTGCTGGTCACCCGCGGCGCCCTCCCGCTGAATGTCAAAGTGCTCTTTGAAGGACAGGAAGAGATCGGCAGTCCTCAGCTGCCCGCCTTTGTGGCCTCGCACAAGGACCTGCTTGCCTGCGACGTGGTCTTGAACGCCGATTCCGGGCAGTTCAGCGAGACCGAGCCAGCGATTACGGTGGGCCTCAAGGGGATCTGTGGCCTCGAGCTTACGGTGCGCGGACCCGATCACGATGTCCACTCTGGCATCTACGGAGGGGCCATCCAGAATCCACTGCATGCTATCGCCAGACTGCTCGATTCGATGCGCAGCCCCGATGGGAAAATCCTGGTCCAGGGATTCTATGCAGACGTCGCGCCGTTGACGGCCCAGGACCGCGAAGCCATCGCCGCAGTGCCATATGATGAACAAGCTTACATGCAGGACCTGGGCGTCGATGCCCTCTTTGGAGAGCCGGGCTACACCACACGAGAGCGCGCGTGGGCCCGCCCCACGCTGGAGGTGAACGGGTTGTGGGGCGGTTTTACAGGCGCGGGTACAAAGACGGTCATCCCATCGGAGGCACACGCCAAGATCACCTGCAGACTGGTGCCGAATCAGGACCCCGCCCAGGTGATCAAGGCGATTCAGGGGCATGTTGCGCGGAACACGCCTCCGGGAGTGCACGTAACCGTTACGCCGACCGAGAACGGATCCCGTGCTTATCTGGTACCCACGGACAACCCGCACCTGCAGGCTGCTCTGGAGGTGCTCCGCGATGTCTATGGCAGGGAGCCCTACCTCGAGCGCACAGGTGGGAGCGTGCCGGTGACGACCTTTTTCAAAGACGAACTGGGGGTCTACTCCATCGGCTTTGGATTTGGTTTGCCTGATGAGCGTGTGCACTCGCCGAACGAGTTCTTCCGCAAGAGCAGCTTCCGCCGAGGCCAGACGGCCTACTGCCGTTTGTTGGATCGCCTTTCACAGCCAGCAGGCTAAGCTGATACGAAGAACGAGCCAGCGGGGCCATCCAGATGGTCCCGCTGGCTCGTCGATGCATGGCTCCGGGCGCCTATAGATCCCAGTCGATGTGTGGCTGCGGCAGGCAGAGCAGGCGATCCAGATCTTGCAGCAGGTCCTGCGGCGCCGAAAGATGATCGGTGACTGCCAGCCCGGTCGGCGTCGCCACACCCAGCCAGAGGCGCGTGAACGCCCCAACCGTTGCGGACATCAGAGGCAAGCCGCTGACATGCCCCTTTTCGACGCAGGACTCTGACCCCAGGTGCAGCGTGTAGTCGCCACCCACGCCCCGCCAGGGAGATCCCTCTGGGAGATACTCGGCGATCGGGTCGTGCAGCGTCAGGTTACAGTGCAGCTCACCCCCCGGCAACCGCATCGCACCGACGCACACCTTCAGATCGAGGATGCGGCACTGCCACCAGGCGCTGGCACGAACCCCCGTCTCCAAGTGCGTCTGACGTGACACACGATACTGGCGAAATGGCTGCTCCACCAGATCCTGCAGCATCAAATGTGCTGGCTCGAGCATCGCGACACGATCGACCTGGTCCCCCAGTCCCTTGATCACCTGCATGAGCTCGATGAACTGCCCACTGGTACGATAGGCCATGAACAGCACCGTATAGGGCCCATGGGACACACTGTCGGTCGAGAACCAGACCAGGTGCGACAGCGTGCCTCCCTCTCCATCAGAGTAACCGAGTCCAAAGCCCCTTGACCCGCTCTCCATGACTTCACCACGGGTGAGCGCTGCCGGCGTCATCGACACGGCGCCATGGCTCGTGTGGCGCGCGAGCCGCGCGGCATGCATCTCCTCCGCATCGTCCACGGACAACCGACGAGGGATGCGCGGTCTGCCGGCGACATTGAGCCGGGCAGGATCAAAGGCGATACGGTGCTCGTACCCGCCCGTTCCCATCCCCAGGCGGTTGTAAAAGCCCTGCTCGAACATGCCGAGCCCGGCGACACTGTCACCAGCCAGGGCACGCTCTGCGATCGCTTGCGCTGTCACCCGTGTGGCGAGCCCCTGCCTGCGCACAACCCGGCTGGTGCCCACCCCGGTCACCCCGCAGAAGGAGAGGTGACCGTCCAGGTAACGGATGGCGCCAGGCGCCGTCAGCACGAGACACTCGGCCTGCCCGTCCACCTCAGCGACGTGAGCCTGCCCCGCGCCGGCCCACACATCCATTCCTTCGCGGTCCTTGTCCTGGTCGCTGAGCCATCCGATCTCGCGCCAGATGCGATGGGCCGCATCGCGATCCCTTGCCGGGTCATAGGACCTGACCAACATGGGCACCTCCAACAGTCTTGGATTCATTGCAACCTCGGGATTATAGGTCGGTAGTACTCCTGTGAACAAAGCGCTCGGCCGGCCGGGGCCTTGACACTGGCTCGCGCGGGCCCTATACTGAGGATGGTAGAGATGAGTAAGGAGTATACTCCTTGATAGAAGACCGCAAACAAGAGCATCTACAGATCGCCTCCGAGCGGGACGTCAGCTCGCGGCACACCACAGGGCTTGAGCGCTACGCCCTGCGGCATTGCGCCCTGCCCGAGATCGCTCTGAAGGATGTCGATACCCAGACCATCTTTCTGCGACACGCCCTCGGCGCGCCGCTGCTCATATCAGCCATGACGGGCGGGACAGCGCGCGCGGGAGAGATCAACAGGCGCCTGGCCCAGGCCGCTCAAGAGTCCGGGCTCGCCCTCAGTCTGGGATCACTGCGTGCGGGTCTCGAACAGCCTGAACTGCTCTCCACGTACCAGGTGCGCGATGTCGCGCCAGACGTCTTGCTCATGGCCAATCTCGGGGCTGTCCAGTTGAACTATGGTCTTACCATCGACAAGTGCCTGGAGGCCGTCGCCGCAGTGGGCGCCGATGCCCTTGTTCTGCACCTGAACCCGCTGCAGGAGGCCATCCAGCCGGATGGCAACACAGATTTCCGCGGGCTGCTTGTGCACATTGCCGCCCTATGTCGTGCGGCCCCCTTCCCCGTCATCATCAAGGAAGTAGGCTGGGGCATCTCGGCCGAGCTTTCTCTCAAGCTACAGCAGGCCGGTGTTGCCGCCATTGACGTGGCCGGCAGCGGTGGCACATCCTGGAGTCGCGTCGAGTCCTATCGTGTCACCACCGCCGCGGAGACGCAGGTCGCGGCCGCCTTTGATGACTGGGGCATTCCAACTGCCACCGCCCTGGTCCAGGCGCGGGCGGTGTGCCCGGACACGCCGCTTATCGCCAGCGGCGGGATTGAGACTGGCGTCGACATCGTCAAATGCCTGGCGCTGGGAGCGAGTGTGGCAGGCATCGCGCGCCCCCTGTTGGGAGCGGCGCTGGAATCGAGCCAGGCTCTGCAACAGCAGATCAGTATCATCCTGCGCCAGCTGCGCGTTGCGATGTTCTGTCTGGGAGCCGCTCGAATATCCGTCATCTCACCCGACATGGTGTATCCAAAGGAAGTATAGATGTCTCTCGACCTGACGCCCTACCTCGATGCCATCGAGAATGACATGCAGACCGTGGTGCGTGGCCAGTCGCAGGCCTACGACGGGTTGTACGGCATGTTGCGATATCATCTGGGCTGGCAGGATAGCGCTGGCCGACCGACCAGCGGACGTCATGGCAAGCGGCTGCGCCCCTTGCTCTGCCTCCTCGCCTGTGAAGCCAGCGGAGGCGATTGGCGCCGCGCCCTCCCGGCGGCAACGACGCTGGAGCTCATCCACAACTATACGCTGATTCACGATGACATCGAGGACGACAGCAGCCTGCGCCACCAGCGCCCAACGTTGTGGACCGTGTGGGGTCTCGCTCAAGGTGTAAACGCAGGGGACACTCTGTGGGCCCTGGCCCGTAGCAGTCTCTACCGGCTGTCCGCCCTGGGACACGAGCCCCAACGCGTCCTTGATGTGGCGCAACTTTTGGACGACACCTGTCTGGCGCTCTGTGAGGGGCAGTACCTGGACATCGCCTCGGAGGGCGACCGCGACATGCCCCTTGAGACCTATCTCCTGCTCGTGCAGGGCAAGACCGCCGCCCTCACAGGCGCCAGTCTCGCCTGCGGCGCCTTGCTCGCCGGGGCATCGGCCTCGCTCGTGACCCGGCTGCAAACCTTCGGGCGGGAGCTGGGGCTCGCCTTTCAGATCACCGACGATCTCCTGGGCGTCTGGGGCGATCCGGAGATCACCGGCAAGTCGGCTGCCAGCGATCTGGCCGCGCGCAAGATGACGCTACCGGTGGTTCACGCCCTCGAGTGGGAGAAAAAGCAGCGCGAACACACGCTGCACGAGTTGATGGCGCAGCCACCGGGAGAGGAGCATATCGCTGCCATGCTCGCAGTCCTCGAGCGGTCGGGCGCCCGCCAGGCAGTGGAGCGACGCGCCCAAGAGTCGCAAGAGCGCATGATCGCGCTTTGGAATGAGATACGCCTCAGTGGCCGTGCAGCGGAGGCGCTACAGGAACTTGCGCTTGGGATCGTTGGCCGGCAGTACTGACCGCCGGCACTCGGAGAGTTACGCATGTTTGCCAGAGCTATCCGCCCGCTGATCATCACCCTGGGCATCCTCGCCATCGTGGTCACCGCTGCGCTCGCCGCCATTCACTGCATCCCCATCGACCTGACGCAGCGCATGCAGTCCGCCTCGGCCCCATCCTCGCAGATCTATGACCGGAACGGTGTGCTGCTTTATGAGATCCTGGATCCCAACGGTGGTTCCAGGCGCACGGTGACCCTGGACCAGGTACCGCTGGCCTTGCAGCAGGCGGTGATTGCCACAGAGGATGCGAGCTTTTACAGCAACCCGGGCTTTAGCCCCTCCGGCCTGTTGCGGGCTGCCGTTCAGAATATCCGTGCGGGCCAGATTGTCTCGGGCGCCAGTACGATCACCCAGCAGGTGGCCCGGCAGCTCCTGATGGGCAGCGAACGCCACGAACAGACTCTATCCCGCAAGGCGCACGAGATCTGGTTGGCCATCCGGCTCACAGCGACTTTGTCAAAGGACGAAATACTCACCCTGTATCTGAATGAGATGTATTTTGGCAACCTCTCTTACGGCGTAGAGGCGGCCGCGCGAGGTTACTTTGGCAAGCCCGTACGAGAGCTGGGCCTGGCAGAGTGTGCCATGATCGCGGGCATCGCCCAGTCTCCAGTCGCCTACAATCCCCTCACCCACCCCGAGGCTGCCTCAGACAGACAGCGCACAGTCCTCAACCTCATGGCAGAAGAGGGCTATATCGACCAGGCCTCAGCAGACCGGGCCGCCAGCGAGCCAATGCGCTATGCGGGGGATCCCTACTCCATCAGGGCGCCTCACTTTGCCATGATGGCGCGTGACGAGCTCGTGGCGCTTGTGGGCGAGGACGCCTTGCTGCGTGGCGGGCTCGTGGTGGAGACAACCCTGGACTGGGGGCTGCAACAGCGTGCCGAAACGATCGTCCACGATCACCTGTCGGAGCTAAACACCGCCACCGGTGAGACACCACCACACCGGGTGAGCAACGCGGCGGCAGTCGTGCTGGATGCCTCCGGTGCCGTGCGCGCACTGGTCGGCAGCCCCGATTACTGGGATAGCTCGATCACGGGGGCTGTCAACGGGGCCACCGCCCTGCGCCAACCCGGCTCTGCCCTCAAGCCCTTTACGTATGCTGCCGCCTTTGCGCGTGGCCTGTCGCCGGCATCTCCCATCGCTGACGTGCGCACGGTCTTTCGCACGTATGAGGGCGCCCCGTACATCCCCGTGAACTATGACGGCAAATACCATGGCCTCGTCTCTCTACGGGAGGCGCTGGCCGGCTCTTACAACGTGGCCGCAGTTCGCCTTTTGGACACCATTGGCATTCAGGCGCTGCCAGACCTGGTTCGCCGCCTCGGGATCGATACTCTAAATCAGCCAGAACGGCAGGGGCTGGCGCTCACGCTGGGTGGCGCCGAGATCAGGTTGTTCGACCTGACCGCCGCCTACGCTACGCTGGCTGCCGCAGGAGCCCGGGTGACGCCTTATCTCGTCGAGAGCATCAGAGACGCCAATGGCACCATTCTATACACCTATACAGCATCCTCGCGCGAGCAGGTGCTGGATCCGCGCGTCGCCTATCTGGTGACGGACGTCCTGGCGGACCAGTCTGCCCGGGCCGGGGTGTTCGGACAGAACAGCGCGCTGGATCTGCCCTTTCCTGCGGCGGTCAAGACGGGAACGACAACGATGTGGCGGGATAACTGGACCCTCGGCTACACGACGGCCTGGACGGTCGGTGTCTGGGTGGGCAACGCCGATGGCAGCCCGATGGACGACGCTTCAGGTGTCACAGGGGCAGCGCCGATCTGGAACAGCCTGATGCGCGCCGCTCATCGACAGGCTCCGGCCGCATTCACTGTGCCAGATGGCCTTGTCGCCGTAGAGGTCTGTGCGCTCTCCGGTCTCCTTCCCGGCCCCGCTTGCACCAGGCGGCGTGTGGAGTGGTTTCTGGAGGAGCACGCCCCGACGGACTCTTGCGATATGCACACCCTCGTCGCCTATGATGCCCGAACCGGCGAGCCAGCAACGGCGGAAACACCTGTCGACAGGCGCGTCTATCGATCGCAGACTATCTGGCCGGCCGAGGTGCTTCAATGGGCCATCGACCAGGGGTTGGCGACCGCTCCAACGGAACAACAGCACACGGCAGGGATCAGCGATATGGAGACGGACTCGTCCCGCGGCCTCTACCTGGCCTCACCCGAGGACGGCAGCGTGTATCGCCTCTCCACAGAGGTACCGGGCTCCAGCCAGCGTCTGCTAATTTCAGCCGTATGCGAACTTTGCGACCCCGGCGGACGTCTATTATTAGAGTTGGACGGCTCTCGCTGGCACGAATGGTCCTCACCGCCGTATACTGTGTATTGGCCGCTGGAGGTAGGCGAACACGTCCTCTCACTCGCCTATGAGCCCCCAAATGGCACCAGAGTGGAGAGCGAGCCAGTCGTTATCGCGGTCACTTCCCTACTGCCTCAAGGAGACAACGAACGATGAACACATGGATCAAGCGACTAACCATACTCACCCTTGTGGCAGTGCTGCTTGTCCCGGCAGGTTGTGGCTCGCGCGAGGCGATCCCTACGCCGATCCCTACGCTTGCCCACAAAGCGCCCTCTACTGCGACGCCGCAACCCACGACCGAGCCGACAACCACACCGGCGCCACCCACTGCCCCGAGGCTGCTTGAACAGACACCGGATGTCGGAGAGGAACTAATGCCAGGCGAAGCCATGGTCTTTGTCTTTGACCAGCCCATGGATGCTGACAGCGTTGTGGGCGCCTTTTCTGTCACCCCTGCCCTGGAAGGTACCCTGGAGTGGGTTGACGCCGCGACCCTGCGTTTTGAGCCTGATGCCGATGCTCTGGAGCCTGAGGGCCAGTACACCTTCACGATCGACACAACGGCACGCTCGCAGCAGCAACTGGCGCTGCGCCGTGAGATCGTCTTTCGCCAGCGTGTGGCCGGTCATCTGGAGGTGGCAGGCGTCTTTCCCGCCGACGGCGACACCCATGTCGCCCCCGATGACCATCTCATCGTGACCTTTAACCGTCCGGTGGTGCCCCTTGTTGACATCGATAGTCAGCCAGGCCTGCTGGAGCCCCTGGAGATCGTCCCCGAAATTCAGGGCCACGGCAGTTGGACCAACACATCCATCTATAGCTTTGTGCCCGCCACTGCTCTTGCGGCGGGAGAGACCTATACCGTCACCGTACCTGCAGGACTTGCCTCAATCAGTGGAGCAACCCTGCAGGAGGACTATACCTGGACCTTTACCGTTCAGCCCCCTGACGTCACATTGGTGACACCGCTACCCGAGCAGACCCTGGTCGATCCAGCGACCGCGATCGTCCTGAACTTTGCCCAGGCCATGGACCGCGATACTGTGTCAGAGCGGTTCGAGGTGGTCCGGCAAACCGATGGCGAAAAGGTTGACGGCCGCAAAGAGTGGCAGGGGAACTTGCTCCGCTTTGTGCCGGAGAGCCCGCTTGAGCGCGGCGCGAGCTACGAGGTGCGCCTCACGGCCGGCTCCCGTGTCGAGTCAGGCGACACATCCATCGTCGACGACCGTGTCTGGTCCTTTAGCGTGGCGCCACTGCCCGTGGTCACCTACATGACGCCGAGCGATGGCGATACGCAAGTCGATCTCTATTCGTCCATGCAAATCAACTTTTCCGCGCCCATGGATCCAGAGATCACGGTATCGGCCCTGGAAATCACCCCGACGGTACGCACCTATTCCTACTGGCAAAAGGACGACACAGAGCTCTGGGTTTCATGGGGTCTCAAGCCCTCGACGCAGTACACAGTGACACTGACGCAGGACGCGCGAGATCGCTTCGGTACCCAGATCGACGAGCCTGTATCGGCAACCTTTACCACACGGCCCGCCACCCCCTTTATCTCTCTGCTGACCGAGGGACCCGTAGGCGTCTATAGCGCATTCGGCGAGACACAGATCGCAATTCAGCATGTGAATGTCTCACAGATCAGTATGGACCTGTACAGCCTGTCTCCCGAAGAGCTCGTCGTGCTCACGCGCGGAGGGGGGTGGCCCAACTGGGACCGCTTCGCTGTTCGCGCTGAGAGCCGCGTGGCCAGGTGGACGCTCGAGTCCGACGCACCGCTCAACAGCGAAGAGGTCGCGTACTCGGCGCTGCCCGGGGATGCCGACGCTCCGCTGGCGCCAGGCATCTACCTGCTCGTCGCCCGGGCGCCCGAAGCAGCACAACCCGAACGACACGCCTTTATCGTCACCCCGCTGAACGTCACCCTCAAAACGACCGGGGAGGAAGCACTGGTCTGGGTCACCGATCTGGAAAAGGGTGAACCCGTCGCCGGCGCAGACGTCAAGCTCTATGGATATGACGGCGGACTCGCGTCCGAGGGTACCACCGATCGCTCCGGTTTGGCGCTGCTCCCAATGCCTGATCAGGAACGCTGGGAAAGCGTGACCGTCATTGCGGAATCGTCCAGCGGCATGGGGGCCGTGGTGTCCAACTGGACAGACGGCATATCTCCCTGGGACTTTGATCTGGCTGTAGACTGGGAAACGAGGTCCTACCGCGGACACGTCTCTACCGACCGCCGTATCTACCGTCCGGGCCAGATGGTCTACTACAAGGGCATCCTGCGCCTGGACGATGACGGGACCTACACCCTGCCCAAAGCGGGCACAGCCGTCGAGGTCAGCCTCGTGGACAGTGAGGGGCAAATGGTATGGTCCGAGAGCACCCAATTGAGCGCGATGGGCTCCCTGGATGGGGAGATCGCGCTGGCGGACAGCGCCACCCTCGGCATGTATTCACTGATCCTGCGCGTGGGGGACGACTATGTCCAGCAGATGTTCCAGGTCGCCGAGTATCGCGCCCCGGAGTTCACCGTAGCTGTCACCTCAGACAAACCGGAGTACATCTCTGGAGATGTGATGACGGTGGATACAGAGGCGACCTTTTTCTTCGGCGGACCGGTTTCGGACGCCAGCGTGCAATGGCGCGTTTGGGCCGACCCGTACTACTTTGACCGCTGGCAGGGAAAGGATCGCTACTCCTTTGGCGAGTATGAGCAGTACTATGATCCCGCGTACACACCGGCTGATACGGGCATACTGACAGAAGGTGTGGGTCAAACCGATGCCGATGGTCGCCTCACGCTTGAGATACCGGCCACCCTGGAAGGCACGCGCAGCCGGCGCTTTCTCGTCGAGGTCTCAGTCGTTGACCTCAACAACCAGGAGGTAACAGGCAAGGTCTCCGTCATTGTCCATGCCGGGGCTGTGTACATCGGCATGAACACTGACCGGTACGTCGGCACCGCCGGAGAGCCGATGAGCGTGGGGATCGTCACGGTTGACACACAGGGCGCGCCCGTCGGCAACACCGAATGCGAGTTGTCGATAACCCGTGAAGAGTGGTATAGCGTCCAGAAAAAGTCCGAATCTGGCGGTTACCTCTGGCAGAATGAGGTGCGTGAGACACCCGTTTACAGCGAGACCATCCGCACCGACGCGAGCGGCCTGGGAGAGCTGTCCTGGACGCCTGCAGAAGGCGGCACCTACAAGGTGCTGGCCAGCACGCGCGATCAGCAGGGGAATGAGGTACGCAGCACCTTGTATCTCTGGGTCAGCGGAAGAACCTTTGTGAACTGGGGACGGGACAACCATAGTCGGATCGACCTCATTGCTGATAAGGAGAGTTACCTGCCGGGTGATGTCGCCTCAATTCTCGTGCCCTCTCCGTTCCAGGGACCGGTCACCGCGTTGCTCACGATCGAGCGCGGCAGCATCATCGAGCACCGTGTCATCGAGTTGGCCAGTAACAGCGAGTTGATCGAGGTGCCTATCGAACCCGAGTATGCCCCCAACGTGTTCGTTTCGCTGGTCCTGGTGAGCGGGATTGGCGGCGATGACGCCGAGGCCGGCTACCGTGTCGGCATGGTCATGCTGCCAGTGTCGACTGTGGAGCGGGAGCTCCAGCTGTCCATCACACCCGACAAGGCCGGCGGTTACCAGCCAGGCGACGAGGCCAGCTTCCTGATCAAAGCGACCGATCAGAGGGGCAATCCCGTCAAGGCAGAGCTCACCGTCCAGATGGTAGACCTGGCCATCGAGATGCTGATCGGCGAAACACCGGCAGACGTCCTTGACACGTTCTACAGGCAACGTGGGTTGGCCGTAAACACGGCGCTGTCGTTGGTACGGCGACACCTGCCTCAGGAGGAGCCTAACGGCGGTGAAGGCAAAGGCGGAGGCGGAGGCGCCGATGGTGAAGGGCTCCGCACCGAGTTTCCTGAGACGGCCCTCTGGGAACCCTCGCTCTCGACTGACGAAAACGGCGAAGCGGTAGTGCAAGTCAAGCTGCCCGATAATCTCACCACCTGGCGACTGACTGTGCAGGCGGCCACGGAGGACACCCGCGTAGGCACGGGGCACGCCGACATCATCAGCAATCTCGATATCATGGTACGCCCCGCCCTGCCGCGTTTCCTGGTGGTGGGCGATGCCCCCCGTCTGGGAACCGTCATCCACAACAACACGGATGAAGGCCTGGAAATCCGTATCACCGCTGACGCGGAAGGTCTGGAGCTTGAAGAGACGGAGCAGACCGTCGTTCTGAGCGCGGGGGCGCGCCAGGATGTCTATTGGCCGGCCACCGTGGACGCCACGGAAGGGGTGACGATCACATTCTCCGCAGACAGCGGGACGCTGCACGACGCCGTGCGCATCGCGTTGCCGGTCTACCACGCCAGTGTCCCTGAGGTCGTAGGCACCTCCGGCAGTGTTGAGGATGTCGAAACCGAGGTGATCCGCGTCCCGGAGGATGCGGATCCCGGGCAAGGCGGCCTCACCGTCAACCTGGAACCATCCCTCGCAGCCGCAATTCAGGAGGGTCTGGATTATCTCGAGAGCTATCCCTACGACTGCATCGAGCAGACCGTCAGCCGTTTCCTGCCTAACCTGGCGACCTACCGGGCACTCAAGGCTCTTGGCATCGAGCGGCCCGCGCTTGAGGTCGCCCTGTCTCAGCAGATCGCTGTTGCGGTTCAGCGCATCTACGCGCTGCAGAACTCTGACGGAGGCTGGGGCTGGTGGAACGGCGCCGAAAGCGCACCGACACTGACGGCCTATGTGCTCTATGGATTGTCGGAAGCCCGCACTGCCGGATATGTGGTGGATGACGAGGTCATGGAACAGGCCATCTTATACCTGTATCGCTATCTCGATGAGAGCATCGCCGTAACACGGGACGACTATGACAGCCGGGCTACCGTGCTGTACACCCTTGCCGAAGCAGGACAAGGCGACCTGGGACGTGCTACTGCTCTGTTTGAAGATCGTGACAACCTTTCGCTCTTTGCCCGCGCCTATCTGGCCATGACGCTGCACATGCTTGAGCCAGACGAGCCGAGCCGTGTGGATGCCCTGCTGAACGAATTCATTCAGCAAGGGATAATGTCGTCCACCGGTCTGCACTGGGAGGAGGAAACCCGCACCTACTGGCAGATGAATACCGACACGAGGACCACTGCCATCGTGCTGCGTGCCATAACCTGGCTCGACGCCGAGAACAGCTTGTTGCCCCAGGCGGTACGCTGGCTGACCATGGCGCGCTCCAGCGGGCGCTGGGAGTCCACGCAGGAGAATGTCTGGGCCATTCTGGCGCTCACGGACTATATGTCATCGGCCGGCGAACTGGAAGCCGAATACAGCTACCGGCTCTCCATCAACGGCGAGACGGCCGCAGAGGGATCGGTCGATGAGACCAGTCTGGACGTACCTCAAGTCGTGAATGTCCCCATGGACGCGTTGACGGCGGGAGGGGACACGTATGTGGATATCGAAAAGGCACCTGCCGATGCCCCGGGACGCCTGTACTACTCGGCATTCCTGCGATACCTGCTGCCGGTCCAGGATATCGAGCCTCTTGATCGTGGCATCATCGTCTACCGGCAGTACTATGCAGATGAAAAGTTGGGAGAGACTATCTCATCCGCCAGGGTCAACGACACCATCACCGTCAAGCTTACGGTCGTGGCGCCATACGATCTGTACTATCTGGTCGTTGAGGATCCCTTCCCGGCCGGTTGCGAGGCCATCGATCCAACGCTGGCCACGACACGGCGACTTGAACAGGACGCCATGAACCTTATCCCCGGGGGGCCCGACTATAGCTGGCTCTGGTACCGCAGCTGGCCCACCCATCACGAGCTCCATGACGAAAAACTGGCCCTCTTTGCGGAGCACCTGCCGCGGGGCACGTACGAGTACACCTACCAGTTGCGCTGCACCACCGCCGGGGAATATGTCGTCATTCCCACACAGGCCTACCAGATGTACGAGCCGGATGTCTTTGGACGCGAAGGCGGCAGGATGTTTACGATCGCCCCGTGATCTGTCGCTCGAACGCGGAGGGGGACGCACAGCGTTCCCCTCCGCTGCTCTTCCGGTGCACCAGCACCCTTACACCGCAGCATAGGCGCCCAATACGCCGATCAGGTTGACGAGCGCGTGTAGGGCAATGCAGGGCCACAGCGACCCTGCGCGCTCGTACAGCAGCGCAAACACCGCACCCATGAGCGCGATGGGAACGAGCGTACTGAGAGACATGTGAAATAGCGCAAAGATCAGGGAGGACACGAGCACCCCTGCAGCCAGGCCCCAGCGGTCACGCATCCCCGCGAACATAAAGCCCCGGAAAAATACCTCTTCTGCAAACGGCGCCACCACGCACGCCACCGCTATGGCCACCACGATGCTAAAGCGACCCTCGCCGAAAAGCGGCACCAGGTCGGGCTGCCCCGGGATATCGAACCGCTCCATCACCATGCCCCAGAGCAGATTGACTCCCAAAACCAGTGCCAGCCCGACAACCGTCAGGATTGCGGATTTGGGCAGGCTGACTGGACGGAATCCCAGCCATTTGAGCCCCAGGCCATACTTCCTGGGTCCCCAGAGCCATGCAGGCAGAATAAAGACAGCCTCCAGACCCATGACAACAAAGACGACAAACTGGATGAACGACGGATCGGACAGGTCCAGTCCGGCAAAGCCGGCAACCACCGCCGCAATCACGACCAGCGACAGCCCGGCGACCAGCAAGCCCAAGGCAGCCAGCGAACCCCGCAGGATGTCGCCAGGCGACCAGGGGACCGGACGGTATTTCTCCGCCGGCTCCAGGGCAAGGTTGATGGCAGCCCCGTCCGCCCAGGGATCGCTAGCGACCATGGCTGTATCCCATGGCAGCGGTTATCTCTGGCCGCATCTCCCCCGCCGCGATCATGCGCGCAATCAGCCGCTCGCGCAGCTCTTCACGCACCGAGGCCAGCGCCGGATCAGCCACGAGGTTGTTCTGCTCATAGGGGTCGGCCTGCAGATCGTAGAGATACTGCTCCTGGTACCGCATAGCCGACGCATCGTTCCAGCCATTACCGTCAGGCGCGGTCACGCCATACTTCCATCGTGCGGTTCTCACGGCCCGCCCCACCTGCGATTCACTGATCTGCACAAACACGTCATCAGGCCAGTCCACCGCCGTCCCGGCGATCAACGGCACGAGACTGCGTCCATCATAGTGTTCGGGGACCGGCGTTCCCGCCAGGGACAGCACCGTTGGCGGGAGATCCACCAGGGACACAAGATCCTCGATGACAACTCCTGCCGGCAGGCCCGGGCCGCACGCCACCATCGGCACGCGAATCGAAGCCTCGTGACAGGAACGCTTGTACTCGGCGTTCCTCGTACGGAAATGCGACCCATGGTCGCTGGTGTAGATGATAATCGTGTTGTCAGCCATCCCGAGCCGCTCCAGCTCGGCCCGGATCCGGCCCAGGTTTTCGTCGATGTTGGCACAGATACCGTAATAGTCTGGCAGATTAGTCTGCCAGTCACCCTGATGATGCTCCACCAGATCGGGAGGTACAGGATACTCAGTATATCGAGCCGCATAGCCCTCAGGCGCCACATAGCGGTTGAGGTTGTTCTGGTGATGCGGCTCCAGATATGACAGGAACAGAAAGAAAGGGCGCTCGCCATCGCGGGAACGCAGGTACTCGATCACGTGGTCCGTTTGTGAATCAACCCGGAACCCCGTAAACAGCACAAAGGCATTGTCCGCGTCATAGTAACCACCACCGTATGCGGAGGAGCTGAACTCCAGAAGATCGGCTCCAAGCCAAAAGTCGCGATAGCCTCCCCGCCGCTCGGCCGGCACCCACTGCGGGTCGTAGGTGCCCCGCCCCGCCAGGTGCCACTTGCCGATATACCCTACTTCGTAGCCGCTATCACGCAGCTCGTGGGCAATCGTCCGCGTATCCAGTGGCAAGGGGATCCCGTTGCGATAGCAGCCAGTGCGCGTGGGATAGACGCCGCTTTGCAGCGTCGATCGGGCCGGCCCGCAGACGGGCTGCGCCGTAAAGGCGTGCTCAAAACGTACTCCCTCTGAGGCCATCGCGTCCAGATTCGGCGTCAGCCCGAGCGTGTTCCCGTAGCATCCCACTGTGTCCGCACGCTGCTGGTCGGTGAAAAAGAACAGAATATTGGGACGATTTGCGTCTGCCATCTCGCATCCTTTCAGCAAGTACAGAAACGGAGCGGCCAAAGGTAGCACACATTACAGAGAGAGTGACTTTACGTCACCCAGATCGGATTCCCGAATATCCACCCCACTCGGTGGCCAGCAAACCGGCGCCAGGCCTCAAAGCGATAGACTCCGGGCGTTCGCGTCGCGTAATCGAACTCGGTGCCCTGCTCTTCTGCTATTATCGTTCCGTCACAGATCAGCCGTATCTCCGCCCGAGCAGGGAGCGAGACCGAAAGGGTTGTCTCCCCGTCCCCGTCCAGCGTCTCACCATAGGTGCAGGACCGATGGCCACGCCTTGCCGTAAAGCGAGCACCTGTGGCAGGCGCGGCGCGATCGTAGGCCACAAAACAGCGCCCTTTCGCCAGCGCATCATATACCAGGGCTGCATCCTGACCACAGTGTCCCGACCAGGGCCGCGCAAGCAACAGATGCGTGTTGACCGCCGAAAAGAGGTACCGATAGCTCAGGATTCGGCGACGGAAGGGCCCCAGCGCGTACAGGCTTGCGTGTGCGTCGGACCCACCGTAGGCAAAGCATTGGCCGGCGGCCAGGAGCGAGTCCCACAGCCGCAGCGTCTCCGGGTACGGCCCGCGGATCGCCAGGCGAGGTACGTAGGCGTAAAGGAGCCCGTGCAGCAACGTGTGGATATAGGACTTGAACTCGGACATATAGTTCCAAAGCTCTATGCCATGCAGCCCCGTGACATCGCGATCCACCCAGTTGATCTCGGGCTCCTTGGCCCAGGCGCCGCTGTGTTCAATCGGGTGCGCGATAATCGGCAGACCGCCTGCCCGCCGGGACGCATCGATCGCCTCCTGCAAGTTCCCGGCGTAGGGTGCCAAATCCTGCCCTGCCCCAAACACCAGCAGATGATTTTCGTGAGGTCGCTCGGGGCTGTTGAGCTCCTGGCCTACGAGAGCCAACACCCCACCGTACCAGCCCTCATACTCCGGGTGATAGACGTTGTGGTCGCTGATGACAATAACGTCGATCCCTGCCGCGCGAGCCGCCTGCGCGATCTCGGGCACGGTCCCGTTGCCATCGGATGCAGTCGTATGGATATGCAGATTGGCGATGCGCTCCACATAGCCAGGGTGTGTCATCGCGGTAGACTCCCGATCTGCGAAACGCTATCAGTCCTCGCTGTCACCGAGCAACGCACGCGCAAAGCGCTCACCAAAGGCCTCACCTTCTCGCAGGGTATCCTTGGTCGGTGCCCCGGCGAACTCTAGCGTGTCCAGCCAGTCCCACTTGAGCGGCTCGACGATCTCCTTCAGTTCCCGCAAGGCTCCGCCGCTCCAGCCGAAACTGCCAAAGTACGCGGCCTTGCGGTTCATCACTTTCTTATGTACCGCGGAGGCGAGCGCCTGCGACATGGGTGGAAACAGCGAGACCTCATAGGTCGGCGCACCGACGATCACGCCGGAGCGTGTCCACAGCGAAGGCAGAATATAGCTGGCGTGCGTGCGCGCCACATCAAAGATCTCCAGCGGCAACTGCGTCCGGGAGACCCCTTCCGCCACCGCGTTCATCATCCGCTCGGTGTTGCCATACATGGAGCCATACACAAGAGTAACGCCTGGATCCGCCGGCTCTGTCGCCAGCTGCGCCCACCGGCCATAGAGATCGATGATGTATCCCGGATTTTTGCGCCATACCAGACCGTGCGAAGGCGCCACCACATCGATCTCCAGGGGCTTGAGTTTCTCGATGGCCCGCAACACTGGCCCGCTGAAACGCGCCACGATGTTCGTATAGTAACGCAGCGACTCGCGCGTATAAAACGCCATATCCACACACTGATCGTCAAACACGCGCCCGGGCAGCGCGCCATAACCGCCGAATGCGTCGCAAGAAAACAGCACCTTGTGCTCTGGGACATAGGTGACCATCGTCTCTGGCCAATGCACAAAAGGCACCATGTGAAACTGCAGGGTAAGCCCGCCCAGATCCACGCTCTCACCGTCCTTGACCACCCGGATCCCTTCGGTCAGGCCATAATAGGAGGCCATCATGGGCGCCGCCTTGGCGCTCACTAGAAACTCCGCTTTGGTGGCCAGGCTAGCGAAGAGTCCCGCCGTACCGGTGTGATCCGGCTCCATGTGGTTCACGACGATATAGTCCAGTTCCGCCGGATCGATCAGATCACGCACCTGGTCGATGAAAGCGGCAGCATGGTGCCCCGCGGCCATATCGATGAGCGCCTTTTTCTCTCCCATCACCAGATAGCTATTGTACGACACCCCGCCCTCTGTAATGGGCCACACCCCCTCGAACAGGTCTGTGGTGCGGTCGTTCACACCGATCCAATAGATATCAGGCTTGACTTGAATTGCGGGCATTTCCCCTCCGCTCGCGATGCTGTGCTGGATTGCCGACGATCCCAGGCCTCCAGAAGTATGTGATCGCTAATCTTTGTGATTATACCCCTGCAGGGAGGGCTAGACCACACGGGGCACGCGCGCGAGAATCTCGGACACCACTTCATAGTTGATCGTGCCAAGCTCAGCAGCCACGGCTTCAGCCGTGAGCGACGCAGCGCCCTGTGTGCCAATCAAGACGACCTCATCACCCTGCGTAGCTGCAGGTATATGCGTTACATCCACCATCGTCTGGTCCATGCAAACCCTGCCCACCAGAGGAGCGCGCTGTCCACGGATGAGCACATGGCCCCAGTGACGCGGTCCGCGCCGGAATCCATCGGCATAGCCCACCGGGATGACCGCAATGCGCATCGGATGACTGGCCACAAAGGTACAACCATAGCCTATGCAGCTGCCGGCTGGCACATTCCTGACCTGCGCCACCTGGCACTTGAAGGCCATAGCGGGCCGGTAACCCTCTGGCAGTGGCGTCTCGGCCGAAGGTGCCAGCCCGTACAGGATAATGCCCGTGCGCACCATGTTATAGTGGCTGTCGCGCCGCCTGAGCGTTGCGGCGCTGTTGGCGATATGCACCTTGCGCGGCAGCAGCCCCTGCTCGCGAAGGCTGCGCACCACCTCATCAAACACGGTCAGCTGGCGATCTGTGTAGCTCTGATCCTCCTCGTCCGCCGCCGCCAGGTGGCTGAACAGCCCCTGGAGTTCCAGCCCGTCCATCCCCCACAGCTCGCGGACGAGAGCCATTGCATCGGAAGGCGCCAGCCCCAGGCGGCCCATGCCGGTGTCGACCTTGACATGCACCGCCGCGGGGCGCCCCAGGTCGCGCCCGGCGCGCGCCAACGCCCTGGCGACATCCAGTGAGTACACCGTCGAGACGATGTCATGACGCACAGCGTCACGCGCCTGCCAGGCGGGCGTAAATCCCAGATTGAGAATCGGAGCGTCGATACCAGCCTCGCGCAGTTCGATGCCCTCTCCCAGGCACGCTACCCCCAGCCATGAGGCTCCATTGCGCAGTACGGTGCGTGCCACCCGCCGGGCACCGTGGCCATAGGCATCCGCCTTGAGTATCGCCATGAGCTCGACGCCGGGCGCCAGCAGCGCCGCCGTCTGACGGGTGTTGCTCGCAATCGCCTCAAGATCGATCTCTACCCAGGTCGGGCGCCCCGGGCGCCTCAGCTCGATCGCCTGCCAGCCCCTGTTCTGGCGCGCAAGTCTCCCGCCAGCCTCCTCAGGATGCGCCATCAGTCCGCGCGTCACATTCTCAAGCCGCGCCGCAGCGCTACCCTTGATCAGGACGACATCACCGACACCAATCTCGCTGCGGACCGCCTCGACTATCTCGGCGTCCGCATAGCTGACCTGAACGGCGCTGCCTGGCATACCGGCCCGTTGCGCCTCCGCAGCCGCCAGCGCCGCGAGATCGCCCTTGGCAACAAGACGGTCCGCAATCCCGGCAACACTGGAACCCATCCGTCTATGCCAATCCTCAGATTGGGGCCCCAAATCTGCCATCTCGCCCATGATCACCCACCGGCGCGCCGCCGCTAGATCAGCCAGCGTAGTCAACGCCGCCTCAAAGGACTCCGGGCTGGCGTTGAACGTGTCGTCCAGAAGCACACTGCCGTTATATCCGGCGACGGCGGCCAGCCTGCCCGGCAAGGCGGTCGCCCGCAGCAGACCCTGCGCGATATCGTCGGGGTGCAGCCCGTACTCACGCCCAACGGCATAGGCGAACATCATGGTGTAGACATGATGCTTCCCAGGCCAGGGGATCGACAGCGCAGTCTCACTCCCGCCATCGTGAAGCATACACGCGGTGCCAGTGAGGCCAGTGGTGACCGCATCCGCCCAGTATGTGTTCTCCCTGTTGAGGCCTATGGTGACCACCCGGGCGCGGCACTGATCCGCCATCGCCAGGACGCGCGCATCGTCTCCATTGAGCACCGCAAGCCCACCGGGGGGCAATGCCTGAACCAATCGCGCCTTTTCAGCCGCGATATCCTCCAAATCGCCAAGATCAGCAACGTGGCTGTGGCCGACGCGGGTCACCACGCCTACCCGTGGACGTGCCAGCGCGGCCAGGTCCTTGATCTCATCCAGACTGTCGCTGGCCATCTCCAGCACGGCCAGTCTCTCACCGTCCAGCCGCCCCAGCGCGATGGGGAGACCGTAACGCCCGTTAAAGCTGCCCTGGTTCTTGAACACAGGCTCACGCTGAGCCAGCACGGCCGCGATCGCCTCTTTGGTGCCGCTCTTGCCGACGCTGCCCGTGATGCCGATCACCTCTACCTGACGCTCCGCCAACACCCAGCCCGCATAGTCCAGCAGCGCTTGCTGTGTGTCATCGACCAGCACCCACGCCACAGTATCAGGCAGCGGCGCAGCAGGCAGGCGCTGGCACATCACGGCGACAACCCCCCGCGCAATCGCTTCATCGATGTACTCGTGCCCATCGCCGGTATCGGTCACCACGGCGACAAAAAGCTCGCCGGGCTCGGCAAGTCGCGAGTCGTAACAAAAGCCGGACGCGACCGCGTCAACATCACCCGCCGCCAGGCGCCCGCCCGTCGCACAGACAAGATCAGCGATACGAATCATCTCATGACGCCCCCGGGTATTGCATGTATCCTGATTCTACCATCTACCGTGGGTCCGCCCAAGCCTCTGAAGCAGGGAGACGTGTGGCCCGTTCCAGCGCCCCGATGTTTGTCACGGCTGGGGCCCTATGCTAGAATCGCCAGAGTCCCGGTTGCCATCGCCAAGCCACCGGGCGAACTGTGTGCTGATCTGACCTGTGGCGCACCCGGCCTCACGAGCCAGCCACCGGCTGGCATCATAGACATATATACAAGGAGCCCGCGGATACATGAGTGAAGACTTGACCCCGATAAGCGACAGCGAGCCGACAAGCGAACACCGAGCGCCGTTCTGGCAGGGCAACCCGGCCCAGTACGGGCTGATCGCCCTGGCCATCGCGTTGGTGATCGCCTCGCTCTGGCTACCTCCGGTGTCTCTGGGAAACCGATTGTTCCACTGGGACGTCCCCAGGATCACTGCAGCCGACGGCGGATCAGTTGTTCATGTCAGCGGTGCACGCCTGGACGTAGCGCCCGGCGTACTTGAGGACGACACACGGGTGCTCATCGAGGCCCTTGACGCCTCCGGCACCGCGGGCGTGGTGACCTCCGAGTCAATCGTCACACAGGCACAGGGTGCAGTAGTCGCTCTCCCGGACGATGAGTCCGCTCAAGCGGCCCTGAGTAACCTGCCTGAAGGCGCGACGCTCTACAGCCCTTTCTACAGCGTCTCCACCTTTAGTGATCCGCCGGCAGTAGCCACGCTCTCTGTACCTCTTCCCTATGAGATCGAGAATACCGCAATGGCGGATCTGTACGCATGGGACGGTCAATCCTGGCGCTGGCTGCCCGCACAGGTCACCCCGGACGGGCTCATGATGCAGAGTGCAGGCGCCTCGTTCCCGGCCATGTTTGCCGTCGGCACTCCCGTTGAGAGCGAACCTGTGGTTGGAGTGGTGGTGCGCAGCGGGGTGGCGGCGGATTGTGAGCTCCCCGGGCTGATCACCGTCGATGGATGGACTCTTGATGCCAGTGGAGGCGTAACTGGAACGGCGCCCACACCCGATGCGTTCGCAGCTGGGGGTACTCAGGTCATTGTGTCGATCTCCAATCTGCAGGATGGCGTCATCCGATCGGACCTGGTCGACAACTTGCTCATCGACGACGACGCCATTGCCTCACATGCCGAGGCGATCGCAGCGCGCGTGCAGTCGGAGGGGTATGACGGAGTCGAGCTGGCTTACCTGGATGCTCACCCTGATCTGAGCGGCGACTTGATCGCCCTGTTGCGCGCCCTGGACACGGCTCTGGCACCCGACAAGGTCCTTGCCGTCCGGGTGCCTTTCCCCCAGCGTACGGCCGATGGGTGGGACACGGGCGGCTATGACTGGCAGTCTATCGGGAACGTGGCGGATCTGGTACGCATCCCGCTTCCGGCCGATCCTGCAGCCTATGGCGCAGAGGGTGACGTCGATCCGATGCTTGCCTGGGCGGTAGGTCAGATCCAGCGCTCGCGGATTCAGCTCGTTGCCTCCGCCTATTCGCACGATACGACAGCGGGCAGCTCCGAGCCGATCAGCTACGAAACAGCGCTGAGCTTGCTCACAGACAACATCCAGGTGGAGAACCCGGCCGAGCTGCTGCTCCCCGGCCAGACCCTGCGCCTTGGAACGGACCCGGATAACCAGCGCACGCTGGAACTGGATCCCGAGTCGCAGGTAGGCTGGTTCCAGTACCGCGACGCATCCGGCGAGCAGCATACCGTCTGGATGGAGACCGCACGCAGCCTGGTGCGCAAGCTTCAGGCAGTCAACCGGTATGGTTTAGGCGGCGCGTTGATCGACGGCGCGATGGATAAAGGCAACGATGGCTCCATCCTGCCCCTGGTGGCAACATGGCAGCAGGATGAGATTCCGCCGGCACCTGAATACACGATGCTGTGGCAGGTTGTGGACACAGAAGGCAACTTGATACGGGAGGCGGTAACCTCTCTGGAGGATGCCAAATTCGCCTGGGTTGCACCCCATAGACCGGGAGACTATGAGGTCCGCGCAGCCATCTCTGACGACGGCGGCGTGACGAATCGGGGCATCGTGGCCGAGGTAGACGTTCAGGTACCGACACCCACGTACACACCGACACCGAAACCTACGAACACGCCCAGGCCTACGGCTACACCTGAGCCTACAGCGACAGCGGCGCCCGCGCCCACCCCCGAAGGAGGCGAGGCCCAGGCCGCGCCCACTCCTGCCCCAACGGCAGCTCCGGCTACGGGAGCGCCTGCGGCAGGACGTGTGGGCGGTTATTTTGGGTACGGTATCCAGGCGCACATCTACGGCGGAGATGCCCAGATCTTTGGCCTGATCCAGGGCATGGGTTTCAACTGGATCAAGCAGCAGGTCGAGTGGAAGCTGGTGGAACCCAGCAAGGGAAACTATCAGTGGGGCGACCTGGACCGCATTGTTGGCGGCGCGCATGCGTCCGGTCTCAACGTCCTGCTCAGCGTGGTTAAGGCGCCTGCCTGGGCGCGAGGCGGCGGTGCGGACCTCTCAGTAGAGGGGCCGCCGGCCAATCCACAGGACTTTGCCGATTTCCTGGCAGCACTGGCCACCCGTTACCGTGGTCGCGTGCAGGCCTATGAGGTCTGGAACGAGCAGAACCTGCACTATGAGTGGGGCAACGAGCCCATCTCGGCGAGCCGTTATGTCGAACTACTCAGGGCGTCCTTTATCGCCCTGAAGAACGCTGACCCCAGCGCAGTTGTCGTTAGCGGCGCTCCCACACCGACGGGCATGAACGACGGCGTCATCGCCATCGACGACCGTGCCTATCTGGAGCAGATGTATCAGGCGGGACTCGCCCGGTACTGCGATGCGGTGGGTGTGCACCCCAGCGGATACAACAACCCTCCAGACGCCGATTGGCGCTCCTGGAGCGATCCCAGTGCTCCCACCTTCAAGGGACATCCGAGCTTTTTCTTCCGCGGCACCATGGAGAGCTACCGTAACATCATGGTGGCGTACGGAGACGGCGGCAAGCGGCTCTGGCCGACAGAGTTCGGCTGGTCTACCTTTGAGAACCTGGGCGCCAGCGCGCCGGCAGGCTACGAGTACGCAAACCACAACACAGAAGCTGAGCAGGCAGCATGGCTGGTGACCGCCTTCCAGATGGCCCGTAACTGGGGCTGGGTAGGGCCGATGTTCGTGTGGAACCTGAACTTTGCGCCCGTGTCGGGCCCTGCCAATGAAAAGGCCGGGTTCGGCATCCTGCGAGCGGACTGGAGCCCTCGTCCATCCTACTCTGCGCTGCAGGCCATGCCCAAGTAGGGCAACGGATATCACAATTGGGCGATGCGATGCCTGAGGGAGGAGACCCCGCCAGCGCCGCGTCGCCTCGTCTTACCCGTTACTTAAGGACATGGGCACCCACAAGATCCAGAAAGGATACACATGCAGAAGACACCGCAGATCGTACTTGCGCTCATGGTGTGCGCAACCGTGATTCTGACCGCAGGTTGTGGGCCACAGGATCCGGATGGGGTCGCGACCGGCGAGCCGCAACGGACGGCACGGCCGACGTTCACACCGTTGGTCCAGGTGCAATCAACGTCTGAAGAAGCGGTGCCCGCAACCGAGCCGGAGGTCGCCCCCACGGATTTGGTCTCCCCGGCAGTTCCCGTGCCCCCCGTCAAGCCGCTCAGGATGGACTCGCCAGAGTACGGCATGCAGGCCTTTCTCTGGTGGCGACCCGAGGTGGCCAGCCGAGATGTACAGATCATCGCCGATGCGGGCTTTGGCTGGGTCAAAGTGAACTTTGGTTGGCGAGAGATCGAGCTGCAGAAAGGTGAATTCGATTGGTCTCATACCGACGCTATCGTCGAGATGGCCAACGCCGAGGGACTCGACATTATTGCGCGCATTGACTTTCAGCCCGAGTGGGCTGGGGGAGGTTACCCCACCAGCGGCCCGCCGGACGATCCGCAGGACCTGGCAGACTTTCTCTCCGCCCTGGCCTCGCGCTACAGCGGGCGGATCCGCGCCTATCAGGTCTGGAATGAACCAAATCTCGGCAGGGAATGGGGAGGGAAGACACCCGATCCCGGAGCATATGTCAAGTTGCTGGGCATCGCCTATGGCGCGATCAAAGAGGCAGATCCCAATGCCATGGTGATTAGTGCAGGGCTGTCTCCCACCGGCACCTGGGACGAGCAGACCCGGCCCGATGACTGGTATCTGGAGAGCATGTATATCGCCATGGGTGGCAGCAGCGATGGATACTTTGACGTGCTCGGCGCCCATGGCGCCGGCTATCTCAGCCCCCCGGAGACAGATCCTGCTGCGGTGGAAGCCGATCCGGCACTGGGAGGGCACCGCTCCATGGCGTTTCGCCGTGTCGAAGACTTGCGCGCGATCATGGTCAAGTATGGCGATCAGGACAAACAGATCGCCCTGCTGGAGTTCGGCTGGACCAGCGATCCGCGCCCTGACTCGCCCTACTATTGGCACGCCGTCAGCGAAGAAACCAAGGCTGACTATATGGTGCGGGCCTATCAGTTCGCCAGGGACAACTGGTCACCCTGGATTGGCGTGATGAGCCTGATCTATGTCGCCGATCCCGACTGGACCGAGGCCGATGAGCAGTACTGGTGGGCCATCACGGACCCCAGTTATCCAGAGTTCAAGCCGCGTCCCGCCTACCTGGCGCTGAAGGCTATGGACAAGTAGACAATACCGATAGAATGCAGCAGGCGCCTCCCGTGATACTGGAGGCGCCTGTTGCATTCGGGGTGAGTGGTGGCTGTCGTCAGTGCCCGGCGATAATATCCATCGCCTGATCGCGATATGCATCCATAATATAGCTCACACCGGTCACATCCGCTGCCTCGCGCGTCAGCGCCGCGACGTCCTTCCGGCTGATAGTGTCCAACCGGAAGTTGCGGCTCCCTGCCATGAGTTGCTGCAGACCCACTCGCAGCTTGTCGACATAGGTGTACCAGCCCATCGCGCCCAGAGGAAGCTCATCGATCTCAGAACCAAAGCGGTCCTTGAGCGTCTCGTAGGTGACAAAGATCTCTTCCACAGTGCTCCCAAACTGGGACACGGTGCGCGGCAGGTTGCCTGACTCGAGCCACTGGCCGATGTTCTTGCCCACCATGCCCGGGATCATGATGGCGCGACCCAGGCACACGCCCTTTACGTACGGCGCGCCGATGGCGATCGCCTTGAAGATATGGTCTTCCGCCGACATCCCCCCACCAATGGCAATACTGGGGATATATGCCCCCTGTTTGTCCAGAGCCTGGCACAACTCGTAGGTCATCGCTTCAAGATATACCGTCGGGATACCCCACTCGACCATCATGCGCCAGGGGCTCATGCCGGTCCCGCCGGGAGCACCATCGATCGTCAACAGATCGATGCCCACATCTGAAGACCAGCGCAGCGCCATGGCGAGCTCGCGCATGGGATAAGCACCGGTCTTGAGCGTCACCCGTTTAGCTCCGAGACCGCGCAAGTACTCGATCTCACGGACAAAGGACTCTTTATCGATAAAGCCCAGACGGGAATGCCGCTCAAACTGCTTGAGGGAGCCGTCCCGGAACGCCTTCTGGACAGCCTCATTGGACGGATCCGGGGTCACCAGATAGCCACGCCTCTGCAGCTCCAGCGCCCGCTCGAGTGAGTCGACTTTGATCTCGCCGCCAATGCACTTGGCTCCCTGGCCCCACTTGAGCTCAATGGTTTCTACCCCGAGCTGACTGATAGCGTACTCTGCGACTCCAAAGGCCGTGTCTTCCACGTTCATCTGGACATGGATATCGCCATAGCCGTCGTACCAGCGCCGGTAGGTCTCTACGCGGCGCCGCAGTTCAGGCGAATCGACGATCTTGCCGTTGCTGTCCAGCTCCAGCTGCGGATCGATTCCGGCAACGTTCTCACCACAGGTCAGCACAACGCCGCTGATGGCCGCTCCAGCCGCAAAGTGCTCCCAGTTGGCGCGGGCAATCTCGGTGGACCCCAGTGCGCCGCTGATGATCGGCATGCGCAAGCGTTCCTTGTTCTCGTTCCCGATGACACTCTCGGTGTCCACCATCGTGAACAGGGTATTATCAGGCGTCGCCTGCACGCCCTCAGGGAGGCCTTCCGCGCCCAGGGCATAGCCCATGATGTTAAAGTGTGAATAGTCGACCGGATAGTCCTTGTCTCCCCCAGCGGTAATCGTCCCAAAGGGACCCGGATACAGGACTTCACGTCCGCGAAACGTCGACTTGAAGACTTCACAGTTACCGGTGCAGCCGTCGATACAGCGCGAGCAGAGCCCCGAGGAGGGAACAACGTCGCGGGACCGATTGGTCGTCTGAGTCACATCGTTGGAGTTGGGACGCTGCAGGTTCGCCATAGGGGCACATCTCCTCGCTCTTTATTAGGGCCAACATAGAAAAGGACCGATGGACAGTGCCAACAATGGCGAGCCCTCAGCCCTGGGGGCGCATCAACAGCGGTGTTGCACAGCGCAAGGCGTGCAAAGTGCACATACCCGGCACAGATCCGGATAACCTAATATATCATAACACGAGCGAGCTGGCCAGACCATCCGCCAGCCAGACCATTTCTGACTCGCGGACATCCTCCGAACGGAGGATTTGCGCGGCACTGACGGGAGTGCACACGTCTAGCTGATCAACCCGCAGCGGACGGCGTAAACTGCGGCCTGAGTCCGGTCGGAGACGCCCAGCTTTTGCAGGATATTCTGAACATGAGTCTTGACCGTGGTGGGACTGACGATAAGTCGTTCCGCGATCTGCTGGTTCGTCATGCCTTCTGCCATCAGTCCGAGCACCTCAATCTCGCGAGGCGTCAGGCTCATCTCGGGCGGACAGGGCTGGTCCGGCCCTGCCGCGTCAATCAGCTTGCTGATATGGCCGAGCAGATCGCGCAACATCGCCGGCGAGATAATCGCGCCGCCTGCGGCAATGGCCCGCACAGCGTTGACAAGCTCCGTACGGCTCGCATCCTTGAGGATATAGCCCGCAGCGCCGTTCGACACGGCGCGGTACAAATAGTCCGGGTCATCGTAGAGCGTCACCATAATCACGCTCAAAGCTGGATGGGCACTCTTGAGCCGGGCAAGGGTCGTGAGGCCGTCCATATCAGGCATGCGCACATCCAGCAGGACCACGTCGGGCATAACCTGTGGCACGAGATGCAACGCCTCTGTCCCACTGCCGGCCTGCCCCACAACCGCAATGTCATCCTCAACGCCCAGCATCGCGCTGAGTCCTTCCCTGACGATAGCCTGATCATCCACCAGCATGACACGGATCATGCCGCCCCCTCCCCTATGGCCGTAACCCCGGAAACGGGTATTGTCACCGTGATACAGGTCCCGGCCCCCGGCGCGCTTTCTACCAGGCACACGCCGCCCAGCATGCGCGTGCGCTCTCGGATACCCACCAGCCCCATGTGGAGCCCCTTCTCAGGCTGCGACTGCACCCCCTCGGGCACAAAGCCGCGACCCGCATCGCGAATGGAGAGCACCAGATCGCTCTGACGAGACTCCAGACAAACTTCCAGCAGATCCGATTGGGCATACTTGAGAGCGTTCGTGGTAGCTTCCTGAACGATCCGAAAGAGGGACGCCTCTACCTCTGGAAGCAGCTCTGGCAAAGTCCCCTCGACGGTTAGACCGACATCCCAGCCAGCCAGGTTGCGCGCCTCACCCAGGTAGACCCGAAGCGCCTGTTCAAGTCCAAAATCGTCCAACCCTGCCGGCCGAAGCTGCGAGATGAGCCGGCGCGCCTCGATGATGGCGTCCTTGAGAATCTGCACCCCTTTGCCGAACTCGACCTCTTCTGTGTACGCATCGCGTCCGCGCCAGGCCTGAGCGGCCTGAAAGTGCTGATACGAACCCACGATCATCTGAACCAGGCCGTCATGGAGATCGAGAGCCAGCTGCCGGCTCTCGCGCTCATCGTTCCGGATCACGTCGCTCACAAAGGTGCGCAACTGCTCTCTTTGAAGATCCGTTTCGTGGTACAGGTTGGCATTGTCCATGGCGATGCTGCCTTCGGACGCCAGATAGCTCAGCAGCATGCGACTCTCCTGATCATCCAAACGCCCGTCATCGGCATAGATCTCGAGCGTACCCGCGGCGCGGCCACGGATTACAATGGGCGACAGCGCCATGCTTCCCCCGCCAGTTATGCCGTCAGGATCCAATCTCACCGACACAGTCGCTTGCGTGTCCATGGCGCGGTCTCGCTGATGCGCAACTGACGGATCTTCACCGGCACCGGGAAATGCCCGCGTGCTGGCTCCGCCGACGAGATCGACGGGTTGGCCGTCCACCGATGGCAGATAGAGGCGGCAAGTACAACCAGAAAACAGCCGGGTACAGGCCATCAGGATGGCCTCGTACACCTGATCCTGAACGAGCGTCCCACCAATGTCCCAGCCCGCCTGAAAGAGCCAGGTCAAGTGGTCCAGGTTGCTGCGCAGAGACTCGTATAACCGGCTCTGTTCCGCGACCCGCTCATTGAGCGCAGCCAGCTCCAGATTACGCTGCTGCAGCTCCGTATTTCTGCGATTCAAGCTGTCACGAACCTCAGCCAGCTCACGGTTCTTTTCCGCCAGCGATACCACATACCGATTGTCGTGGAGCGCCTCAAACTCGATCGGCGTGATCTCGAGCTCATCGCCTGCGAGCCGTGCAAGATGGGGCTGAAACATAGCATCGGAATAGCGGCCCCAGACCTTGAGTGGGGTGATGATCCATCCTTCGTGTTGATGCCTGTCCACGCGGATAAAGACCTGGGTGCAGTCCCGTATCGCGGCCACCGTGGACGCCGCAAACCGATGCTGCGCCAGATCCCAGTATGCCACCGAACGCATCTCGAAAAGCCGCGGGCAGACCGTCAGAAAGAGTTCGCGAAGCCCTTGCTCCCCCCCGAGCCACGGCTCGAGCAGCGCCAGGGAGTCAAACACGTAATAGGCATCTGCACCGATGGATTCGACGCGTGCCAGCAGTGCGTCCAGACCGTCCTCTCGAATATCCAACCGAATCGGCGCCGGATGCTGTGCCACTGCCGCGTCCAGCGACCCGTCACCACGCACATGGATCAGGCGGGCCGTGCTCTGGGCAACATGCCTCACCAGCGTGGAAACAAACGGAGCATAATCGCTGTGTGTCTCGGTAAAAAAGACCACATTGTCCTGGGGTTGCAGCTCTTCGATGAGCGCATCAAGTTGGCTAGAGCCAGTGGATAAAGTTGCCATCGTACGTCCCCCTGAGGAACAGCGGCCCTGTTGCCTTCAACCACGCGCCAGCCCCTGAAATAGCACGGTACGAGCCTGGTGTGCTGCGCCCCGATGCGTCATCGGCTCACATTTTGAGCCGCTCCAGCAAGTAGGCGACAAAAACGGGATCTACAGGGTCCTCAGCAACCGTTACCTGCCCGCCCTGGCAGACCAGGCGCAGCAGGGCGACACGCTCGAGCCTGTGAAACCACCCCTTGAGCCCCGGTGGTCTGCGTTGGCCGAAGATCGTCAACTCCTCGCCCTGGAGCTCCATCTCGTAGCCATCACCAGCCAGGTGCAGAGCCAGCTCGGTGTACAATCGCGGCATCGACGCGTGACTCGCCCAGCGTCTCAGCCGTCGTACTTGATCATCCATGCTGTGTATCCCGTCGTGCATCACCCGAGACCGGCCATCACGGACACACCCAAAGCGCGCTTTTCGATTGCGCTGACTCTAGATTATAGTCCGGCCCGGCAGTGGCACCAAGCATAACCTGCCAGACGCGCTACACAATCAAAAGGCCGCACCGATAGCGGCGCGGCCCTTCCCCAGAGTCTGAGTGAACACGCGCTATTCGGCCTGCACTGGTTCGAGATAGGCGTCCGCTGCCCACACTGTTTCGTCTCCGAGAGAGAATTGCCGCCATACCAGACCATCAACGCGTCTCACACCCGCCCCGGTAGCCTGCAGCCTGGTGCCCCTGGGAACCCTGGAAACAATGGCGGCCGTCAACCCCGCCGCTGTGCGCAGTTTGAGCCCCGGACGTGCGGTGACCACGTACACATCGCCAGATTCCGGGCCCTCCGTCGCTATCTCCGCACTGCCGTTGGCAAGGTACGCAGAGGCGACCCATCCGGTAAAGTCTCCGGCGCGCCGCTCTACCCGCACCTGCCGCCACCACAGGCCATCCACATAGACCGGGTCTCCCTCCACACGCACGTCCTCCCCTTCGTACAGCACGAGGAGGACATCTGTCAGCAGGCCGGCTTCGTTATGCAAACGCAAACCCAGAGGGGCGTCCACGACATAGGTCCACTCTGCGGCGGACAGTGGCGCCGCTGCGGCCGCCGCTGGCCACATGAGGGTGACGAAAACCGCGACGATCAGAGCCATCATCCCGCTTCGACTCGCGCACTTCATCTTGTCTCCTCCCTCGCAGTCGCTGCTATCGCTGCCATTGCCAGGCATTGGACCGATCTCTGTAACATCCCCATTGTATACGAGACGGCCCGGTTGGATCAATACAAAAGCGGACTGTGCGCAAAAGGTGCATGTAAAAGGGCCCCATCCACCACGGATTGGGGCCCACATCGGCCTGACTCGAGCTAGACGCGCGTAAGATATTCGCCGGTGCGTGTGTCGATACGAATCACGTCGCCCGTCTGCACAAAGAGTGGCACGTTCAACTTCAGGCCGGTTTCAAGCGTGACTTCCTTGCTCGCTCCCGTTGCCGTATCCCCCGCGTAGCCAGGCGGTGCGTCGGTCACTTGCAGCTCGACGGTGATCGGAATCTCGATATCCAGAGGCTCACCCTCGTAAGACTCGATCTCGATCGACATGCCTTCTTTCAGATACCGAATGACGTCTTCAAGCGTCGCTCTGGGAAGTGCGATCTGCTCGTAGGTCTCCGTATCCATGAAATGGTAAAAGCTGTCATCCCCATACAGATACTGCACCGTCCGATGGTCCAGACGGATGTCGTCCACCCTGTCACCAGAGTTAAAGTTTACGTTCGTAATGGCCCCTGTCTTGAGGTTGCGCAACTTGGTGCGAATAATCGCCCCGCCCCGTCCGGGTTTGTAATGATCATATTCCAGCACCCGGTAAACAGCGCCGTCCCGCACGAACGTCACACCTTTGCGTAGCTGCGTTACCCCGATCATCGACCCTCCGCCATGTGCCTCACATTAACTGGTTGACTAACTCATTATACGCCGCCACGCTGGCTGACCAAAATGAAGCACCTGCCGTTTCATGAACACGAATTGCAGGCGCTCTCTCTGTCGGGTAGAATCAAAGGCATAATCTCGAAGGAGCAACCCGTGCCCCCTGATCGCCGACCCACGCAGTATTATGTCCACACAATCCCGGGAATAGAGGGCATCGCTCGCGATGAACTAGAGTCTCGTCTGGATGACTGCAGCATCGACGGCTACAAGATCGTGCCAGAGCGCAATGGGATGGTCCTTTTCTCGACAGCCATCGCCGCGCCCACTCTGCTGCAGCTGCGCGTGTCTGAGGATGTGTTTGTAGTGCTTGGCCGTTTGCAGGAGATCCCCTGGGGGCGCGAGGGCCTGGACTATATCCAACGCAACCTGGGCGCGGCCCTGGCGCTGAATCATGGCCTGAATGTTTTTCAGAGCGTGCGCGACCTGCGCCGCAGCCGCCCGGTAACATTCCGCACGATCACCCGAATAGTGAGCAGCAACCAGCCCTACCGGCGCTCAGATGTCACCCGCGCCGTAACCCACGCGGTGCGAAGCCGCGGGCGTCAGCAATGGAAATCTGTCGAATCGGGTGAGGACGTAGAGATTTGGGCGAACCTGCTCGGGCGCGAGTTGCTGGTTGGCCTCCGTCTGTCTGATGAGACGATGCGCCACAGGGACTACCAGAAGGTGCACCTCCCCGCCAGCCTGCGGCCATCATTGGCAGCCGCCATGGTCCACCTTACCGACCCCGGCGAGAACGATGTTTTCCTGGATCCCATGTGTGGCACAGGGACGCTTCTCATCGAGCGGGGCATCGCCGCGCGCCACCGTCTCCTCATCGGAGGAGACATCGATCAAGCATCTCTGAACGCCGCACGCGAGAATGTCGGCCCGCGCCACAAACCGCGCGACCTGCTGCTGTGGGACGCGCGCCGCTTGCCACTTGCGGATGCCTCCGTGGATCGTGTTGCCTGCAACCTTCCCTTTGGGAGACAGCTGGGACGGCCTAGCGAGTTGCCCGCGCTCTATGGCGGTCTGGCCACAGAACTGGCACG
>CAZYWU010000005.1:86116-95841 GCA_964651255.1 uncultured Anaerolineales bacterium
GCCATGAAGGTTTACCGTGAACCCGCACGAGATATCCCTGTCGCCGGCGAGTACGACGTCATCGTGGTCGGCGGCGGTCCGGCCGGCACCGCTGCGGCGATTGCGGCGGCGAGAGCGGGCGCACGAACGCTGCTGGTGGAGCAGTTCGGTTACCTGGGTGGCACGGCGACAGCCTCCCTTATGGCATGCATCAATGGTTTCCGCAACCAGGTCGCGCCCGATGACACTCAGGTTGTACGGGGCCTTGCGGAAGAGATCGTCCTCCGCCTGAAGGCCCTGGATGGCCTTGGCAAGAGCCCCTATCCGCAGCGTGAGTTCCCCACCACCCCGGGGCAGCTCTCCTACTCTTATGCAATCGACACCGAGTCGTTCAAGTATGTGCTCATACAGCTATGCCAGGAAGCTGGCGTAGAGATGCTCTTGCACGCGTGGTTCGCTCAGCCCATCATGGCAGAAGAAAGGGTTCAAGGCGTCCTCGTCGAGTGCAAGTCAGGACGACTGGCCTTGATGGGCACCGTGATCGTTGATGCCAGTGGCGATGGCGACGTCGCCGCACGGGCCGGAGCACCCTTCTGGCAGACGCGAGGCGACGAAGCGGCTCGCCTCAACGATGCCCTGATGTATCGGGTAACACTGGCAGAGGGGAGATCTCCCCAAACCATGACGTGTGATCTGGGATCCACTCATGTGTTGTGGGGGCCCGGCGCGGGGCCCATTGACGCCACGAACGCCTGGGAACTCAGCACCGCGGAGGTCAACACACGACTGCGGATCTATGCCGATCTGGAAAAGAAGCAGTCCAAAGACGCAGCCCTGCTGGGGGCACATGTCGTGGAGACGCCGCCTCTGCTGGGCATCCGCCAGACACGTTTTATTCGCGGCGAGTACACACTCACTGCGCAGGACGCGCTAGCCGGCACACCCTTTGAGGACGCCATCGCTGCCAGCCCCTGTCCCATCATCCACTACTATGGCTACCGGCGGTACCTCGAGCACCAGGGCTATGGCATACCTTACCGGTGCCTGGTACCTCTGGATGTGGAGCAATTGCTTGTCGCCGGCCGCTGCATCTCCAGCGAGCAGGAGCCTTACGAGTCACACCGCGCCATGGTGCCCATTATGGCGATCGGACAGGCAGCAGGGACCGCGGCGGCCCTGTGCGCGCGGCAGGGGACATCACCACGGGCGCTGCCGGTCGAAACGCTGCGCGAGGCGCTCCGCGAGCAGGGGGCCTTTGTCCCATAGGGTTTCCGGCCAGGCACAGACCATGGTATTGCGGTGAGGAGCCCGGGGCCAGGCTTGCCAGTTAGACGACGCCTGAGAGCTGCGGCACAACATCAGCCGCTCAGGCTCCCGAAGAGCGTGCCGTACAACCCGGTCAGCATGAGGAATCCCAGGGCGATGAGCAAGATGCCGCCAGCAAGCGACACCCACCGGCTGTAACGGTTCATCCGTCTGAGCGCCGGGGTGAGCGCCTCCAGCGCGGCCGCCACCGCGATAAAGGGAATGCCGAGGCCGAGGGCGTACATGCCCAGGAGCAGGCTGCCTCTCGCCACGGTCTGCGCGTCCGCGGCCAGGACGAGCACGGCAGCGAGCACCGGACCGACACAGGGTGTCCACCCCAGCGCAAAGAGCCCTCCCAGGAGCACCGAAGTACCATAGCCTGGCCTCGGCGGTTTGCCCCCGGAGATGCTGCGCTGCTGGTCCAGCCAGGGCACTCGGATCATCCCTGCCATATTCATCCCCAGCACGATCAGGAGCACCCCGCCGATCTGAACGAGGACGCTGAGATGCCGGGTGAGCAGCTGCCCGATCAGCCCGGCGGTCGCGCCGAGCCCGACGAAGATCGCGCCGAAACCAAGCACAAACAGGATTGCATGGGCAATGCGGGCGTGCCAGGCGCGCTCATGCCCTGTGACTGAGCGCCCCGTGAGGTACCCGATGTATACCGGCACCAGCGGCAAGATACAGGGAGAGAAGAAGGACACGAGCCCCGCCAGCAGCGCCACTCCCAACGACAGTGACTCTATCATGACACTCCTCGCTCGGCCAGAGTCCTCACCGCGTCCTGATGCATCTCAGCCATGCCCTGCTCCAGATAGGGATACGCGAACCACACCAGCGCCAGTGCAAACATCGCCCCGGTCACCAGACGGCTCTGCCAGCTGCTGGCCCACAGGCCGAACAACTGGCCAACTCCATCCACAGCAATCGGAATCAGCAAAAGCAGGAATGATCGCGGCTGGATCGGCCTCAAGCGGGCACGCACCAGGCCAAACAGCAGACCAAACCCCAGCCAGGCGGCGTAAATCGCCAGACAGCGCTGACATACGGCCACCTTGTAACCCAACTCCGGGGTTCCAGTGAAACGCCGCGACAGGGCCTCCACTCCGACACGGGAAAGCTCGTCGGCTGTGTACGTGGCCTGAGGGCCAAAGAGGAAAAAGGAACGCTCTGGGAGCTGGTGACAAAAGGGCGTGAATGCGATGTGGATCGCGCGAGCGAGACCTTGCTCGCCGCCGTGGGCAAGCACCGGCGCGACGAGAGGTAACCCAACCAGCAGCAGCATCGTCAAATTGGCCACCAGCAACCAATGCTTGCCAATGAACCGCATAATGCGTGCTGCCACAATGGTGATACGTCCTTCCCAAGCTGTCATGTCGGGGTTCCTGGCACTATCGCTCAGCCTCCCTGCGTGCCAAGCAGATCCCCCACGATCTCACGAAGCGACTCCTCTGTAAAAGCCCCATCATAGATCAGCTGCACGACGCCTTGATCGTTAAGGAAATATGACGTGGGAATAGCGCGAAGCCGATAGGTGATGATGGCTGCTCCCTGAGGATCAACCAGCACAGGGAACCTGACATCGTTCTGTTGGATAAAGGCAGCCAGTTCCGCAGGGTCCTCACCCACACTCACCGCGACGATCTCCAGCCCCTGATCCTTGTATTCGTCATAGATAGTGTTCAGATGCGGTATCTCCGAGCGACAGTGGCCGCACCAGCTCGCCCAAAAGTTGAGCAGGACGATCTTCCCCGTGCGGTCTGCCAGCCGTTGCGGAGCGCCTTCCGGATCTACCAGGCTCAGATCCGGCGCAACAGATCCCACCACAACGCTGACGGCGGTTGGCCTCGGCACCACCGTCACAGGCTGCGCGCTGGGCGGTGCCGTTGAATCGGCCGGCACGACCGGCATCGGCGTGGCACTGTCGGTTGGCCGCACCGCTACGGTGGGCGTGAGCGTCTGTGTGGGCCGTTCGGCCGCTATTTGCGTGGGATCGCTGACAGCGCTCACCTGTTGGGCCGCAGAGGCAGTGCCCTCGGATGTCGCTGCAGCATCCCGAACAGGAGTACTCGGTGCAAAAGAGTCAGCCCCACCCCAGTCCTGCTCTCGATCGGAAACAACGGTCCCCGGTACGGCCGGTGCTGCTTTAGTTACCACACTTCCGGCGGTCGTCCCGTCAGCTGTTGCTGGCTCACCGCATCCGCCGAGGCACAACACAAGAATTGCGAGACCAAGGGCAAGCCCGATCAAATGGCTACGTAGGGGCACCAGACCTCCAGGTAGAGCGCGTTGATGGATTGAGCGATTGTACCCCCGCCAGGGCCAGCAGCCAACCGGGGACAATGCGTGATGCTAGGCTTCCGGCTCCGTCGGGTATCCGATTTCGGCCATCGCGGACCTGGCCCGATCCAGCGCTGCCTGGCTGCCATACTCCAGGGTCACAACCTTGGATGGCAGATCAACGTCCAGCACGCGAACATCCTCAGCCCCCGCCAGCTCTCGCTTGATCGCCATCACACAATGCTGACAGGAGATATCCTTCGCAACTAGACGAATAGTCTTCACAGTGTTCCTCGTCAACCGGTACTGTAATGCGATACAAAGTTACCCCCATGGGGTATGTATAGATTACGACGGAAAGGGCGCAATGTCAAGTGATCTTATCAAGTTTAGCATCATGCGACCTGCGCTTGACATAGAACATTTGTTCCGTGTATAATTATTAGAGGGCAAGTGGAAAGGAGCGCACCATGGTCGGTTATTCAGGTCTCTCGGCACGCCAAAAGAAGATGCTGCAAGTCATCCGGGACTACTCGGAGGAGTATGGCTATCCCCCCACGATCCGCGAGATCGGTGATCTGGTCGGGATCTCTTCAACATCCGTGGTCAGCTACAACCTGAACGCCCTCCAATCCAAAGGCTATCTCTTGCGTGATAGAGACATCTCGCGCGGTCTGCGGCTGGTGGACAACACCGTAGAAGATCAGGCGCTGGACGATCAAGAAGACCTGCTCAGCGAGTTCGTCTCGATCCCGATCCTTGGCGCGATTGCGGCCGGTATCCCCTTGCCTGTGCCCGACTCGAACGCTTCCCTGGCCGATGCAGAGTCGATCCGCGTGACCCGAGAGATGATCGGGAATCCCACTGGCGTTTACGCGCTCCAGGTGCGCGGCGATTCGATGATCGATGCCCTGATCAATGATGGCGATATCGTTATCATGCGGCACCAGCAGCAGGCCCAGAACGGCGATATGATCGCCGCGTGGATCAAAGACGAAAAGGCCACAACCCTCAAGCGATTCTACTGGGAAAGCGGGAGAGGGCTCGTGCGCCTGCAGCCGGCCAACCCGCTGATGGACCCCATCTATGTCCACCCTCGAAACCTGGACATTCAGGGCAAAGTGATCGGTGTTATTCGCCGCATGGACTGAGCGGCATCCAGGCGTCTTCGTGTGAGCCCGGGATTTGTGTAGACGCACAGGTCCCGGGTTATCGCTGTTCGGGGCTATGCGGTTTTGCGGGCTGGGTCTAACAATGTACACTTGGAAAATACACGTCCGACGGAGAGATGCATGCCCGACACCAAGATCATCCTCAACCCCCACGCGGGAAAGGGCTATGGAGGCACCATTCGTCCAGAGATCGAGCGCACGCTGCGGCATCTGGGGGTGTCTTTTGATCTCGTGGAAACGACGCACACCGGGCATGCCATTGATCTCGCTCGTGAGGCTGTGCTCCAGGGTTACGAGACAATCGTCGCCGTAGGGGGTGACGGAACCACCAATGAAGTCGTAAACGGCATGATGCTGGCGGGCGGTGCCAGCCCGGTAGGCACACTTGCCTGCATTCCTGCGGGCTCTGGCAATGACTTTGCGGTGATGAATGGCACGGCGACAAACCTCGATCTGGCTTGCCGCGCCATCGCGGCGGGGCAGACCCAGGTCATCGACGTGGGCCTGGTGACCCTGGATGGCGAGATCGAACGCTATTTCGACAATGCTGTTGGCACGGGATTCGATGCGCTGGTGGTACTGGAAACGCGCAAGTTCAAGCACCTGCGCGGCATGGCGATGTATCTGCCCGCTGTACTCAAGACGATCTTTCTTACCATGCGCATCCCTACGGTAGAGCTGACTATCGATGGACGCCAGGAGCACATGCGCCCGCTGATGGTTGTTGCCTGCAATGGGCCCCGTGAGGGAAGTACCTTCCACCTGACGCCGGATGCCCTGTATGACGATGGCATGCTGGACATGCTGCTGGCAAACGAGGTCAGCAAACTTGAGATGCTGGCGCTGCTGCCCCGGTTCATGAAGGGGACGCATCTGAGCCACCGAGCCGTCCGCACGATACGCGCCCGCCACGTGATGCTGCGCTCCGAGGATCCCCTGTACGTGCACGTGGACGGCGAGATCCTGAACGATCATTCCCATACTGTGGAAATTCGCGTGCTTCCGCACGCTCTTCGCATGATCAGCTCCTTCTAGCAGGCGCTGCCGGCACATCGTCCAGTTTGGTCGGCACACCTCGCTGGCGATCCGTGCGCTGGTGCAACTAACCCCGTTCGAGCGCCTACCCGGCGGCCCCCCATGCTGTGGACTGGAGGGCCACGGCGCCTTGACAGCGCCTTCGTGGATTCTATGATTCGTCTGGACGCCGACTAATCGTTTGCCCGCATCGACGACGTTCAGGGGAACTCACGATGACCTGGGAAAAGGGGCTGGTAGCGAGACCTGCCGTCTTTCTGGCTACCATGGGCACAGAGCCTCAAGTAGTCACGATAGCGCTCCGGATCATCCTCTCTCGAGGGCTACCGCCTGACCTCGCCGTCGTCGTGCATACAGGTGATCGAATACCAGCTATCCGCGAAGTAATATCGACCCTGAAGGAGGCGTTTTCCACAGATCCCCCTCGCGAGCATCACGCTCGAGCTTCATATGCTTCACTCCGAAAATACGCCCCTGACAGACATCACCACGGAGCAGCAGGCCGGGGCCACCGTCCGCGATCCTTTCTTTCTAGTGAAGCGGCTCAAGAGCGAAGGAAGTCAGGTCCTCTTGTCGCTCGCGGCCGGCCGCAAGATAATGGCCATCTATGGGCTTGCAGTGGCCCAGATGCTGTTTGAGCGCAATGATGTGCTCTACTATCTGTTTTCCACAGACTCGCTTGCTGAGGAGCGACGGCTGCTGCTTTGTCTAGAAGACCGCCCAGCTCTCGTATCGAACCCATTTCTGAGATGGTGCACCGAACCCGTGGCCGTCATGGATGTGCCTTGCTATGACGATCCGCTGCAGGCGCTTACCATGGGATCAGCTCTGTTCAGGAATAGTGAGAAGGAGCGATGGGTGACTTTCGAAAGTCCTCAGCGACGCTGAGAGGGCAATCGTGGCGTTGCTTGTGTGCGAGGGTCTCTCGAAGGCACGGATTGTGCACCGGCTCGGGCGCTCCCCCAAGACAGTCGCTAACCAGCTGATGCGTATCTACTCAAAGGTGGCCGACTATCGACCCGCAGGCGAGTCAGATGGCATAGACCGACACGCACTCATCGTGCTGCATAGATTGCTTTGCTTCCAACACGCCCTGGGGATGATATCCTGGCTGAGGCAGGGACACATTCCCTTGTGCGCGATCCATCGATATGTCAGGATGTGATCCAGAGGTCCAGGCAGGGCAAGCCGTTGGCAGCTGCGTACGCATGCCAGAGCCCCTGCAGTTCTGCATCGGTGTATATTGACCACAGAAAGGCTGGTAGACGTTGAGAGAAGAAACTATCACCGCAGCCGTGGCCGGACTATTGCATGATCTCGGCAAGTTCGCACAAAGGGCTGGGATTTCCCCATCACAGACATGGGATGCGGAAGCCCAGCTGGATTATCGCTACAAACATGCGATTCTCAGCGGAGAGATCGCAGAAAACCTCCTTGGCAGAGACTGGGCGGAGGCCCTTCAGGCTATTACCTACCATCATCGGCCCGAGCATCCTGCGGCGGGACGCATGGCGCGCGTAGTTGCGCTCGCTGACAGGCTGTCATCAGGTGAACGGGTACCCTCCGACGAGGCCCAGCCGCAGAGGCTGCTCTCCATCTTCGGACGTCTGTTCAGTGATAGTGGCGAGCCGCCATCAGAGGCGCAATATCTCCCCTTGAGGCCCTTGCGTGTCGATCGTGAAACCCTGTTTGCTGAACAAAGCGCCGAGCTCGTCGACTCGCATGATCAGTATGAGGCCCTGTGGAGTAGATTCACCGCTTCCCTGGCATTGTCAGCCACCGATCATGGCGAGGGCATCATCAGCGTGTTGCTTCAGCAGCTTCAGCGATATACCTGGGCGATTCCATCGGCTGCCTGGCGCTCCATCCCTGACGTTAGCCTCTATGATCACAGTCGAATGACAGCAGCTCTCAGCACGTGTTTGGAAACGCTGGATGATGCAACGAACCGCCAGATGCTGGAGCATCCCGACCGACACGCTGAAACGGTCGCAGTGTTGGTAGGGGGCGATGTCTCTGGGATCCAGGAGTTCCTCTACACCATTACGCCGCGTGGTGCGACGCCAGCGTTGCGCGGACGCAGCTTCTATCTGCAGCTGCTAACTGAGGCTGTGGCAGACTATGTACTGCGTGAGCTTGGCCTCCCTGCGTGCAACCTGATATATGTAGGCGGAGGACACTTTTACCTGTTGGCCCCTCCCGGCGCTGACCGCGGTCTGCTGCCTATACAGCGAGCAGTGTCCAGAATACTGCTTCGCCATCACGGTGGAGACCTCTATCTTGCATTGGCAGCGCAGCCTCTGGCCGCTGCGGACTTTTTCGGCGGCAACCTGTCAACGGCCTGGGAACGTATGGAGGGAGGCCTCCGCACAGTTAAGGATCGGCGGTTCAGTGAGCTTCAGGAAGAGATGTACGCACTGCTCTTCCAGCCGGATCGCGATGAGGGAAATCGTGAACGTGAATGTCAGGTGTGCCATCGTGAGCACGCCGACACTTCCATCCATGACGGCTGGGCCAAGTGCCCGATGTGCCTCTCCTTCGAGAGTCTTGGGGATGATCTGAGGCATGCTCAATATCTGCAAATCGAGTCAGTTGAGCCAGACGCCAGGGATCTCGACGCCGCTGGACGCGCGTCAGATGTCCTCGCTGCCCTGGGAAGGCGCGTGACTCTGCATAACACACTTCCCCCAGATGCCAGGCATCCACGACCTGGGATTACCTATTACGCCCTGACCGACGACGCCCTCGATCAGGCTGAGAGAGCTACCGGCAGGGCTTTTCCCCGCAAGCTCTTTGTGAGCGTCACACCAGAGGCTGACGGAAGAGTTGCTTCGCACGATGAGTTGGCCCGGGCATCGCGGGGGATCGACCGTCTCGGCATACTCCGGATGGACGTTGACGATCTGGGACATGTCTTTCGGGAAGGCCTTGGCCGAGATGCCTCGCTCTCTAGAATCGCGACGCTCAGCATGGCGATGAGCCTGTTTTTTGAGGGCTATGTTGAGACGCTGGCTGGAAAAATGAACGGTAAGGATGGGCAGGACCGGGTATACAGCATCTACTCCGGCGGTGATGACCTGTTCTTCGTGGGAGCTTGGGATGCCATGGTGGATCTTGCCCGGCAGGTCAGCTCCGAATTCGCTGCCTACACAGGCCGACATGACCGCATCCACATCTCCGGCGGCCTGGTGCTTGTCGACGGGCACTATCCGCTCTACCGGGCTGCCGAGGAGGCACGTACAGCAGAAGAAGCCGCAAAGCAGTCGCCCGGCAAAGACTCTTTTACATTTCTGGGCAAAACCGTCAAATGGGACACGTTCGACAGGGTGGCCGAGCTGGCGACAAATCTCAGTGACATGGTGAGTAGCGCCAGTGCGCCTCGCAGCCTCCTGCGCCTGTTGATCCGGGCTGAGGCGGACTATGATGCAGTGATGACGCAGAGCACACAGGAAGCTGCAAGGTACGCCGCTGATGGAGCTGCGCAAGGCTATTATGGTCCCTGGATACCGCGGCTGGAGTACGCCCTCAAACGCATGGCCGAGCGTCACAAAGGGATAGCGACAGAACTTGAGGATCTGTCCAGGGGCCTTCGTGAGGATCGATATCGAAGCATATCCTGGATCGGCCTGGCCGCGCGCTGGGCCGAACTGCTGAACCGCATGCCGAAAGGAGCAAGAGAATGACACAGTCCAGGCCAAGACAGACAGATCGCAGTGGCATCTCGAGTAGCACTGCACGGCAGAGTAGCAGTCCGCCCGCCGGCTCGTCCGCGGGTCCATCGCGAGTGGACCCCACTCTAGTGGCTATCATCGTAGACGGTGATGCTCAGGCTCTCGTGGAAAAGGCGGAAGGTCTGGGACGAGAGCTTTCCAAGCCGCTTAGCACCAGCCAGATACGCTCGCTGTTCACCGAGGTACGGCAGATCGAGGCCGAGTGGCAGCACAACCCGGAGCG
>CAZYWU010000005.1:95941-104540 GCA_964651255.1 uncultured Anaerolineales bacterium
CGCTGTTCACCGAGGTACGGCAGATCGAGGCCGAGTGGCAGCACAACCCGGAGCGAGCACACCGCAGACTGATACTGCTGAAGCCAAAGATGGCATACCGCGCCAAGAAAGAGTCCGGGCAGGGTGTCCGCGCACTGGTCGATATCCTGACACCGTGTATCGACCTGGTACAGGGCGACCCTGTGCGCTTCCGGCGCTTTGTCGAGTTCTTTGAGGCCATTCTGGCCTACCACAAGGCCTATGGCGGTAGATAGGAGGAAGGTGATGCCAACATCGCTGCAGCTACAGGGTCGAGTCTTTATCGAGTACGCGCTGCTTACCGTCACAGGGCTGCATATCGGTGGCTCTGAGACGGGAATCGAAATCGGTGGTGTGGACAAAACGGTGATCCGCAATCCACTGACCGGCCAGCCCTACGTGCCAGGGTCCTCGCTGCGCGGCAAGATGCGCTCGCTGACGGAAAAGTACACGGGTGCAGAACAGAACCGGCGTATATCACAGGTTCAGATACACTCCTGCGACGACGTCGACGCCTACAGAACATGTCCAGTATGTCGCACCTATGGTGTGCCAGCGGAGGTCGGATTCAACACGCCAACGCGCCTCATCGTGCGGGACACGTTTCTCTCTCCGGAGAGTGCAGCGACGCTGCAGAACGAGACCCATACGGACTTGCCCTTTACCGAGGTCAAGACCGAGGTTGCCATCGATCGTGTGACCTCGGTGGCCACACCGCGCCAGATGGAGCGCGTTCCGGCGGGCGTCGTGTTCGCCCCTGGCATGATGGTGTACTCTATCTATGCGGGCGCTGACTGCGATCCGGAAGAGGACGTACGTCTGCTCGCCACTGTGTTCGATGGGATGCGGCTGCTGGAGGATGACTACCTCGGGGGTCTGGGCTCTCGTGGATCCGGACAGGTGCATTTCACTGAGCTTCACATTGGCTACAAGCACAGTTCGAACTATGGGGCCGAGCCCGTGTGGCTCTTTGTCGAGCCGCTTGCTGATCTTGTTGCCCTGAGTGCCCAGCAAGCCGATCTGCTCGAGCGCCTTGCCAGGATCTTTACCGTAGAATAGGAGGCAGCCGTGCAAGTGACGCCGTATTACCTCGAGCTGCGTACCACGCTGCATGTCGGGGGCCGCGGCATTGAGCAGGAAAGCACGCTGGCCACACCGCCATCGGATACGCTGTACTCGGCGTTGTTCGTATCCGCGCTGGAAGGCGGCTCACGAGCGGAGACATGGTCGGCCGCCTTTGCCAACCCGCTTGACGCCCCCTTTTGGATCGGATCCGCGTGGCCCTTCGCCGGCGAGGTCAGGTTCTATCCGCGGCCGCTGATCGACTTGAGTGAGCGTGGGTTGAGTATTAATGAGATGAAGCGCCTGCGCAGAATAGCGTACGTTTCTCAAGCGATCTGGGATGGGATCATCAACGGCCGCTCTCTGGCGGCGTATGATCCTACTGCGCCCGACACGCGAGGCGTGTTGCTCCAGGGCGGGGCGTTCTGGCTCACACTCGATGAAGTGAACGCGCTTCCGACCTCTATGCAGCTGGCCCCTGGGCGGTCACGACCGCAGCGACGACCATTGTCTATCCTCGAGAGGCAGCGTGTGTTCAACAGCGACCAGATGCCGCGCGTCACCGTGGACCGGATGCAGCGCGGGAGCGAGATCTTTTACACCGGGCGTATCGCCTATGCCGATGGATGTGGCCTCTGGTTTCCCGTGGCCTGGCGCAAGCGGCGAGACGAAAGCGATGGGCTGAGTTGGAGAGCCCGACTCGAACGCGCTCTCTCGATCCTTGGTGACTCTGGCCTGGGCGGAGACCGGTCGGCGGGGCTGGGTGCGTTCCAGTGGCGTGCCGGCAACGATGAGACGTGGCCTGACGCGCAGCGGGGCGCTCCGATGGTCACCCTGAGCCGGTACCATCCGCGCGCAGCCGAGCTCCCCGCCGCGGTCGAGGGCGAACACGTGCGCTACGCCCTCTCCTCTGTGGCAGGATACCTGCGCTCCCCGGGTCAGCCCGCGCAACGCCGGCGCCGGCTATGGCTCATTCGGGAGGGAAGTGTTTTGACCACAGTGGACCCGGGCGGCATGGGCGATGTGACCGACGTTCGCCCCTCGGTTGGAGAGCTGGGACACCCCGTCTGGCGCTACGGCCTGGGCTTTCCCGTGCCCCTGGAGGTATCTCATGCCTGACTATGTGATCTACGACGTCGAAGCGACCGCGGTGTCGCCAGTACACATCGGCTCGGGCACCACACTTCTGGCAGATTATGACTATGTTATCCAGAACAACAGCACCTGGCGGTTGGACCTTGACGCTCTGCTGGAGGAAAAGATCCAAGATGAGCGGCATGCCGAGACCGCCGCGCGCGTGGCACCCGGGACACTGCTCTCGCGGGGTGACTTTGTGGAGGGCAGCCCCCTCTTTCGCTACGTGCTCCGTGGCGCACCCCGGGCACAGGGAGAAGGCGCCCAGCTGCAGGAACAAGTTAAAGATGCGCGAGACCGGCCCTTTCTGCCCGGTTCGTCGCTCAAGGGTGCGCTGCGAACGGCGGTCTTGTGGTGTGCCGTTCAGGATGAGGGTCGCCCTATCACGGTCACTGACCTGGTCCACGGCGGAGCGTGGGCGGCGGAGCGCATCGAGCAAGCTTTCCTGCGTCAGGGAACCGACAGAAAAGAGGGATCGCCTAACTATGACCTGTTGCGCGCTCTCCACGTCGGCGACAGCGAGCCGGTGGACCCGTCCGCTCTCAGGGTTGTGAATGCCTCGGTGATCGGCGGGCGAAGCCAACCTTCGGGACTTGCCAGGTCCGGCACTGCCTCGTCCGGGGCCCCGATTGAGCTCGAGGCTATCCGTCCGAACACCAGCTTCCGCACCCGCGTCAAGATCGACACCGCTCTCTTCTCTACGTGGGCGCAACGCCGAGGGCTCCATCTCGAAAGCAAAAGATCGTGGGTCGAAGCACTGCCGCAGCTCGTGAACCGCCACTCGTCTAACCTGGCTGAGCGAGGCCTGGCGTGGTGCAGTCAGAACACCGAGAGAAAAAAGCTTGAGCAGTTCTACCAGCAGATCAGGGACAACACACAGCCCGACCGTTGCTTTGTTCAGGTGGGCTGGGGCGGGGGCTGGGACAGCAAGACGCTGGGCTCCCTGCTGCAGCGCGATGACAACGAGTTCGAGACGATCGCGCGACGCTACCATCTGCGGCGCGGCGGACGCGGTGCCCGCCCCGGGACGCCTTTTCCGGGCACACGCCGCATGTGGGTACGAGATAGCGATGGCGAGGTGCTCGGACCGCTGGGCTGGTTTCTACTGAGATGGACCAGGAGACCATGACACACCTCATCACCTTTCTCGGCACCTCATCTTACGGCGAGACAACGTACTTTTGGCTCGATGCGAATGGCGAGGAGCAGACCTGGACCACCCCGTACGCGTCTGTAGCCACCCGTCACTGTTGTGGCGCAGACACAGTCACCGTGCTCGCGACAGCCGAGGCTGAAGCGATGCAACGAGAAAAGCTCGAAGCGGCTCTGGGAAGGAGCGACCGTCAGAACTGGCTGAGAATTCCTACGGGAGAATCCGAAGCAGCTCTTTGGGAGATCTATGTGACGCTGGAAGGCTGTGTTTCCGACGGAGAGCACATCGCGTTGGATGTGACACACGGTTATCGGATCCTGCCGATGGTGGCCATCATGGCCACAGCCTTTCTGGCGGCTTCACGCAATATCGTCGTGGACCGCATCCTGTACGGCGCCTACGAAGCCAGGGATCAGAGCTACACTCCCCCGCGAACGCCGCTTTTCGACCTGACCCCCATGTTCGCGCTTCTCGGCTGGGCGTCCGCTGCGGATCTGTTTGTTGCGCAGGGAGACGCCCGCAGACTGGCTGATCTCTTGCGGGAGACCAGACCTACGTATCTTGAGCAACGTGCTGACCCGACGCTGCGGCGACGCGGTGTGGAGACATCGAACCTGGCCAACAGCCTGACCGAGGTCTCCGCCAACCTGCTTCTGAACAGGCCGCAGAGTGCCATGGTCGCCGCTGAACGCCTCGCAGGCCGCCTCTCCGAATCCGCCTCACTCTCACCACGTGCCAGGCCTCTGGCGGGGCTCCTTAGCCGGGTTGAGGATACCTTTCGCTGGCTGGCGCTGGCAGAGCCGACCGAGCCGGCCCACACGCTGGAGAACTTGGAGCGGCAAAGGCGCCTGGTGCGCTGGTACTGCGAGCACGCACACTATCTCCAGGCCATCACGCTGGCCAGAGAGTGGGTCGTCTCGTGGCGGCTCGTTCATACAGGAGAGCGCCAGCTCATGAATCGCGAGGCACGCCTCGCCGTGGAGTGTGAGCTCGGGTCAATCCATGCCGCTGGACGCGCGGGCAACGCCGCATCGCTGCGCCTGCCCGGTGTGCCACAGAGTGTAAATGTTGGCGATCTCTGGCGCAGGCTGGCCGATCTGCGCAACGACCTGGCGCACGTGAATGATGACCCCACCAGAGGCGGAGGACAGATCAAGGTCGTCGAGGCGCTCATCGCGCGCATCGAGGCGATCGTCAGAGAGATAGAATGCCTGGAGCTGCCCCCGAGCGCGGGCAACCGCGGGAGCACTGAGCGATGATCCTCGTGAACATGGGACACCCCCTCTCGCAGGACAATCTCGCTGCACTGGAGGGGATGCTGGGAGCGCCCGTGGAGCGCGTCATCGATGTGCCCGTCAATCTGGATCTCGAGGCACCTCTGGCCGGACAGATCAGGACTCTCGTCGACGCCATCGGCCTTTCGCGACAGGAGTGGCAGACTGAGTCCATCCTGCTGGCACCTCCGGCACTCAATGTAATTGCCGCGGCGATCACTGCCGAGCTGCACGGCCGGATGGGCTACTTTGCCCCGATCGTCCGAATGAAACGTGAGGCCGGCGTGGTGCCGCCCCGCTTTGTGATCGCCGAAGTGCTCGACCTGCAGGAGCTCAGAGACCAGGCCCGCAACGCGCGCTGAAAGGAAGGCCCCATGCTGACCAGCCTCGTACTGACCCTGAAAGTGCCCGAGCGGGTGCTGATGCCGCGCCACCTGGGCCGTGCGGCGCACGCTCTCCTGCTGAGGCTGATCGCGGAGCGGGATGCTGCGCTCGCCACCGAGCTGCACGACGGCTCCGGGCCGCGGCCCTATACTTGCTCTGACGTGGTGGGGGCACGCGGCGTCGGCGCAGCGCGCGAGCTCTCGCCCGATGAGACGGTGTGGCTGCGGTTCACCGGGCTCTCCACGCCTGTGAGCGCGCACCTGCTCGCCCTCGGGGCAGAGCCGCCGGATACGGTAGAGGTGGACGGACAGAAACTGAGTGTCATCGGAGCGACGCTGGACCCGGACAAGCACCCCTGGGCTGGCACCGACAGCTACACGGCGCTGTGCGACCGGTTCCTGCACGCGCCCGGACCTCCGGGCACGCGGCTGCGCCTGCAGCATGCGAGCCCCACCACCTTTCGCAGCCAGGGCACCAACGTGCCCCTGCCTTTGCCCTCCCTGGTGTATGGCAGTCTGCTGGGGCGCTGGCAGGCCCTTGCGCCGGTGGCCCTCAGCCCGGATACGCGGCGCTATGCCGAGGAGATGGTGGCCCTCTCCATGTACCGCCTGAGCACGCGCCCGGTGCAACTGGGCCCGCACGCCATCCAGATCGGGTTTGTGGGGAGCAGCGGCTATGCGCTGCTCAACGCGGACCGATACTGGGCCAATGTACTGCGCCTGCTGAGCGCCTACAGCTTTTATGCCGGGCTCGGTGCCCACACGACCATGGGCATGGGCCAGACCCGGCCTGTCGAGCCGCGGCGGGCGCGCGAATAGGGGGTATCATAGAAGTCTGGCTCACCGAGCAGGGCGCCCACGTATCCGTCGACCACAATCGGCTCGTCATCTCACGCGATGGCCAATCGCTGGCCGAGTGCCCGATCAACCAGGTCGAGCAGGTGGTCGTCCTGGGAAACGTCCAGATCACCACCCCTGCGCTGCAGCGCATGCTCAAGCTCGGCATCGCGCTGGTGTATCTGCACACGGACGGCACGTACTGCGGTCGCCTGACGGGCCATGGCACGCCCCACGTAGCCCTGCGGCGCGCCCAGTATGACCGGCAGCACGAACCCGGTTATGCCCTGGCGGTAGCTCAGGAGATCGTCAAGGCCAAAGTGCGAAACCTGAGAGTCTTGCTGCAGCGCCACCGCCGGCAGAGCAAGCCGGACCTGGACGATGCCATCGATGGTCTGGCGCGTGCGGAAGCATCAGCAGGGCATACGCGCACGCTGCACGCCCTGCTCGGCCTGGAGGGGAGCGCGACAGCGCTCTACTTTGCCGGGTACCGCACGCTGCTTCCGGACCCATGGCAGATGGTGCGGCGGACGCGCCGACCGCCAGGCGATCCGGTCAATGCGATGCTGTCTCTGGGATATACTTTGCTGTCGCAGCAGGCTTTGAGCGCGGTGGAGGCCACCGGGCTGGACCCGTATGCGGGTTTTCTGCACCAGGATAGCTACAACCGACCGTCGCTGGCGCTGGATATGACTGAGGAGTTCCGTCCGGTGATTGACGGCCTGGTGCTGCATGTGTGCGCGCATCGCGTCATCACGCCTGAGGGCTTCCGCCCGGGCGAAGCCGGCGAGCGCCCGGTAGTGATGGAACAGGAGGCCTTGAAGCGCTACATCGCCGCCTATCGCGAACGCTTTATGCGGCCCATTCTGCATCCCCGCCTGCGGGAACGCATGCCGCTCTGGCGATTCCTGCACGTGCAGGCGCAGGAGATCGCGCGCTGCGTCCGCGAGGGCGACCCGGGCTATCGCGGCTGCGTGTTCCGCTAGGAGGCGCTATGGCTCGCGCATTCTACGTGATCGCCTATGATATCAGCGATGACCGTCGCCGCACGCAGGTGGCCCGCATGCTCGAAGGGTACGGAGAGCGCGTCCAGTACAGCGTTTTCGAGGCATGGCTGGACGACGCCGAGCTGAAGCGGGTGCGGCAGCGCCTGGAGAGGGTGGTGAAAGAGGAAGGCACGGTCCGCATCTATAGCCTGTGCGCGACCTGCCGGGAGAAAGCAGCTGTGCTGGGCCAGGGCGAGCGCACCGACGAGCTGGACCTGCTGATCATCTGAGGTCGCAGGAACCCGGCAGCGACATGCTCCGGCGTACGACTCCAGCAACAGGGGCGGAAAGATGGTCCTGAAAGAGGTCGTACGCTGCGAGGCTGAGAGTGGCTTGACCGGTGCTGTCTGGGGGAAGGATGTGCCCGAAAGCAGAGGCCGTGTGGGGCGCCGGCCCTCCCGCGGAGATCGAGGATGGCGTTGGCATGAGGCCCGTGGGGCGCAGATACTGAGGCGCCATCCGGGATGAGGAAACGACCAATACCCTGAGGGGTATTAAGACGGACCAATCTGAGCGCCAAGGTACGCGCGATAAGCAGCCAATGAGGAAACGACCAATACCCTGAGGGGTATTAAGACCTGGCGTCCTGATCCCCGGCGAACACCTCGGACATTCGCATGAGGAAACGACCAATACCCTGAGGGGTATTAAGACCGAGACGAACACCCTCAGCGTGCGCGCAAACAGCGATGACGATGAGGAAACGACCAATACCCTGAGGGGTATTAAGACTGGTTACGTTCACTCCGCTCGGGCTGTTGACCAGGCGCAAGTTCATGAGGAAACGACCAATACCCTGAGGGGTATTAAGACCCAGGTACAGTTTCACGTCGCTCACCGTTTCCCCCCGCACAATGAGGAAACGACCAATACCCTGAGGGGTATTAAGACCCATTCAGCATAGGTCTTGTAAATCCACCCGTAAGGGTCCGATGAGGAAACGACCAATACCCTGAGGGGTATTAAGACCCGTGGCCCGCTCGAAGCACCAGCGCAGCCATAAGCTGCGCAATGAGGAAACGACCAATACCCTGAGGGGTATTAAGACCTTTTGCATTTCGATGGCCCGCTCGGGCGAGAGAGAGGTGGATGAGGAAACGACCAATACCCTGAGGGGTATTAAGACGTAGCGGCTATGGAAAGGGTGAGCGCGCTGTTTGATATCGCATGAGGAAACGACCAATACCCTGAGGGGTATTAAGACCCCATCGTCCGTACCGCACGCCTCACGTACGCTCTCTATTTCATGAGGAAACGACCAATACCCTGAGGGGTATTAAGACTTGATCCAGTTTTCCCCGTCACAGCGGTACTGGAGTCCCTTGGATGAGGAAACGACCAATACCCTGAGGGGTATTAAGACGAGCCGACACGAATGTCGGCGGTCCAGAGGCCCCCCCCGGGGCGCGGTGAGGAAAAGACCAATACCCCTAGGGGTGTTAAGACGAGCCGACAGGAATGTCGGCGGTCCAGAGGCCCCCCCGGGGCGCGGCGAGGAAAAGAGCAATGCCCTGAGGGGTATTAAGACGAGCCGACAGGAATGTCGGCGGTCCAGAGGCCCCCCGGGGCGCGGCGAGGAAAAGAGCAATATCCTGAGGGGTGCAAAGAAGCCGTCATAGCAGCTGGCTGCACTGATCGCCTGCAGTTGGACGCTATTTGAGCCATCCCGAGGAGGTCAGTACACTCGGTATA
>CAZYWU010000006.1:0-2691 GCA_964651255.1 uncultured Anaerolineales bacterium
TGTACTTGGCGCAGTACGGGATCTCACGGTATACTGCCGGGGTCTTGCCGCTGCTGCCCGCATAGCCACTGCCACCAGGGTGACGCCATGAAACTCTCTGTGCTGATGCCCGTGTATAACGAACAAGCCGGCCTGGAGGCGATTCTTCGGCGCGTGCATGCTGTCCCCGTAGACAAAGAGATCATTGTGGTGGACGACTGCTCCACCGACGGCACAGCCGGCATTCTCGAGCGCATCGACCTGCCCGACCTCAAGGTGTTTCGACACAGCGTGAATCAGGGCAAGGGCGCCGCCATCCGCACAGCCATTGCCGCGGCGCAGGGAGATGCCATCATCATCCAGGACGCTGACCTGGAGTACTCGCCCGAAGAGTATCCGCAGCTGCTCGCCCCGATCCTCTCTGGCGATGCCGCCGTTGTCTACGGCGTGCGGGATCTTGCCGGGCAGCGGTTCACGACCCGTTGGGGCAACCGGTTCCTCACCGCCCTCACCAATCTGCTTTATGGCACCCGTCTGCACGACATGGAGACCTGCTACAAGGTTATGTTGACGTCTATCGCGACGCGGCTGGATCTCGAGTGCAACCGGTTCGACCTCGAGCCCGAGATCACGACCAAAATCGCGCGCCTGGGGTATCCGATCGCCGAGGTTCCCATCTCTTATGCGCCGCGCAAGGACAAAAAGCTCTCCCCCTGGCGCGATGGCTGGCCCGCTGTAGCGGCGCTGCTGCGCTACCGGCGCTGGTCACCCTCGCACTAGCCACAAAGCGCTGCCCGCCTGCATCTCTTGCCCTGGGCCACCTGTATTCGTCGTGAGCACAGAGGGCGCTGGCTTTTCCTATACACCCCTGCCATAGTAGGCCCACGGGCTGTTCTTTACAAAATAACTAAACATAGTATAATGATGATAGGACAATTACCGTCGCTCTGGAGGTAAGTGATGGACCGGCAGACCGTAGAGCTCGATGTGTTGGGCATGACCTGCGCCAGCTGCGCCAATACTGTGGAGCGAACGCTCAGCAGGACAGCGGGCGTCGAGGCGGCGCGCGTGAATATCGCCACGGAGCAGGCGTCGGTGACCTTTGATCCGCAGCAGGTGGATCTTGCGGGGCTGATTGGCAGGATACGGAACGCGGGATATGACGCCGCGGTGGAACGTGTCATCCTGCCCATCGGAGGGATGACCTGCGCAGCCTGCGTGCGACACGTAGAGCGCGCACTCTCGCGGGTGGAAGGAGTGGTGGATGTGACTGTGAACCTGGCCACCGAGCGGGCCGTGGTGCAGTACCTTCCGGGCGTGGCTTCCCGTGCCGCCTTTGAGGAGGCTGTCTCAGCGGCGGGCTATGAGGTGCTCCAGGACACGTCGGCGGATCTGGTGGCGGAGGCCCCCGATCTGGAGACGCAAAAGATGGAGGGCGCACGGCGCCGCATGTGGATCGCCTGGGCCTTTACCGGACCGCTGGTGCTGCTCATGCTGCTGGAGATGGTGTTCGGCGTTCACTGGGCCAGTATGCCGGTGATGGATCTCACCCTCACGGCGTTGGCGCTGCCGGTCCTGCTCTGGCCAGGCTGGCCGACGTTCAAGTCGGCCTGGAACGCGGTGCGTCACGGTAACGCCAACATGGATGTGCTCATCGCCATGGGTACGAGTGCCTCCTGGTTGAGCGGCCCGCTTTCGTTGTTCACGCCGCTGGCGAGCTATGGTGGGGTAGCCGCGATGATCATGGCGATCCACCTGACCGGCCGTTACGTCGAAGCCAGCGCCAAAGGCCGCGCCTCGCAGGCGATCCGCAAGCTGCTGCAGTTGGGGGCAAAGCAGGCCACGCTGCTCGTGGATGGGCAGGAGTATCTGGTGCCGTTGGCACAGGTGCGTGTCGGGGACACGCTGGTCATTCGTCCCGGAGAAAAGATCCCCACCGATGCGGTGCTGCTGGAGGGCGAGAGCGCTGTGGATGAATCCATGGCGACCGGCGAGTCCATGCCTGTGCAAAAGCGCCCCGGCGATGCCCTGATCGGGGCCACGGTGAATCAAGGGGGTCTGCTCAAGGCGCAGGCCACCCGCGTGGGCGCCGACACCTTTCTCTCGCAGGTGGTGCGTCTGGTGGAGGAGGCTCAGGGCACGCGGGTGCCCATCCAGGCCTTTGCCGACCGGGTGACCGCAATTTTCGTGCCCGTGGTAATCGGCGTAGCGGTGCTGACCGCCCTGCTCTGGCTCCTGGGCGGGGATGCGCTGGGCAGCGTCCTGATCTGGGCTCAGACGTATCTGCCGTGGGTGAATCCGGAGGCGTCAGGGCTCACGCTCGCGCTGGCAGCGACTATATCGGTGCTGGTGGTGGCCTGTCCCTGCGCGCTCGGGCTCGCAACTCCTACCGCGCTCATGGTGGGGAGCGGCATGGGGGCGCAGAACGGCATCCTCATCCGCAATGGTGCGGCCATTCAGGCGTTGAACGGTGTGCGCGTGGTGGTGTTCGACAAAACGGGAACCCTGACCGAAGGGCATCCCGAGGTCACGGACATACTTCCGCTGGGCGGCGATGAGAGAGAAGTATTGCGGCTGGCAGCGGCTGCCGAGCAGGGCAGCGAACACCCGCTGGGCCAGGCGGTGGTTCGACAGGCGTCAGCGCGCGGCTTGACGCTGCCAGAGGCCAGCGGCTTTCAGGCCGTGCGTGGCCAGGGCATCGTGGCGACCATT
>CAZYWU010000006.1:2791-4639 GCA_964651255.1 uncultured Anaerolineales bacterium
GCCAGAGGCCAGCGGCTTTCAGGCCGTGCGTGGCCAGGGCATCGTGGCGACCATTGACGGCGACCAGGTCCGGGTGGGAAGCAGACGCCTGCTGCAGGATGCCGGAATCGATGTCTCCGCGGTAAAGGAAGACATGGCCCGCCTGGAGAGCCAGGCGCGCACCAGCATCCTGGTGGCTCGCGACAGCGAGATCGTCGGCTTGCTTGCCGTGGCGGACCCGATCCGCAAAGAGTCCCCTAAGACGATCGCCAGTCTCGCAGCGCTGGGTATCCAGACTGCGATGCTCACCGGCGATAACCGGCATACCGCGGAGGCGATCGCTGCGCAGGCGGGGATCGATCACGTCGTCGCCGGCGTGCTCCCGGAGGCCAAGGTGGCCGAGATCATGCGCCTGCAGGAGCGTTACGGTGCCGTGGCCATGGTTGGGGATGGCATCAACGACGCGCCGGCGTTGACGCAGGCCGATGTGGGCATCGCCATCGGCACGGGAACCGACATCGCCATCGAGTCGGCTGATGTCACACTGCTGAGCGGCGATCTCGGCGGGGTGGTGCGGGCGGTGCGCCTCGGGCGCGCCACCTTTGCCAGGATCAAGCAGAACCTCTTTTGGGCCTTTTTTTACAATGTGGTGATGATCCCGCTGGCGGTGCTGGGGTTGATGCATCCTGCGTTGGCAGAGCTGGCAATGGCGTTCAGTTCAGTATCGGTGGTCACCAATGCCAACCTCTTGCGTCGCGTCGACATCTCCGCCCGCTAAACTTAGGAGCACACTCAAGGCCAGATCGTTTTGACCGGCTACAGGGGCGCCGCTATAGTAGCGGCGCCTTGTCAGTTATGCAGGGGGGATTCAATCCCATGTCCGTTTCCGTACCTCGCCCTAGTCATCCAGTTGCCGTGAGCTCTGATCGCTGATGCGCCATCCCTACTCGTGGCTTATCTGGGCGCTCTCGGCATCAGTGCTGACGCTGATCGCCCGAAATCCGCTCTATGTGACTCTCATCGTGCTCGCGACGCTGCTGGTCTATCTGGGTGTCTCGAGAGAGACGCCCATGGCGAGCAGCTGGCGAGGACTACTGCGGCTTGGGCTGGTCATCTGGCTGGTGACCATCCCTTTCAATGCGCTCATGAACCATCAGGGCCGTGTGGTGCTCTTTTCATTGCCCGCTAACTGGCCTTTGGTCGGCGGTCCGATCACCCTGGAGTCCGTGCTGGCTGGCGCCGCCTCAGGCTATGCGCTCTGGGCGTTGCTCTTTATCTTTGCTGCCTTCAACCTTGCGGTAGATGCTGCGCAGCTGATGCGTGCCGCGCCTGCCTTTCTCACGCAGGCCGGTGTCGTCACGACGATTGCGCTCACCTTTGTCCCCCAGATGCTCGCGAGCGCCCGGGAGATTCGCGAGGCGCAGCGCATCCGCGGCCACCGCTTTCGCGGCTGGCGGGATACGCTGCCACTGGCCATGCCCCTGTTGACGACCGCCTTTGAGCACGCGGTGCAGCTGTCGGAATCGATGGAGTCTCGTGGACTGAGCGGTGAGCTGACCGGACTATCATCACGGCGGCTGCGCGGTTTGCGTGCGGCGATGGCCGCCGGGCTGCTGTTGCTGCTGTTCGGCCTGCTCTTGCGTCTGGCCTGGGTGCCTTTCATCGGCGATCTGATGCTGATCCTGGCGGCAGGCATCCTGCTCTATGCCTTCTGGGACCTGGGCCGGCATGTGCGGCGCACGCGCTACTGGCGGCAGCGCTGGCACGTGACGGATACAGCCATCGCTGTGGCCAGCCTGGCCGCCCTCGCAGCGGGGCTGGTGGCAGCGCGCTGGGATCGCACCCTGTTGGCCTATGCACCGGCGACGG
>CAZYWU010000006.1:4739-17456 GCA_964651255.1 uncultured Anaerolineales bacterium
CTGGTGGTGCAGGCTGGCGAGCCCGCGGAAACACACGAGGGGGACCGGGGTCTAGACCTGGCGGGCTCGGAGACAGGTCGATGATCACGTTGCGGGGCCTCACCTACACGTATCCCGGCGCGGCGCGCCCTGTGCTGCGCGATGTGGACCTGGATGTCCCCGCGGGCGCCTTTGCGCTGGTGGTGGGGGCCTCGGGATCGGGCAAGTCCACCCTGCTGCGCGCCCTCAACGGCCTGGTGCCGCATTTCTCGGGCGGCACGATCTCAGGCGATATTCGCGTCGCCGGGCTCAACCCGGTACGGCGCGGTCCCCGCGGCATGAGCGCCAGCGTAGGGTTTGTGTTCCAGGACCCCGAAAGCCAGTTCGTGGTAGATACCGTAGAAGCGGAGCTGGCCTTTGCCATGGAGAACCACGGCATCAGCCGGGCCACGATGGCGGAGCGCATCGAGGCAGTGTTGCACCGCCTGGAGATGTCTCACCTGAGGCACCGGCGCATCAGCACGCTATCTGGAGGTGAAAAGCAGCGCGTCGCCCTTGCCTCGACCCTGACGCTGGAACCACAGGTACTGGTGCTGGATGAGCCCACCTCTCAGCTGGACCCCGAGGGAGCCGAGCAGATGCTGGCGCTGCTGAGGCGCTTGAACCGCGAGCAGGGCCTGACCGTTGTGCTCTCTGAACACCGTCTGGAGCGCATTCTGCCCCATGCGGACCAGCTGATTTTCCTTGCGGGTGATGGGAGCGTGCGCAGCGGTGCACCCCGTGAGATGCTGGAGGCCATCGATCAGGCTCCGCCTCTGGTGTCGCTGGCCAGGAGGTTGGGCTGGCATCCCCTGCCCCTCAGCGTCGAGGAGGCGAGATCTTGGGTGCCCCCTGGTGGGTACGTGCCAGATACGCGGGATCCGGGCCAGCGTGTGGTAGCTCCGGATCCCGTGCAGGTGGCTGTTGAGAATCTGGGGTATGCCTATGGCGGGCGCGCTGCGCTGCACGGTATCACGCTGGAGATTGGCCAAGGCGAGATGGTGGCGATCATGGGGCGCAATGGTTCGGGCAAGACCACGTTGCTCAAGCAGATGGTGGGACTGCTGCATCCTGACTCCGGCACTGTTCAGGTGCGCGGGCAGGATACGCGCAGTGTGACGCTGGAGGAGCTGATCCGCATCATCGGGTATGTACCGCAAAACCCGAATGCCCTGCTGTTTGCGGATACCGTCCGCGATGAGCTGGCGTTCACCCGAAGGAGCCACAACCTGTCCCCCGATCTGCCCGAAGGTTTGCTCGAAGCGCTGGGCATTGCGCCTCTCGCGGAGCAATATCCGCGCGATCTTTCAGTGGGGGAGCGGCAGCGGGTGGCACTGGGCGCGATCCTCGCGGCGGAGCCGGAGATCGTGCTGCTGGACGAGCCGACGCGCGGTGTAGACCGGGCGCAGAAGGAGACGTTCATGCGGTATCTGGCATCGGAACGCGCCACCGGCCGCACGGTGATCATGGCGACGCATGATGTCGAACTGGTGGCGCAGTGCGCCGACCGGCTGATCCTCATGGAGGATGGCCGGTGCATCGCCGACGGCTCCGTGCGCCGGGTGATGTTTGCGCACCCGGCCTACTGCAGCCAGATCGGTCTGCTGTACCAGGATGGGCGCACGCTGACGCCGGATGACGTGCCCGGAGGCGCGGGATGAGTGCTCGGACGCTCCCCGCACATCTGATATTGCTGCTGGCGAGCCTGGTGGGCGTGATCGCCTTTCTCTACCCCTTTATCGCCAGCGGCCTGGTGGAGACCCAGGGCAGCACAGCGGGTGTCGCCGGCGTGTCCCAATCGCCAGTGCTCACTATCACCATCGTGGCCCTTTGTCTGGGGGCGATTCTGGCGGTGCTTGGCACCGGCGCGATGAATGCACGGATGGTGGCGATTTTGGGAGTACTGACCGCAACCAATGCCGTGCTGCGCGCTGTGCCCGGCCCGGCGGGCTTTGCGGCGGTATTCACGCTGCCCGTGCTCTGCGGCTATGCCTACGGCGCCACCTTTGGTTTTTTGCTGGGTGCGCTCTCGCTGCTGGCGTCAGCGCTGATCGGCGGGGGCATCGGGCCCTGGCTGCCCTACCAGATGATGGCTCTGGGCTGGGTGGGCCTCACCTCTGCCTGGATCCCGGATCTCAGCCGCTGGCCACGCCTGGAGGTCGTGCTGCTGGCGATCTGGGCGCTGCTGTGGGGCTTTGCCTTTGGGGCCATCATGAACATCTGGTTCTGGCCCTTTATCGTGCAACCTCAGTCAGGGACCATGTACTGGGAGCCGAGACAGGGGATCCTGGAGGCGCTCAAGAGGTATGGCGTCTTTTATCTGACCACGTCCTTCTGGTGGGACCTGGGCAGGGCAATAGGCAACGCCCTGCTCACCTGGCTCATGGCCCGGCCGGTGCTCAAGTTGCTGAGGCGTTTTGAGCGGCGGTTCTTTTTTGTGTGGCAGCCGCAGACTGAAGCGGGCTTGGATGGCGGGGCGAAGGGTGACGAGGTTGTCGATGCCGGCGCTGGCCTGACTGAAGGGTGAGGTCCCTGAATGGCGGCTGGTGATCGTCACACAGACGACGTGGTGGCCCTGCTGGACGAGGCGCTGAAACCCGTGGTAAAAGGCGCCAGGGCTGGGCCGGGATGTGCCCGGGGTGACGTGATTGCGCGCGGCAGGGCCCGGAACGCATCTGGCGTGAGGCCGAGCTCTTTGATGGCCTGGTCGCCAAACAGCGCCAGGGGAACGACAGTGCTCTCCAGCGCTGCGGCAATCTCCCCAGTAAGATCAGAACCGCTGTCAGTGACGATGCGGACTGGACGGCCCTCCATCACGCTTGGGCGGGCGCCAGGGCTTTGTCATACAGACGGTACGTGCGGTAGACCTTTCCGCCCATCCCCTCGATGCCGCGGATGACCTTGTAGTTATCCTCAAGGATCCAGGACATCTCGGCCCGGCGATACCCTTTGGCGTAAGCGGCCTGGCTCGCCATCTTGTAGAACAACGCCTCGATGCCCTTGAGCCGATGCTCTTCCAGTACGCCCATGAGCATCACACGCAACGTGTCGATCTCTTTCTGGTGGAGGAGCAACTGGGCCCAGCCAAAGGGAAACAACCGCCCTTTGGCATAGGGCAGAATCTGGTTCACATCGGGGAGCGACAGAAAGACGCCGACGACCTCGTCCCCAATAAAGGCGAGATACGAGAGCTCACCGTCCACAACGCCCTTGAGCTGGCGTAGCAGATAGTCGAACTCGTTGTCGGTGAGCGGGACAGCGCCCCAGTTCTTGGCCCAGGCCTGACGATAGATCAGCTTGATCAGCTCGGCCTCGCGCTCGAGGTGCTTCATGTCAAAGGGCCGCGCGCGCACGTGGTAGCGCTGCTCGGCGATGTCAGCAAAGCGTGACAGCCGCGCCGGGAGTCCCTCTACCTTCGGCCCAAACTCGTATAGCTCCACCTCAAAGGCGTACAGATCCTTGGCTTTGACAAAGCCATAGCGCTCCAGGAAGGCAGGATAGTAGCGCTTGTTGTATGGCATCATGATCACAGGGGCGCCATCAAAGCCGTCGATCAACATGCCGCACTCGTCGTTGATGTTGAGATTCATCGGACCGCGCATGATGCGGCAGCCATGGTCGGCCAACCATCCGCCCGCAGCGTCCAGCAGCGCTTTGGTGACATCATAATCCTCAATGGTCTCAAAGACGCCAAAGAACCCAACATGTTCGTCCCACGTCTCCTCGTGCAGCTGATCGGTGATGGCAGCGATCGTGCCCACCACCGCACCGTTGCGCTCCGCGATAAAGAGCTGCATCTCGGCATGCTCAAAGTAAGGGTTGTGCTCGGGGTCGAGATGCTTAACGCGGTCGGTAATCAAGGGCGGCACGTAATAGGGATCGCCGCGGTAGAGGGCCAGAGGAAACATGGCGACTGTCTTGATATCCGCGCGCGTTTTGGCCTCCCGGATGAGGACCGAAGCTACCATGCTGCCTCCTGCCGAGCCAGAGTATGTCACACACCATATGCGCCCATGGCAGCTCCTGGCGGCCATGCGGTATCATGGCGTGAGTTTACACCCGCAGCAGACGCAAGGCAATCCGGTGAGGGGTGAGGTGCGGCGCCTACTCGTCGTGGATACGGTGCGGTTCGGCGGGCAGCTGACCTGCCAGGGGAAAGGAGCGGACGGCGCGCCAGGGCGATTGAGCTGTCTCTTCAACCAGGTGCAACTCGGCGACCTCGAGCGTTGCGGTGATCGGCCGGTCCGCCAGTGCCACAAGGGCGCGGTCACGCTCTTCTGGAGTCAGGCCCAGTCCGAGTGTGACATGGGGAATGTATTCTTCTGGAGGGATCTCCCGCTGCAGGACGATGTGCGGGCGCAGCAACCAGTGCGCGCGGGCCTGCAGTTCGCGCAGCGCCGGGGACTGTTCGACGGCGATATAGACCGCGTTGGCATCCTCGCCAACAAACGCCCCGGAACCACCGATGGTGACCTGAAAGGGCTCATAGTTCTGGACGCTCTGCGCCAGCTGATCAAGCACAGCGCTATTGGCGTCGCCCTTCCACAGGAATGGCCCGACCAGCGTAATGTGGAAACCCATGATGGGTCGCGTGATCCCGACCAGGGCGAGAAAGGTGTCCTCGATCTGCACCTCGATCGCCCGGGGTATCCGGATCACCAGTGCGTAGCGGGACTGCGTCAGCGGGTCATCCACTGCATTGCCTCACAGCCGTCTCTGATCTGGAGCGGATTGTAGCGCATGGGCGTTGCCAAGTCTACGCTTTGCGCGACCGGGGCGCGGCATCAACGTCCGAGAAGGGTGCCCGACGTTGCTGCACCCACTCGTTCAAAGTGTTCAATGCCAAACTGGCTCGAGCGCGCTGTTCTGGCGATGGATCAAGCGCCTCAAACTCGTCCTCGTCCAGGACCGTCTGCTGTCCGTCCGGTGTTACCACCAGGTCCAGCGCCAGATCGGCCCAGTCGATCGTGTCGGGTGCAATCAGGGTGTGCTCCAGGACGTTGCAGTACCACCCCTTGAGTTCCTCCTCCGGGGCATAGATCGCAAAGATGTTGAACGGTTGGCTCGCGAAATAGTACTCGACCAGAATGTCACCCGGGGCGATGGTGAACGGGCCCAGGTCGACGGTTTTCGGCAGCGTCCACAGACAGCGCGCCGCCACCATTTCCCTATCTTCCAGAACGATCTGGCCCGGGTAACTGATCAGTCGTTTGCCGAGATGATCGAGCTTGCTGATGGTCACGCGGCGCTTACACATGTTGCGCCTCCAGGGTGTGCAGGATCGCCGCTCGGCAGGCCACAAAGGCTGGCTCGACGATCATGGCTTCGGTGCGCGGCCGGGCCAGTTCGACGGCCAGCTCTCTTGCGATGCGGCCCGGGCGGGGCGTCATGATATAGATCCGATCCGAGAGCAGTACGGCCTCATCTACATCGTGGGTGACAAAGAGCATCGTGCGCTCAAAGCGCTCCCAGATCTGCAACAGCCAATCGCGCATGGTACGCCGTGTGAGGGCGTCCAGGGCGCCGAGGGGCTCATCCAGCAGCACGACCGGCTGTTCGCAGAGAAGCGTGCGCAGGAGCGCCGCCCGCTGGCGCATCCCGCCCGACAGCTCGTGGGGGTAGCTGCGCTCAAAGCCCTCCAGTCCAAAGAGAGGCATGAGCGCGCGTGCCTCCTCGCGGGCGGCAGCCAGATCGCGCCCCATCACCTCCGGGCCCAGCGTCAGGTTCTCCAGCAGGCGCCGCCAGGGCAGCAAGCCGTCGCGCTGCGGCATATAGCCCACCTGGCCCAGCCTGCGGATAGCGGCGTCGCCGCGCAGGGCGATCTCCCCCATGTCGGGGTCCATCAGCCCAGCGATCAGATTCAAGAGCGTGCTCTTGCCGCAGCCGCTCGGGCCGATGAGCGTCACAAACTCTCGCTCACAGGCGTGGATGCTCACCCCGTTCAGTGCAGCAACGATGCGGCCGTCCACCTGGAAGGCCTTGCTGACCTCCCGCACACTGATGACGGGGGGCTGTTGCTCGCTCACATCAGGGAAGGTATTCATTGGTAAAGGCGGCGTCCACGTCGATCGGTTCCGGGATGATGTCGTTTTCCGCCATCCAGTCGCTCAGGCCGGTCCAGACAGACCGCTCCTGCAATCCCCATTCTGCGGCGTCATCCTGGTAGCGCGGGCTCAGATAGGCCTGACTGGCTCGCACCAACTCGGGATCGCTCTCGGGCGAGTATTTGAGCAGGATCTCGGCTGCTTCTGCCGGATTTTCGATGGCATACTCATAGCCGCGAGCTGTGGCGCGCAAGAACCGGCGGGTGAGGTCCGCCTGATTCGCCAGGGTGGACTCGCCGGTGATGAGCACCGGCGTGTAATAGTCCGGGACGCAGGAACCGGCGAGCGGAAAGACTGCCAGGTCGACACCCTTCAGTTCAGCCTGCACACCATCCCAGCCCATAAATATCCACGCCAGGTCGACCTGGCCGCCCAGCAACGCGGGGAAGGCATCAAAGCCGACATCCACGAATTCGACACGGCTGGCATCACCTCCATCGCAGGCCATCAGGCTGCTCAGGATCGCGGGCTCGATGGGCAGGCCGTAGGAAGCGTAGGTGTGCCCCTCGAAATCGCGAGGTCTGGTGATGCCGCTGGAGGCCAGCGCGGCAAAGGCCGAGGTGTTGTGCTGGATCACAGCTGCGATGGACACGATCGGGATACCGCTGCTGCGGGCGATGGTCACCTCTTCCTGAAAGCTTACGCCGAACTCGGTGTTCCCGGCCCCCACCTGTTTGAGCGCGGCGGAGGGGTCAGAAGGAATCTGGATCTCGAGATCGATGCCCTCTTCGGCGTACCACCCCTTGTCCAGGGCCACATAGAGGCCCGTATGGTTTGTGTTTGGCACCCAGTCCAGTGACAGCGTGGCTGGCTCCAGGGTGCTCTCGCGGGCACAGCCTGAGATGACGAGTGCGAGCGCCACCACGATGATTCCTATTGTTGCAGTGCGGTTGAATTTACGGTTCAGTGTAGTTCTTCCCATTGTTCTGTCCTCCGAGATGCATGATACCAGTGCAGTGCGGTACGTTCCAGCAAGGTCACGGCACCAAAGAGCAGGAGGCTCAGCGCCGCGGTTACAATGATACTGACGAACACCCAGTCGGTTCGGAAGGAGTTGGTGGCGCGCAGCATAAAGACCCCCAGTCCCTGGCTGGCGCCCACCCATTCCCCCATAATCGCGCCCACGACGCTGTAGGTAATGCCGATCTTGATCCCGGTAAATACTGCCGGCAGCGCCCCCGGCAGCCGGATCTTGAGAAACACATCCTTGCGCGAGGCGCCCATAGTGCGCAATAAAGCGATCTGTTCCGGTTCCGCGCCGCGCAGCCCGTCAGCAGTGTTGACCACGATGGGGAAAAAGCACACCAGTCCCACCACAATGACTTTGGGCAGAATGGTATAGCCAAACCAGATCACCAATAGCGGCGCGATCGCCACCACCGGAATGGTCTGCGACAGAACGAGCAGGGGATAGAGCGCCGCGCGGACCGTGTTGGAATAGTCGATGAGCATCCCAAGCCCGAGGCCCATGGCCAGGGCGAGGCCAAAGCCGATCAGCGTCTCTCGCGTTGTCTGCCAGACGTGAGGCCACAGCAGAGGGCGCGCCTCCCAGCCGGCACGGATGATCTGCAAGGGGCTCGGAAGCAGCCACTCCTGGATGTCTAGCACGATGGCGGCCATCTGCCAGAGCACCAGCAGGGACAGACAGAGCGCCAGGGGCGGCCAGATGCGCCGCCACGCGATGCGGCTCATCCGGGGTCTCCCTGCATCACGCTATGCGAGGAGGGCAGCGGGCAGGCGTTAGACAGGGTCACCTGCAGCACGGCCGGCCCCCGTTCAGCGACGTGCTGGTAGGCCTCGCGCAGTGCCGCAAAGACGATCTCGTCATCTCCCCAGACGACGGTGCTCATGGTACCCACCTCACACGACAGGCCGTGCGCCTCAAGGGTCTCGATAAAGGACTCAATCGCAGGAGCGAGATCACCGGAGCCAAGCGGATACAGGCTGATTTGAGCGCTGATGCTGATCACTTATCTGTCCTCCCTACCAGTAGTGCCCCACGGTCGCGCTGCAGGGCCTGCCCGTAGCGCTCGCGAATGCCCACGAACGCCAGCCCTCTGCCTGTGGGGGGCACAAAGACGGCGCTACTCCATCGCACCGGACCGTAGGGCGCGAGTAAGGCCACCAATTCCTGAGAGGTATATAGCCGGGCGTGGTGGAAAGGCGACGCCGGGTCCTTGCCCGCGCTGGCATACATCTCGCCCCACGGCCCCCGGGCATTGAGCGTGCCCACCACCAGCCTGCCCCCGGGCGCCAGCACCCGCACCATCTCGCCGATGGCGCGCTCCGGATATGCAAAGAACTCCAGGGCGGTTACCGAGATCACCAGATGGAAACTGGCGTCCTGGTAAGGCAGCTCCTCGGCGCTGCCCTGCTGCCACGTCACTGGCTCTGGCTTGGCGCGGGCCACCGACAACATCGCCTCTGAGGCATCGATCCCCGTGACGCGCAGCCCGAGCCTCGCCAGGGCACACGCATAGTTGCCGGTGCCGGTGCCCACATCCAGCGCGCGTTCGCCCGCGCGAGGCCGGGCCATCCGGAGTACCAGAGCCTTTTGCAGGCGATCGACGGTGGCCCCGAGGGGATCGGCGTACCATGGATCGTACTCCTGCGCAACCCGTGTATCCCGGAAGGGGTTGGTGCGAGATGATGACGTCACGGCGCATCCTCCAGGTGCTCCAACGGCGTGTGCACGACCAGTAACTGCCCGGAGCCCAGGGTTACGCTAGCGCAGGGACCAAGCAACATGTTGCTGATCCCCCGCGACGGCCCAAAGGGCAGTGTCTCTCCTCGCAGCGGGTAGGCCAGCCCCTCGGTGTGGATGGCGCAGGCATCGCCGCCCCAGGGAATCAGGCTCACCACATCGCCGGGGTTGCCGTGGACCTCTGTGCGGCCGGTGGCCAGCCAGAGCGCGGACTGCCCGTCGAATACAGACACCGCAATCCCGTGCAGCACGGGCATGCTCAGCAGCGACAGGTTAGCCAGCGTGTGGTCGATGCGCCCCCCCAGCGCGCCCAGGATGACGATCTCGGCCGGCCCTAGCGCAGCTGCTGCGGCCAGCGCCAACTCGGCGTCGGTTTCATCTTTATGGGCGGGGTGACGCTGGACCTGGCAGCCTGCTTCCTCCAGATGCGCGAGCAAGGCCGGGTCTATCGAGTCCATATCGCCGACGATGCCGTCTGGTGTACGCTGATGCAGTGCCAGCCAGTTGGCGCCGCCATCGGCAGCGATGATGCAGTCGGCGCTGTTCAGGATCGGCAGGAGGCGTTCCTCGTGCGAGAACCGCCCGTTGACCACGACGACAACCTTGTGGATGGTCTGCACGGCACCTCTCCAGAAATAGAGACAGCCGCCGGTCGGGCTGACCGGCGGCTGGAATGGCGAATCATGCTTCCCTACGCTGGCATAACCCAGATCAGGTACAGGGGTCGATGGCGAACCATCCTCTCAGCCCACGCGGGCTCCCCCAGCGAATATGTTACTAGAAAGAGTATAGCCCTACGCCACGTAGTCGTCAAGTAGCCGATGAGAGATTCGTGTGGTTCAAGGGGTTCAGTGCGCTGTTCTCTCCTGATTGTGCGTTGACACTGGTCTTATGGTATGTTAGCATCATCGCAGCGATGGGTGAGCGTCACGCGGTCGCGGTCGCGGTTGCGAGCGCCTGCAGAGCGATTCTGTGGATGGGGGATGCCGAGATGGACTTGCCAGTTTCGACCGCAGAGAGGCTGCAGCGTATCAAGGTGATCGGTGTCGGCGGCGGGGGTTCGAACGCCGTCAAGCGGATGATCGAGTCCGGCATTGTGGGTGTCGACTTTATCTCCATCAACACGTCGCTCAAGGAGCTCAAGGGGACGCGTGCCCCGGTGCGTTTGCAGATCGGTGAGACCGTCACCCATGGACTGAGCACCGGTGGCGATGTGGCCCTGGGCAAGCAGGCCGCGGAAGCCGCTACCCCGCAGATCGAGGCGCTGCTCAAGAACACGGACATGGTGTTCATTGCCGCTACGCTGGGCGGGGGCACGGGGACAGGCGCCGCTCCAGTGATCGCACGTATCGCCAAGCGCATGGGTATCCTCACCGTCGGCGTCGTCACCCATCCTTTTGGCTTTGAGGGCGCGCGCAAGTCGCGGATCGCGCAGGAAGGCCTCAAGGAGCTCGTCCAGAATGTCGATGCCGAGATCGTCATTTCTAATGATCGCCTGCTCAGCCTGGACGTGCGCGATCTCAAGCTGACCGAGGCCTTTGTCCTCGCCGACGAGATGCTCCACCAGGCCGTGCAGACCGTCTGCGACTTTGTGCTCAAGGTTGGAGTGATCAACGTTGACCTGCGGGATGTGACCGCCATTCTTACGGGCGGCGGGCGTACCATGGTCAATGTCACGCGGGCCACGGGAGATGATCGTGCGGCGGTGGCCGCGCAGCAGGCCACCTTCAGCCCGCTGCTGGATATTACACTGGAGGGGGCGACCGGGCTGCTCCTGAACATCGAGGGCGGCAACCTGTCTCTGGGCGAGGTGAACACTGCGGCGGAAATCGTCACGCGCATGGCGTCACCGGATGCCAACATCATCTTTGGCTACATCGACAACAAAGAACTGGGCGACGAGATCGTGATCACGGTGATCGCTACCGGGTACCGGCTGGATGCCAACGGCAATCCGCAGGGGAACATGCCTCCCCTGCGGGACTCGCCCATCGAGGTGGATCTGGATCATCGACCCTTCGATCCGAGAGATCTGGACGTGCCGACGCGGCTGCGGCGCTAGTCTGTTTCACCCGATGTCCGTCTGGCAGGCCGCCATGTGCGGCGGGTCACGCGCTTGCACAATGCACTCTAGCGGCTAGAATGCGGACATGCTGAACCCGTCTGTGGGAGGTATTCCTTGGATAATGTAATGGATACGCTGGGCAGGGAAGCGGTTATCAAGGTGGTAGGCGTCGGCGGCGGAGGTTCTAATGCTGTCAATCGTATGATTGAGGCGGGGCTTACCGGCGTCGATTTCATCGCAGTGAATACCGACGCACAGGCGCTGGCTCAGTCCAACGCCGATATCCGTGTGCGGATCGGAAACCAGATGACACGCGGGTTGGGCTCCGGCGGGGATCCGGCCGTGGGGCAAAAGGCCGCGGAGGAGTCCCGGGAGGAGCTGGTCTCGGTGCTCAGTGGCGCCGACATGGTCTTTGTGACGGCGGGCATGGGCGGAGGTACGGGAACAGGTGCGTCGCCCCTGATTGCCGAGATCGCCCGGGAACAGGGCGCCCTGACTGTGGCCGTGGTGACTCGCCCCTTTGGGTTTGAGGGTATGCGGCGCGCACGGGCGGCCCAGGAGGGTATTGTGCGGCTGAACGAGCGCGTGGATACACTCATCGCCGTACAGAACGACCGGCTGCTGGAGTTGGTGGACCGCCAGGTGCCCCTGGAGCAGGCCTTTGTGGTCGCAGACGATATCCTGCGTCAGGGTATCCAGGGTATCTCTGAGCTGATCACGCTGACAGGCTTGATCAACACGGACTTTGCTGATGTCAAAGCGGTGATGAAGGACGGTGGCGCGGCGCTGATGACCATCGGTCGGGCCGCCGGTGAGGAACGTGCGCTGGCCGCTGCCGAGGCTGCGGTCACAAGCCCGTTACTGGACATCAACGTGAGCGGCGCCCGGGGCGTGCTCTTTAACGTCAAGGGTGGCACCGATCTCTCGCTGTATGAGGTCTCGCAGGCGGCGGACCTGATCCGACAGACTGCGGCGCCTGATGCCAACATCATCTTTGGCGCGGTGATCGACGAACAGATGAAAGATCAGATTCAGATCACCCTCATCGCCACGGGTTTTGATCTCGACGAAAAGGCCAAGATCCGCCAGGTGGAACTGGGGGGCGCGCGCACCGTGGTGCGCCCGCCCGAGGTGCGTCCTGATTTCGACGACAAGGACCTCGATATCCCGTCGTTCCTGCGCCGCAGGCTCTGATCCGCGGAGCTGTGTCCCGTGCTGAACGGAGGGGATGCTGTCCCCTCCGTTTTCCTATCGCGGGGCCGCGCCGTTCACCCTCAAAGAATGTTGGCGCCAGGATATCGCGTTGGAGGGTCAGGCGGGAACCTGACCCAGAAGCGCAGGCTCACCCTCGCAAGAGCGCCTCAAGCGCCAGGATGTAACCATACCAACCCAGCCCGACGATCTGGCCGCGGCATACCGGCGCGGTCACCGATGTGTGCCGGAAAGCCTCCCGGGCGTGGATGTTGGACAGGTGCACCTCGATCGCCGGAACGGGCACGCTGGCGATGGCATCGCGCAGGGCATACGAATAGTGCGTGTAGGCGCCCGGATTGATGACGATCCCCTCTGCCCAACCGGCGGCCTCCTGAATCGCATCGATCAGCACACCCTCATGGTTGGACTGGGAGATGTACAGGTCGACGTCGTGTGCGCCCGCCCATTGCTGCAGGCGCTTGTTGATATCGTCCAGCGTCAGGCTGCCATAGATCTCCGGCTCCCTCTGTCCGAGCAGGTTCAGGTTCGGTCCATGCAGTACCAGCATCCTTGTTGTCATGGCGTCTCCCTCTGCAATGCCTCGATCACCTCGCCGGCGGACACATCATCCA
>CAZYWU010000006.1:17556-20896 GCA_964651255.1 uncultured Anaerolineales bacterium
TCTTATCCATGAACATCGCCTCATAGACCTGCGCCGGGTCATGGGGCGGCGGATCGACGGGGAGCCCGTGGGCGCGCAGGGCGTCCACGATGCGCTGCCGCGTTTCGGCTGTGCAGAGGCCACGGCTCTCCGCGAGCAACGCTGCGCGCACCATCCCGATACTCACCGCGAGCCCGTGGTGCAGTTGATAGTGCTCCAGCACCTCATAGGCGTGGGCAAAGGTGTGGCCCAGGTTCAGCACGGCGCGCCTGCCCCGCTCGTAGGGATCCTCTTCCACCACATCGATCTTGACCTGCAGGGCAGGCCCGATGAGATCCTGGAGAGGGGGGCGCACGCTGGCATGCTCAAGCCGGGCGAACAGCGCGGGGTCGCCGATCACGCCCGCCTTGATGATCTCCGCCAGGCCGGCGCGCACCTCGGTCTCGGGCAGGGTCTGCAGTATATCGGGGTCCACAAGCACGAGGAGGGGCTCGATAAAGGCGCCCACCAGGTTCTTGCCCTGGGGCAGGTCCACGGCCACCTTGCCGCCTACGCTGGCGTCGATCATCCCCAGCAGTGTGGTGGGCACCTGCACCAGGGGAACCCCCCGCATAAAGGTGGCAGCGGCAAACCCGGCCATGTCGGTGATCACGCCGCCGCCGAGAGCGATCACGGCACCGCTGCGGTCCAGTCCCGCTTCGAGAAACCGATCGTAGAGCGCGCTCACCGTGCTGAGTCGTTTATGCTGCTCGCCGGGGGGCAGGATAACTGGCGTTGCCCGGTATTTCGTCCGCGCCAGTCCCTCCATCAGCGGCGTGCCCCAGTGGGGCCAAACGTGCTCATCGCTCACCACGACGAGATCGGTGGAGACCGGCTGTGTACTCAGCAGGTCGCCCAGCAGACGCAACCCGCCAGGCATCAGATGGATGGGATAGGCGCCGGTCGGCGTGTTCACCAGCATCCTGCGGGGTTCGGACCGGTAGAGCGCTAGGACGCACTCCACCACCTGGTCGATACTGCGATGGGTAGTGTCTATGTGGTAGGGGATCGCGGCATAGGCCTGACGGCGTTCTGCCAGCAGAGCTTGCACGCGCGCCTCTGGCGTGCCTCCGTAGAGCATGGGGCGATGGCTGCTGCCCTCCAGGCGCTTGACGATCCCCTCTGGCTGGCAGTCGAGGCAGATCACCAGTCCGCTGCCGGATAGGATCTCGCGATTGGTGCCATTCACCAGGCACCCGCCGCCGGTGGCAATGACCAGTCCCGAGCGCTGGCTCAGGTCCACGCAGAGGCCGCTCTCGATCGCGCGAAAGGCGCCCTCGCCCAGTTGCGCAAAGATTTCGGGGATAGTCTGCCCCGCCCGCTCCACGATCTCGTCGTCCATGTCCACAAAGGGGCGTCCTAGCCTCTCGGCGACCCTCTGCGCGACGCTGGTCTTGCCCGTGCCCATAAAGCCGGTGAGGATCAGATTATCCGTGCCGGTCATCCCGTACCCTCCTGATCAAGGTAGCCATGTTGTCGCCGCCATAGCGCTCGAGCAGGGCATCCGCCAGCACCAGGGCTGTCATGGCCTCGGCCACCACGGCCGCGGCGGGCACGGCGCACACATCCGAACGCTGGTATTGTGTGGTTGTTTCCTCTTGTGTCTTGCGATCTATGGTCGCAATGGGCGATGCCGTGGTGGGTATCGGCTTCATAGCGATGCGAATCCAGAGCGGCTCCCCATTGGTCATGCCGCCCTCCAGGCCGCCGGCGCGGTTGCTGCGGCGCGTCGCGCCCGCGTACAGCGCATCGTGGACCTGTGTGCCTGGGAGCTGCGCATTCTCAAAGGCGGGCCCGATCTCGACGCCCTTGACCGCCTGGATGCTCATCAGTGCCTGCGCTAGCCGGCCGTCCAGGCGCCGGTCCCAGGACACATGGGTGCCCAGACCGGGCAGCAGGCCCCAGGCGCCCACAACGATGATCCCGCCCAGCGAGTCCCCCGCCTCGTGGGCGGCGTCAATCGCTGCGCGCATCGCGGCGGCTGTCTCACTGTCCGGGCAGGCCACGTCTGACGCCAGGGCGCGCTCGCACAGGTCGCGCAAATCGCCCTGCGTTGCGGGCATGCCGGCGGCGCCGATGGCCTGCACATAGGACCCGATGTGGATATCGGCGGCCTTCAGGAGCAACCGGGCTACCGCGCCGGCCGCCACCCGGGCCGCGGTCTCACGCGCGCTGGCCCGCTCGGCGATGAGGCGCATATCGTCGATGCCGTACTTGATGGCGCCAGGCAGATCGGCGTGTCCCGGCCGTGGACGGGTCCACGCGGGCACGGTGCGCTCGCGCCAGTTCTCATAATCCTTGTTGGGGATCAACATGGCCAGCGGTGCGCCAATGGTGACGCCCTGGACGACCCCGCTCAGGATCTGTGCCCGGTCGGACTCGATCTGCTGACGTGCGCCCCGCCCGTACCCGGATTGCCTGCGCCTCAGCTCATGGTCTATGGCCTGGGTGTCGATGGCCAGCCCGGCGGGCAGGCCCTCGAGCAGGCTGATCAGGGCCGAGCCGTGCGATTCCCCGGCCGTTATCATTCGCAACATAGTCATGACCTCCCCAGGGCGTGCAGGCATGCCCGCAGCATGATATCCACAGGCGGTTCGACGCCGGTCCAGAGCCGAAAGGCCTCCGCTCCCTGATGCACCAGCATGGTCAGCCCGTTGGTGGCGCGCGCGCCGCTCTGCCTGGCCAGGGCCATCAGGCGCGTCTGGGGCGGCGTATAGATCAGGTCAAAGAGCGGCACGCCGGCGGGATAGGGCACGCCGGCAGGCCAGGGGCAGCCGTCGTCCTGCGGCGACATGCCGACGACCGTGGTGTTCACTATCAACTCCGCCTGAGGAGTGCGGGCAGAGAGCACAGCGGGCTCCAGGCTGCCGGCCTCCACGATGGCGCCCGCGACGACTGTTTTCAGGTCCTGGGCCAGCGCCACAGCGCGCTCCTCCGTGCGGTTCAGGATGGTCAACGTTGCTCCCGCGGCGAGCAAGGCGTAAGCGACCGCCCGGGCCGCCCCGCCCGCGCCGAGCATCAGCACGTGCCGGCTCTCGGGCGCGAACCCCGTCTCTCTCAGGGCGCGCATAAATCCGGCGGCATCTGTGTTGTGGCCCACGGTCTGTTCGCCCAGAAGGAGCATATTCACGGCGCCGATGGCCTGTGCCTCTGGCGTGAGGACGTCCACCAGGGACAGGAGCGCCTGTTTGTGCGGCACAGTGGCGTTCACGCCCACGAGTCCCAGCGCCCGCACGCCGCGGACGGCGTCGGGCAGGCGCTCGGGCGGCACAGCGAAGGGCAGGTAGCACCAATCCATCCCGAGCGCGCTAAAGGCGGCGTT
>CAZYWU010000006.1:20996-35986 GCA_964651255.1 uncultured Anaerolineales bacterium
GGCGTCCCTGAGATATCCAGCGGTGGAAAGCGGTCCTGGTCGCGACCGGTGATCCGGGCGCCCATAGCGCGCAGAGGCACGATGACACGATCCATGGGCCGCGCCAGGAGCTGTGCCTCGGCCGTGAGCGTGCTGTCAAAGGGCTGGCCCGCCAGCAGGCCGGCCATCAGCCGCATGGTGGTGCCCGAGCGGATGCAGTCCAGGGGCCCGTGGGGCGGACGCCAGCCGTGCAAGCCTCTGCCGTGGACCATCAGGGTATCGGCTGTCGGGCGCTCGATGGCGATACCCAGGGCCTCCAGGCAGCCTACGGTGGCGCGGCAATCCCCGCTGTCCAAAAAACCGTCTATGCGCGAGTCGCCGTCCCCCAGCCCGCCGAGGAGTAGCGCGCGATGGGTGATCGACTTGTCTCCAGGGACCGCCACTCGGCCCGCGAGCGGCTTTCCGGGTCTGACGTGTAAGTTCATCTTAAAGCCTCCGGCGGCGTTCAGCGGCCGCCTCCAGCATCTGTTTGATCCGGGGCATGTCGTTTTGTGCCAGGCACTCGGTCAGTGTGGCCAGGTCGGCCTGGGCCTGCTGCAACGCCTCAAGGATCGGGATGCGATTGGTGGACAGGATATCCATCATCATGGGCACACTGCCCGCGGCGACGCGGCTGGTGTCTCGAAAGCCACCGGCTACCAGCGTCCAGAGCAGCGGATCGCCTTCACCGAGTTGCTCCGCAGCCTGGACCAGTGTCACGGCGAGCATGACGGGCAGATGGCTGATGGCGGCCACCAGCCGGTCGTGCCGTTCGGGCTCCAGATAGGTGGGGCGTGCGCCGATAGCCCGCACCAGACTTTCGGCAAGTGCCCGGGCCTCCGCGGATGTGCGTTCCAGCGGGCAGAGCACAAAGACATGGTCCTGGTACAGATCGGGTTCCGCCATGGTGAGCCCGGAGGACTCTTTGCCGCACATGGGGTGGCCGCCCACCGGCTGAACCCCGTCGGGCAGGTCCGCCATGGCCTTGCAGATGGCGCTCTTGGTGCTGCCTACGTCCAGCAGTACCGTCCCCGGCTTGAGAAAGGGCCCGATGGTGCGCACCTTGTCCAGGATGTCGCCCACGGGCGTGCAGAGCAGCACCAGGTCGGCGTCGGCCACACCGCTACGGATATCCGTCACGGCCCGGTGGACGAACCGCAGCGTAAGGGCCGTATTCAGGCTGCTCTGCCGCCGGGCGATCCCGACTACCTCGCGGCAGGCGTTGCGCGTACGCAAGGCCGCCGCCAGCGAGCCGCCCATGAGGCCGAGTCCGATAATGGCAACACGTGCTTCCGAAAGCTGCATGGTGTTACTAGAGCGACCGGCCCACGGCCTCTGCCACCTGCCGCACATCTTTAACCAGCTGCGAGTAGGTGTCCGGCGCGATGGACTGGGCACCATCCGAGAGTGCGACCTCGGGATGGGGATGCATCTCGATCAGCAGGCCATCCGCGCCCGCGGCGACAGAGGCTCGGGACAGCGCGTTGACATACCGGGCCTTGCCAGAGGCGTGGCTGGGGTCCATGAATACCGGCAGGTGGGTGAGTTCCTTGAGCACGGGCACTGCGCTGATGTCCAAAGTGTTGCGTGTACTTGTCTCAAAAGTTCGGATGCCGCGCTCGCAGAGCATCACCTGCTCGTTCCCGTTGGACATGATGTACTCGGCCGACATGAGCAGTTCCTCGATCGTCGACATCATACCACGTTTGAGCATGACGGGCCGCTCCGAGCGGCCGACGGCATCGAGCAGGGCATAGTTCTGCATATTGCGGGTGCCGACCTGCAGAATGTCGGCGACGCCGGCGACCATTGGGACCTGCTCGGGTGACATGACCTCGGTGATGATGGCGAGACCAAAGACGGACTTGACCTCGGCCAGCAGCGCCAACCCTTTCTCCCCGAGCCCGCGGAAGCTGTAGGGCGAGGTGCGCGGCTTGAAGGCGCCGCCACGAAAGATCGTGCCGCCATTGTTCTTGACGATCTCGGCGGCTTCAAAGACCTGCTCGCGACTCTCCACTGAGCAGGGACCCGCGATGACGACCACGGCATTGCCGCCGATGGGGGTGCCATTCACCTCGATGATGGTGTTATCCGGGTGGAAATCGCGGCTCGGGAGCTTGAACGGCTTGAGGACGCGGACAACGCGGTCGACGCCATCCATCAGGTCGAACACGGACTCATCGAGGCGGCGCTCGTCGCCGATGACGCCGATGATGGTGGTTTCCTCTCCCGCCGAGATGTGCGGGCGAAAACCGAGCTGTTTGACCCTGTCGACAACGGACTGAATCTGTTCCTGTGGGGCGCGGTTACGCATGATGATGATCATTGATCGAGCTCCTTTACGTGGGCATCTGTAGTGGCGAGATCGGGGCGCAGGCTGGCCGCTTTGCGCTGATAGATGTGGCGCACCTGCTGCGGCAGACGGTCAGTATTCCACCAGAGAAGCACGCGGATGCATCGCTGGAGGCTGCCCGGGACCGGGATCTCCAGGCTGTCGAGCATGGGCACGTGCAGCCATCCCAGCTGGCGAGCGGCCCTGGCTGGAAACGCAGCGTTGATGTCGGCGGTTACGGTAAAGTAGGCGCCGGCCAGGTCATCGGGGTCGACGCCGTTGGCGGCGACCATCTCCTCGAGCAGCGAGCGCGTTGCCTCCAGGATTTCCTCCTCGGTGTTCAGATCGACGGTAGTAGCGCCACGGATTCCGCGAACCGGCATTACTCACTCCTTTCTGCCTTCAGGCCAATAAGAAAAGCGTGGAGTTGGCGCTCCACGCTTTGACTGACCGCTTGTCTGTTGGGAGGGCGACTATGGCTCCCAGGTGTGCAGCGCGCTATTCCCCGCTATGGAGCGGGCGTAATAGTAGACGATGTACGCGCTACCAGCCGCAAAGCCAGCGGCTCTGGGGGTGCCCCCACGGCCGTCGCCAGTATGCTCTCTTGCCCTCACGGAGCTGGCGTGCATTTGCGACTCCCGAACAGATTGTGGATACAATAGCATTGTTGCACATGGGCGTCAAATGCGGCTGACGCGCCAGACTCGCAGGGGCGGCTCGGGCCCGGGTGTGGTAGAATTGCGGTCAGGCGCCCCATCCCCAGGAGAGGAGTGGCAAGGTGAGCAGGATCTATGTGGGCACCTGCAACTGGTCGGACCACGCCAACTTTTACCCTGGGGGTCTGCCCTCAAACCAGCAGATCACCTACTATGCGCAGCGGTTTCCCGTGGTGGAGATCGATTCCACCTACTACCGTCTGATGCCGGTGCGCAACTTTAGCCTGTGGGCGGAGCGCACGCCCGAAGGCTTTATCTTTGACGTCAAGGCCTTCAAGCAACTGACCTTTCATGACCGCAAGAACCCGCCCACCGACGAGGTGCACGGCCAGTTTAGCGCGTCGGTGCAGCCCTTGCGAGACGCGAACAAGCTCGGTGCGCTCCACTTTCAGTTCCCACCCTGGTACATGTCCGGAGAGCGGAACCTGGACTATCTGCGGTCGCTGCGTGATGTTTATCCCGAGGATCTTCTCTCGGTCGAGTTCCGGCACCGGAGCTGGTACGAGCCAGAGAGCTATGCCGGGGTTACTGCGGCGCTGCGCGAATCGGGCATCGGGCTGACGGTGGTGGATGAGCCTCAGATCGGCTCGGGTTCGGTACCCACGGTCGCTGAGGTGACGCTACCGGCGTTGTCGATCGTGCGTTTTCACGGGCGCAACAGGCGCATGTGGTATGCTCGTGTGAACACGACTGGCGAACGTTTTGACTATCTGTACAACGAGGATGAGCTGCGCGAGTGGGTGCCCCGGGTGGGCGAACTGGCAGCCGCTGCTGACGTTGTACACGTTCTATTCAATAACAACGCGCAGGACTATGCCGTGCGGAACGCCAGGCAATTGCGGCTGCTGCTGCGCGAGGGCTTGCCCCACCTGGAGGTTGTGACCTCTCCCGAGGAGGAGGGGCCAGCCTGACCTGGGCGGCCGAGGCTTTGACAGTGTTCTCCGCGGCCGCTAGAATGGCGTTGTGAGCGGGCCGTCGCGCGTAGGCGTCCCATCGAACAGATGTTTCACGTGGAACATGGGGAGAGTGTGGTTTGGCAGACCAGGAGCGCGGCGAGCGGCGCATCATCGACTATGAAGCGTCGACGTACCGCACCGATTTTTGGCAGGGGCAGGGACGCGAATACGAGGACGCGGTAGAGCGCGTGGCGATCCAGGCCATGCTGCCGCCCACTGGCGAGCGCGTCGTCGACATAGGCGCAGGTTTCGGGCGCCTGGCGGACCTGTACAGCGGGTACCGCGAGGTTGTCCTGGTGGACTATTCCCAGTCGCAGCTCGAGTATGCGCGCCAGCAGCTCGGAGACACACGCTTTACCTACATTGCCGCCGATCTGTATCGCATGCCTCTGGCCACGGGTGCCGTGGATGCCGCCGTGATGGTGCGCGTGTTGCATCACATCGCCGATGTGCCGGCAGCCATGGCCCAGCTGGCGCGCATTTTGACGCCGCAGAGTACACTGGTGATGGAGTTCGCCAACAAGCGGCATCTCAAGAACATCATGCGCTATGCCATCGGGCGGGATGTGAATCCCTTTAGCCCCGAGCCGCACGAGTTTGCCGAGTTGCATTTTGATTTCCATCCAGACTGGGTGCACCAGCGCCTGGAGGAGGCGGGGTTTCACGTGGAACATCGGCGGGCGGTCTCGCTGTTCCGCGCCGGCCTGCTCAAGCGACATGTGCCGCTGCGCTACCTGGTGGGCGCCGATGCGGCCTTGCAGCGTCTTGCCGCTCCCTTCACCCCCGGCCCCAGTGTATTCGTGCAGGCACGCAGGGAGGGAGAGGGCAGTCATGCGCCCGTGGATCGGGCGGCGCTCTTTGGCTGTCCCGATTGCGGTCAGGAACCGCTGGAGGTGATCCAGGGGGGTGTCACCTGCCGCTCCTGTGGCGGCTTTTGGCCTGTCATTAACGGGATTTTTGTGTTCAAGTAGCCGCCGTGAGCGGTTGACCCCTGGCAGTGTGCGGCTTATACTGCCGGAGTCAGGCTAACGAGGAGGAAAAGACAATGAAGGTCTCCTGTATGCAGGCCAATCTGGCCCGCGGGTTGTCGGTAGTCGGGCGCGCTGTCGCCACCCGCAGCACGCTTCCGGTGCTCTCCAATATCCTGCTTACCACCGAAGCCTCGCGGCTCAAGCTCTCCGCGACCAACCTGGAGATTGGGATCAATTGCTGGATCCCCGCCAAGGTCGAGCGCGAGGGTGCCACGACGATCCCGGCCCGTCTGCTCACGGATTTTGTGAACTCTCTCTCGGAAGAAAAGGTCGATCTGGAGCTGATCACCCGCACGCAGACGCTCAATGTCAAGTGCGGTCGCTCTGAGGCCAATATCAAGGGGATCGATGCGCAGGAATACCCCTTGATCCTCGTCCCCGAGGAGGAGGAACCCATCCGTATCGGCACCGACGAGCTGCAACAGATGATCGACCGCGTGGCCTTTGCCGCGGCGACGGATGAGAGCCGGCCCGTGCTCACGGGTGTGCAGGCCGAGCTTGGCCCGGAGATGTTCACCTTTGCGGCCGCCGACAGCTACCGCCTCTCCGTTAGCTCGATGCCCCTGGAGCGGGGTCCCGAGACGCAGATGAGCGTGATCATCCCCGCACGGGCGCTCCAGGAGCTGCGCCGCATCTCCAGTGAGGAGACCGTGGTGGAAGTACGGGTCTCTCCCAACCGAAATCAGGTCTTTTTCCACCTCGACTCGGTCGATCTGGTGTCCCAGCTGGTGGAGGGCACTTTTCCCGACTATAAGCAGATCATTCCGCAGAGCCACAATACGCGGACGGTGGTGAGCACGGGCGAGTTTCTCAAGGCGGTGCGCATCGCGGCCATTTTCGCCCGTGACGCCGCCAACATCTGCCAACTGCATGTGGCGCCGAACGGGTCTGCTGGCTATGGTCGCCTGATCGTCTCGGCGACCTCGGCTGAGCACGGTGACAACGTGAGCGAGCTGGACGCCAATATCGAGGGGCCGCCCATCGATATCGCCTTTAACGCCCGTTACCTGCAGGAAGCGCTGAGCATCATCGACACCGCTCAAGTCGCCCTGGAGACGCGCGATCCGACCAGCCCCGGCGTCATCAAGCCGGTGGGTGGAGGCGACTTTACGCATATCATCATGCCCATGCAGGTGGCTCGCTAAGTGTTGCGATGCTGATTCGCCGCCTGGAGTTGCACCAGTTTCGTAACTATGCGCGCCTGGAGATCGATCTCTCGGCGCGCATTCACCTGCTGGTGGGAGATAACGCCGAGGGCAAGACAAACCTGCTGGAGGCGATCTACTATCTGGCCACGACGCGCTCGCCCCTGGCGGGACAGGATCGCGAGCTCATCGGGTGGAACGCGGGCGAGGCGGACATTATCCCCAACGCCCAGATGGCGCTTCACTTTACGCGCCATGGCGAGGACCATGTGCTGGAGGCCTCGCTGGTGCGCGAGCCGGCAGAGGGTGGCCTGCCGGGCGAGGAGGTCTTCAGGCGGCGTCTGCGCTACGATGGCGTCAACCGCCGCGCCATGGATGTGGTCGGCAAGCTCAACGTCGTGCTCTTTCTGCCCGAGGATATCCTGCTGGTTTCTGACTCTCCCGGACAGCGGCGCCGGTATCTCGATGTCCTGCTGTGCCAGCTGGACGCGCACTACTGCCGAACCCTTTCCGCCTACAATCGGGTGCTCACGCAGCGCAATGCCCTGCTCCGCCGCATCCGTGACAGAGAGGCGCGCCCCGGCGAGTTGCCGTACTGGGATGAGCAACTGGTGCAGCTGGGCGCCTACGTCATGGGCAGGCGTCTGTGGGCGGTAGCGCGTCTGGAGGGCCACGCCGCCGTCGCGCAGCGCGCGCTCACTGGCGGCCTCGAGTCCCTGTCTCTGATGTACGACCATGCCCTCGTGGGCAGGGCCGCCCTGGATGAGGTCGAGGCGGCGTTGCGTGATCCTGCCCTGCGCTGGGGTGGCGCTGAACAGCCAGAGGCAGAAGCGATCGCTCTGTTGCAGGCCCGCTATGCGGAGTCCCTTCAGTCGGTCAGGCGCGAGGAGTTGGCGCGCGGGGTGACGGTGCTGGGGCCGCATCGCGACGATATGCGTTTCATACTGAACGACCACGACGCCCGTGTCTATGGCTCGCGCGGGCAGCAGCGGACTGTGGCACTGGCGCTCAAGCTCGCCGAGGTGACCCTGATGAACGAGAGCGTCGGGGAGATGCCCGTGTTGCTCCTGGACGATGTACTGTCCGAGTTGGATCGCCAGCGAGGTCTTTATGTGCTGAGCCGTGTCGCGCAGGCGGAGCAGGTGCTCATTACGACCACAACACTGGAGGATGTCCCCTCGAGCTTTGCGGCCAAGGCTCGGATCTGGTCTATTCGTGCCGGAACCGCCCTGCCCTGGCCGGCAGTCTCTGACGGACAGGGCACCATCCCCGAGGAGCGTCAAGTGCAACAGCCGATTGACAGCAGCACTGACTGACATGCTCGCTTCGCGTGACGAGTTCCTGAAACTCCAGGCGTCGCTGGCCACAATCGCAAAGGGCGGCGCGGCAGCCTTTCTCCTCGCCCTCTTTCTGCGACGCACGGATGAAACACTGGGGGCCACCTGCCTTGCGGAGACCGTGTTCAGTTCTTGTCTTTGGGTCGGTAACCCTGGCGCCGAACTCGTCCGGCGCGCTCTACAGCGTATCGATAAGCAGCTGCACGCGAATCCCGGCCTGCCACAGATGCCCTGGACGGTGACGCTGACCACCAATCCCTACTCTGGTGACGCGGACCAGGGCCTCATCAAGCTGTTTGTGGTCTGTGCGGGCGCCAACTCGCCCCGACCGGTTACTCTGGAGCGGCAAGAGGACGGCCTGTGGAAGGCGTCCGAGTGGAGCAGCCTGCTGATGGGCATACGCCGTCCAGAACAGGCAGAGCAACAGGCCAGCAGATTACGCGAGGCTGAGCGGACGTTTGGCGGGTATCCCTGTGCGGCGCGGGTAGCGTTCGGGCGTGGGCGCGGTCTTGTCAATGACGACGAGGTAGCGATCGCCCAATAGCTCATACAGCGGCACCTGCTTGACTGCAGACAGCTGTCCGCCCAGCATCGCAATGGCGGCTGAGGCTTGCTCGGCTTCCTGTTGGGCGTCCTCTCCCTTGGGGGCAATGAACCGTCCGCCGGTGCGGCAGAAAGGCAGGCAATACTCGACCAGCACATTGAGCGGGGCGACCGCGCGTGCGACCACCACGTCGTAGGCCTCTCGGTGATCGGGGTCATGGGCGAGTTCTTCGGCCCTGCCCTGGATAATCTCTACCCCGGTCAGATTGAGTCGGCGCACGATGTAGTTGAGCCAGGTGACCTTTTTCCCGACCGATTCCAGCATCGAGAGACGGAGATCCGGAAGCAGGATCCTGAGCGGAAGCCCAGGAAAGCCCGCGCCCGTGCCTACGTCCAGACAGCGGAGCGCGCGCCCCGGGCGTTGTACCGGAACCGTGTCCGGGATGCTGCCGTGTGGCTCCTGCGATGGAAACGCGAGCAGGCACGTGAGCGAGTCCAGCAGATGTCGTATCTGTATGTCGCGATATCCGGTGATAGCGGTCAGATTGAGGCGCTCATTCCAACTGCAGAGCTCTTCGTAGAGCGTCTGAAATTGCTCGAGATGCTGGGCGCTCAGCTGCAGTCCAAGCTGGCCGGCGCCCTGGCGCAGAATCTCCATCTGATCCTCAGTCTGAGCGACTCTCACACAAAGATCTTGCCGGGGTTCATGATCCCCTTTGGATCGAGCGCTCTTTTAATGGCCCGCATCAGATCTACGGCCGGGCCGTGCTCCTCCTCGATGAACATCTTTTTCGCGAGGCCCACGCCGTGCTCGCCGGCGATCGTTCCCCCCAGTGAGAGGGCCCGGCGCACGATCCGTTCCGTCGCCTCGTCCCCGAGGCGTGCCATGGCCTCATCGTTTCTTGTGATGATCGTCTCTGTGTGCAGGTTGCCGTCGCCAGCGTGGCCAAAGACATAGATCTGCAAGCCCATGTCCGAGGCGACCTCATGGACGTACTCGACCATCTCTCCAAAATGCGAGATGGGGAGGCAGACGTCACCGGAGATGAGGATCTCTCCCGCGTGATAGAGCTTGATCGAGTTGCGCGCTTCCCGGCGGGCGGCCCACAGGATGGCTCGCTGCTCGGGGGAATCGGCGGAATCAAAGCTGGCGCAGTGGTTGTCCTCGCAGATCTCCTGCATGTACGCCATCTGGTCCTCGACGCCCGCCCTGGGGCCGTGGAACTCGACAAACAACGTAGGCGTCTCACGCAGCGACAGGTTCTGCTGCACATTGGTGACATGCACCGTGCCAGTATCGAGCAGTTCGATCGCGGCGACATCCAGGCCGTACCGCACCGCATCATAGACCGTGGCGGTGGCATCGCTGAGATTGTCGAACACCGCTATCGCCGAAGATACCTGCTCTGGCAGGCCCATCAGGCGCAGGGTGATCTCGGTGATGACGCCCAGTGTCCCCTCAGAGCCGATGAACAGGCCCACGAGATCATAGCCGCTGGTGCTCTTTTTGGCGCGACTGCCGATGTCCATAATGCGCCCATCGGGCAACACGACCTGTAGCTTCATGATATAGTTGCGTGTGACGCCGTACTTGACGGCGTGCATGCCGCTCGAGTTGTTAGAGACCATCCCCCCCAATGTAGCCACGTCGGATGAGCCCGGCGCCGGCGGGAAAAAGAGACCCAGGCGGCGCAGGTGCGCGTTGAGATCGTCATAGATGACACCGGGTTGCACCGTGACCTGGAGATCGTTCTCGTTGACGTTGAGGATCTCTTTCAGGCGGTACATCGCCAGGACAATGCCCCCGTTGACGGGCACGGGATTGCCCTCCAGGCTCGATCCGCCGCTCCACGGCACCACAGGAATCTCGTGGTCGTAGGCATAGCGCAGGACACGCGAGATCTCTTCCGCGTTCGCAGGCCAAACAACGGCATCGGGCAGGCACGGGGTCACGCAGGATTCGTCGATCGAGTGCGCTTCCAGATCCGGCATGCGCGCCGAAACGTTGTACTCTCCCACAATCGCGGCCAGAGCCGCCAGGTCGACAGGGTATCTCACTGCGGTCCTCCTAACGATAGGACTCTAGAAATCGGCGTCCAGGTCGTCGTCCACAGCCGCACCATCGGGCGCCGGGACAAGTACCTCACGCGCTTTGCTGGTCCCCGTGGCCGGTCCGATCACGCCCTGTTCCTCCAGCGTGTCGATCATTCGTGCCGCACGAGAGTACCCGATGCGCAGCGCACGCTGCAAAAAAGAGATCGACGCCTTTTGCTGGCGTATCACCAGATCTTTGGCATCGTCCAGCAGGTCATCCTCATCGGCCCTGTCGAGATCCTCATCGAGGTTCATGTTGGGCATGTTCGGCCAAAGAGATTTTTGTACGGTTTTCTCCGGGTCAATCGATTCTGGGTCTTTATATGGCTCTATCTGAACATTTTGTGCTTTCCAGAATGAGATAATCCGTTCCAGCTCGCCGTCGGATACAAAGCACCCCTGGATGCGGGCCAGCTTGGGCGAGTCAGGGGCCATGTACAAGCCATCGCCGGCCCCCAGCAGCTTTTCGGCGCCGGGGCTGTCGAGGATCACCCGCGAATCGACCTGTGAGGACACCAGAAAACTCAACCGCGCGGGAAAGTTCGCCTTGATCAGTCCCGTGACCACGTCCACGGAGGGCCGTTGCGTGGCGATCACCAGGTGGATCCCTGTGGCGCGCGCGAGCTGAGCGATACGGACGATGTACCGCTCTACCTCATCTGGCGAGACCATCATCAGATCGGCCAGCTCGTCAATGAACATCACGATATTGGGCAACTGCGGCGAGCCCCTGGAGGCCATCTTTTTGTTGTAGACCTCGAGGTTGCGGGCGCCGACGTCGGAAAAGAGCTGATAACGCCGGTCCATCTCGGCGGCGAGCCACTTGAGCACGCCCACGACCCGCCCGGCCTCGACGACCACCGGCGTGATGAGGTGCGGAATGCCGTTATAGTTGGAGAGTTCGACGCGCTTGGGGTCCACCATGATCAGGCGCAGGCTGTCGGGCGTGTTGCGGCAGATCAGGCATGCGATGAGGGCATTGATGCACACGCTCTTGCCCGAGTTGGTGGCCCCGGCAATCAGCAGGTGCGGCAGCGAAGCCAGGTCATCGACCACGGGGGTTCCGGAGACATCCCGGCCAAAGGCGACCAGCAACGGGTGTTGGCCGCGCCGGCGGAACTCGTCGGATTCCATCACGGTGCGCAGGCCCACCATGGCCATTTCTTTGTTGGGCACTTCGATGCCGACAATGCCCTTGCCCGGTACGGGAGCTTCGATGCGGATGGGAGCCGCTGCCAGCGCCAGGGCGATGTCATTGCTGAGAGAGGCGATCTTGGCCACTTGGACCTTCATCCGCTTGATCTTGCCGTTGCGGTCCTGCCGCTCCACATAGCCGGGCTCCAGACCGAACTGAGTGACCACTGGCCCGGGATTGACCTCCACAACAGACACTGGAACGCCCAGGCTGAGCAGGGTCTCTTCGATGATCCGTGTCTTTTCACGGATATCGCGCAGGCTCATGGGCGGTTCATCGTCAACGGCCAGCATCTCCTCCACCGGGGGCAGTGCCCAGCGATGATCTCCATAGACGGATACATCGGGCACATCGGGGTCTTGTTCGGAGGGAGGTGTCGCGGGGCCGACGGCTCGCGGCCGCACAGAGGCCAAAGCTTCCGTAGCCGGTGGCATGCTGGCCTGCGCCGGCTGCTTTTTCTCGGCGGCCTGTGATGCCGGCGCGTCGGATGCCGCCGATCCCGAGGGCTGTGCCCGAGCGGGAGCAGGCTGTTTCGGTCGCGTCGACGTGACCACAGTCCTGTTGCGGCCGATCTCTGTGCGCCAACCGTTGATGCGTTTGCGGAGATTCGCGAGGTCTGTGATCATCTCTTCCAGAGACAGGTCGAGTGCCACTGTGAGGCCAATGGCGATGCCGAGCACAAAGATCACGATGGCGCCGCCCCACCCCAGGGCCGCCTGCAGCCAGGCGCTCAGGTTATAGCCCAGCCACCCGCCTCCGGTGCCGTCTACGAGGGCTGCCTCCCGGTCGGGGGTCAGATGGTGCACCAGCGCCAGCAGCGTGACCAGCAACAGGAGCCCTCCAGCCAGGCGTTTCCAGGGCAGTACGATCGCCTTGCCACTTAACTCTGTCAGGAGCCAGACGGAGAGGATGGCCAGCACCAGGGGTACGGCGTAGCGCCCCCATCCCAGCGCCCGCGTAAGCGCAGCCACCCACCATCCAGTGACCGCACTATGGTTCTGGCCGATGAGGCTAAGAAGAGTGATCATGGCCACCGCGAGAAGCACAACGCCAAGAGCCCACATCACATGCGCGCGAGTGATAATGATCCTGGGCTTTGTGGACCGGCGTCGCGATGTGGTGCGCGACGTGGTCCTGCGCGTAGTACGTTTCGCAGGGGTGGTGCGCGTTCGGTGTGAGCTGCTGGTGGTGCGCTGTGCTGTGGTTCGCTTGGTCATCTCGTCCTGTCCTGGCCGTGGCGAGCATTGGCCGGCCGCCTGTCAGGCGCGGTCATTATAGCATACATGGGGCCCTCAAACCTTGAGCACGATCGGGATGATGATCGGCCGCCGTCCGGTCTCCGCCAGGGCCATGCGCCTGAGCCCGGCATCCAGTCGCTGCACCATCTCGCTGCGGCTGCCGCCGCGCGCGACCATCTGCACGATCCCGGCCTTGATGCGTTCGGCGACACCATCGGTCTCGGCTTCGTACATGAACCCCCGGCTCTCCAGATGTGGCTCACCAACGATGCTGTTGGTGTACTTGTCCAGCAGCACCGTCGCTACGAGGACGCCATTGCTGGCCATTGCGGCCCGCTCGGATTGAATGGTGTGCTCCAGCTCCGCTACAGCGCTCCCATCTACGTAAAAGATCCCCTCTGTGACGCGACCGGCCCTTCTGGGGCCGCTCTCGTCGATCTCCAGGACATCTCCCGACTCGATGACAAAGATGTTCTCCCTGGCGATGCCGCACTGCTCCGCGAGCCGGCTGTGCCAGATCAGGTGCCGGTACTCGCCATGGATGGGCACGAAATACCGCGGCTGCACCAGGTTTATGAGCATTTTCTGCTCCTCCTGGCTGGCGTGGCCGGACACATGCACATCCAGCACTTCGTCATAATAGACGCTGGCCCCCAGGCGGAAGAGGGCATCCAACGTGTGATTGATCATCTCCTCATTGCCAGGGATGGGCGAAGCGGAGACCACGATGGTATCGCCGGGACCTACGGTCACCGGTCGGTATTCCTCCCTCGCCATGCGTACGAGCGCCGACGTGGGCTCCCCCTGCGAGCCGGTGCAGAGCACGGTCACGCGTGCCGGATCCATGTCGTCGATCTGTTCGACGGGGAGCAGGGTCTCGTCGCTGACGGTGAGGTAGCCGAGGCTGCGCGCCACGCCAAAGTTCCGGACCATGCTCCGCCCCACGATGGCTACGCGACGACCGAGATGTGCCGAGGCGTCAATGACCTGCTGCAGACGCGAGATGTTGGACGCGAAACTGGCGACGATGACGCGGCCCTCGGCCTCGCCGATGACCCGTGCCAGCGTCTGGCCCAGAACGCTCTCGGACGGCGTGTAACCGGGCTGCTCCGCATTGGTGCTGTCAGAGAGCAGCAACAACACGCCTTCCGATCCGAGGGCGGCCAGCCGGCCAAAGTCAGTGCGGCGGCCATCCACCGGGTTGTGATCGAATTTAAAGTCGCCCGAGTGCACCACGATGCCCAGCGGCGTATGGATCGCCAGGCCGATGCCGTCGGGGATACTGTGGCTGACGTGAAAACACTCGACAACAAAGGGGCCAACGGTGATCTGGGCGCCGGGAGCCACCGTAACCATCTCCGCTGACCGTACCTGCGACTCGGGCAGCTTGACTTCGATCAGGCCGCGCGTCAGGGCTGTCGCATAGATTGGCGCGTGCACGCGCTCCAGCAGGTACGGCAGAGCCCCGATGTGGTCCTCATGGCCGTGCGTGATGATGATGCCTCGCACGCGGTCCGCCCGCTGGTACAGATAAGACATGTCAGGAAGGACGATGTCTACGCCGAGCATGTCGTTATCGGGGAACATCAGGCCGGCATCGACGACCATCAACTCGTCATCGTACTCAAAAACGAGCATGTTGCGGCCGATCTCGCCGAGGCCTCCCAGGGGTATGATGCGCAGTCTTTTCCTATCCATGGGTGGCTTGCCTAGAAAAGGGTGAGCTGGGCGGGGGGTGCTGGCGGCTCAGATCCCCTGTCGATACTCTGCAGATCGGACAGTATCTCGGGAATCCGGCGGACATCCTGCTCCAGGAGCGAGCGATATCTGGGCTGGTGCAGCGCCGCTGCCGGGTGGAACATCGGATAATAGACAATCTCGCCGATGCGCTTTGGTTGACCATGGACGCTGCTGATAGCGACGCCGCTGTAGGCTAGCTGCATCGAAAAGCGGCCCAGTGACACGATCATCAGCGGTTTGATGAGTGCGATCTGTTGATCCAGATAGCCGCGGCAGGCCTCGATTTCATCAGGCTGAGGATCGCGGTTGTCGGGAGGACGACACTTGACCACGTTGGTGATATAGACCTGGTCGCGAGTGATATTGATGCTGGCCAGCAGCGTGTCCAGCAGGTTCCCTGCGGCCCCGACGAAGGGGATGCCCTGTTGGTCTTCGTGAAAGCCGGGCGCCTCGCCCACAAACATGATTCTCGCCGTCGCCGATCCGGCGCCTGGCACGGCATGGGTCCGGTTCTTTGCCAGTCGGCATTTACTGCAGCGGCGAATCTGGGCGGCAAGCGTATCCAGCTGTTCCATTGATAATCCTCCCTGGCAAGGCTCCTTGACGTGTAACCGGTCGACTCTCGGATTATACACACCGGAGGGA
>CAZYWU010000006.1:36086-60501 GCA_964651255.1 uncultured Anaerolineales bacterium
AGCAAGCGTCTGGCCGATGCCGATCGTCCCACCTGGTACATCGATCCGCTCGATGGCACAACCAACTATGCCAGGGGATTGCCGAGCTTTAGCGTCTCTATAGCGATGGCGCTCGGCGGTGAGCTGGTGTGTGGGGCCGTGTATGATCCGCTGCACGATCACCTCTTCTGGGCTGAGCGGGGTGGCGGAGCCTGGCTGAACGATCGCCGCCTGCAGGTCAGCGACACGCAGGAGCTCATTCATGGGATTTTGCTCCTGGATTGGCCACGCGATCAGGTGATCAGGCAGCAGAGCGCGCGCGCTTTGGCGACACTGGTCCCCTTGACAGAGGCGGTGCGTTCTACGGGCTCGGCGGCGCTGTCCCTCTGCTACGTGGCGGCAGGCTGGGCCGATCTCTATTTTCAGTACACGCTCATGCCGTGGGACGTTGCAGCCGGGATACTCATCATCGAAGAGGCCGGCGGACGGGTGAGCGGGATCGACGGCCGGCCCTTTACGCTGGAACAGCCCGACTGGCTTGCCACCAACGGCAGGCTGCACGAGGCCGTGCTGGCCACCGGAGCCTTTTAGCGGCACTGCCGCGGGCGCCGGCTAGAGGTTGACTTTGTCCTCCGGGGCGTAGGGGCACTTTATAAATACCAGCTCCAGCGGTTCGGTGCCGGTGTTGGCGATGTCGTGGCTATCCAAGGGGTCGATGCGATAGACATCGCCCGGTCGTGCCTCGAAGGGCTCTCCATTCGCCGTCATGACACCCTCACCCGCCAGCACGTAAAAGGTCTCTTCCACCTTTTGGTGCAGATGCGCGCCCAGATGCTCTCCAGGCAAGATGCGGATGAGTCCCCAGTCGATGTTCGGCCCGCGCATGAGATACTTGACGCCGCTGCTACCATCGCGATAGGCAAGATCCCGCTCATTGACATGCTGCATCATGGCCTCCCAGATCTAGCTCTTGTCTGTGCTCCAGCGATAGGTCATCTGCCCGTCTTCGCCTGTTTCGTAGACGCCATAGAGGATGCCGTCCGGCGGCAGTCGCAAGAGCCTTGGCAGCAGCTGCGGTAGATCTGCCACCATCTCGTCCCAGGGCAACGCATCTACAGGATGCCACTCCAGGGCGCCCTCGTCGCCTGGGCGTGTCTCCCTGGTGTCCACCTGGCCGAGGTAGACAAAGATCAGGACGCCCGGATGGGTGTCCTCTCCCGATACATGAATCAGCGCCCGCAGCGAAAGGCGATCGGGCACAAGGGCGGCTTCCTCTCGAATCTCTCGCAGCGCGCCGCTCAGGGGATCCTCGGCGCGCTCCAGATGTCCTCCCAGGCCATTGAGACGGTTGGGCCACAGCCTCTTGGAAGGGGCGCCCCGTAGCAGGAGCAAGTCGCCGCCGCACTGCACAAAGCTCAGCGTGCGCGGCACGAGGGTGTAGCGCGTATTGTCGATCGTCCCCTGCTCATCAAATCGCATGTATCCTCCCCCGGGTTGCGCTGCCCGCGCGTGTCGATGCTATAATACCGCCGCATCAGCCAGGGGACGAGCCGCAATTCTGCGCAGTTCAGGAGGGCCATCATAGCATGACGATATCAGGACGCAAGCGGCGACCACTGGAATTGCTCTGTGCGTGTCTGGCTCTCGCAGGCCTGATCCTCGCGCTGACGGGCTGCTCGGGAGAGAGCGAGTTGGAGGGGGCCGTGTCTGAGGCTGTGGCCACGGTCGCGACGACCCGCCCGACGGCGCGGCCGACCTTTACACCCATGCCTACGGCGACTGCCACGGCGATCCCCCCCACCGCTACCGCCACGGCGTCCCCGACCCCCACGGTGACGCCCACACCCACCCGCGCCGACAACATCAGTCCGCTCACGGGGCTGGAGGCCGATCCCGAATTGATCAACCGGCGCGTGCTCGCATTCCGGGTGGGCAACGATCCGAGCATCCGACCTCAAGAGGGGTTGGGGGCAGCCGATCTGGTATGGGAAGAGATCATGGATGGTTGGACGGTGACGCGTTTTACCGCGTTCTTTCTCGAGAGCGAGGCCAAGCGTGTGCGGCCGCTTCGCAGCGCTCGACTGGTAAACCTGAGCATGATCCCGCAGTATGATGCTGCTCTGGTGCATACCGGGGCTAGCGATGCGACTCGCTGGCTGCTCTCGCAGTCGACACTGGTCGATCTCGATCAGTTTTTCCATCCTGCGCCCTATGGGCTGCTGGCCGGGTATGACTGGCGCGGGCGGATGTACAGCTCGACCGAGGCTGTGCGCAAGTATCTGGAGAAACGGGGGCTGGAACGCGACGAACCCATCGAGGGGTATGTCTTTGATCCCGAGGTTCCCGCAGGCGAGCCCGCGCTCAAAGTACATATCCCTTACCCGTCCAGCACCGTGGATTGGACCTATGTTGCGGAGAGCGGGTTATATGCGCGCAACGTCAGCAACAAGCCGCATCTGGACGCCCTGACGGGTGAACAGATCACCGCAGCTAACGTCGTTCTGTTCTACACCGAGCATCGCAGGACCAATATCGTTGAGGACACCAATGGGGCCACAGCGATAGATATCGTATTGACCGGCACCGGACGGGCAGTGGTGATTCGGGATGGTGTACAGGTAGAGGCCGAGTGGCGCCGCACCGCAGAGGATGAGGTCATCCTTTTCTGGGATGAGAACGGGGAGGTGATTCCCTTCAAGCCAGGCAAAACCTGGATAGAACTCATGCCGCCCGACCATGACGTGACGATCGGTTGACAGCACTTGGCTGCAGAGGAGCAGTATTTGACGTCCAGTGTCGGTTTGCTAGAATTACATAGGCACGTATTCCAAGGAGGTAATTGACATGCCGCATCTCGGTGTCCCTGAACTGGTACTTATTCTGGTCATTGTGATCGCAGTGTTTGGCGCTGGCAAACTCGCCAACCTCGGTGGGGCGCTCGGCAAGGGCGTTCACGACTTTCGCACGAGCCTGAAGGACGAGGAGGCCAAGAACTCGGAGATCGCTGAGGCGACCAAGGCCGTCGCCAGCGGACCAGCCCCGCAGGCCGTGAGCGCGCCGCGCGCCGCGTCCGAGACCGTCGCCGCGCCGGAAGCAGCGCCCGGAGAGACTGAGCCCTCTGCCTGATGCTCGTGGGTCCGGGATCCATGGCATCAATTGCCGTGGACAGATTAGGGAGACGTCATGGGGCATTTGGGCACGACTGAACTGATTATCATCCTGGTGGTGGTGATCGTCGTCTTTGGCGCAGGCAAGCTGCCTGAGATCGGCGGTGCGCTCGGGCAGGGTCTCAAGGATTTTCGCAAGGCCACCAAGGACCTTGAGGGAGCCAAAGAGGACGTGCAGGAAGTGGCCGATATGGCCAGGGTCGAGCAGCGCTGATCAGCTGCACCTGGTAGATGTTATGGAAAGAGACCGGCAGGCCTCGTGTCGAGGTTTGTCTGCCGGTCTCTTTTTTGCTACAGTCGTTCTGCGAGTGTTTCGCGACTAGGCGTGAGGAGAGTGCAAGATGTTCACCCTTTCCGGATTCGCGGATGAGATCTCGGCCGATCTGAACGAACAGCTGGATGTCCTGGAACGGCTGGGCATCGGCTATCTCGAGTTTCGTGGTGTCTGGAACACGGGCGTTCTTGATCTGAGCGACGAGCAGGTGCGCGAGGTCAAAAAGGCGCTCGACGGGCGCGGCATCAAGGTTTCGGCCATCGGATCTCCCATTGGCAAGATCAAGATCGATGATCCCTTTGAGCCTCATCTGGCGGCCTTTCGCCGCGCGGTGATGCTGGCCGAGTACTTTGAGACCCCCTACATTCGGCTCTTTTCCTTTTTCGTTCCCGAGGGAGAGGCGACTGCGCATCGAGACGAGGTGATGCGTCGCATGGAGGCGCTCCTGGAGGCGGCGATGGGTCACCCGGTCACCCTGCTGCACGAGAACGAGCGGCACATCTACGGCGATATCCCGTCACGTTGTGCCGACCTCATGAAGACCTTTGACACGCCGCGACTGCGCTGTACCTTTGACCCAGCCAACTTTGTGCTGTGCGGCGTGCATCCCTTTACCGATGGTTGGGACCTGCTCAAGGACTATACTGTATACCTGCACATCAAGGACGCGCTGATGGGCCCGGGCCAGGTGGTACCGGCCGGTCAGGGAGATGGTGAGCTGCGTCCCCTCATAAGCGCCCTGGTAGCCTCTGGCTACGATGGCTTTGCCTCTCTGGAGCCTCACCTGAGCATGGCGGGCGATTTTCGCGGTTTTTCCGGTCCAGAGCTCTTTGGCGTTGCCGCCGAGGCATTTCGCAAGCTCATGGCTGAGCTCGGCGCGCAAGAGCGTCGCTAACAAGGGGGCTGATGATGCCAGTGCCATCCGTTCTCAAGGCGGTCATACCGGTTGCCGGCATGGGCACCCGCCTGCTGCCTGCGACCAAGTCGCAGCCCAAAGAAATGCTGCCGGTGGGGCGGCGGCCCGTGGTACAGTACGTAGTGGAGGAGCTTGAAGCGGCCGGTTTGAACCAGATCCTGTTTGTCACAGGCCGGAAAAAGACCGCCATTGAGGATCACTTCGATGCGGATCCAGAGCTGGTGCGCCTGCTCTCGGCTGCCGATAGCTACACGCTCCTTGAGGAGCTGAACTATACCGACACCGATGCCAGCTTTTACTATACCCGCCAGAGCACGCCGCTGGGTTTGGCAGATGCTGTGCGCCACGCGGAACGCTTTGTCGGGGACGATCATTTCGTGGTGGCGCTCGGCGATTCGATCATCAAGAACGGGTCCGGAGAGCCTTTCGCCAGCTTTATGATACGGGCGCATCTGGACTTGCACGCGGGGTGCACGGTTGCTCTGGAGGAGGTTGCCCCTGAAGACACCTACCGTTATGGCATCGTGTCACCGGTGGGCGGCGCCGACGTCTCTGGCCCCTTTGAGATCGACGACCTCGTGGAAAAGCCGGCGCCCGGGACAGCGGCCAGCAACCTGGCCATAGCGGCGCGGTATGTGTTTAGCCCGGCGATCTTTGAGGCCATTCGACGCACAGCGCCAGACCGCAAGGGCGAGTTGCAGCTGACCGACTCGATCCGGCTGCTCAAGCAGCTGGGGCACAAGGTCATCGGGGTGCGTCTGCGCCCCGGTGAGCGCCGCTATGATATTGGCAACTTTGAGAGCTATTTCACCACGTTTATCGACTTTGCCCTGGACGACGAAAAGTACGGGTACATGGTTCGCCAGTATCTCAAGCGCAAGGCGCGCGAACTCTAGACGATGGAGACCATTCGTTGTTCGGCGCCGGGGCGGTGCGGCATTATCGGCAACCCGACGGACATGTACGGCGGGGCGGTGATCTCCTGCACCGTTCCCTTCCGGGCGCAGGTGACAGTGTCGCCCTGTGATGCGCTGAGGCTCGAAACCGGCGGCCGTCAGGTGGAGATCCGTGACGAGGACGATCTGCGGCTGCGTGGGGACTATTTCGATGTCGCGCGCGCCGTGCTGGATTATGTGCGGGACGATAACTTGCGCTGCTGTATCAGTTATTCCTCAGACATCCCCATCGGGTCCGGCGTGTCCAGCTCCACTGCGCTCACGGTGGCTATCCTGTACGGGCTGTTGCGCTTTCGCGGCCTAAACTATAGCCTCTATCGTGTCGCCGAACTGGCGCGCTATACGGAACTGAACCACTTTCGGATCATCTGTGGCTACCAGGATGCCTATATGTGCACTTTTGGCGGGCTCAACTATATGGACTTTCGCGGCAAAGCCTTTTACCGGCAGGCTGCGGAGGAGCTGTATGCCACAGTGGAGCCACTGACGCCCTTTGTGCCTCGCCTGCCCATGCTGCTGGCGCACACGGGGCTGCAGCATTCCTCAGATGCGGTGCACCGTCCCTTGCGTGAGCGCTGGCTGGAGGGCGACCGCGAGGTGAGGGACGGCTATGAGCAGATCACGCGTCTGGCGCAGGAGGGCAAAAAGGCGCTATTGCTGCAGGAGTGGGAGCGACTGGGCCGGTTGATGAACGAAAACCACGCCATCCAGCGCGACCTGGGTGGATCGGGCGAGGAAAATGAGCGACTGATCAAGGCCGCACTCAACCATGGCGCTCTCGGGGCCAAGCTGGCCGGCGCCGGTGGCGGAGGCACGATCATCGCCCTGCATCCGCAGCCGGACGAACTGGAGGCGGCGCTCCGCGCTGAGGGCGTGGAGCTCATCTTTCGTCCGCAACCGGTGCGTGGGGTGGGCCTGGACGAGGCCCCTGACGCGTTGACACACGGCCAATAACAAAGAAACCGGTCCCATATTGTGGACTGGTCTCTTTGCTGTGTGGGCAGGATAGGACTCGAACCTACGACCTCCACGATGTCAACGTGGCGCTCTAACCAACTGGGCTACCTGCCCGGATGAAAACCATTATAGCGACATACGTGCGCGCTGCAAGTCGAGGGGGTTCCGTCGAGCCATCGGTATCGCCGCGTGACGACATGCGCGGGCAGAGCCTGTAGGTCGCGGTGCGTTGAGGGCGATGGTAGCTTCTTGCCAATGGACCTTTTTTGTCTTGATTGATGTATGGTGAGGTAGTATAATGCGTGGCGACCGAACCCGTTTGGCATGGAGTCGCGTGCGATGCAACTCAAGGTGGAGTTCCTGGGGCTGGCGAGGGAGCTGGCCGGCGTATCAGAGAGCCTGGTGACTCTGTCGGATCAGGCGACCTGGCGCGATTTGATCAGCGGTCTGGCCTCTCAGTTCCCCGCCCTGGCCGGCCCGGTAATCCTCCCCGAGAGCGGCACCTTGTCCTCGGCATACATGCTGAACGTCAATGGGCGCACGATTGTGCGCGATTTCGATGAGCCCGTGCAAACGGGGCAGCGCCTGCTGCTGATGTTTGCCGAGGCAGGGGGGTAGAATGATGCATGCCTATACTGGCAAAATACTGCACGTCGATATGACAAAGCAGACCACACGAGTGCAGGAGGTGGAGCCCGAGTTCCTGAAAAAGTACCTGGGAGGGGTGGGCCTCGCCACGCGGCTCGTCTATGACAACACGCCCGCCGGCTGCGACCCGTTAGGGCCTGACAATGCCCTCTGCTTTGCGTGCAGCGCCTTTGCGGGTACCACGATTCCCGTGGGCACCAAGCACGGTGTCGCCTCCAAGAGCCCGCTGACAGGCTTTATCGGGGATTCGCTCTCCGGCAGCCACTTTTCCGAGATGCTGCGTCGTGCCGGCTGGGACGGCATCGTGATCAAGGGCCAGGCCCCGCACTGGACGCTCCTGTTCATCGATGACGATCGCGTCAGTTTCATGGATGCCTCTGCGTATCTGGGCAAGGGCGCTGTCGACGTGCAGTCGATCATTCGCGAGCGGCTGGGCGACGAAAATGTTCGCGTGAGCGCCATTGGCCCGGCAGGCGAGAACCTGGTGCGCTTTGCCAGCATCGACAACGATGGTCGGCAGGTGGGCCGTACCGGCAACGGCACGGTGATGGGCTCCAAGCGCATCAAGGCGATCGCGATTCGCGGAACAAAGCCAGTGACTGTGGCTGACCCCAAGGGCTTGATGGAGGCCGGACTCAAGCTCATCAAGACCTCCCAGGGCCCCGGTACGCTCAAGTACCGCTCGCTGGGCACGCCGTCGAACGTGCTCAATATGAACGCCATGGGCGTGCTGCCGACGCGCAACTTTTCCGAGACCACCTTTGAGCATGCGGATACGATCAGTGGCGAGTATCTCCGCGATCACTTCAAGGTCAAGGCTGTGGCCTGCTCCGGCTGCTCCATCGCCTGCGAGCAGTGGGGGGTGGTGCGCGACGGCAAGTACAAGGGTGCCAGGATCGGGCTCGACTATGAGCCGCTTTTTGCTCTAGGCTCCAACTGTGGTATCGGTACCTTGCCTCCCATCATCAAGCTGGTGGAGATGGCGGATGATCTCGGGCTGGACGCGATGAGCGCCGGCGTGGTGATCAGCTGGGCCATGGAGTGCTACGAGAAGGGCATTTTGAGCAAAGAGGACTGCGACGGCCTGGAGCTCAACTTTGGCAATGAGGATGCCGCCATCGCTCTGATGGAAAAGATCGCTTACCGCGACGGTATCGGCGATCTGCTGGCGGAGGGCACCAAGCGCGCTTCGGAAAGGCTTGGCAAAGGCAGTGAGCACTTTGCCATGCACGTCAAGGGCCTGGAGATGCCCGGTTACGACGTGCGCAGCCTCAAGACCTTTGCCGCAGGGCTGGCCGTCGGCACGCGTGGTGCCTGCCACAACCGCTCCCTGGCCTATGAACTGGATATCAAGGGCGTTGTAGATCGCTTCAAGGCGGAGCCCGGACGCGGTCCTCTGATGGTCGAGAACGAGAACTTTGCCTGCACCCTGGACTGTCTGGTGCTGTGCAAGTTCCTGCGCAACTGCTTTGATGACTTTAACGCCGAGGTGGCACAGATCTATACCATGGCTACGGGCATTGACATCACGCCCGAAGAGCTGGCGCAGGTCGGCGAGCGGGTATGGAACCTGAAGAAGGCGTTCAATATCCGCGAAGGGTGGACTCGTGCGGATGATACCTTGCCAGCGCGGGTGCTAAATGATCCGATCCCGGCGGGTCCCAGCAAGGGCTCGTGCGTCACTGCCGAGGAGCTGGATATGCTCATCGCAGACTATTACCAGGCCCGTGGCTGGACCGAGGAGGGCCTGATCCCGCGCTCCAAATTGATAGAGCTGGGCCTGGAGGACATCGCGGATGAAATCAAAGTCGACACTGTCCCGGCCGGCGCGGCCGTGAAGGAGGGCTAGATGACGCAGCCAGCATTCCAGCACATCATTTGTGATCCGGACCTCTGCACCGGCTGCCGCATCTGTGAGTATGTCTGCTCAGCCACCAAGCATGGGGTCTTTGATCCCAGCCTGTCGCGCATCCGGGTGGTGCGTATTGAACCCGTCACCATGACGGCCATCAGCTGCCGAATGTGCGCCGACGCGCCCTGTGTGGTCGCCTGCCCGCGCGACGCGCTCACCCAGGATCTCGAGACCGGGGTTATCCACGTCGACGAGACCAAGTGCGATGGATGCGGCTGGTGCGTTGAGGCCTGTGACTTTGGCGCCATCGTCCTGAATCCGGCCCACAAGATGGCCGAGATTTGCGATCTGTGTGCCGATGAAGAAGATGGCCCGCAGTGCGTCAAGTTCTGCCCCAAAGAGGCGCTGTCGCTGGCGACACCCGAGGTGCTTCGCCAAAAGGCGCGTCGAGACGTGGTCCGGCGGCTGTTTGAAGAGTTGCTGGCCTGATATTCGGGAAAAGTCTCGTGCCGTGACCGTGCGGCATCTCTGTACTGTACGGTCGCGGCCCCTGTTTATTGTTTAGAGCAGCCAGATCAGGAGTTGATGTATGCCCCTTAGTGAAGATCTGCGCATCGGTGTGTATGTCTGCAGTTGTGGATCAAACATCGGCGGTGTGGTGAGTCCGGAGGTGTTGGCCGAATATGCCCGGCACCTGCCAGGGGTTGTATGGGCCCGCACCAATCTCTACATGTGCGGGGATCCCGGGCAGAACGCCATCCGCCAGGATATTGTCGCGCACAGGCTCAATCGCGTGGTGGTTGCCGCCTGCAGCGTGCGCATGCATGAGCCCACTTTCCGTGCCTGTGTCGCAGACGCCGGGCTCAACCCATTCTTGATGGAAATGGTCAACATCCGCGAACAGGACACCTGGGTGCACTCGCATGAGCCTGAGCGTGCCCTGCTCAAGGCCAAGGAGATGATCGCCGCGGGCGTGGCCAAGGTCGCTTATTCGCAGCCGCTGACGCCCATCACCGTGCCCGTGACCAAGACGGCCATGGTGATCGGTGCTGGCGTTGCAGGTATCAGCGCCGCGCTTGACCTGGCCGACATGGGTATCCATACCTATCTGGTGGAAAGGGAGCAGAGCATCGGGGGCACCATGGCCCAGCTCAACAAGACCTTTCCAACTATGGACTGTAGTATTTGAATACTCGCACCCAAGATGGTTGACGCGGCGCGTCATCCCAACATCGAGATTTTCTCGTACTCTGAGGTCGATCGGGTCGATGGCTATATCGGCAACTTTAGAGTGGGTATCACCCGCAAGCCCTATTATGTCATCGCAGATCGGTGCACCGGATGCGGTGATTGTGCCGAAGTCTGCCCTATCGAGGTTCCCAACACCTTTGAGGTGGGCCTCGCTCCGCGCAAGGCGATCGATGTCCCTCACGGCCAGGCGGTGCCGCTCGTCTACGCCATCGACATGGACAACTGCATCCAGTGCTACAAGTGCGTCACCGCATGCGGTGATCGCGATGCGATCAATTTCAGCCAGGAGCCCGAGTATGTCGATCTGGACGTGGGCTCTATCATTGTTGCGACTGGCTTTGACAGTTTTGACCCCACGGTGATCTCCGAGTACGGCTATGGGGTCTATCCCAACGTGATCACCGCCATGGAACTGGAGCGCCTGGACAACTCGGCGGGCCCCACCATCGGGCGCTTAGTCCGTCCTTCGGATGGACGCGAACCCAGGAGCATGGCGATCATCCAGTGCGTGGGTTCGCGAGACAAGCGATTCAACGAGTACTGCTCTGGCTTTTGCTGCATGTATGCGATCAAGAATGCCATCTTGATGAAGCAGATGATCCCTGACATGCAGATCAGCATTTTCTACATGGACATCCGCACGCCCTCCAAGGGATATGAGGAATTTTACAACCGCGCGCGCGAGATGGGCATTCGTTTCATCCACGGGCGTCCCTCCCAGGTGACCCAGGATCCCGTGACCCACAACCTCTTTGTGGAGGCCGAGGATCAGGAACTGGGCGAGGTGATCGAATTGGAGACGGATCTGGTCGTGCTCTCGGCGGCGGCGATCCCGCGTGCTGATGCAGGCGAGGTGTCGTCAAAACTCACGTTGTCTCGGAGCCCGGGCGGGTTCTTTATGGAATACCATCCCAAGCTGCGCCCCGTGGACTCGCCGACCGATGGCGTGTTTCTGGCGGGTGCGGCGCAGGGGCCCAAGGATATCCCTGCCAGCGTGGCGCAGGGTAGCGCGGCGGCGGCCCGGGCCGCCCGGGTGTTGTCCTCAGACACCTGGGAGATTGAGCCGATTGTCGCCAGTGTCGATCCTGATGTCTGTGTGAGTGCCAAAGGCATCAAGTGTGGCCTCTGTGTGCCGGCCTGTCCCTACGGTGCGATCACCTGCGTGACAGGCGAGCCTGCGCAGATAACGTCGGCCAAGTGCCATGGCTGTGGCGGCTGCGTGGCCGAGTGCCCGCACAGTGCGATCTCACAGCATCACTTTACCGATGTGCAGATTGTCGCCCAACTGCGGGAGCTGTTACGCGACAATCCTGAGGAAAAGATTATCGCGTTTATGTGCCACTGGTGCAGCTCTGCCGGAGCCGACATGGCGGGCACCAGCCACTTTGAGTACCCGGCGGATTCGCGGGGCATCCGGGTGATGTGCTCGGCGCGCATGGACCAGGACTTTGTGCTGGAAGCCTTCCGGCGTGGCGCCGGCATGGTGCTACTGTCCGGGTGCCACCCGCAGGACTGCCACTATATCACCGGCCAGCAGGTGGCCGCCAGGCGGTTTGATCGGCTGCAGGAGGCTGTGGAGCGTCTCGGGATCAGCCCGGAGCGTTTCCGCATCGAGTGGATTTCGGCGGCCGAGGGCGAAAAGTACGCCCGTGTGATCACGGAGATGAGCCAAACGCTCAAGAGCCTGCCGCGCGAGCAGATCCTGGCCGAGAACCGGGGTGCGCAAGGGGCCATCGAACGGCGACTGCGTCGTTGGAAGGCATCGCCTCAGATGGCTGAGCTGATGGCCATTGAGGATGGTTCCGTGGCGGAAGAGAAGGTGCGGGCATGATTCGTTCCAGTGAGATGGATCCCGGTTTTGCTTCTGAGATCATGGCGATCCCTGGAGGGGAGAACTTGCTGCGCTGCTGGTCCTGTGGGACCTGTGCGGCGACCTGTCTTGTGCGACGGTACGATCCGACCTTTAACCCGCGGCTGATCCTGCGCAAGGCGGGGCTGGGACTGCGGCAGGAGGTGCTCTCCAGTCGCGAGATCTGGCTCTGCTCGGCCTGCGATGCCTGCTATCCGCGCTGTCCGCAGCAGATTCACATCTCTGATGTAATGAAGGCGATCCGCACTATAGCGATCGCGGAGGGGTATGAGGCGCCAGGCCCGTTTGCTGAGGTGGATACCACGTTGTGCTCCGGCTGTGCGGTATGCACGCGTGCCTGTCCCTACGGCGCCATCGAGCGCAAGCCAGTGATGGTCAACCGCGAGGAGCGCATGGTGGCCCAGGTGGACCACACCCTGTGCATGCACTGCGGTGTGTGCGTGGCCGCCTGCCCCTCTGGCTCGATCACGCTCGAGGACTATGCCAACGATGAACTGATCGCCCGCATGGGCGCAGGTGGGTGGCTGGACAAGGGCTCCTATCTGAGAGGCAAGGCACCTGAGCCGCGGCTCCTGGTTTTCGTGTGCCAGTGGAGCATGCGCTCGGATGCCGAGTGGGCGACCCTGGATGCGATGCAGAGCGATAGCCTGCGCATTGTGAACCTGCCCTGCTCGGGGCGCGTCGATCCCGGCATGATCCTCCTGGCGCTCTCGCAAGGAGCCGATGGCGTGCTGGTGGCGGGCTGCAACGAGGGCGAGTGTCACTACAAACGGGGCACCTACCTGGGCCGCAGCAAAGTGGCCCTGCTGGACACCGTGCTGTCTCAGATGGGCATCCATCCGGGGCGCGTGCGTTTCGTAGAGCTGGGCGCCTACGGCCGGGGCGCTCTCCCCGGGCTGATCGCAGAGATGGCGGCGACGCTCAAACAACCCGCAGTCACTGTGGCCTGACGGCGTAGGGGGGGATATGGACAAGCTGAAACTGGCCGTGTACTGGGCCTCGAGCTGCGGCGGCTGCGACATCGCGATCGTCGAACTGGGCGAGCATCTGCTCGAGCTCGAAAAAGTCGCAGACATCGTGTTCTGGCCCTGCGCGATGGATTTCAAGTACCAGGACGTGGAAGACATGGAGGACAGGCATATCGATGTGTGCCTGTTCAACGGAGCTATCCGCACGGATGAGGATGAGCATATTGCCCGTCTGCTGCGCGCCAAGACCAAAATCATGGTTGCCTTTGGTTCGTGTGCCATGGAGGGCTGCATCCCGGGGTTGAGCAACATCAAGGGGCCCGATCACGCCTTGAGGCGTGCGGCTTTTGAGACGCCGACAACGGACAACCCCAATGGCGTGATGTTTGTCCCGCGCACTTCCATGCCGGAGGGGGATCTCACTCTGCCTGCGCTCACGGTGCAACTGCGCACGCTGGAGCAGGTGGTACCCGTGGATTACAAGATCCCCGGCTGCCCGCCCAATCATGAGCAGATATGGAAGGCGCTGACCACGGTGATTGAGAACCGCCTGCCCAGGGTCGGGAGCCTGTTGGGTGTGGATCCGCGCACGGTCTGTGACCAGTGCCCGCGCATTCGCACGGGCAAGATTCAGGTGGAGCGCTTCTTCCGACCCCACGAGATCATCCCCGATCCGGAGCGCTGCCTGCTGGAGCAGGGGCTCGTCTGTGCCGGGCCCGCGACTCACGCCGGCTGCGGCGCCCTGTGCATCAAGGCCGGGATGCCATGCCGCGGCTGCTACGGAGCCCCTGACGGCGTCCTCGATCAGGGCTCGGAGTTGCTGGATGCGATCGTGGCCGGCATGGCGGGCGAGAGCGATGCCGAGATTCGCCGCGTGGTGAGCACCATCGTGGATCCTGTGGGGACCTTTTACCGGTTCAGTCTGGGAGCCTCGCTGCTTCATGCTCTGAAAAAGAGCCCGCTGGAATCCGGCCAACGCTGTGAGACGCAGCGCGATGGCGCTCGCGGGGAAGGAGAACGCGCGTGAAGCGTATCACCATCGATCCGATCACCCGGCTGGAAGGCCATGGCAAGATCACCCTGTTCCTCGATGATCAGGGCGATGTCGAGAACGCCTATTATCAGGTGCCCGAGTTTCGCGGCTTTGAGAGCTTTTGCGAGGGGCGGCCAGTGGAAGAGATGCCCCGTATCACGCAGCGCATCTGCGGCGTGTGCCCGCTGGCGCACCATATGGCCTCGGTCAAGGCCGGCGACGCCGTCTATGGCGTCACGCCACCGCCGGCGGCCAGACGTATTCGCGAGCTGGTGTACAACGCCTTTGTCTCGGGTGATCATGCCACGCACTTTTTCGTGCTCTCTGGCCCCGATTTTTTCGTGGGCCCCGATGCGGATCCCGCGCAGCGTAACATCCTGGGCATGATCAACAAGCTCGGGGTGCGGCTGGGACAGCGCGTGCTGCGGCATCTGGGCGAGTCGCATGAGTTGGTCGCCATGCTGGGCGGCCGGTTCGTGCACCCGGTGTTGGGGCTCCCGGGCGGTGTGGCCAAAGCGGTGACGCCCGAGATGCAGACTCGCCTGATCGAGATCGGCGAGAGCATGGTCGAGTTCGGCCAGTTCAGCCTGGGCCTGTGGCGCGATATGGTCCTGAGTAGCCAGGAATTCCACGACATGATCATGGGCGATACCTATCTGCATCGCACCCACAGCATCGGTTTGGTGGACGAGAACAAGCAACTCAACTTTTACGATGGTCAGGTCCGCGTGGTGGATGTCGAAGGGCGCGAGGTGGCCTACTATCCGCCCACCGACTACGCCGAGCACATCGCCGAGCACGTCGAGCCCTGGACATATGTAAAGTTCCCCTATCTCAAGCAGTTTGGCTGGCAGGGGATGGTCGACGGCATGGAGAGCGGCGTCTACCGCTCCACGCCGTTGGCTCGCCTCAATGTCACCGAGGGCCTCTCCACGCCGCTGGCGCAGCAAGCCTATGAAGAGTTCTATGACTATATGGGCGGCAAGCCGGTACATGCCACCTTGGCAACGCACTGGGCACGCCTGGTGGAGATGCTGCACGCGGGTGAAAAGGCGCTGGCCTTTGCCCGGCACGAGGAACTCACCGATCCAAACATCCGCATCATCCCGACCGGGACGCCCAGCGAGGGCGTGGGGATCGTCGAGGCGCCGCGTGGCCTGCTGACACATCACTATATCACCGACGAGCAGGGCATCCTGAGGAAGGTGAACCTGATCGTGGGCACGACCAATAACAACGCCGCGATTTGCATGTCCGTGAAAAAGGCGGCGCAGGCGCTCATCGGTGGCGGCAAGGAGATCACCCAGGGCCTGCTGGACCGGGTCGAGATGGCCTTCCGCGCCTATGATCCCTGCAACGCCTGTGCGACGCATGCCGCATGCGGTGAAATGGCGCTGGAGGTGCTGGTGTACGACCATCGCGGCGAACTGGTCGCCGATCTGAGCCGGGAGTCGGCCGAGGGGAGGGCATAGTCCATGGCGACGCGTGGCAGTATCATCAAGACCGATACCGCGGAGCGCCTCACACTGCTGCGCCCCATGGTCCTGCGCCGGGTCGAGCTGACATTGGACCGTGACCGGTGCTGCGGCTGCGTCATCTGCAGCCTCGTGTGCCCGCGCGAGGCGATCACCCTCAGCGATGGTGAGCTGGTGGATGGGCGCGTGGTGACCGAGCCGTCCATCGACATCGACGCGACCAGGTGCAGCCTGTGCGGCGAATGCGCGGCTGTCTGCCCCACGCATGCCTACCACATGACGGTGGATGGCAAGCGCGAGATACCGGTGATCAGCGGCGAGGCTTTCCCCTATCTGCTGCGTCGTATGCGGGTGAATCAGGAGGCGGCCGCGGCTTCCACCGATGTGAGCTATATCGAGCGCTGCCCCACGGGCAGCATCAGCGCCCAGATCGAGCGCGATGCGGACGGCAATGTGACAGCAGTGAGCAACGTCGAGGTGGATCGCAGCACCTGCATCTCTTGCACCAAGTGCATGGAACTGGGTCCCGAGGGCGCTTTTACGGTGATCAAGCCCTACCTAGGCCGCGTCTACCTGGACGTGTCGCTCTGCCCGCCGGGATGCCAGGCCTGTGCGGACGTCTGCCCCACCGATGCGATTGCCTACGATGGTGAAAAGGTTAGCGTGGACGAGCGTTTCTGCATTCACTGCGGCGCCTGCCAGCACGTCTGCCCGGTCGAGGGGGCGATTCGCATAGTGCGCACTTCGATCCAGCACACGCCTATCGAGTCAGGCGCCTGGGCCAAGGCGCTCGACAAGCTCGTGTCCTACGATGAGGTATCACGCGAGTACGACCGCAAGGGTCAGGCGCGCCGGCGCAAGGCCGTCCTTAAAGGTCTCCTCCGGGAGATGGTCGACTAGGCCGGGCGCAGCGATACGCGGGCGACGCACTGTGCAGGCTCCGGTGTCGCTGGCACCGGAGCCTGTCTTGCACCCAACCGGCGGGGCAGGATACAATTTCGCCGCACAAGCACTCGCTCAAGTGAGGTTTCCATGGTCGCCCTGAATCCCCTGATCGACGCGCTGCCGGCCGCACAGCGGCTCAACTGGCCTGCCGCGGGTGCAGCGTTCGAGATTGGCAACGTCTGTGAGGATTCGCGCGAGGTCACGCCCGGTGACCTGTTCGTGGCCATTCCGGGAGTGAGTGTGGACGGGCATCGCTTTGTGCCTGCCGCCCTGCGGGCGGGCGCGGTGGCCTGTGTCGTGGAGCGGGATCTGCCGGAGCTGGATGGCGTGCCACACGTGATCGTGCCCGATGCCCGCGAGGCGCTGGCTTACCTGCACGCCGGGCTGCGCGGGTATCCCGGGCGGCGGCTCAAGGTCATCGGCATCACGGGTACCGACGGCAAGACGACGACCACGCGCCTGGTAGCCGGCATCCTCTCGGCGGCCGGGCATGCGGTGGGCTCGATCGATTCGGTGGCCGCCACGATCGGCGGGGCAGAGTCACCTACCGGGTTTCACACCACCACGCCGGACGCGCCCGAGGTGCAGGCCTATCTGGCTGAGATGGTGGCGGCCGGCATGGAGTATGCCGTGGTGGAGACCACCTCCCACGGCCTCGCGCAGCACCGGGTGGCGGCCGTGGAATACGACGTGGCGGCCGTGACCAATATCACCCACGAGCATCTGGACTATCACGGTAGCCTGGAGGCGTACCGGCAGGCCAAGGCGCGCCTGTTTCGCAGCCTGGCGACCTCCTACCGCAAGCCGGGTGTGGATAAAGTCGCCGTGCTCAACCGCGACGACTCGTCTTACGATCTGCTCAAGGACATTCCGGCGGACCGCCAGCTTTCGTATGGCCTGGACGCGGGTGTGGATTTCCGTGCCGGCGAGGTCGCCGTCAGCCCTTCGGGGCTGCATCTGACGATCACAACGCCCGATGGCGTGCTCCACATCTCATCGCCTCTGGTTGGCCGCTATAACGTGCACAACATCCTGGCGGCGGTGGCTGTCGCCTGGTCGCAGGGCGTGGCGCCGGAGGCCATCGTTGAGGGAATTGCGCAGGTGCGCGGCGTGCAGGGGCGCATGGAGCGCATCGATGCGGGCCAGCCCTTTACGGCGATCGTGGACTTTGCCCACACGCCCAACGCTATGGACAAGGCGCTGCAGACGGCGCGCGAGTTGACCGAGGGACAGGTCATCGTGGTCTTTGGCTCGGCGGGCCTGCGCGACATGGCCAAGCGCGCCTGGATGGGCGAGATCGCCGGAAGCCTGGCCGATCGCGTGATCATCACCGCCGAGGATCCCCGCACCGAGTCGCTGGAGGACATCATGGCCGAGGTCGCCCGGGGCTGCGAGCAGGCCGGACGTAGCGAGGGCGAGAGCTACTGGCGGATCGGCGACCGGGGAGAGGCGATCTATACGGCGCTGAGCATGGCCAAGCCAGGCGATCTGGTGATCGCCTGCGGCAAAGGCCACGAGCGCTCGATGTGTTTCGGTGAGATCGAATACCCCTGGAGCGATCAGGACGCCATGTTCGAGGGCCTGGCGCGCCTGGGTTACACCGCGTCCGCCGGCCAGCCCTAGCGGAACGTGCCGGTCACAACCATGAGGCCCTGCCTCAGCTCGACGCCAGTTATCTCCTGAACACCCTGAACGGGGATGGGGATGCCATTGCTCGTGTTGTACTGATCCAGTACCGACTGTACCAGAGCGCTGGCGATCAGGCGAGCGAATCCGGTGAATGAGCTGCCCAGGCTGAAATCCACGATCTCAAGGTACAGCTGGCCGTCGACGACCTGAGGCACCGCAATGAATGTTATCTCGCCGCTGAGCCCCGAGTCGGCGTGAGAGGCGTTCACGGTGGCAATCACGTGCTCTGGCGTGATGACCGTGCTGACATCGCTGATCTCCATACCCTGAACAGAGAGTCCCTGCTCCCCGACCGTGGCGCTGATGTCGCTCTCGGTGAGCTCCAGACTGAATCGCGGGTCTCTGGTCGCCTCACCAGCAGGGCTGGCGGTCCGAGTGGGCGCCGCAGTTGGCCGTTGTGTCAGCGTCGGATAGACTGTCGGGCGGTTGGGCGTGGGCAGCTCGACTTGGATCAGTGGTCCACTGGCGCCGTTGCCCGGCGAGATCACACGGCTGACCAGGTCCGTCACGAAACATGCCGAGCTGGCCAACAGCATCGCACCGAGCAGGATCACCGGCCAGAGTAGCCGCTTCATGAGTTTCCTTTCCCGTACAGCGTCAGGCGGCGAGGATCTGGTCCAACGGCGTTGGTGTGCGGCCAAAGGCCCGGGCCACCGCCTCGTGCACCAACTCGCCCCTCAGCGTGTTCACACCGCGCGCCAGCGCACGATCGCTCCGCAGCGCCTGGGCAAGCCCCTGGCGGGCCAGGGTTTGTACGTAAGGCAGCGTTGCGTTGCAGAGCGCCAGCGTCGAGGTACGCGGCACCGCGGCGGGCACATTGGGCACGCCATAGTGGACGACGCTATGTTCGATATAGGTGGGATGCGTGTGCGACGTGGGACGGATCGTCTCGATGCACCCGCCCTGGTCCACGGCGATGTCCAGCACCACGGAGCCGGGCGCCATGGAGGCGATCATCTCCTCACTGACCAGGATGGGGGCGCGGGCGCCGGGGATCAGCACCGCACCGATCAGTACCTCCGCGCGACGCACTGCCTCATAGATGTTGCGACGATTGCTGGCCAGGGTCGTCACGCGTTCGTGCAGGATCTCCTCCAGATAGCGCAGGCGGCCGAGATTGAGGTCGATGATGGTGACCATGGCGCCCATTCCGAGGGCCACCCGCGCGGCGTTGGCGCCGACGGTGCCGCCGCCGATGATGACGACGCTGCCCGGTCTGACTCCCGGCACGCCACCGAGCAGCACGCCGCGTCCGCCCTGCTGCTTTTCCAAATAGTGCGCGCCGATCTGTACCGCCATTTTGCCAGCGATCTCGCTCATGGGGTGCAGCAACGGCAGGCTGCCATCCTCGCGCTGCACCGTCTCATAGCCGATCGCGTCGATCCGGCGCGCCAGCAGCTCATCGGTCAGGCTTTCGCTGGCGGCCAGGTGCAGGTAGGTGAACAGCGTCTGCCCGGACTGCATGAGATGGTACTCTTCCGGGCGCGGCTCTTTGACCTTGACCACCAGCGCGGCGTTCCAGGCCTCGGCGGCGGTATCCACGAGACGGGCACCCAGAGTCTCGTACTCGGAATCGCTAAAGCCGCTCTCCAGGCCGGCGCCGCGCTGCACACGCACCTGGTGCCCAGTGTGCACCAGCGCATCTACCCCGGCGGGGGTGAGCCCAACACGGGATTCCTGGTCCAGTACTTCTGTGGGAACGCCAATGTCCACGTGCTGCTCCCTGCTAATCCTCGTCAGGCTCGCCCAGCATCGAGTTGTCGCCGACATTGATCTGCTGGCGGTGGCCGCGCAGGATCGCACGACGGCCAATGATCGAGTTCTCCAGCAGACTGTTCTGAATGACCGCGCCGCTCTCGATGATCGAGTCGCGCAGGATGGAAGATGCGATGCGGGCGTTCTCATCCACGCTAACATAGGGCCCGATGATGGCGTTCTCCAGCTGAGCGCTGGGGGCCACGTACACCGGTGGGATGATGACACAATTGGTGCCCTGCACCTGAGCGGAGGCATGGCCGTGGGACAGCAGCGTGCGGTTGGTCTTTAGTATCGTCTCGGGCTGGCCGCAGTCCTCCCAGAGCGAAACGGGCTCGGAGATAAAGTGGGCGCCGCGGTCCAGCATGACATTTACTGCATCCGCGAGGTAGAACTCGCCCTTGGTGCGGATATTGTTCTCCAGCATATAGGCGATCGCGGAGATCAGGTCCTGGCCCTCGCGGAACCAGAACACGCCCACGGTGGTCTTGCGGTTGTCCATGGTCTCGGGCTTTTCGACGTAACGGATCACGCGTCCGTTCTCTTCCACCACCACGCCAAAGTCGCGTGGGTCCTCGACCTCTTGGACGTAGATCACGCCGTCGGCGTCCACCGTCTCGAGCATGGCCAGGTCAGCCTCAAAGATGGTGTCCACAAAGATCACCAGGGAGGGCCCGGAGAGATAGTCCCTGGCCAGATAGATCGCGTGCGCCTGTCCCTCCAGCTTTTCCTGGACGACGTAGCGCGCGTTGAACGCATAGCGGCGTTTGACCCAGTCCTGGATCTGTTCGCCCAGCCAGCCGGTGATAAAGATCACCTCGTCCACGTTCAGGTCTGCCAGTTTGTCCAGCGTGTGGCCGAGCACGGTGTTACCAGCCACGTGCAGCAGGGGCTTGGGCTTGCTCCAGGTGTGCGGGCGCATGCGACTACCGAAACCGGCGACGGGCAGAACGACTTGCATGGGCTAGACCTCTCTATAGGGGGCCGGCAGGTGCTGGCCACAGGATACGTGGATGCGCGCGTTTACTTGTTGTTACAGGGCCGGCCGTGCCAGATGCCACTCTGTGGCACGCTCATAGGCGCGCGCCACGCGCAGCACCGTGGCCTCATCAAAGGCATTCCCCTGCACCTGCATGCCGATGGGCAGGCCGTCGGCGAATCCGCAGGGGATGGAGATGCCGCACACGCCGGCCAGGTTCAGCGACAGCGTGAAAATGTCCGACAGGTACATCTGCAGGGGATCATCTATCTTTTCGCCGATCCCAAAGGCGGTGGTGGGCGTGGTGGGTGTGATAAGGGCATCACACTGCTCCAGGGCCCGATCATAGTCCTGTTTGACGAGCGTGCGCACCTTTTGCGCCTTGAGATAGTAGGCGTCGTAATAGCCGGCCGAGAGGGCGTACGTGCCCAGCATGATGCGGCGCTTGACCTCGGCGCCAAAGCCCTCGGCTCGGGTGGCGCGGTAGCCGTCCCACAGCGTGGTCGCATCAGGGTCACTATAGCCGTATCGGATCCCGTCAAAGCGCGCCAGGTTGGCGGAGGCCTCCGCAGGGGCCAGCAGATAGTAGACCGACAGGCAATAATCTGTGTGAGGCATCGAGACCTCGACGATCTCTGCGCCAAGGCGCTCATAAACCGTCAGTGCCTGTCGTATCGCCTGCTCTACCTCGGGCTGCATGCCATCGACAAAGTACTCGCGCGGGACGCCCAGCCGCATGCCCTGGACGCCGGCGTCCAGTGAAGCCAGGCAGTCGGGCACCGGCATGTCGACCGATGTCGCATCGCGCGGGTCATGGCCCGCCACTGCCTGGAACAGAATGGCGCAATCGGTGACATCCTTGCAGATGGGGCCAATCTGATCGAGTGAGGAGGCAAAGGCCACCAGCCCATAGCGCGACACCCGTCCATAGGTCGGCTTGAGCCCGGCAACGCCGCACAGCCCCGCAGGCTGCCGGATGCTGCCACCCGTGTCGCTGCCCAGAGCGCCGATGCACTCATCGGCCGCGATCGCGGCGGCGCTGCCTCCGCTGGAGCCACCGGGGACGCGGCTCAGGTCCCAGGGATTGTGGCTGGTAAAGTATCGCGAGTTCTCCGTGGTCGAGCCCATGGCAAACTCGTCGGTGTTGGTCTTGCCGAGGATCACGGCGCCTGCTGCCCGGAGCTTTTCGACCACCATGGCATCATAGGGGGACATGAACCCCTGCAGGATCTTACTCCCGCAGGTGGTAGGCATGCCCCGGGTGACGATGACATCCTTGACGGCGATCGGGACGCCCAAAAGCGGCTGGTTCTGGCCGGCCGCGCGGCGCTCGTCTGCAGCGGCGGCGTCCGCCAGGGCGGACTCTCTATCCACATGCAGATAGGCCTTGACCCGGTCATCCACGGCGGCAATGCGGTCGAGCACTGCGGTGGTGAGGTCGCGCGAGGACACCTCGCCAGCGGCGAGCAGGTCCTGGGCCTCATGAATCGTGAGTGCATAGAGTTCCAACAGATTCCTCCCCGAGAGGGTCGGCCGGTGTAGCGGAGACTATTCCAGGATGGCCCTGACCTGAAAGTAATTGTCCTGCCGGGCCGGGGCGTTGGCCAGCGCCTGTTCCGGCGTGAGGCAGGGCTGGGGCTCGTCCTCGCGCATCACGTTGCGCAACGAGAGCACCTGTGCGGTGGGCGGAATAGCGTCGGTATCCAGGTCGTTCAACTGCTGGGCGTAATCCAGGATGGCTGAGAGCTGCTCGACAAAGAGGTCCGTCTCTTCATCGGTCAGCCTGAGCCGGGCGAGCTCTGCGATGTGCAGTACCTGTTCTCGGCTAAGGGCCATGGATGTTCCTCTCGGGAGTTTTTCATCAATCACACCCCATTATAACATCGCCACAGGTGCTCGCAAAAATAGTCAGCGGCGGACCGCCCAACCGGGTTCTCTGTCGCGAACTGCCTTCAGTACGATGCGCCCGGCGTTACCTGATCAGCGCAAGGGGGTCAGGCGGCGCACTGCCCAGCAATTCGAGGTTCTCCAGGGCCACAAAGACCATTCGACGGTCGGCGAGCCGCACCCATGCCCCGCGGATGCTCTCGCCTGCCGGTGAGAACTGCGGCTCTCGGGGCAGAGAGACGATCTCTCCCACGGCTCCCATGTGTGCAAAGCCGGTCAGCCGGACCAGGGAACCGACGCCGGGCGTCAGCGCGGCTGCGAGGGAGGCGCCCTGTGACCCGATCGGCCCCGGAATGATCAGCTCGGGCCCGCTGGCCGTGAGGCGCCTATCGCCCGCGAGCACGACGCGGCTGCCATGGTGCTGCTGCAGCAGCGCGAACGCGGGAGCGGTCATAGGGATGCGCCCCATCCCCTCGGTGATCACCACCGGGAACGGGGCGTCGCGGCAGGCCTGCCTCAAGTCAGGGTGCAGCGAGCCGGCGATGATCCCGGCGACGCCGTATTGGGCAGCGCGGCTCAGTGCCACGGCGCTCTGCAGCACGCCTGCCGCAAGCACCATCCCATAGTGATGCTCCGTCACGCGCTGCCAGGCCAGAGGGGCGGCCGGGTCAACGACCTCCAGGCTCAGCAGGCCGGCGGCCTCACGCCCGGCGCCCCAGATGCCATGCAGCACATGTCCCGCGCCCTGCATGAGCACCCCGCGCTTTGGATACACCTCAGTGACCTCGCCGGGGAGATAGGCCCGCAGTTGCTGATAGTCAACAGCAGCGCGAAGGAACAGGCTCCCCTCCTGTTCGCCGATCACCACACCCCGCTCGTCCGCCTTTACCCGAAGCATTGGCCGCAAGGGACGGGGGCGCACAGCCAGAACCGTGCCGGGTTCGATCTGCTGGCCGGGGTGAACGAGCAGGTACCGCGGAACGTCCTCCGCCGGCACCTGCAGAGCGCCAGCCAGGTCAAGGGCGAGGACCCGTTCCTCACTGACGCAGCGCGCCACGAGATCGTCGGGCTCAAGCTGGTCCCCGGGCGCCACAAGCACCTCACCGGGGCATGGCAGCTCGCGCAGGCGCTGTATGGCAACGCCCGTCTCCAGCACGGCACGCCCGCCGGTCAACGCAGGGCGCGTGACCATGTCTCAAGCTCCTCGTAGCGTTCCATGTCGCTATCCGCGAGGTGCACGGGGCGCCCGCGCGCGTCGATGATCAGCGCGGGGGACTCTTGCGGCAAGGGGGCGTGAAGCGGCTGCAAGGCACTCTCATGGCGCGACCGCCCTGTGCGAACCGGCTCCATCCGGAGGATCGCCGTATCCCGTCCCAGGGGGATACGCGTCAGCGTCCCCCAGCGAACCTCGCCCTCCTGGACACCGGCGGCATCCTGGATGCGATAGTGGAAAGCGGGCCTCCCCGCAATGCCCCCTCCATCGATGCCGCAGACTGTGCCCAACCTATGGAGCGCATCCCATTCGAGCACCTGTAGCGCCGCCAGCGGCTCCCGTTGTGCCAGGGCCCCCAGCGCCGGCCAGATGGAGGCCCTGTCCAGTACGATGTCTGTGACCCCCCGCGGCTGGATCGCATCCAGCAGCGCGAGCAGCGTCTGGCCGTCGCTGCCAGAGCGGCAGAGCGCGCCTCCGCGGGCGGCGATCAGGTCGGCGCGCCTTGGATCGCTGTCTGTGGCAGCAGCCAACGCCGTCAGCGGGCGCTGCAGCGCCTCTCGCGCGGCGGCCAGGAGCACGAGCCCTTCCTCAGGTCTCTCCA
>CAZYWU010000006.1:60601-91715 GCA_964651255.1 uncultured Anaerolineales bacterium
GTGGGGCCTGTGTCCACGCCGCCGACCATGACGATGACATCGGGCGGTGTGGTCCGCAGGTCTGCCAGGGCGCGGTGTCGCAGGGGGCGATCCAGCGTGAGCTGGATCTCGGCGATGATCTCCGTCCCGGCGAGCCCGCAGGCCTCGCGCCCGGGTCCCAGGCTCAGATCCTCCGTCAGTCCGATCAAGGCACAGGCGAGCGGTTTCGCCGCACTGGTGGTAACGGCCAGCACGTCGGCGCCCCGGATCCCCTGTCGTGGCAGGATGGGGGCATCCTCCTGATCCATAAGAGGACGCCCTGCAAGCTGTTGCAGCCTTGCCAGCGCACCGGCCAGGCTGGCGCGCAGATCGACGCGCTCGACGTCGCGGGTGGGGCTGTCGACGCGCGCCGCCAACCGGTAGACGCCAGCAACGCGCTCGATCAGCGCAGCATGGGTCCACACCGTGCCGATATCGGCGGCCAGGATCGACTGAGGCATCGGCCCTTCTCCCATCTCAGCCCCCCAGCCCGCGCATGCTGCCGAGCCAGTCGTAGAGGATAAAGTCAAGCCGGCCTCGCAGCGCGACAAAGAACGACAGCATCGCGCCGGCGAGCAGAGCCGCCAATACCAGCAGGATCATCGCACGCCCGAACTGGCCAAGGCGCCCTCCCAGCCGGGTCCAGAGCCTGTTTTCGCCTGTCCGCCCGGCACGATAGTGATATGCGGCCAGGACGGCCAGGGTGGCCAGCAGCATAAAGGCAGCATCCAGAGCAAAGGCCCAACCCCGCAACCCGCTCCCATAGTCGATCGGGGCCAGCGATACGATGCTGGCGGCCACTTGGGGCACCAGCGTGCCCCGCAGCACGCCTCCGATCGCTACGGCGGCGCCCACGCCCAGCAGCAGCGCCAGAGGGATCGCGGCGAGCCCCGCCGTGGGCTGCCAGCCCCTTCCCAGCAGGAGAGCAGCCAGCGCGAGCATGATGGCATAGGGCCAGAAGTCTGACGGATCCCGCAGGAGCAGCGCTATCCGCGGCGCCAGGACATGATTCCAGGCCAGCGCTGCCGCGTATCCGGCCGAGACGCCGACAAAGAGATACTGGGTGAGTCGAAAGACAGGATTGTCCCGGATAACATAGCTCAATACGGCCAGGGTGAGCAAGGCGGCGACCCAGAGGCCGATGAGTTCTGGCAGGGAGCCCGTGGCCAGTGAGCCGCTCATGGCCGCCGCTCCGAGTTACGCCGTCCCGTCAGGCGCAGCCCCACGACAAAGGCGATGACCAGGACGATCCAGAGCGCCAGAAAGCCATCGGCGCTGGAGAGCGACGGCTTTGGGCCGGATGCCGCGGACGGCAGACTGCCGGACGGGATGCCCGCGTACGCCCCGGAGACGAGCGCGGCGAGCTGGCTGCTATCGGCATAGGGGACCAGAAAGGGCTCGATGGCCGCCGTGGTGAGCATCAACACAGGGGCGTCCGTTCGTGCTCCGACCTGCTCGATCCAGCGGCGTGCGACATTGGCGTCGTCTGTCAATACGAGGATTGCATCGGCGTCGATGGCCTTGTTCAATCCGTTCAAGATCGGCAGGCGCTCGAGCGGCGTGCCAGCGGCGTCGGTCTGCGCAAAGGCAGCCGCGAGATCGGTCGCCGCCAGGCGCAGGCCGGTGGCGTCCCCCGCCAGATAGCCCAGCAGCGCATAGTCCGTCCCATAGCGCAGCGGGATCCCCTCTCCAGCCAGGCTCTCCAGCGATTGGCGCGCGATATCGACGCCCTCGGGCCGGCTGCTCAACGCCACCAAAGCGACTGAGCGCGCCGCGAGATCGGCCACGGCCGCCTGGCCTGCGGCGGCCAGCTCCGCACTGGCGGAGGGCGCATAGTCGTAGGCGACGATCACGCGGTCCCCGGGCTGCAGCGCATCCGACGCGCCGGCAAAAGCGGCAGCGCCGGGCTGCGGGCTGTGGGCGGCGTCCAGGCGGCCTCCTGTGATAAGAGGCGTGAGCGCCGCCAGGATGATCAGCAGCGCGAGGGCGAGCCGCCAGGGGCGTTCGGGCACGGGCGCTGCGAGTGGCGCGGCGGGCTGGCGCGGCGGGCCGAGTGGCGGGGGCGCGGAGGCGATCCGGTGCAAGAGCGCCGCATTCTGACGCTCCTGCTCGGTGGGCACGGCCTCACCCTGCGGGCTGCCCTCTGGCATGGACGGAAGCGCTGCCGGAGGCAAGAGCCCCATGAGCCCGGCGAGGGGATCCTCGTCATCCCAGGCATCGCTGGCTTCTGCCTGGCGGCGTGTGCTGCCGGACGCGTCGTCCTCCCGCGCCGGGTGCAGCGGCAGGCCACACCAGATGCAGCGTTCGGCATCCTCTCGGTTCTCACCCTGACAGTGCGGGCACAGGCTCATGGCGATGATCTACTCCACGGTATAAGGGCGATCGATGCCCAGAAGGACACGCAGCCCGGCGGCTGTGGCGCCCAGAGCTACGCCCAGCAGTATGCCGCGGGCGGCCGCGGTCACCGGCACGGCCAGCATCCAATCGCGCAGCGCCGGCAACAGAGGCGAGATGGCGTCGCTGGCGGCGACCTGAAAGAACAGCAGCACCAGCGCCAGGCCGATCAGGGTTCTGGCGCCCCGGGGGCCCAGGCGCCCGGCGCGGTACACCGCATTGATGAGAACAAAGGTCATCAGTCCCAGCATCGTTGCCTGGATGGGCGTGTACAGGTAACGAAAGACCCAGCTCAGGGCGGCTGAGCCAGGGAGTGCCACGCCGATGCCAAAGGTGATCAGGAGGGCGGCGAGGAGCACGGAGCGATAGCCGCTCTCTGGCTCGCCCCGGGCGATCCCGGCAGCGTGCGTCACCGCCAGATGGCCCATGGCGAACAGCAGTGCGGCGGCCGCAAGCACCAGGGCCGTCTCCAGAAGCAGGCGCGCCAGAGGGGCGAGCCAGGCGGGCGCCAGCACCATGTCCAGCAGGACGATCGTCCCGGCGAGGACGGCGACGGCGAGCGGCAGGAAACGCCTCATCGCCTATCCCCCATAGCCCGCGGAGGTCAGCAGCACGGCGACGACGATGATGACGATGAGCAACCAGCGCATCCAGTCCTCGGCGAGCAGGCTGCCCAGGGTCAGCGGGCGGTGGAGATAGGCGCCGGCGGCAAAAAGGTCCTCGCCGGGCAGTGCACACTCGCCTGAGAGAGCATCCTCTGCCAGGCCCGTCAGAGCGGCCCCGGCGGGGTCCGCCGTCGCGCTCAGCAGCGGGGAGCCGGAAACCGGCGCCGATGCGACGCACCAGAGCGACTCGGCCTCAAAGGAGCCCGCCAGCAGGGTAGCCGTGCGCCTGTCTCGCCTGAGGTCTGCCGACACGGCGCTGGCCAGGGCCAGTGGCGCGGGGCCCGCGAAACAGATCTCATCGGGCTGGCAGCTGGCGCTCAGCTGGTGGCGCTCCCGGTTGCCCTGGAGGCTGTTCATGGCCAGCAGCAGGTTCACCGGATGGGTGGTGCGCAGGGGCGCCGGCTGGTCGGCGCGCGCCTGCTGGGCCGAGACATAGTCGTAAAGGGTCGCCAGGGCAGCGGTCTCCGGTCCCGCGGCATCTTGCAGGCCGCCCGCCAGCCAGAGCACGACCGGCTCTCCTGTCTCTGTGCTGCGCTGGCTCAGCCGTGGAAGCGCGCGCCAGGGAGCGATGGTGCGGAGCGGCGTTCTCAAGCCAGCGCTGACCCGCAGCGTGAACAGGATCAGCAGCGGGACAAAGACGATCAGCGCTACGCGCACCGCTGCGTCGCCGTTGGCGATCAGGCTGGCGCCATAGCCGCTCACAGCGTGCCCTTTCCGGGCGGGTTGCGCCCCTGCCCGTTGTAGGCCGGGGTGAAAGACGCGACGCGGGCTGAGGTTTGTCCAGAGAGTTCGTTCAACAAGGCGCGATGGCGCCGCAGCATCTCTCTCTGTGACGGGGTGCAAAAGGGCTCGGCCATCAACAGCATTTGGTCCAGTACCAGGCGCCAGGGGTGCAATATCGCCAGCACTGCAGCGGGCAGAGGGTTGGCGTGTGCATTGGCGTACGCGTTGGCACCTGCCAGCGGTATGCCGTCCGCCACAGTGGTCGTACTGTCGTCCATGTGCTGCAACACGCCGCAGACCCCCCTTTGGGGATTGTCTAGGGCCGGCGCCTGCGCCGGCCGACCAGGCGGATGACTGCCGCCCGCAAAGCATGCCATCTCCCCTGTTCGCGCTGCCCGATGGCCTGGATCGCGCTCAGGGCAACCTGGCCAACGGACCGGCCAAAGACCGTGAACGAGTCATTCAACACGCCTTCCAGCGCCGGAAGCGAAACCGAGGTGCCGACCGCTTCCAGCGAGCGCGCCGCTTGCCATCGCACCTCACCCTGCGGGTCGCTCAGCGATGCCTGTAGCACCTCGCGTGCCTCTTTGCCGGGCAGGCGCCCCAGCGCCGCCAGGGCTGCGGTCCGGGTAAGCACCGGGCCCTGCCGCGCCATTTCGACCAGCGGCGCCGTGGCGCGCCGGTCACCGATCGCTCCCAGGGCGTCCGCCGCGGCGCGGCGTACCCAGAGCGATGTGTCGGCGAGTGCCGCGATGAGCTCATCGGTCGACTCGAGTGCGCCCAGCTGGCCGAGCCCGCTGGCCGCCGCGGCACGCACCTCTGCACTCTCATCCTTGAGCGACTGCTCGAGCAGCGTCACCGCCGTGGGATGCGGCCAGCGGGCCAGCGCCTCTGCAAAGGCTGCGCGTTGCGTCGCGTCCGGCGCGGCGAGGCCCTGCCGCATCACCTCCAGGAGTTCGCTCAGCGTAATGGCGTCGGACGAGCCCATGGTCAGAACCTGGCCGATATCCTCAGGATGCTGTAGACACTGAGCGGATCTTGCCAGAGCGAGGCTCGCCTCCCAGCGTACCATGGGATCGGCGTCGCTCAGGCTCGAAACCATGGACTCTACTGCGGTCCGATCGATATGTCCTGCGCAGGCTGCGATCTCCTCGCAGCGTACAACGGGATCCGGTCGATCGCAGGAATTGGCTGCTACGGCGTCAGGCGCCTCTCCTGCGACAATATTCATGTTATTCAAGTTATATCCCATTTTATTGCATTGTTCTGTAAAAGCAGCATAAAGAGTATAGCACGGCGGTGGGGGCGCTGCAAGCCATTGGACCCAGGCCTCTAGCTTTGACACTGGCCATGGGCCATGTTACCATTCCGCGTACGCTGTCTCCGGGCGGCGATCTGTTTCTGGAGGGGCGCGGTCGTGGAACGTTTGCTGGAGGGCTTGAATAGCGCGCAGGTCGATGCCGTGCGGGCGCCTGACGGTCCGGTGCTGGTCCTGGCCGGCCCGGGGTCGGGCAAGACCCGCGTGTTGACGCATCGCGTGGCCTACCTGATCGGCGAGCGCGGCGTCTCGCCCTACAGCATTCTGGCGGTGACCTTTACCAACAAGGCGGCCCGGGAGATGATCGCCAGGTTGAACAGCCTGATCGGCCCGGACTGCCAGCGGCTGACGATTGGCACCTTTCACAGCGTCTGCGTACGCATCCTGCGCCGGGAGGCGGCCCATCTCGGCCTGGATAGCAATTTCGTCATCTATGACGCGGACGATCAGCGACGTCTGGTCGCCCAGGCGATCAAAGAGCTGAATCTGGACAACAAGCAGTACAGCCCGACGGCCGTCCATGGCGCCATCTCGCGGGCCAAGAACGATCTGATCCGCGTCGATGCCTACCAGCCGCCCACCTACTGGCACGAGGCGGTGGCCCGGGTCTATGAGCGCTACGAGGCGCTGCTGAGGGAGCACAACGCCCTCGACTTTGACGACCTCCTGCTCAAGGCCGAGGAGCTCTTTCGCGAGCATGCCGATGTGCGCCAGCGTTACCAGAGGCGCTACCGGCACATTCTTGTGGACGAGTTTCAGGACACCAACCGCGCCCAGTATGAGCTGCTCAAGCATCTGGTGGATGAGCAACAGGGAAGCATTTATTGCGTGGGCGACGAGGACCAGAGCATCTACAGCTGGCGGGGCGCCGACTTTCGGAATGTGCTGCGCTTTCGCCAGGACTATGCTCGGGCGCGGGTCTTTTTGCTGGAACAGAACTATCGCTCCACCGGAAACATTCTCCAGGCGGCGCGGAGCGTCATCGCTCGCAATGTTCTGCGCCATGACAAGTCGCTCTGGACCGAGAACCCCGAGGGCGAGCGGTTGCAGCTCTTTGAGGCGTACGACGAGCGCGAAGAGGCCGAGTACGTGGTTCAGGAGACGTTGCGGCTCGTAAGCCAGGGCGTCTGCCGCCTGCGGGAGTGCGCGGTCATGTTCCGCACTAACTCCCAGTCACGGGCGCTGGAGGATGCGCTCATGAGACGCGGGGTGCGCTACCAGCTCGTGGGCTCGGTGCGCTTCTACCAGCGCCGGGAGATCAAGGATGCCCTCGCCTATCTGCGCCTGATCTATAATCCGGACGACGAGATCTCCCTCTTGCGGATCATCAATGTCCCTTCCCGCCTGATCGGCGACCGGACGATCGAGCAGCTGCGTGGCTGGGCAGGGCGGCAGGGGCTTTCCATGGGGTGGGCGCTGCTGAGGCTGGCCGAGCTGGACGCGATCAAGGCCGGTGAAGGGGCACGGATGGGCAGCGTCGCGCAGCGGCGCCTGACGGACTTTGGGCACCTGTTGGCGCGGGCGCGGGCGGCCATGCCTGAGCAGACGTTGACGGCGCTGTTGCACCAGGTGATGGAGGACACCGGCTATATCGAGTCGCTCCGAGACGGGACCGAAGAGGGTGAGGAGCGGATCGCCAACGTCCGCGAGCTCTTTACTGCGGTAGAGCGCTACGATGGCGTCCCCGCGGGAGAGGCCCTGGCGTCCTTTCTGGAGGAAGTCGCCCTGGTCTCGGATGTCGATGAGCTCAAGGATGAGGCGGACGCCATGACGCTCCTGACCCTCCATGCGGCCAAGGGGCTGGAGTATGATGTGGTGTTTATGGTCGGCATGGAGGAGGGGCTCTGCCCGCATTCGCGCTCCATGGACGACCCCGATCAGATGGAGGAGGAGCGGCGACTGTGCTATGTGGGCATGACCCGCGCCCGGCAGAGGCTCTATCTGGTCTATACCTTCAGACGGACGATCTTTGGCAATGCCGACGTCCGCGTGCCCTCGCCTTTTCTGGCCGATATCCCTGCCGAACTGGTGGACGGCAAGGTCCGGCGCCAGGCGGCGCGTCCCGCCCCGCCCCGCGAGGCTGTTCCTGCACGCCCCCCTGTGCCGGCCCAGGGCCGCCGGGAGCTGTTCGACCGGCGCCGCGAGCGCGTACAGCAGGTGCGGCTGCGGGAGGCGGAGCGTCCGCAACCGCGCGGCGAGCGCCGGCCTGCCGGGCCCCGTGCCGATGCCCCCGCTCCGCGCGAGGAGCGCGTCCCGCTGCACGAGGTTGCCTTCCACGCCGGGGAAAAGGTGGTGCATCCTATCTTTGGTGCGGGCATCGTCGTGGAGAGCGAGATCGTCGGCGGCGACGAGCAAGTCACAGTCGCCTTTGCCGACAAGGGGATCAAGCGGCTGATGACCCAGTACGCGCACCTGGAAAAGACGGGCTGAGCCGTCCTACCTGCCGGCATTTCCTTGCGGAGGCCGCGGCCTCGCGGCTATAATCCGCCCATGAGCACCTCTCCCCGACCTGCCCCTTCGCCCCGGTGGGCACTGCTGCCGCTCCTGATGGCGGCCCTGTGCTTGACGGCCTATGTCGCCACGGCGGCTCCGGGGCTCACCTGGGCACACGATGGCGCCGACGGCGGCGACCTGATCGCGGCCTGCGAGTCGGGCGGCGTGCCCCACCCATCGGGTTACCCCACCTACTGCCTGCTGGCGCGGCTGTGGGCCAGGCTTGTCCCCGGAAACCTGGCGCGCCGCTATACCCTGTTCTCTGCACTGGCCGCGGCCGCATCCGTCGGTCTGGTCGGCGATCTGGCGCGGCGGCTCTGGTTGCGCGCCGGCGGCGGGAGACGCGAGGCTCCCCTGATTGGGGCGGCTTGCGGGTTGATTTGGGGGCTGGGACCGGCGCTCTGGTCCCTCGCGGTCATTGCCGAGGTCTACGCCCTGCATGCCCTCTTTGCTGCACTGCTGCTCTGGCGCGTGCTGACCCTGCACGAGGATAGCCCGCGTATAGCTTGGCTGGCGCTGGGGCTCGTGGCAGGGCTGGGGCTGGGGAACCACCTCACGCTGGCGCTCCTGCTGCCGGGCCTGTTGCTTTGGCTCTGGCCCCTGTTGACGTGGCGCAGGGCGCTGGCGGCACTGGGCGGTCTGTCACTCGGCCTGTGCAGCTACGTGTACGTGCCGCTGGCCGCGGGCGGCAACCCGCCCGTGGCCTGGGGAGGCCCGGACACCTGGGCGGGCTTTTGGTGGCTGGTGAGCGGCCAGATGTATCGGGGCTATGTGATGGCCACGCCACTGGCCCATTGGCCGGTACGCATCGCCGACCTGGCCGGGCGCGCGCTGCGCCAGTTCACGCTGCCCGGGCTGGCGCTGGTGCTGCTGGGGGCCGAGTCGTCGATCCGTCAGGCGCCGCCTCGCCAGCGCTGGGCCGGGGCGCTGCTGGCGGGCCTCCCGGCGCTGTATGCGCTGGGGTATAACACCAGCGACTCGCACGTCTACCTGCTGCCAGTCTGGATGCTGGGGGCCCTGGCCCTGGTGCCTGGTGCTCTGATGGCAACACGGGCGCTGGCCAGGCCCCCTCGGCTGAGAGCGCTCCTTCCCGTGGCGCTCCTGGTCGTCGCTTTCTGGCTGGGGATCACCCAGTATGGCGCCCAGGATCTCAGCGATGATTGGATCGCCGAGAATTGGCTGCAGGCGGTGGCCACAGGGACACCTGAGGGGGCACTGGTGATCACCGGCGAGGACGGCCAGACCTTTGCGCTGGACTATTTGCAGTGGGCGCAGGGGGAGCGCCGCGATCTGGTGGCGGTGGATAGCGAGCTGTGGGAGTATCCCTGGTACCGGCGCCAGCTCAGCATCCGGCATCCCGATCTCGATCTCCCCTCGGAGGGGTCGTTGGAACAGGTCGTGGCCGCCGGCCTGGAGCGGGGGCCCGTGTACCTGGCGACGCGCCGGCCAGCGCTAGAGGCCGGCCACGATGTGCGCGCGGCCGGTGTACTGTGGGAGCTCCGCGCGGTCGCTCAGTAGGCGCCCCGTCTGCGCAGCACCGCCCCTACGGTCCGCCAGAGGATCTCCAGGTCCAGCAGCAGGCTATAATTCCGGATATAGTGCAGATCGTGTTCCACGTGCTGCCCCTTGGGTCGGTCGCTCCGGCCAGAGACCTGCCACCAGCCGGTGATGCCCTGGGGCACGCTGAACCGGCGGCGCTGCCAGGGCGCATAGTGCGCCGCCAGCTCGGGCAGCTCCGGTCGCGGACCCACCAGGCTCATCTCGCCCCGCAGCACATTGATCAATTGCGGCAGCTCATCCAGGCTCCAACGGCGTAGCACGCGGCCTGCCCGCGTCACCCTCGGGTCGTCCGGTCGCTTGGTGAAGGTGATCTCGCCCTGCGGGCCGCTGCCGATCAGGCCCTCCTGCTGTTGGTCCGCGCCGGGGCGCATGGTGCGGAACTTGATCATGGTGAAGGGACGCTCGCCCTCCCCCAGGCGGGTGCTGTGGTACAGCACGGGTCTGCCCGAGTCCAGCAGGATCGCCAGGGCGATGGTCCCCAGCAGCGGGGCGCACAGCACCAGCAGGCCGGCCGAGAGCACCATGTCCATCGCACGTTTGATGGCGCGGTCCAGGGGCGCGATCACCGGCGCGTTGAGGCCGATCAGGACCAGATCGCCCAGAGGCTCGATGCGCGCGCGAGACAGCACCAGTTGGGCCGTCTGAGGCACCAGCGTGAGGGCCACAGGCAGCGCCTGCAGTGTCTGCAGCAGGGCCTCTGTCTCTTGCGGCGGGCGCGCATCGGCGATGACCAGTTCATCTATCCCGTGGGCGCTGATGATCGTCTCCACATCGGTGAGGTCCCCCAGCACCGGTGGAGCTCCCGCAGGCAGCGGCGCGGTATCCCAACCCTCCCTAATCAGGCCTGCGATGGTGACCCTGTCCTGGCCTGTACGGGCCAGGGTTGCTGCCAGGCTGAGTGTTTCGGGAGAGGTGCCCAGCAGCGCCATACGCCGGCGGTCCAGCCCCCTCCGGTGATCGTAGCGCCGCCAGAGCAGGTGAGCGCCGCCCGTCAGGAGCAGGTCGAGGAGATAGAAATAGCCATAGAGCAAGCGGGAGAGGCCGCGGTAGGAGAGGTACAGCAAGCCTGCATAAACCAGCGTGGCCACCGTCACGGCTGCCGCGACAGCCTGAAGCTCGGCAATAGTGTCGCGTCTGTGCGGGGCTGTATAGACGCGGGCCGCGGACAGGCTGATGGACCAGACCGCGAGGGCCAGGAGCAGCATCGGCGGGTACAGCGCCGTGCCCTCGGCGTTCAGCGGACGTCCGAGCGGCACCGTCAGGCGGAGCCACCGCGCCAGCAGCAGCGAGACGATGACGATGGCCAGGTCCGCCAGGTGCCGGCCCACCACATGCCGAGGGCCGAGGCGCGCGACTCTCACAGCGCCCGTTCCGGAGTCTCCATCTCCGGAGCTGGACTCACATTGCACGTCTCAGCCCTCTCAGATCCTGCCGGACGGCCAGGGGACTAGAAGATCAGGCCAATGACCAGGTTGATCACCCAGCCGATGAGGATCGTCAGGATCGTCTTTTCGGTGGTGAGGTCCATCGTCTCGCGGATCGCAAAGAACGCCAGCACCAGGGAGAGGATCCCGCCGACCAGCGCGCCGATGACGGGGATGATGCCCAGCACCAGGGGGGCAGTGACATAGCCCAGCACCCGCAGGATATGCATAAAGGTGCCGTTGCCCGTGAAAATCCTGGTGCCCACAACCCACACGATGGCGCTCCAGAGCACCCAGCCGATAGCGATCTGTTGGATAAAAGTCAGTATGAATGAGCCAAAGTTGCTGACGAACAGTGTGCCCAGCGCCCCCAGCAGCGCTGTGATGGCCACGATGATGGCGGCCTCGGTGGTGGCGTCCTCATCGACCGCGATCTCGTCATAGACAGTGTGGTCCATCTTGATCATGCGGGTCAGTCTGGCGATGATTTTCTCGAACATGCTTGCCTCCCTGTGTCTGCGTCCTATTGGATCCGATTCCGCTATCTATACGGCGTTCCCGGCCTCATGGTGCGGTTTGCGCGCACTGTTCCTATCGCACCTCGCTGCCGCGACCGGCCGTCAGGCGGCGTTTGCCCGGTAGACCGCTCTCGGGCTGCCTATCTGCAGCCCTCGATAAAGGCGTGCCCTGGCGCCCTCGTGCGACCAGAGCTCGCAGATCTCCTGTGCCCGAAAGAGGGTCTCAAGATCGGTATGGATGAATGTCACCCGACGCAGCCGCTGGCTGTACACCGGGTGTGGCAGCGTCTGGAGCGGGCCCAGGTCCAGCCGGTAGTAGAGCTCGCCGGCGTGGGGGTGGTCTCCCTCCTCCGGCAGCAAGGCGCGGCGCGGGGCGAGGCTGTAGCGCCGGATAGCGGCATAGCTGCGGATGCTCCAGCGCAGATCACCAAAGCAGCCCGGATGGTAAAAGGCCAGGTACTCGGCGCCGATCTGCCGGGGGGCGCGCTTGAGCGGGATGCGATACCACCCCTCGCGCTGGATGCGCTCCCAGTCCTTGAGACTGGGGACCACTGCCACGAGCACGCTGGCCGGCGCCGGCCCGGCCTGCTCATCCAAGGGCTCCAGATCGTCCCACAGCATCGTGCTTACTCCGCCGTCAGCTCGGCGATATACTCCCGGGCGAATACCAGGTTGGCAGGGTCGACATCTTCGGGGACAGTGCAACCGGCGCCCAGCATAAAGCCCAGGGCGCCGACCTCGGCGAGCGCGTCCTCAATCTCGCGCTGCAGTGCTTCACGGGGACCGTACACCAGCGGCCCGCGCTCGTCAAGGCCCCCCAGGATGCTCACCCCTCCCAGCATCGCCTTGCCCTGCCGGAGCGAGGGATTGTCCGACTGGTGGGCCCAGTTGGCCAGGTGTACGGGGTAGCCGGCAAACCGCTCCAGATTCAGGCCCTTGCCGCAGAAATGCCCGACCACATAGTCGCAGGCCGGTGCAAGCGTTTCCAACACGTGCAGATCGTAGGGCCTGACCCAGCGGGCGTGCTCGTCATCGGTCATATCGGCCCGCTCGCCGCCCTTGGCAGAAAAGTATATCCCCTCGCAGCCGGCTTCGGTGAGGCAGGCCAGATTGAACCGGGCAATGTCGTCCGCGATCACCTGCAGCCCCTGCAGTACGGGCTCGGGGTCCTGCCTCAGCTGCTCCAGATAGCCCATGCGGGCGTCATATTCCGTGGGATAGCGCGCCGGGTCGCTCTGCCACAACACCCGGACCGCCTCGCGAAAGGGGCCGAACACCGTCGTGATGATGGGCACCTCGCCCTTGAGCGCCGCCACGATGCCCGCCAGCCCCTCCAGGTGGCTCGCGAAGCGTGCCGCCGTCAGCGGCGTGGGCTCCAACTTGAGCCAATCCGCGGGGCGCTGCACCACAAACTGGCCGATTGGGGGGTAGCCGCTGTCATTCATCACCTTGAGGATGTCCGGATCCGCCTCGAGGTAATAGTCGATATGCCTCTGCGCCATCGGCTGCCCGCCCTGGTAGGCGGCATCGAAATGGAACCAAAAGGCAGCCGGCACGCGATCCACCGGATGGCCCTGCAGCATAGCCCGAAAGCGCTCGGTCTTGTTCATTTGCCCCTCCCGATGTCGGCGTTTCGAGTATATCACAGTAAACCGCCGTCGTACAGGCAGTCACGCAGTAAAAAGAGCCCCCGGAAGTTTTCCTTCCGGGGGCCCGCCATAGCAAGGAGTGGCGGGATCTAGATGTAGGCGTCGCTGGAAAAGAGGACGGCTCTGCCGACCATGTACACCACGTACAGGACCATCAGATAGATGGCGCCGTATTTGCTGAGCCTGCCTTTGTTGAGGATCAGGATCACCAGGAGAGCCAGGCCCGTGAGGGTCTCCCAGGGGAGATCCCAGTGGATCAGAGGCCGGGGCACCCAGTAGCCCGAGACCAACGCTCCGCCACCGATAGCGACCAGCGGATTGGTGATATTGCTGCCCACGAGCGTCCCCAGCGAGATGCCCTGCTCTTTGGAGCGTACGCCCGCCAACGCCGTTGTAAGCTCGGGCAGGGCCGAGGCGACTCCCAGGGTCATCACGCCGATCAGCGAGCCGCCGATGCCCGTGGTATCGACCACAAACTCGGTGACGTGCAGCACGATCGAGGCGCTAAAGATGGTGATGACCATCCCGGCCACGGCGATCAGGGCATAGATGACGGCCTCCCTGCCCGACTGAGGCACGTTCTCAGTCTTGCGCTCCTGCTCGTCGGGGTTAAAGTACTTGCGCTCATCGATGTACAGGTAGTAGGTGTATGCGATAAAGCTGCCGAACAGGATCAGCCCATCCAGCCGCGAAAAGCTCTGGTCCCATCCCAGAATGAGACACATGAGCGTGGTCACGATCATGGGGATGACGCTCTTCCACCAAAAGTATCGTCTAAAGCGCAGCCCGCCGCTAAGAAACACCACGATGCCCAGGATCAGCGTCTGCTGGACCACATCGGAGCCGATGTTGGCCCCCAGGACAATGGCTGAGGATTGCTGATAGTCCAGCGATCCGGTGAGAATGCCCACCGAGGCGGTCAGATGCGAAGAGATCTCGGGGATGCTTGTGGCCAGCGACAGCACCGTCATGCCCATAAAGGTAGCCGACAGGTTGAGGTACTCTGCCAAACCCACCAGGCGCTTGACGACCTCGTTCGAACTCAAAACCAGCAGCGCCATGGCCGCCAAGCCCAGCGCACTATTGACCCAGAGATTTCCAGATTCCCAGATCATGCTCATGCTCTCTCACCGCCACGCTGAATTCTGACGCCCAACCGCCACTCTCTTACCCCAACGTATGCGTGCGATAGGACTAAAAGTAGGCGGCACAGGCGTAGAACTGAGTCCGGCCGGCCAGGTAAAAGATGTACATGAGGAGCAGGCAGATGGTCGCCCAATCGCGGGCAAGGCCGCCATCGGCCGGCGGTCGGATGGCGCCAGTCAGATGAGGCTCACGTATCAGGGTCTGGCGCTGCGCGGTCACGCGCACACCAGGCACGGCGCCGGAGCCTGTCGTGGTGGGCCGGCTATGGTCAATACGCAGGGCTTGCATGCTATCCTATCGTTCTCTCGCGTCTCAGATCAAGGGCACCTGTTGTCAGATAACAGCGTTTCAGTATACCGGCGCCCTGCCCCCTGTCAAAGGGGCGCCTACTGGGCGCCTGCGTCTCTTTGCTGTGGCGCACGGCCTGGCCGCGAGGCCTCGCCCCTGGCAAGGCTATCTACAGCCTGAAGATTCACTGCATACACCGGCCCCGGAAGCATGTTTCTCCGCCGGGGCCGCGGTGATAAACAGCTCTCCCGCAGAGCGGTCTCAGTGGTCCGACGTCTCGCCGTCCGGCAGGTCACCGTCCGGCGACGGGGCGTTGGGCTCCGGGTCCTCTGGCACGGGGACCTCGGGCACCGGCACGCCCGGCACGGGCACATCGGGCTCTGGCGTTTCTCCCTCGGTGGAGCCGTTATCGCCCTCCCTCGATCTGTCATTGCTCTCGCCCCGCTCTTCGCGGCTCAGTTGCTTTTGTCGCTCGCTGTACGTATCGAGCTTTTCCCTGACCCTGGCGTACACGGTGCCTTCAGGATAGTTGCCGTCCCCGTCCTCTTCGCCGGCGGGCATGCCCGTGAGCAACTCGATCCCCTCTTCGATCTTCGAGATGGCATACACGTGGAACTGGCCATTCCGCACGGCCTCGACCACATCCGGGCGCAGCATCAGATGGCGCACATTGGAGGCGGGGATCAGCACGCCCTGCGCTCCGGTCAATCCGCGTCGTTTGCAGAGGTCATAGTAGCCCTCGATCTTGGCGTTCACGCCGCCGATGGCCTGCACAGTGCCGGCCTGGTCCACCGAGCCAGTGACGGCCAGGTCCTGCCGGATGGGTAGATCGGCCAGGCTGGAGAGGAGCGCGTACAGCTCGGTGGAGGAGGCACTGTCCCCCTCGACGGCGCCATAGTTCTGCTCAAAGACCAGCGTCGCAGACATGCTCAGGGGCCCGTGCTGCGCAAACCGGCTGGCCAGGTAGGAGGAAAGGATCAGATTACCCTTGTCATGGATCGGCCCGGTGAGCTTGACCTCGCGGTCGATGCTGGTCACCGCGGGACGTCCCATAAAGGTGCGCGCCGTGATGCGGGACGGGATCCCAAAGGCGAAATCGGCCATCTGGGCCACCGAGAGCCCGTTGATCTGCCCTACCACGGCGCCCTCGGTGTCGATCAGGATCGTTCCCTCCTCGATGGCGTCTATCATCCGCTGCTGCACATAGTTCATGCGGTGCTCGCGGTCGGCAACTGCGCGGCTGACGTCATCGGCTGTCACCACCGGATGCCCGGCATCGCCGGCCCAATACGCCGATTCGCGCACCAGGTCCGCCAGTGCGGAGAAACGTGTGCTGAGCCGGTTCTGGTCGTCGGCATATCGCGCGCTCTCATCGGCGAGCCGGGCGACGGCGTCCGGGCCAAAGTGCAACAACTCCTCGTTGCGGCACATGCGGGCCACAAAGGAGGCCAGATCGTGCAACGTTTCCTCGGTGCGTTCCATCTCGCCGGCGAACTCGGCTTTGACCTTGAAGAGCTCGCGAAAGTCCTCATCCAGCGCATAGAGCAGCTGGTACAGGCGCGCGTCGCCGATGATCACCACCTTGACATCGAGCGGGATCGGCTCTGGCTGCAGGCTCGCGGCCGCCACCAGGCCGTAGAACTGGGCCATCTCCTCGATCTTGATCTCACTGTTGCGGAGCGCACGCTTGAGCCCGTCATAGGCGAGGGCGTTCGCCAGCAGATCCTTAGCTTCCACCACCAGGTAGCCGCCGTTGGCACGGTGCAGCGCGCCCGCGCGAATCTGCGTAAAGTCCGTGACCATCGTGCCAAATTCGGTCCGGTGTTCGATCCTGCCGATGAGGTTGTGGTAGGTGGGGTTGTCTTCGATGATCACCGGGGCCTGTTCCTGCGAGGCCCCCTCCACCAGCACATTGATCGCATAGCGGGTCAGCCAGCCGTCCTCCCCGCGGTCGGGGCGCACCATAAAGGGCAGCTGCAGACCCTCCTCCTGGGGCATAAACCGTTCGACGTTCGCGATGATGTCATGGCGGACGTGTTCGAGGTGCTCCAGGACCGCCGGGCAATCGGCGAACTTTTCCCTGAGATCGGCGAGCAAGCCATCCACCACAAACCCTGCCATCTCGGCGCGGATCTGTTCGATGGCCCGTTTGCTCTCCCGCTCCAGGTCGCGCGCCTCGCGCATGGCCTTCTCGAACTGTTCCTGGAGCTCGGGGCGGAAGGACTCGAACTTGTGCTTGGTCTCCGGATCGAGCTTTTGATAGTCCTCGGCGCTCATCACCTCGCCGTTGACCATGGGCGCGATGGCGAGGCCGGCCTGCGAGCGAATCAGCGCAAAGCCGCGCTCGTTGAGATAGGCCTCCAGGTTCTCATAGAGCCTTTGCTGACGGGCGGCCATCTCCTGCACAAAGGCGCGCCGGCGCTCCTCGTAGGGCTGCCCCTCAAAAGTGCGGGGGATCTCTGTCTGAAGGTGGCTGATCACGTCGGCCATCATGTCGCGCAACGTCGTCGACTGCCCGGCGGGCAGCCGCAGCGCGCGGGGCGAGCGCGGATCGTCGAAATTGAACACATAGCACCAGTCGGCGGGCGCCGGGCGTTTGGCTGCGTGGCGCTCCAGGAACTCGCGGACGGTGGACGTGCGGCCGGACCCGGCTGGTCCGACGGCATAGATGTTATAGCCTTTGCTCTCTATCTCGACGCCAAAGTCAATGGCGCGCACAGCGCGCTCCTGACCGATGATGTGGTCGAGACCCTCCAACTCCTGTGTTGAGGCAAAGCTGAACAAAGCGGGATCGGTAGCCCGCCGCAGCTGATCGGGTGCGAGCGCAAGTTTCTTACCCATAATCCCTCACTATTAGGCGAATGGATTCGGTCGCGGAGGATTATAGCATGGCCCTGATCGCCTGATCAAGACCCACCAGCGGTGGGCGTGGGCAGGGCGCGAGCTCAGCCCGTGAGCGGCGGGCGGGGGTCCTCGATCTTGCCCAGCTTGAACAGGAGCATGAGCACCGCATTGCTGCCCAGAACGGCCATGGCGGTCCCGCCCAGCAGGCCGAGGATCACGCCGGTGGCCACGCTGATGATGGCGAACAGCAGGGTAAAGGTGGCAATGAAAAAGGCGAAAAAAGGATTGGCAACAATCAACATGGCGGAGAACTTCCAGGCGGTCCAGACGCTGGGCTTCTCCAGGCGGAGAAGCATGGGCCAGAAATACAGCTGCATCATGATCCAAAAGAGGGCCATGGCCAGCCAGATGCCCTGCATCAGCAGGACCCAATTCCCGGTAAAGTTCGCCCCGTAGAAGGAGATGTTCCAGATGACGGCCACCACAGCCACGACGTTGCCCAGCAGCCACAGCAGCCCCTCGCGCCAGTGCTGTCTGACGCCCTCGCGCCAGTCATCAAAGCGGGCGGTCTTGCCATGGGCGACCCGGTCGGACACGTGGTACAGGCCGGAGGTGGCGACGGCGCCCAGCACAAGTCCCAGGGCCAGCAGCAGGATCGTCAACCAGGGGACCTTGGAAGAAGGGATCAGTGCAAAGGGCGCGCCCCAGGAGGCGAACCAAACCAGGTTCACCAACGCCAGGGGCATCAGTTCTTCCCAGGCATCCTTCAGGCTGCGCCAGAAAACCTCCATGGCTTCACGGATCATCATTGGGTCGTTCTCCTCCTGCTTTGAGGCGCATTCTAGGCGCACTGCTGGCCGGTGTAAAGCAAACAGGGCAACCCTGGAGGGGGTTGCCCTGTTCGAATATCAGAGTGCTCGCGGGCTAGCCGCGCGCGTTGCGGCGCTTCTGGCTGCGGAGGGCCTCCTGCCAGGCCGCTGCGAACAGGCCCGGCCCCCGGTCATCCTGCGCCTCCGCGCTCGGCGACGGCGTCTGTGCGGGAGCTGTATCTTCGTTGTCCATGTCCTTCATGGTCAGCGAGATACGGCGGCGGTCCGTATCGATCTCCAGGATGCGGACTTGGACCTCCTGGCCCACCTCGACGACCTCACGGGGATGGTTCACATAGCCGCTGGAGAGCTGCGAGATGTGCAGCAGGCCGTCGGTCTGTGCGCCAATATCCACAAAAGCACCAAAGTCCACCAGTCGTACCACGCGACCGGTGAGCTCCTGTCCCGCCTTGAGGGCCTCGAGCGGCTTTTTCATCGTACGCCCTGCACCCGGGACGGTGAGGCTGATGCGGTTCTTTTCCAGATCGATTTTGCGGATCTGGACATCGAGCATGTCGCCCACTTGCAGCGTCTTGTCGATGCCGGCGCGCTGCAGTGTGGAGATGTGTGCCAGGCCATCGCGGCCGACACCCAGGTCCACAAAGGCACCGAATGCGACAATGTTGCGGACACGGCCGCGAACCCGCATGCCTTCTTTCAGTTCTTCGATCTCGGAGGGGCGACTCTCGGCCTTGACCGGCGTGCTCTCCTGATTGGTGGACGGCGTCTCCGGCTCGCTTGCCGGTGCCGCCTGCTCTATCGTCGGCGTTGCCTGCTCTGCCTCTGGTTGGAGTTCTATCCCAACCCTTTCCTCACTCGCCATGCCGTTGGATCCCCCTCGCTAGTCTAGTAACGCTTTTCGCATACCACTCTTCATTATCGTCCATCCGCCGAGTGCCGTCAAATGCTTTGGAGGTGCGCGCACAATGCCCGCGCGCGGCATCATCACAGGTCGCTGGTGCCCTCCATGGCATAGCGCGTCAGCTCGGCCACACTCAGCTGCTCGATGCCGAGCTTGTCCAGCGTGCGGCCGCGCCGCCAATAGTCCGTCTGGTGGATGGTGCAGGCGAGCCGGATGATGGCATCGATGCATTGCACAGAGACGCCGTAGCGCTGGCCCAGGGCTGCGATGGGCACCAGGCTCATCGGGATATCCTCAAAGACATAGCGGTGGTTGAGGGTCGACGGCGCCTTAATCCCGCGATAGCCCGGCTGGTTCTGGATCGCGGCGTAGAGATTCTCACCGCTGGCGTCATAGGCCATTTTCAGCCACTCCAGCGCCGTGCGAGCCCGGATGCCTATCGCGGCGGCGACGGTCACCCGTTCGCGATCGAGCTCCTCCAGCACCCGCGCAGTGGAGGGCGTTACACCCTCCAGATAGAACTGGAACTCACCGCGCGTGGACTCGATGCGTCCCGCGTTGAGCAGGGTCAGGGCTGGATGGAAGATCGCCCCCATGTTGTTCAGCCCCGTATGCAGCACGCTAATGCCGTCGATGAACTGCGGGTACGGTGCTGCCAGCGCCTCGAGGACGTGGGCTGTGTCGCTGGCGGGCAATGCCGCCAGCGGCACCGTCTCCTTGATGCTAAAGAGCCTCACCTGCGCCGGACCATCCGAGCGGCTGGCGTAGATCAGCGTCTCAGCCTCAGCCAGGTGCACTCTGGCCTGGCAACCGCACTGGTTCAGTACCTGCCGGAACTCCATACACCCGCCGGTACGGCCGGGGTGCAGCACGATGATCTGCTCATCACGCAGGCGCGGCGCCAGCAGGCGCGCGATATCGGCGTGTGCGCTGCTCGGGACGACCACCATCAGGATGTCGCCCATCGCCGCCTCCGCAGGATCCGAGGTTACCCGCTCCAGTTTCGCAAAGCCGCGCGGACCATCCTCATCTCCATAAAGGTCCAGTCCGCCGCGGCTGGCGATGGCCGAGACATTTAAAGAAGTGCGGTTATAGAGCGTGACCGGGTAGCCCATCAGGCCCAGATGCGCCGCCATCGCCTTGCCGCCATGGCCTGCACCGATCACTGTGAAACGCTTTTCGGCCATCGCTCGCTCCTTTGCTCGGTATGCTTAGCGACTGAGACGGCTCAGCCGTTCCTGTTCAGATAGCGGTACGGATGTATCGGGGTCCACCGCCACCCAGGCGCCGCGGGCATCCTCCCGGGCGACGATAGTGCCCCGCCCAAAGGGGTTGTTGCGCAGGTGGGGTGCATCCAGGATGCCGGTTGTGACCGCTCGCGTGAGCGTGTTCACATCGGTCAGCGGATCGGTAACGTTCGGCGCTGCCAGATCGGCGATGGCCCGCAGGGTCACCTGCGCCTCTGTTACCAGCTCGGCGCGCCGTTGCGCCACCGCGGGGTCGGCGGAGAGATCGGGCTGGCCGTGCAGCGCGTTCTCGATCGCGCGGCGTGCCAGCTTGCAGGACTCGATGACCTCCGCGGCGCTGGCAGCGTGCTGCGCCTCACAGTATCCCACCACGTGCACGATGTGCGGCTGCAGCGCCATCTGCAGGTAGACGCTGGCCACCAGATGCGCCCGGGCGGCATCCAGATCCTGAGGATAGCTGAGCAGCCCCGTGCGCGTCTGCCGCCAGATGGCAAAATCCGGGCTCTGCAGCGGCGCGATCAGGTCCAGCGAGGCCAGCATCCGTGCCAAATCCATGCCCTCCGCCAGATTGGGCGGGCTGTTGAACATCAGCGGCACGATATAGTCGCGGACGCCGGTCGCTTTGGCGTTGTAGGCTGCCAGGTACGAAGCCACACAGAAGATAATGTCCGGCGCATCGCGCAGCCCCCAGTGATGGGCCTCGTTGGACTCCACCGGGATGTTCCGGGCGCCATGCCAGGCCATGAGCGCCTGATGCTGGGCGATGGACTCCCGCAGGGACCAGGGGCCTCGGCCGTCCATGGCATTGAACCAGTAGAGCGAGACTGCGCACCAGGCATTGTGAATGGTGTCCAGTTGCTCCTGCGCCAGACGCAGCAGGTCGTCGGTGCCCGAGTAGGAGCGCATCAGGGGTTGGTTGCCCCGCCGGCTGGCGGCGTAGAGCGCCTTGTAGTCCTCGGTGGTGCGCACGGGCACGCCGCCCGCGCCCCGCCGTCCTGGATCCTGGCGCTCAGGGTGGTAGAAATTCTCCTGCGCATCCTGGTCGGTGCCCAGCGAGATCACATCCAGAACGCGGGCCTCGGCGATTTCCTCGATCCCCCTACGGGTGGCCTCCAGATCGGGCAGGCCAAAGTGATGCCGCAGGATCGGATAGGGGGCGCGCCAGGCGATGCGCTCCACTGCGGTCTGAGGGTAGTTTTCCTCTCCCGCCTGGGTGTAACGTTCCCCCCGCAGGTAGGCGGTGATGGCTTCAACGGGCTGGCTGCCGTCGAACACCGCCTCGAAAAAGCCCAGCGCCTGCGCCCGCTCTGCCACCGCCGGGGTGCCCCCAAAGGCGAAACGGGTCCCCTGCGCGCGCAGGTCATCCATCACCTCGGCGAACTCACCCAGCAGGCGCTCGCCATTCTCCGGGGTCAGGCGATACGAGACCGCCACCAGGTCGGCGTCTTCGGCACGGGCCCGCTCGAGGATGCGCGCCGCGGGGACGGCGGGCCCGAGAAACACGGTGCGCCAGCCCGTGGCCTCCGCCAGCCTCAAAAAGCTCAACACGCCGGCCACATGGACGCACTCGCCCAGGGCGGCAGCGACGACAGTCTTCATGAATATCGCTCCTCTCGTATCGGCGCAACGCGCGGCGGTCGCTTTGAGGGCCTCTAGCGCTGGCGCCGGCCATCGCCCGCGACAGCGGCAGGTAGCTCACGTCTTCCGGGGCTGATGGCCCAACCCCGTGTTTCCGATGGGAAACTGGCGAAACCCCGGCGGGTATCTGCGAATAGCGATCGGGTCTGCAGAGTAGATCGCGGCGGGTGAGAACATCACGGGTCGAACAGCTGTGGATGTATGGCGGTGTACAGGCGGCGCAAACCTTACATACACAGTATGGAGGACGGGAAGTGCTACGTCAAGCATTTCGGCAGCGCGGCACGGGAGGTGAGCACAGGCATACCCTTACGGGGTTTGCACTTGACAGCACTTGACACACCCTGTGCAAGCCTCTAGAATGTTGCCATAGTATCCATCCTCACCACTGGGAGGTAGCTTGTCCTACGAAGATATGACGCTCGAGGAAGTTATCCAGCTCGCCGTAGAGCGCGAGGTGGAGGCACGCGATCTGTACCTCGGTCTTTTAGAGCAGGTGCAGGACGACGTTGTGCAGGGGTTGCTGAGGGAGCTGGCTGCTCAGGAGGAGGGCCACCGCCGTCGCCTGGAAGCCCTGCTCGTGTCCGGGACGCTGACCACGCAACTGGCCGCTGGCCCTCGTCCCGTGCAGGATCTGCATCTTACCGACCATCTGGTGGAGACTCCTCTCGACGAGAACGCCGACGTTCAGCAGGTGCTGATCGTCGCCGGCAAGCGTGAGGCGGGCAGTCATGCCCTGTATACAGCGCTGGCAGGTGCTGCGGTCGATGCTGAGATCGCGAACCTGTTCGACTATCTCGCCGCTCAAGAGCTGGAGCACAAACAGCGCGTCGAGCGGCTCTATGAGGACCTTTTCTACCGCGAGAACTAGAACGAGGAGAGTGAACATGGCCAAGTGGGAGTGCCTGGTGTGTGGGTACATTTACGATCCCGAGGTGGGGGATCCCGATAACGGCATCAAGCCCGGGACCGCCTTTGAGGATCTGCCGGAGGACTGGGTCTGCCCGGAGTGTGGTGCAGGCAAGGACATGTTCGAGGAAATGGCCTGAGGCCTTGCGCCAGGTCGAGGTACGTCAAGGCGGCCCCGGCTTAGGCCCCGCAGGGGGCCGGGCCGCGAGGCCGCCTCTTTGGCGCAGATTGGCCCTTGAGGAGTGCTGATGCAAATCGCCATCATCGGGAACGGCGTGGCCGGTGTGACTACCGCCCGGTACGTGGCCGAGCGGGATCCCGCGATTGACATCACGATCTACAGCCGAGAGCCCTACCCCTATTATCCGCGGCCCCGCCTGATCGATTTTGTCGCCGGGGATGTTTCCCTCGATGGCATGCCGCAGTACGACGAGGCCTGGTACGCCCGCCGGGGCATTGAGACCTGCCTCGCCTGTGAGGTCGTCAAGATCGATCCCGCGGGCCATACACTGACCCTGCCCACGGGCGAACAGCACGCCTACGACAAGCTGGTGCTTGCCACGGGGGCATCCAGCTACATCCCTCCTATAGCCGGTGTGGACCGGCCCGGGGTGAGCGCTCTGCGTACGCTGAGTGACGCGGTCCGCCTGTGTGAGCAGGTGCGTGCCTGCCGACACGTCGTGATCCTGGGCGGGGGCTTATTGGGGCTCGATTCGGCCGTCTCCCTGACGCACTATGATGTGGACATCACGGTGGTGGAGGCGTTGCCGCGGCTGTTGCCGCGCCAGCTGGATCGCGACGGCGCAGAACTGCTCCAGCAGCTGATTGAGGCGCGCGGCATCCGCATTATTACCGGGGACCTCTGCCTGGAGGTGCTGGGCGAGGGCCGTGTGGAGGGCATCCGGCTCAAGAGCGGAGCCTCTCTGGAGGCCTGCCTGTTGCTCATCTCGGCCGGGGTGCGGGCCAATATCGCGCTGGCAGCGGGAGCCGGACTGGCCTGTAACCGGGGCATCATTGTGAACGATCGGATGCAGACAAGCGAGCCGGATATCTATGCAGTCGGTGACTGCGCCGAGTTCGAGGGGCGGGTCTGGGGCATTATCCCGGCGGCCCTGGCGCAGGCTCGCGTAGCGGGCGCGCAGATCGCAGGCGCGACCGACGTGCTCTATGAGGATATCGTACCCAGCACCACGCTCAAGGTGTCGGGCATCGATCTGACCTCGCTGGGTGAGGTCAACCCTGAGGGGGACGGCTACCAGGAGTATCGTTTCCTGGACGAGCCGCGCGGGGTATACAAAAAGGTGGTCGTGCGCGAGGGACGCGTCGTGGGCGCAATCCTGCTTGGCGATCGCACAGATCTTCAGGCGGTGACCCGGCTGGTATCTCAGAAGATCGACGTCTCGGCGGTGGCGGATCAGCTGCTCACCCCCGATTTCGATCTTGCGGCCTGGGTCAAGGCCCAGGGGATGACCACGCCGGGGCGCCCCTCGCCGGTCGTTCGGGCCACGAGCTGATCATCACACTCTAGTTACGTCCAGGAGGCGATATGGACAAGCAAGCGATTATTGAAATGCTGCGCGCCGATATGCGGGGCGAGCACCAGGCGATCATCCAGTATCTGAATCACGCCTATTCGCTCGAGGAGAGCGGTGTCGCTCCCGACATTGAGGCCATCGCCCGGGAGGAGATGCGCCATCTTGACTGGCTCGCCGATGCCATCACCGAGCTGGGTGGCGATCCGGATATGTCCCGCGATGAGCCCGATCTGACCCTCGCTGGCGCGCATGAACAGATGCTCAAGGATGTCGATTTGGAGCAGCAGGCGATCGACCAGTACCGGCAGCACATGGAGGCGATCGACGACCCGGCCATCCGCCGGCTCCTGGCGCGCATCGTCCACGACGAAGAAGTGCACCAGGAAGAGTTCCGTGGCTATGTAGAGCGCTTTGCCGAGGTGGATGTCGAGCCAGGGTCAGGCGAGGGTCTGCCCCCACGGGTGGCGCAGATGCTGAACCGTGGCGTCGGGCACGAGTATGCTGTGATTCTGCAGTATCTCTTCCATTCCTTTGTGACCGAGGACTGCGAGGAGCGGGAAGAGCTGCAGAATGCCGCTATCAACGAGATGCAGCACATGGGCTGGCTGGCCGAGGAACTGCAGGAGAACGGAACGCAGCCGCAGTATGAGCACGATGAGCTCTTCCTGAGCCGCGATCCCGTGGCCAACCTCGAGGCGGATATCGCGGTGGAGGACGAGGTCACGCGCATGTATTCGACGCAGATCCCCGAGCTTGCCTCGGAGGAGCTGCAAAAGCTGCTGCGCCGCGTGCGCGATCACGAGATCTACCACGCCGATGTCTTCCGTGACCTGCTCAAGGAAGCGCGCGAGCGCCAGGGTGCAGGGGCAGCAGAGGCTGCAGAGGCTCCGGAGCCCGAGGACAGCGGCACGGAGCCGGAGCCAGCGCCTTCTGACGATAAAGAGCCACCGGCGGGGGCACCCCCTGTGCCGCCCATCGGCAGCCTGAAGAAGTAAGCCATTTCTTATTGCCAGTACACTAGGAGGTCGAGATGAGTGACTATTTGATGCGCGACGATGCACCGTTGACTGAGGAGCAGTGGAAGGCTGTAGACGGGATGGTCGCCACGGTGGTGACCAAGAATCTCGTGGGGCGCAAGCTGCTGGATGTCGTGGGGCCACTCGGCTGGGGTGTCGAAGTGGTCCCTGTGACCGCCTTTGGCAAACGGGGGGCCTCTTATGCGGCCTCTGAAAAGGACACCTATATCCCGCTTGAGACGATCGAGGCTGGCTTTCTGCTGAGGATGAAGAACCTCGCCAAGGCGAACCAGACGCCTTTCAGCCTGGACCTGGGCGCCGTGGCCACCGCCGCGACCGAACTCGCGGGCAAGGAGGATGAGTTGGTGCTTGGCGGCCTGATAAAGGCAGCTGGCGCGGGCGAGATGGGCGATTGGTCGCAAGTCAACGGTCCCTTTACAGCCGTAGCCAAAGCACAGGCTGACCTGAGGGCCAGGGGTTTCGACGGCCCGTACGCCCTGGTGGTCAACTATGGGACCTATGCGCGGCTGGCCGCCTTGATGATGCACGGCCAGCGCGAGCTCAAGATGGTAGAGAGCCTGGTAGAGGCGGGCATCTTCCGCTCGCCGGCTGTGCCCGAGGGGCAGGCGCTGCTGGTCGATCCGGCCGGCTGGAACGCCGATCTGGTCGTTGGACAGGACATCGCCACCGCCTTCCTGGGGAACGAAGGGCTGGACCTGAGCTTTCAAATCCTGGAGACCATCGCCCTGCGGGTCAAGCGCGAGGGGTGCGCGGTTCTGCTCCAGTAGCGAAACGAGGTTATCCGGACACATGGTGTGATCGAACAAGGCCTGCCCCGGCGTTCGCCGGGAGCAGGCCATTGGCCCCGAACCGGGCCCACCGGTCCGTCTGGGGCTCATCGGCTCCGAACGGGCCCTTACAGCAGGAGGGACATATGCCCATCACGGACATCAGCTTCCGCATTGGGGGCGAGGCCGGGCAAGGCGTCGAATCGAGCGGCGCCGGCTTCGCGCTTGCCTTGACACGGGCTGGGCTGCAGGTGCTGGGCACGCCCAGCTATTACGAGCGCATTCGCGGCGGCCACAACTTTTTCACGATCCGGGCCATGAGCCAGGCCGAGCCTGTGCTCTCGCTTGTGGAGCAGGTGGATGTGCTCATCGCTCTGAATATGGAGACCGTCGAGGTCCACAGGGGAGCGGTCCGTCCGGGCGGGGTGGTCGTCGCCGACACCGAGCTCGAGGCTGAGGGCGCACTGCAGGACCTGAATGTGAACCTGCTGGCTCTCCCGCTCAAAGAGATCGCCGCGGAGCATGGCAACGAGGTGATGGCCAATACGGCGGCGCTGGCTGTGGCGGCGGCCGCGGTAGGGATGCCGGTCAAGTACATGGTGAGCGTGATCGACACCAATTTCGGCGCGCGCAGCAAGGCGATCGCGGATGCCAACACAGCGGTGGCGGAGCATACCTACCAGCTGGCATCGGAGCGCTTTGGCCTCGTCTATGGTGATTCCCTTGGCTGCGTGGAGGACGCCCCGCCCCGGCTGCTGCTGGGCGGGAACGTCGCCTTTGGCATGGGTGCCCTGATGTCGGGATTAAAGTTCGCGGCCGGCTATCCGATGACCCCTTCCACCTCCCTGCTCGAGTATTTGGCCGGGCATGCCGACGAGTGGGGGCTGGTGGTGAAACACGCCGAGGATGAGATCGCGGCAGTGAATATGTGCGTCGGTGCCGCCCACGCCGGGGTGCGCGCTCTGACGACCACCTCCGGCGGCGGTTTTGACCTGATGGTCGAGGGTATCAGCCTGGCGGCCATCACCGAGACCCCGCTGGTGATCTTTTTGGGGCAGCGTCCCGGGCCAGCCACCGGGCTGGCGACACGCACGGCGCAGGCGGATCTGCTCATGGCCATCCATGCGTCGCACGGCGAATTCGCGCGGATGGTGATGGCGCCGCATACGCCCGAAGAGCATTTCAGCGCGGCCTGCCGCGCCCTGAATATGGCAGAGAAATACCAGTGTCTGGTGATTGTCCTCTCCGACCAGCAGAACGCCAGCTCGGTTATGTCAAGAGATAAGGATCTCTTTGATCCGGCGTCGCTGGTCATCGAGCGCGGCAAGTGGCTGACCTCGGAGGATCTGGACGCGATGGATGAGTACCATCGCTACGCCATCACCGACGACGGCGTGTCGCCGCGCGCAGTGCCTGGGAGCCATCCCAAAGCGGTGTTCCTCTCCAGCGGCAACGAGCATCGTGAGGATGGTCACATCACGGAGGAACCTGCCATTATCAAGGCGATGGTGGACAAGCGTCTGCGCAAGCTCGATGGGTTGCGAAGCGAGGTGCGGCCGCCGTTGCGCTACGGGCCGCCCGCGACTGAGGTGACTCTGGTGAGCTGGGGCTCGAGCTACGGCTCTGTGATGGACGCGGTGGACGTGCTCAACGCCATGGGCAAATCGGCTAACATGGTTCACTTTGTGGATCTCTGGCCCTTCCCCGCGGAGGCGGCCCGCGAGGCACTCTCCGGCGCCCGTCGTCTGGTGTCCGTGGAGGGGAACGCCATGGCGCAGCTGGCTTACCTGATCCGGGCGCAGACCGGGATCGAGATGGATCAGCACGTGCTTCGTTACGACGGCCGCGGCTTTACCACCGAGTACATACTCCAGCATCTGGAGGGGTGAACATGGCGACACTGCAAGACTACGCTGTAGATGTCCGGCCCACCTGGTGCCCCGGTTGTGGCGATTACGGCATCTGGAACGCGCTCAAGCGCGCCTTTGTGCAGGCGGGTTATGCACCCGAGGACATTTTCATGGTGACCGGGGTGGGCTGCGGCAGCAAGCAGAATGACTATATGCGGATCAACGGCCTGCACACGCTGCATGGCCGCAGCCTGGCGGTGGCCACAGGCGTGCGCCTGGCCAATACCGGGCGCAAGGTGATCGCCGTCCATGGCGACGGCGACGGCTATGGTGAAGGCGGAAACCATTTCCTTCATGCGGTGCGGCGCAATATGGGCTTTGTGGACCTGGTGGAGAACAACCAGGTCTATGGCCTGACGCGCGGGCAGGTCTCCCCCACCAGCCGGCTGGGCTTTAGGTCAGCGACCTCGCCTACCGGTTCGCTGGACCGCCCGATCAATCCGCTGGCCCTGGCACTTTCACAGGGTGCGACTTTTGTGGCGCGCGGGCTGTCGCTGGATCTGCCCCAGCTGCAGTATCTGATCACGGAGGCCCTCACACACCGCGGTTATGCCCTGATCGATGTGCTGCAGGTGTGTGTCTCTTATAACCGGGCGATGGGCTATGACTGGTACCGCGAGCGCGCCTACAAGGTGGAGGAGGAAGAGGGTTACGATGCCTCCGACCGCATGGCCGCCATGGCCAAGGCCCTGGAGTATCCAGGCACTGACCGCATCCCCACCGGTATTCTGTTCCGGAGCGAGGACGTGCCCGCGTACGAGGAGGGCATTGCGACGTTGCAGGCCGGACCCCTTGTGGACCAGCCGCTGCGCACGCGCCCTCTGGAGGACTATGAGGCCCTGCTGAGCGAGCATCTGTAGGCGCGCAGGGCGAGAGGCGAAAGGAGCGCTCCCGTGAGCGTAACGGTGTATAGCACGCCGACCTGTCCCTATTGCCGGCAGGTGATCAGTTACCTGCAGAGCCGTGGCATCCCCTTTGAGGAGCGGGATGTCAGCCGCGATGCGGCCGCGGCCCAGGAGATGGTCCGTGTGTCGGGACAGCAGGGAGTGCCGGTGACCGTGGTGGATGGGCAGGTGATTGTGGGATACGACCGGCCCCGCCTGGATGAGGCCCTGGCGTCTGCGCGGCGGCCCCGCCTGGGGGCTGCGGTGGCCGATGCCGCGGGCGGCGGCGCCTATGTGGGCCGCGTGACCCCCGGTGGTGCCGCCGAGCGGGCTGGACTGGCTCCGGGGGATGTGATTCTCTCATTCGCCGGGCGGTCGGTGCGCAACGCGGTGCATCTGGAGCAGTTGTTGGCGGGCGTGCAGCCTGGGGCGCGCATCCCGGTCGAGTACCGGCGCGGTGAGCGCTCGGCGCACACGACGTTGTCTTTCTGAACAGGCGCCTGCCCACGAGGCAGGTGCCGATAAGGTACAATCGCAGGAGGTATCGTATGGCTGTGAGTGAAGCGTCCATAGGCGCCCTCAGCGAGGCGCTCAAGCTGGAACAGGACGGATATGCCTTTTACGTCAAGGCCGCAGAAAAGGTCAAGGACGAGACCTGCCAAGAGATGTTTCTGTCGCTGGCAGAGGATGAAAAAGTACATGAGGCGATGATTGCCAGGCAACTGCAGGCATTGGAGTCAGAGGGCGGGTTCGTGGTCATTCCTGGTGTCACAGCCAGTGATACGGATCTCAGCGCCAGGCTCTTTCCGCCAGATGCTGTTGCCATCGAAGGCAAAGTGGCCGACATGGCCTCCGAATTGGAGGCCATCCAGATGGCGCTTGAGGTGGAGATCGCCAGCTATGACCATTACCGCAAAGCCTGCACGGAGACCGAGGACGTCGAGGGCCAGAATATGTTCCGCTGGCTGGCGGGCGCTGAGCTGACCCATTTCAATATCCTGATGAGCAACTATGAGGCCATCAACCAGCGGGCCACCTGGGCCTAGCGGATCCCAATACAAGGAGCAATCACATGACTGCAGCGACAGAGATTATCAAGACCGGTATGAACACCGAGATCTGGGGACAGCGTTTCTATCGTGAGGCGGTGGCCCGGACAGAGGCGGAAGACGGCAAGAAGGTCTTTCAGAGCCTGGTGGAAGAGGAAGGACACCACCTCGATATCCTGCGGGGCGAGTATGCGGCCCTGACCAAGAGCACCGAGTGGGTGTCATTGGAAGAGGCCGTGGCGATGGCCGAGTCTGTGGATCCCCTGGCGATTTTCCCGGATGCGGATGCTGCCGAACAGCTGATCCCGGCAGGGGCCACCGATGAAGAGGCTCTCAAGCTGGCGATGGATTTCGAGCGGCGCGGATACACGCTCTACGCGCAGGCCGCAGAGGATGCCGAGACCGATGAAGAGCGCAAGCTGTGGGAGTACCTGGCCAGGGCCGAGGACAAGCACTATACCTTTCTCCAGGAGACGTACGAGTACCTGGTGAATAACGGCGTCTGGTTCTACGATGACCAGGAGCTGCCTTTCTTTGAGGGCTAGATCGGGCATTCGCTACCGCAAGGAGGGGCGCAGCCGTTGATCGGAACGCTTTTGAACATAGCGACCGTCCTGTTGGGGGGCGGGCTGGGCACTCTACTGGGTGACCGCCTGCCCCAGCCCATTCGGGAGACCGTGATGCATGGCGTGGGCCTGGTGACGCTGGTGGTGGGGATGCAACTCACCCTGGAGACCCACAATATCCTGATCGTCCTGCTCAGCGTTGTCATCGGGGGCATTCTGGGAGAGTGGTGGCGCATCTCGGCCGGCCTGGATCGCGCCAGCGAGTGGCTGCGGAAGCGCGTCGCGTGTCGGCTGGGAGAGCGCCGGATGGGACGCTTTTCCGAGGGCTTTATCACCGCCAGCCTCGTGTTTTGCGTGGGGCCCATGACTATCCTGGGCTCGATTCAGGATGGGTTGAGTGGTGATTTCTCGCTGCTTTCGATCAAATCGGTGCTCGATGGGTTCACTGCCATGGCGCTGGGTTCCAGCCTGGGGGTTGGCGTGCTCTTTTCCATCGTTACCCTGCTAGTATACCAGGGCGGCCTGACGCTGCTGGCGGGCGTGGCCGATCAGTTGCTCACCGCGCCGATGATCGCCGAGATGACCGCCACGGGCGGGGTGCTCATCCTGGCCATTGGCCTGTTGTTGCTGGATATCCGCCGGATTCGCGTGGCCAATCTTCTCCCCGCGCTCCTGATCGCTCCGGCGATCGTGGCGGCCTTGACGGCGCTGGGGATCCCGTTGGCCCCCTGATGTGGACGTTTCGAGGAGGGGCACCATGCAAGTAGGCTGCAACACGCTGTACGGGGGCGGCGCCCTGGG
>CAZYWU010000006.1:91815-94518 GCA_964651255.1 uncultured Anaerolineales bacterium
TGCTGGAGCGCATCGACCAGCCGCATGTGGGCGCCTGCGTGGACTCGGGCCATGCCAATCTGGGCGATCTGGGGGCCCCGCGCGCCATCCGTATGGCCGGGCCCCGGCTGCGGACGCTGCACCTGCATGATAACTATGGCCAGGTGGATGATCATCTGCCCCCCGGGCGTGGAACCATCGACTGGGCTGACCTCTTTGCGGCGCTGGCGGAGGTGGGCTATGCACGGCCCCTGCAGTTGGAGTTGACCGACCGGGCGCCGCATCGCGACTATGATCAGGCGCTGGAACAGCGGCAGGGGATTGAGAACACGCGCCGTCTCGCCGGGATCGCCTGACGACGCCGGGAAGAGAGAGCGTCCCGCAAACCCTGGTGGTTCGCGGGACGCTTTTGGTTTCGACGGTGGTCAGCTCCCTGACTTGGGTATGTACTGGCTCACTTTGGCCGCCAGGTTCGCCAGCGGCATGCTCTGGAGCCAGACCCGTCCCGGCCCCTTGAGACTGGCCAGGAACAGGCCCTCGCCGCTGAACAGCGCATTGGTGAGTCCCTTGACCTGCTCGATGTCATACTCGACAGAGGGGTCGTACAGGCCGATGTGGCCGGGGTCGACGCGCATCACCTGGCCAGCCTGCAGCGTGTACTCGCGCATATCGCCTGCCAGCTCCAGAAAGACGAGCCCGGGCCCGGTGACCTTTTGCAGGATAAAGCCCTCGCCGCCAAAGAGCCCTGCACCCAGGCGCTTGCGGAAGAACATCTCCAGCTTGACACTGGGCTGCGCGGCCATAAAGGCATCCTTCTGGCAGATCAGGCTCTGGCCAGCCTGCAGGTCAAAAGCCAGGATGCTGCCCGGCGCCTCGGGGGTAAAGGTGATGCTGGCCTCACCGCTCTGGCAGGAGTAGGTGGTCATAAACAGCGACTCACCTGCCAGGGCACGCCTGAGGCCGGCGCCCAGGCCACCGTGTGCGTTAGTCTCCATCTTGATGTCGCCCATCATCCAGGCCATGCCGCCGCTCTCGGTGTAAAGAGCCTCGCCAGCCCGCAGGGTTACATCTACAGAGGGCAACAATCCGCCGACGATCTGGTACTCCATCTTGTCACTCCTTATTTTACTGGCGCGAGGGTTGCTGCAGTCGACCCATTGCTGAGGTTATCCGTAGTCTAGAGGTGCAGGTTCAGTCGTCGTTGCGCTCGCGGCGGCCCCGTGTCTGTCGCATGGCGATCGGGATGCGGGCGGTGTCGCGCTCAAAGCGCTCCATGGTGCGGGCCAGATCGGAGCGCGCCTCCGCCAGATACTGCTGCATCCCATCCCTGATCGCCTGGACAAGGCGCTGGCGACGCTCCTCACAGGCCTGGCCCTTGTACAGAGTCTCGAGCAGGGGAGCGCTCAACACCAGCTCCACGCCGCCCTCGGCCGCGCGGTTGAAAAAGTACGCTTTGGACAGGTCAATGCCGGGGGCTTGCGAGGGCGATACCGGCACACCTGCCGCCGCCAGGCTCTCATTGAGCCTCTCGGCGAGCGCCGCATTCCTGCCGCCGATGCGGGCAACGGGCTGCGGATCGTCGCAGGCGTCGACGCTGACGATGGCCATACTGTGTTCGATCAGCACATCCAGACGGGTCTCCCGTGCGCGCAACGGAGAGATACGCAACTCCGGACGTTCAGTGTACGCCACAAACAGGTACAGGTTGTGGTCGTCGCCGGCCAGCTCGGTGGCCAACTCCGCTGTAAAGGGCGCCAGCGTGCCCCCGTGCAGCGCGACGATGGAGAGGGCGTCTCCCGGCTGCCGCAGGGCGACATTATAGTCGATGCCGCGGGTTGCGCGGAGCACCACATCCGTGAACGAGACAGGCTGTTCTACCAGGGTTTGCCTCCTTGAGGTGGTATGGAGCGAGGATCAGGCGTCGGAGGATGCCTGCGGCTGGCGCGGGTGCCGCGTGTCTCCGGTCAGATCCTCGGACTGCCGGCCGCCGTGTTGAGCTAAAGTGCCCATGCCCGCGCCGCCAGCCATCGCATTCATGACGCGCAGCCAGACGTCGCCCTCGGGACCGAACGGCTCGCCGCTGAAGCGGTGATCGCACTTGCGGATGTACTCGGAGAGTTCGGCGAGCATCGTCCGGTAGCGCGCTACCTGGGGCTCCAGGATGCGCTTGAGCGTGACCTCGTCCGTCACCTGCTCGAGGGTCATCGCCAGATGTGGCAGGCACAGGCCATCGCCGCTGGCATAGGCGCTGGCCAGACGGTCGTCCTCGATCGTGGCCACAAGAAGCGCCGCATAGTCGCGTTCCGCGTTTTGCTGGACCGTGCAGGCCGGGCAGGGCTCTTCGGGCTTGAGGCTGTTCGCCAGCGGCAGGCCGGTGGCTGCGCGGCCGCGCAGCCGGTCTCCGAACGAGCCCCGCTCCAGGGAGCCCTCTGCCACGATACCTGTGAGCCGGCGCAGGATGGACTCATAGATCAGCGCGATGCCCAGCGATCGTCCCGGGCGCCCGTGGAGCATCGCCACATGCTCGTGGCAAAAGCCGTAAGAGGACTTTAGTTTCTCCCGGACTTGCGGGTCGAGGACAGCCTCGTACAGCAGCATATCCAGGTAACGGTCGGTGGTGCGGTAAGCCAGGCGGCAAATGGGGCAGCCCGCCAGGCGCTGGGCGTCCACCAGTTCGAAAAAGGGTGTGTGCTTGCCAGACCGGTCGGTCACCTGGCACTCCTT
>CAZYWU010000007.1:0-76478 GCA_964651255.1 uncultured Anaerolineales bacterium
TGGCGCTGGCGGTGATCCCTGCCGCACGCAAAAGCCTCGGTATGGGACCGCAGACGGTGCAGCTACTCACCAACGTCCAGAACCGGCTCAGCGTCGTGTCAGGCATTTCTGTGGCCGTACTGCTTATCACAGGCTTGCTGTTGCGCCGCCGCTCCGTCACCGTGGGGATCATCGATGCCAATGGCACTTACGGTGCCGTCCTGGCGGTCAAGCATGCCCTGTCAGCCGCGATGGTCGTCATCGCTGTCGTACGCAGCCGGTTTATCGCTGCCAAGAGCATGAAACTCAAAGGCGGGCTGCTGGTGCTCAACATCGTTCTGGGCGTCGTCGTTCTTGGCTTGAGCAGCTGGATCGCCGCAATCGCCGCCGCGGTGGGGTGATCTAGCCCCTATTGTACCAAACGGCAGGAGGTCGCATGGAACCGCGCGCAATCACGGACAGAGTCAGCTTTGTAGGTGCTATCGACTGGGACCGTCGCCTGTTCGACGCACTGATCCCGCTGCCCGACGGCACAAGCTATAACGCCTATCTCATACGGGGCAGTGACCGGGTTGCTTTGCTCGACACGGTCGATCCCGCGATGGCACATGTCCTGCTGGGATACCTGGAGCAGGTGCCTCGCATCGACTATGTGGTGTCTCACCACGCGGAGCAGGATCACTCGGGCAGCCTGCCACTGGTGCTGGAGCGGTACCCCGAGGCCCGCGTGCTCTGCTCGCCCCAGGCCAAACCGCTGCTGATCGAACATCTGGGCATCGCTGACGAACGCATCCAGACAGTGGCAGATGACGAGATCGTATCGCTGGGAGACCGCACCCTGCGGTTCCTGCATACCCCCTGGGTCCATTGGCCCGAGACGATGGTCAGCTACCTGGAGGAGGAGCGCATCCTCTTTAGCTGCGACTGGTTGGGCTCGCACCTGGCCACCAGTGAGCTGTATGTCATCGACGAGAGCAAGGTCCTTGAGGCGGCCAAGCGCTACTATGCCGAGATCATGATGCCCTTCCGGCGCATCATCCAGCGCAACCTGAACAAGCTCGAGGGCCTGGATATCGACATGATCGCCCCCAGTCATGGCCCGATCTACCGCCGGCCCGAGATGATCCTGGAGGCCTACCGCGAGTGGGTGGCCGACCGGCCCGGCAACCGGGTAGTCGTGCCCTACGTCTCGATGCACGGCAGCACGCGCCTGATGGTGGAGCGCCTGGTGGCCCGCCTGAGCGCAGCCAATGTGCCAGTGGATCAGTTCGACCTCTCGGTGGCCGACATCGGCAAGCTCGCGATCGCGCTGGTGGACGCGGGCACCATCGTGATCGGGACCCCAACCTTTCACGGCGGCCCGCACCCCACCGTGTTCTATGTCACGCATCTGGCCAATGCGCTCAAGCCCCGCGTGGCCTTTGCTTCGATCATTGGCTCGTATGGCTGGGCCACCCGCGCGGTGGAGGAGCTGTCCGAACTGATCCCGGACCTGAAGGTCGAGATCATCCCGCCGGTGCTGGTCAAGGGTCGCCCCACAGAGGCTGCGCTGGCCGAGGTAGATGCCCTGGCGGATGCCATCGTTGCGAAACACCGCGCACTGGGGCTCTAAGCACGGTACCTGTCTACGAAAAAGAGGGGGCGCCTTGCAGGTTGCCCCCTCTGTGATGCTGCTAAGCCTGTCAGGACTCGCCCAGGCCCAGGACCTCTTTGCAGTAGCGCACGCTGCGCTCCAGATCGATCCGCTGCTGCACCACCAGAGCCGCACGATATTCATCCGGCAGGTCCTGGCCAAAGGAAGCCGTCAGCATCGTGCCGATGAACGGCTGTCCCTCGCGCACCAGCTTTTCAAAGCGGGCGAACTCGTGCGCCAGGACTCCCTTGTAGGGCTCCCAAAAGTCCCGCTCCAGGTAAGGCATCACCCGGGGGGCACCACCGGTGATGATCTCCAGCGTGACCGGCGTGTTGGGGCAGCGCGCCTTGAACTCGGCGATCCACGCGTCCAGGCCGGTATTGCCATCACCCATCGCCACCCACTGCACCGCAGCGCCGCGCGGATGCGGCCAGACACTGGTATCGCGCACATGGCTGGTGATAGCATAAGGCGCCAGGTGCTCCAGCGTCACCATGGGATCCTCGAGCGTCCAGAGCGGGTTGCCGTTGTCGAGGCATACGCCCACGGTGTCCGGGCCAGCGCGCTCAATCAACTCCTTCATCTCGCGCCCCTGCAGATCGCCCGCGTGGTTCTCGATGGCGAGCTTGACGCCCGTCTCGCGGCTCAGGTCGCGCACGGCATGGCAGGTCTCCACCGTAGACTGGATGTGCGCCTCGAGCGGCAGCGCGGTGCGCCTGTCGGCAGAGGAACCCAGAAAGCAGCGCACCACGGGCGAGCCCAGCTCCACCGCGACATTGATCAGGCGCGTCGCCTGCTCCACCGCCGTGCCCCGCTCCGCGCGAAAAGTGGTCGAGGTGGGGCAGATGGAGCCCATGCCCGCCTCAATCAGCAGCCCGAGCTCATCGGCTCGCGCCTTGACCTCGCGCAGGTACGAAGGCTCAAAGCTGTCGAAAGAGTCCATGTCCGAAAAGTGGACGATATCCAGCCCGATCTTTTTGCTGTACTCCAGGTACCCAAAGGCGTCCCACCCCTGCGAGCGGATGCTGTAGGTGTCAACTCCGAGTTTCATGAGTTCCTCCGATGATTTAGATAGCGCCCAGCGGGAGCGGCACCCATCGCCTCTCCTCATTAGAAATCAAGAGCGCATCGAGAACTTCTTGCACCCTCATACCATCGTAGAAAGTAGGCAAAAAGTCCGATTCGCCACGGATGGCTGCCACAAAGTCAGGGGTGAGCGTGTGCTTTGGCCATTTGTCACGCAGCTCGAGCGGTACTGGCACCCAGGGATACGGCTCCGGGCGCTCGATGCCGCGCACGGCAAACAGACGCATCATGTCATCTCCGACCACTGCCTGGAGTTCGTACGGCCGGTCCTGATCGTACCGGATGGCACCTTTGCTGCCGTAGACCTCGATACGCTGATCAAAGCCTCGCGCCGTGAAATGGTTGCTGTTGATAAAGGTACCGATAGCGCCGCCCTCAAAGTCGGCCAGGAACGAAGACGCATCATCGGTGGTCACTTTGCCCATGCCCTCGCCAGAGAGGAGCCGCGCCTCCTTCACAAAAGTCTCGAGACGTGCCGAAACTGCCGTAATCTCCTGCCCCAACCACCAGCGGGTCATATCGACCATGTGTGCGCCGAGGTCCCAGCTCACGCCGGCGCCAGCGTACTCCTTCTGCCGCCGCCACACCAGCGGGAAATTCGAGTCTGGACCGCCGCCAGATGAGTAGATAGCGATCACGTGATAGATCTCACCCAGCGCTCCAGACGAGACAATCCGCTGAGCGAGACGTGAGGACGGTGTGCAACGGTGAACAAAGCCCACCCCGGCGACGACTCCCTTGGCCTTGGCAGCCTCGTACATCTCTCGCGTCTGCGCATAGTTCATGCCCAGGGGCTTTTCGCATAGCACGTGTTTCCCTGCTTCGATAGCTGCCATCGTGACCGGATAGTGCATGTCATTAGACGTGCACACACTCACCGCATCCACCATGTCCGAGGTCACTAGTTCGCGATAGTCGGTGGTGAGATGGTCTACGCCATAAGCTTCGCCCATGCTCCTGAGAGCAGCCTCATTCACGTCACAGAACATGGTAATCTCTGCGTCGCTGCGGCGCAGATACCCCGGGATGTGCTGGCCCCGCGCAATGCCGCCAATTCCTACAATGCCGACCTTTAGTTTCTCGACCATAGTGCTTCCCATCGCCCTTTCGTAAAGTGGTCGTCGCTGGAATCAAATGCCAGCGACGACCCATTGAGATCACAGCCCGCAGGCACTGGTGCTAACCTTTGATGCCAGTCAGCGTGATGCCTTCGATGAAGGTACGCTGTGTGAAAATAAACACGATGATTACAGGAAGTGTCACAAGCGTTGAAGCGGCCATCAGATAGGCCCATTCCGTCGATCGCTCGCTTCGGTATTGCTGTAGTCCCAGAGAGATAGTGTACAGCCTCGACTCATTCAAAAAGATCAATGGCCCCATGAAATCTCCCCAGGTCCTAAGCAGTTCAAACAGTGCGATCACTGCCAGAGCTGGCTTGACGAGTGGCAAAATGATGCGAACGAAAATGCCGAGTTCGTTTGCCCCATCGATACGCGCCGCATCCACAAGATCCTGCGGCACCCCCATAAAGAACTGCCGCAAGAGAAAGATATAGAACGCAGACCCGAAAAACGAGGGTACGATGAGTGGCTTCCAGGTATTGATCCAGCCAATCTGCCTGAACAGGACAAACAGGGGGATCATGGTCACCTGAAACGGCAACATCATGGTCGCCAGAGTCAGAGTGAAGAGGACGTTACGTCCCTTCCAGGGTATTCGAGCGAGGCCGTAGGCAACCAGTGGGCACGCGAATAGTGACCCGACGATAGTGCCTACCGCAATGTAAACAGTGTTCCTGGCATATAGCGTTAGCGGAATGTACGACACTGCCTCGGGATAATTCTCAAAGCGAAAGGGCCGGGGGATCCACTGTGGGGGCCACGTAAAGATCTGAGCGTCAGTCTTGAGCGAAGTAGACACCATCCAGACCATAGGCAGAACCCACATGATGGACACCATGATAAGGACAGCATGGATTATCAGTTCCCTTAGCACGGCACCCCACCGCACTGGTCGCTTGGTGACCACGCCCCTTGGCGCTGATTGAGTCTCAATCCTCATGCCTGCACAACTCCTCTCCTCCTAGCCAAGCCACACGCGATGTGGCACGTGCTAAACTCCGCCATAGTACACCCAGCGATCGGTTGTGGAGAACACTATGCCCGTCAGGATCAGGATGAATACCAGCATCACCCAGGCCATGGTTGAGCCCATTCCCATCTGCAGATACAGAAACGCTTGGCGGTAGAGTACCATTGAGTAGAACAGGAGTGTCTGGCCTGGTTCACCAGTGCCCTGTGTCATTACGTGTGGTACGGTGAAAGTCTGGAATGCCCCGATCATGCCCATGATCATGTTAAACAAAATGGTCGGCGTGATCATCGGTAAAGTGACATGCCTAACCCTTTGCCAGGCGTTGGCACCGTCCACCTCTGCTGCATCGTACAATGAGCGTGGTACATCCTGAAGTGACGCAAGGTAGATCACTACTGAATTACCAACCCCCCATAGGGCGATCAATACGAGCGATGGCTTAGCCCAGGTCACAGAACCAATCCAGCCCGGCGTGGGCAGACCGAGACTCCGCAACAGTGCATTTACAATCCCCCACTGCGGGTCCAGCACCCACTTCCACACAATGGCTGATGCAACGCCCGGGACCAGCACCGGAAAGTAGTACAGGCTGCGATAGAAGGTCATCCCATGGATTTTCGTATTGAGTAGGAGGGCCAGTCCGAGCGCAACGATGATGGAGGATGGCAAATACATGGCCACGTATTCCAGTGTATTCCGGAGGCTCTTTGCAAACACTGGATCGGTTAGCATGGTTCTGTAGTTACTCGTGCCAACCCAGACCGGCGAATTCATTATACGATAATCGGTAAAACTCCAGTACAAAGAAGTCACCATTGGGTAGAGGTAAAACAAAAGTAACCCAAGGATCCAAGGAGAACAGAAAGCCAGGCCCTTCAATGTGACCCATGTCGAGGGCGAGATTCGGGACTTGTGAATCGTAGTGCTAGACATATGCTTCTCCCGGCTGTCGTTCCATCGCCACTATTCGCGCTGGTCAGTCAATGCCAGGGCGACGCTTGGTAAGCGTCGCCCTTTGGGTTCCGAGCCCAACTACTTGAGCGTGGAGCAGTCGAACGACGCCATGGCCGCATCGACTTTCTTGTTGACCTCGGCAAGAGCATCCTCGACGCTCATCTGGTTGTGGATAATCTGGTCCTCGGCCGTGTTGATCTCGGTCCACAGAACTTGACCCGCTGGGATCGCGGGACGGTTCCACAGGTTCGGCGTCGTCTCGACCCACGGAATGTGCCGTGGATCCTCGACGTTAAAGGGCAGCGCCAGAACACTCTTGCGCACGGGAAGCTGCTTTTTGTTCTTGCAGTAGTACTCCATGCCCTCTTTGCTGGTGATATAGTTCGACAGTTCCCACGCTTCGTCCGGATGCGGAGAGCCAACCGGGATGACCATCGCCCAGCCGCCACCACACGATGACTCAGACAGGCCTTCCGGGATTGGGACGCGGGACGTCCCAAATTCCAGATCCGGGAAGTACCGGTCGTAAGTACTGAGCATCCAGTCGCCGTTACGTTGCATCGATACTAGACCTAGCCCGAAGGGGTCTGTTGCATCACCGCCGAATCCGGACCGGAAGGCATCGACCATTTCCACGTCGTACTTGTCAGAGTAACTCTTCATCCACTTGACACATTCCACAATCCGGGGATCATCGCACGCGGCCTTGTTCGTCTCGAAATTCCAAAAGTTCTGACCGAGGGGCTTTAGTGGAGTGCCAAGGTAAGTGTATGCCCAACCATAGTGGATGCCGCGAGGGATGAGTCCCAGCCGCTCATAGCTACCATCGGAGCGCTTCTTGGTCAGTATCTCCGCATACTCATCCATCTCGTCTCGGTTCTGTGGCGGCCTCTCTGGATCCAGACCAGCCTCGCGGAAGTGATCCTTCCTCCAGAAAAACTGTGTGGAGTCAGTGAAAATTGCGAGGGAATACATCTTGCCACACAATGTGGCCTCGTTGATGGCCAGAGGAATAAAGTCCTCGCGGTCCCAGGCGCTAGCCTCCATGTAGTCATCGAGGGGAATGAAGAGGTTTTGCGCCGCCCAGGCGGCTGTCAGAAACCGGTCGAACCAGTAACAGTCTGGTGGTGTACCACCCACAATAGCCGTCATGAACTTCTCTGACGCCTGCGTACCTCCGGTCTGAGCGATAAACTCGATCTTGGCCTCGATGCCCTTCTCCTCACCGATGGTGCTGTTAAAGATATCCTCTACCATCTCCTTCATGGCAAACGTATCGCCCCACTGGTGCCACATCACAATCTGCGTCTTCTCTTTGGCGGCCGGAGCAGCAGCCTCCTTCTCCGCCGCAGCGCCCTCGGCTGCCGGCTCCGGAGTCGTCTCGGTAGCACTAGGAGCGCATGCAGACAGAGCCGCCCCTGCCGAGAAGACTGCTAGACCCTTGAGCAACTCCCTACGCGTTAGCATTCTCACTTCTCCTTCCGTGTATTTGACGATGCAGAACCGCTTTCGATGGTTGCGAACCCTGAATCTGTAAGTTTTGCTGGTACCCCCCTTTGGAGCTAGACTGGCTGAGCAGCCAGTACAATGCGCAGTACAACGATGAAACAACCGCCTCGATTAGCGATTGAACCTGAGATCCGCACTTTCTTTCTTTCCGATAGAATAATTATAGGTCAGCCGACGAATGCTGTCTGCCGACATTCTGACATCGCATTGACAACGAAGGGGATCAACCATGCTTGACCATACCCTACTCACCGCAGCGATTCGCCGTGCACTGGTTCATATCAATGATCCGGCATACCTGGAGTCAGATGGCGTCCTGGCGGAAATCATCCACCTATCGGACACAACGGATCTCTCAAGGGGCCTTGCGCTGCAGCGCGCTCTCCGTTTGGCCATCGATCGGCTCGCGCCACATTCCGGCCACGAGCACGCCTTGGATGCCCAGAGCTATGAAGTGCTCTACCAGTACACCCTCGCGCGACGCAACATGACCGGTATCGCCTTGCAGCTTGGAATGTCGGAACGACAGGGATATCGCACGCTACAGCGCGCGATCACTGTCCTCGCCGATGTCCTCATGGCGGAAAACGCCCCGGAGCCCTCAGGGAACGCTCACCAGGGATCTACGCCAGTCCGCACCGAGTTGGAGCGTCTGTTGGGGAACAGCTCCGACCTCGTCGATCTAGCCGCGATCGTACGCCAGACCGCGCAGCAGATTGAAAGTCTTGCGCACGACCTTCAAGTGCAAGTCAACGTCAAGAGCCCGAATAACCCGGTCTATGTAGTCGGTCAGCGCGTACTCCTCAGGCAGGCGCTGCTAAACCTGATTCGGCACCTCATTGCATGCACCCAACCAAACACAAGCCTGAGTGTTACGCTCGAGTCGCTTGAAGATAAGGCTCAGCTGTCTATGGTCTACGATGGGCAAGCTCCCGACCGCGAGCCAGAGGCCCAGAGCCCTCTGGCTGTGGCGTACGAGATTTTCCGTCTTTTGGACATCTCTTGTGACACCCGCAAGATAGAAAAGACCTGCGTCGTCGAGGTACGACTGGGGCTGGCCTCCGGGGCCTCAATACTGCTGGTTGATGACAACGAGGATATGATCGCGCTTCTCAGGCGCTACCTGCAATCTCTACCGTACCGGGTGTACAGCGCCGCAAGCTACGACGAGGCCCTCATCCAAGTGGGGGAATACGGACCTCAGGTTGTCATCCTTGACATCATGCTGCCGGGCAGAGATGGCTGGGAGCTGATACACATGCTGCAGCGTCTGCCTCAGGAGCGCAGACCACGCGTTATCGTATGCTCAGTCATCGATGACCCGGAGCTTTCGGCATCACTTGGAGCCGATGCGTTCCTGAGAAAGCCAGTGACACAGCGACAGCTGGTCGAAGCGGTTCAGACCGTCTTGACAGGGCGTGCATAGTCCGGGCGAACGACATCCAGCACTGCGGCGAGAAGATCCGTCAGCTTTCCGGCCGTAAGCCCGCCAGACTGCGTCAGCGTCAAGTAGTTTCCTCTCTGCAGGAGCAATTCTTCAGCATAGCTTGATGCCGTGATACCAACGATCGGGATATCCCTCAGCTCTTTATCTTTATCCAGTTCGGAGATCACCGCGAATCCATCTAGTTCGGGCATCAGCAGGTCGAGAAGAACCAAATCGGGCGAATGTGCGCGACAAGCGTCTAGCGCCTGTTCGCCCGAGTAGGCGACGTAAACCAGATAGTTCTCGTCAAGGGTCTCGATCATCCTGGTCATGAGACTAACGAACCCAGGGTCATCGTCTACGACAAGCACACGTGCTCCCGGATTGGCCACACTGTGCAACACTCGCGACAGGATTTCGCGCGAGACAGGCTTGGTGAGGCAGTCGCGCATTCCTGTTACAAGCCCCAGCCAGGAGGGACTGGGGAGTGAGCACCTCAGAACAGGCACATTGTATCGCTCGCAGGATGTGCTGGGCGACGCCAGCCACTCAGATGGAGACGCATCAGGCAGCTGGTTCACAATCACAGCCGAAGGGTGCTGCTCCGTAATCGCTTCATCAAGATCCTCCAGTGATGGTAACGCTCTTACATCACGATCACCGAGATAGCGAGACAACATCTCGGCAATACCGGGATCAGAATCCACGACCAGAACCGGCCCCAGATCCTCCTGCACTGCTCTTGGAGGCACACTGACTAGGTCCTGTGCATAGGGCAGGCGAACGCCAGGCAAAGGCAGCGAGAATGTGAAACAACTTCCCTGACCCTCTTCAGACTCTACCCACATGTCACCGCCATGCAGCCTGACGAACTGCCGGCTGAGCGCAAGTCCAAGCCCAGCTCCCCCGCGACTTCGTGCACCGACATGTGCCTGAGAGAACTTTTCGAATATGTGCGCGACCTGTTCACGCGGAATGCCAACTCCTGTATCACGTACAGAGACTTCTACGCGATCCTCGAAAGATCGAACTGCGACAGTAATGGCACCCTGATCGGTAAAGCGGATCGCGTTGTTCAGAAGGTTCAGCATGACCTGACGGATCCTGGTACGGTCAATCAGCAGGCTGGGGATATCTGGATCGTAGCTGATCTCATAGCGCAGACCCCGCTGTTCGAGCAACGGCCGAATAGTTTCAGCTGCCTCATCGATTACGGAACGCAGACTGAGCAGTTCACGGAGCATGGGCATCCTGGCGGAATCGATCCGCGACAGGTCCAGAATATCGCTGATCAGGCTCTCCAGGTGTCGACCAGCGCGATACATTCGGCCAATGTCACCGACAAGCTCCGGAGTCCATCGTACCCCTTCATAGCTCTCAGGCGAGAGATACATCATCTCCACAAAACCTACGATCAGGTTTAGTGGCGTTCGCAACTCATGGCTGATATTCACTACAAACTGCTCGCGGAGCGCCCGTGCCTCATCAGCTTCCTGCCGGGCAACGGCCAGTTCCCGGTTGCTGCGTTCGAGACGCCGCGATGCCTCCGTGAGCGCTTCCAAGGTGCGGTTCAGCTTTCCGCGGCTTTCGCGCAGCTGTGCAAGCAGTTGATTGGCACGTTCAGAGCTGTTCCATGACCATTCTAGAAACGTATACAGGCCACGAAAAGAGATGAACTGGGTCACAACAATAATCGCATAGATGGGCACCAGCGGCACCAAACCCGGGAGTTGTCGGCCAAGTGCCAGGCCGCCGGCGTCCAGTACCGCCGCTGCCAGGCCATGCCATGGACCAACCGCTGCGTTAGTGAGAATGATCATGATACCGAAATACTGGAGAGGTCTTGGGTAGCCACCCAGGGCAACTATATGACTGGTGACGGGCAGAATCAGCAATGATGCATAGGCAAGCAGTGGCAGGCGTTCCCAAAACACCACCGCTGTGACACCAGCCACGAGCACTAGCGCCCAAACAACAAACTCCTGCCATCGGAACGGGCTGCCTGGCAGGAACTCCCATGCCATATAGCCGGCCACGACAATGTACAGCAGCCCCACGCGACGAGCCTGAGCACGGGTGACTTCCTGCAGGTCCAGTTTTCGGCTGTCGGCTGAATGCAACACCGTTTGCTCTAAAGTCCCCTCTGATGGGTCCAGACTGGCATTGCTTTCAACATTTGATGCCGTGCCCCACGTGTGCTCAAACATCGTGCTGCCCTCCGCTCCGCGACGCTCAACCGATGCGATCTCCGTTTCGGCCCATCCTCCCCAACGCCCACTCTACCGCCAGGGGCACCTGCGCATCCCAGGTCCCGTGGTCGTGGGCGCCGGCATGCTCGATCCAATCGTGCGCCAGGCCCAATGCGGCGAGGTGCTCGTGGAACGCCAGGTTTGTGCCGTACAGGTGGTCCTCGGTGCCGCAGGAGAGGCGCAGGGCGACCGAGGGGCTGCCTGGCGCCGGATGCTCCGTCAGGTAAAAGACATCGTTCGTCTCGCGGGGCAGCGCCCGCCCCAGAGCGCCCACGTCGTCATCCTCGTGCCGGCCGGTCATGTCGTGCCCGTAGTAGGTCGAGCCCGAGATCGATGCGCCGGCGCAGAACAGATCGGGGTGCTTGAGCGACAGCAACAGGGCGCCGTACCCGCCCATACTCAACCCAACGCAGGCGCGGGCCTCCCGCTCGCGCCGCACAGGAAAGACGCGTTCCACATAAGTGCGGATCTCGTCCGCCACATAGTCCTCGTACGGCAGGCCGCCCGGGCGCGGGTCGTTGGTGTAATAGGACCGATCGGCATCCGGCATTACCACGACCGCTGGCTTGCCCTCCATGATCCGCTCGAGGTTGTGGAACCTCGTCCAGACCGAGGCATCGGCTGAAAGGCCGTGCAGCAGATAGATGGTCGCAAAGGGAGGATCCCCATCGGGCACCAGCACCTGCATCGTGGTGCTCTTACCGATCGTCGCGCTGTACCAGTGAATAATGTGCAGTCCCACTATACGCCTCCCTGACGGTCGTTCTCGTCCCTTTTCTCCGTTCCATCACAGGACCTGGGAACCGCCCCCCGCAGCCCGCTGCGTCCTGGGAACGATGAGCTGCACCGCTCCAGAGATCACACGGGCAGTGACGGGCGTGCAGCCGATCAAATCCCCATCGGCCTGAACGTCCAGCGGCTCGCGGCACGTGATCGTAACCTCATCATGAACGTCCAGGACCTGAATGTGCCGGCGCGTCCGGCGGCGACCGAGCAGCAGCTCCCAGGCTACATGCAAATAGTCGCGCACATCCCGGGCGCGAAAGGCGACAACCTGTAGAACGCCGTCCGCAGGATGGATGCTGGTCGAGGCGCGCAGATCGGGCAGGCCCATCGACGGGCAGTTGGCCACCAGAACCTCCGTGGCGCGCAGACGCATCTCCTCACCGTCAAGAGTGAGGTCGATGTCCTTGACGCCTGCTGCGAATAGATTCCTGGCGCCCGCCCACACATACGCCAGCATGCCAAAGCGCTGCTTGTCCTCGGAGGCCGTGTCGCGGATAATCCCGGCACTCAGTCCGATGCTCAAGTTCAGAAACGCATAGGCGTCGCCCACCTGAATGGCGTCGAGGGCGAGGGTAGCATGCTCTCCAGCGATCAGACCCAGCGCATCCTCTAGCCGGCTAGGCAGACCCGTATCATGTGCGAGCACATTGGCGGTCCCCTCCGGAAGGATGCCCAGCTCGACGCCGGTCCCCACCAGATTTGCTGCGACGACACGCACGGTGCCATCGCCACCGGCGGCAACCACCGCGTCCACCCCCGCCGCCACATGCTCCTGGATCACCGGGCCAACATCGCGGCCCTCCTCGAGCAGGTACAGCTCATAGCTCCATGGATCGATCAGCCGGCGCGCCAGGGCTCCGCGCAACTGATCGATATTGGCACTGCCCGACCTGGGGTTCGCAACAACGAAGGCTTTCGGCATACGCTGCTTCCTACTGTGCCGCTCGCACGTAGCGCATCGGGTTTGCCAGCAGACGACTGCGAGCCGAGTATACCGGCGGCCGCCTGGCACCTCAAGCGCCCAGCCGGACCCCAGAGTTTACGGCGTTCTCTGGCCACGAGCCAGCGCGAGCCCTGTAATGTGAGCGGCGTCATCGTAGAGTCAAGAGGGATAATACTGCGCCGCGAAGAGCACAGGATCGGCATAGTGTCCGTTCCAGACCCAGTACTGCGGCTCGGGATGAGAGCCCCAGCAGAGCGCGTGATGCTCGCCGCGGACACTCAGCGCGTGAATCATCACAAAGGAGAGCAGGTCATCGGACATGTACTGCAGGTCTCCCATGGCCTCCTCGCAGGCGGCACGAAGCGATAGTCCCATCTTGAGATAGAGCACTACGGCGCGCGCGGTGCCGGCACGGATGGTCAGCTCGCCCTGCCCAATACAGGCCGCAGCTCCGTAACGGTCGTCCACGTAGGACCCGGCCCCCACGATGGGTGAATCACCGAGCCGCCCGGGATACTTGAGCGCCCATCCGCTCGTGCTCACGCCGGCCGCCATGTGACCGGCATCGTCCTGCGCCAGATACACCGTGGTCCCATGGGTGTGCATGGGATCGGCGGCGCGCCACGCCAGGTCCGCGAGCGGACCGGCCGACGCGGCTTCATCTCCGTCACCGGCATTGGCCTCGTCGCGCCAGCGCTCCCAAAAAGCCCTGGCCTCACTTGTGAGGTTGTCGCCCGCTTCCGAGCCGCACTCTGCCGCGAACAACGCCGCCCCTTGCCCGACCAGCAGCACGTGCGGTAACCGCTCCATCACACATCGAGCGACACTGATCGGGTGTAGATAACCCTGCAGCGCGCCCACTGCTCCGGTGCGCAGCGTGCGACCATCCATGATGGCGGCATCCAGCTCCACCTGGCCCAGAAGATTCGGCCAGCCGCCGGTCCCCACCGTGTGGTTCTCAGGATCCGCTTCCACAGCGCGGATGCCCCGCTCGATGGCATCGAGTGCGGCACCGCCCCCACGCAGCACACCAGCGGCCAGGCCAACTCCCACACCGCCTCCCTGATTGCAGATCACGATCCCCATCGGCGCCCCCTCAAGTCGCTCTTGCGCTAACGCCCCGTTTCATGCGATTCATGCCCTGTAGCAACAGGGCACGCGTTCGGTTGCGTGCCCTGCAGTCCTGTATATTTCGTGGTCCGAGATTCCGCTCTGGAGCGATTCCCGACCCGTGCTCAGATGGCGTAGGTGTGCAAGAGCTCCTGCGCCACAAGCAACGACTCTCGGGCAGCCGCCTCCGGGTCGTCGTTCTCGTTCAGGTCCACCGTCCACCAGGAGAGCTTTTTGAGCTCCTCGCGCAGGTAATAAAGGTCCGTTTCATAGTCGATCTTGCCCTGCCCCAACGCAACGTGCGAGCTGCTCTCGCTGCGCGGCGAGATCGTGCCATCGGTATCCGAAAGATGCAGGTGCCCGATATAGTCCTGGATATCGCGCCCCAACGAGACGATACCATACGGCAACGTCTGTCGAATGCCTGGCTGGCGCGCGCCCATGACTGTCATCATATAGGCATGGCTCATATCGAGAATGACGTGCATGTTGCGCTCGGGCATGGCCTCGAGCAGGCGACGCACTTCACTGGGCTTGTTGATCAGAAAGCGGGGTTCGAACTCCCACTGCAGCCCGACACCGATCTTCAGCCCTGCCTCGGCGGCCCTGTCCCAGTTTACGACTACCCTGCGAAAGCGCGCGGCGTATTCCTCAGCGGTGAGCTCCTCGGGGGGCACGCCAGTGTCCACCCGCAGCACGTCGGTGCGCACGCCGACACAGAGCTCCATGGCCTTCATGATCTCGGCCAGATAGGTCTCCTCGTCGGTCAGTGCCGCCGGCACATGGCGCAGGTCAGGGGCGTAACCCGAAACGGCCAGCCCGCGGCTCTCGATCATGGCGCGCAAGGCCTGGCGCTTTTCCGGGGTGTCATAGTCGTCATAGTGAGCGTGTGGGCGATACCCGCTCAGTTCGACGCCCTCGTAACCGACCTCCGCCGCAAAGTCGAGCACGCGCTCAAGACTCCACGGATTGTCCGTATAGGGCCCTCGCAAAAAGGCCCATGTTCCCAGCGATATCTGCGGCATTCTTTTCTCCTCGCACGACACATCTGCGCTCTTTGCCAGGCACGGCTCAGGGCCCCTCTGCCCGGAGCGACGCCTGCCTCAAGGCCTATATTCTAGCGAATGGCCGCCCCACCGGCAAACCGCGCGGGGCTCCAGCCACGGAGCGCAGCGTCTCGAGATGAGAGCGGGCCGCCCATCCAGGCGACCCGCCAGGGCAAATCCACCACGCTCTCGCGGTGCAGCGCACAACCCTATCCCCGGCCGAGGTACTTTTGCTGCAAGGGCAACACGATCGCCTCCAGCATATTGGCCTCGGGCGGCAAGGTCACCATCAGCAGCGCCGTGCGCGCGATGACGTCGACGTCGAACATCGGCTCCTCATCGGCCGCCCGCCCATGCTGCTGGCCCAGCGCGCGACGTTCAACGAAGGTGTTGCCCGGGTGCAGGGCGCTCACGGCAATGCCATAGTCGCGACCCTCCAGCGCAGCGGCCTGCGTAAGTCCCCAGACACCGAACTTGGTCGCGGTGTAGGGGGCCGACCGCTCGCGGCTGCGCTGGGCCGAGATGCTGCCAATATTGATGATGCGCCCGCCGCCGGCTGGCTTCATGATGCGAAAGGCCTCGCGGATGCAGAGGAAGGGCCCGGTCAGGTTCGCGTTCACCACGTTCTGCCAGGCAGAGAGGGGGATGTCCTCGATCCAGCCGCCATCAAAGGCGCCGGCGCTGTTTACCAGGATGTCCAGCCGGCCGTACTCTTGCATGGTGCGCGCGAACAGCGCCGCCACCTGCTCTTCATTGGCCACATCAGCAGGCACGGCCAGTGCCTTGCCGCCCGCCGCCCGCATCTTCTCGGCAGCAGCCTCCAGGCGCTCAGCCTTGCGCCCCGCCAGCACCACGGCGCACCCTTCGCTGGCGTACAGTCTTGCGATGCCCTTGCCGATGCCGCTCCCGCCGCCCGTGATGATCGCTACTTTACCGTCCAGTTGTCCCATTTTGTCCTCCAGTATCGTCTGCGATCAGGCCATGTGTTCCAGCATCTCGCGGGTGACGGCATAGCGCGGCACCCGGCCATCGCGCCACTCGCAGAATGCTTCCATGGCATAGTCGGCCAGCCGGCCCACCTCATTGTTCAACGAGCCGGCGATGTGGCTGCTCAGATGGACGTTGGGCAGCCGGTACAGCGGTGAATCCGGCTCGGGCGGCTCCGGATACGTCACATCCAGCAAAGCCGTCAGATCTGCCCGCTCCGCCATGACCGCGGCGAACTCGCTCTCGACCACCTGCGCCCCGCGACCGGTGTTGATGAACACTGCACCGGGCTGCATGCTGGCGAAAAGGTTACCGCCCAGTACGCCCACCAGCTCCGGCAGGTTCGGAAGGTGGTTGCTCACCACATAGGCCTCGCGAAAGGCCTGCTCCATACTCACCAGCCGCACACCCAGGGCGGCTGCGTCAGTCTCGCTGAGGAAGGGGTCCACCACGAGAATCTCCAATCGGAAAGGTCTCAACCGTTCAATGAGGGCGCGCGCCACCTGCCCAGCCCCGATCAGGGCCACCGCCACGTCATAGATGCCCGGGCCGCGATAGCATTCGTGCGGTGTCAGACCCGTCTCGGGGCGATAGTCACGGACATTGCGAAAGTAGCCCTTGCACGCCAGCAGGATCTGCGCCAGCGCGAACTCGGCCACCGGGATGGCGTTGGCCGCCCACGCGCTGGTCAGCAGGATGCCGCGCTCCAACAGGGGCTCTGCGAAGGGCTTGACCGTGCCCGCCGCATAGAATACTGCCTGCAGTTTCGGCAGCAGATCCAGCGCGGCCCCATTTAGCAACGGCATCCCCCAGGTTGAAAAGATCACCTGCAGGTCACCCATCTGCTCCAGCAAGTGCAGGTTGCCCGCGTGCACGTCCTCAGAATAGAGGTCCGTCCACTCGGCGATGCGGCGACGCCGCTCCGGCCCGTAGACATAGTCCACCTGGCTCTGCCGGCCGTAGATGCCCTGGCCGCCAAAGAACGCTGCCTTCGGGCGAGTCCCCGGTTCTGTCATCAACTTCCTCCGTCAGTCGCCCAGCAGCACGGCCATGCCCCACTCGGACATGGTGAGGGTGGCGATCTGGCCGTCCACCACGGTTTCGATAGCCACCGCGCTGTCGCTCAACAGCTCGCGCCCCGACTGGCTAAAAGTCCCGGGAGGGAAGCGGAGCGTCACCGTCTCCGCCTGGTCGCAGAATACAAACACCATAGGCCGGCCGAGGGTATAGCCGGTGCGCAAATACACGTCGCGCGCGGCCAGCCCCTCCGGGGACACCACCTCCGCCGGCAGCTCTACGCCGGCCTCACGCACAATCGCCGCTACAAAACTCTCAAAGTCGGCTGCGTACGGCGCATAGCGAGAGTCCTTGCTGGAAGAGCCTTCGAAATAGGCATCTCCCATGATGGCACCACAGAGAATGACTTGCCCCTCACCCACGGGTACCCTGACGAACAGGGCGCCATCGGAGGCCTCGCCCAACACCTCGCCTGTACCGGTATTGAATGGAGTAAGCCACTGCTTCGCGGGCACCTGTAGCTCCTGTCCGGCAACCTTGACACTCACCGCATCCCCTGTCAGCGTCCGGCGTCCCACGTCGGCGACACCGGTCAGATCGGCCAGGAAGCGATCCTCGGCGTAACGGTAAAGACCATTGCGGCCAAAGGCGCCGCACTCGGCCTCGGCCACCAGTGTGCCCCCGCTTTCCAGCCAATCGGCCAGGGCATCCGCCTGCTCTGCATCGATCACCAGCGAGCGCGGCATGAACAGCACGTCGATCTCGTCCAGGCTGTCCAGGTGCTCCTCCTCGATGATCGTATAGGGGATATGGCTGCGCAACAGCGCTCGGGTATACCCGAGGAGCGCGTTCTGCGGCAAATTCGCGTCGCCCTCCTGGTTCCAGTGCAGGTAGTAGCTCTGCGGGCTGAAATAAACACCCACCGCTGGTACATGCGGGGTGTAGGAGGCAATCTCATCGCGATACTGCTGCAGCACGCGCGCCGTCTTGCGCATGGCAGCGAGGCGAGGTTCCGCCAGGCCATCGGAGCCGATCAGCCCGAACCCGGACGACTCTGAACCAAAGACCTCATCGCGCCAGCACCAGAACAGGATCGTGTCGGCACCGCTGCTGATACCGGTCCAGACCCAGCGCTGCTGGTTGGCCGGCTGCACTGGATCGTGGCTCTCGAATCCGCGCGCGGCCCTGCCGCCCTGTAGCTCGCTCAGCCAGACCCGCTTGCCACGGGCAGCCGAGCGCACACACTCGATGCGCATCGCCAGGTCGGCATCGGAAAAGTGGAACCAGGTGGGAAAGCTCGAACAGCCAATCCCGTCCATCTCGTCGGCAAAGAACCAGTCATTGCCGCGGTTCAGAGCGGTCTCCGGGAAGCGCATGCCGTAGAGCACCGTCGGTGCGCCGCCATGGACGGTGACCGGATGATCAGGATCCAGTTCCTTAACCACATCGTAGCGCGCCAGGCCCAGCTCGGTAGCCCGCCAGGTGAGAAAATGCTCCCAGGCCATCATGGTAGTGTAGGGACTGCGCGGAAACTTGCCGGGCAGTATCTGTCGCCAGTCGGAGTAACGCGTATTCCACGCGGCGTTGACCCCCTCCAACCCGCCATAGGTAGCATCGAGCCAGGCGTGGTACCGGTTGACGGTGTAGGGGCAATGGCACACCTGTCCATCGGCGTTGACGTTCCAGCGCAGCTCGTTCCAGGCGTCCCAGCCCACCAAATTGGGCGCCGAGCGATAGCGCGTGACGACTTGCTCGAGGAAACCGGCCATGCGGTCCCACACGCCGGGGTGGTCAGTGCATCCGCCCGGTGTAAGCCCAAAGTGACCTTCGCCGCGGTTGGACGAGATGACCTTGTGCCCCATATGGTCGATCATCTCGCTGCCGGGCACCGCATCATGGATCCAGTATGGCTGGAGCTCAGCGATCGTGCTCAGCACGACACCCAACCCCGCCTTGTCCGCCAGCGAAACCAGTTCGTCATAGTCCTCGAATCGATAGTTGTCCGGCCGCGGCTCGCACCAGCTCCACAACACCCAGAGCTGCACCGTGTTCAGCCCGGCGTCCGCCATGCGCATCATGTCGTCGCGCCAGTAGCGGCGATTCGGGAACGGTGCCCGATAGTACTGTGCCCCCAGATGGATCATCTTTTGTTCCTTTCCGCCTCGGGGGTTGCCCGGGCTGGCTCGATTGTATGCGAGGCGGGGGCCCATGCACAAGCGCCCCCGCACAGAACGTTCCCACGACCCCATGCAATGACTGCGGCGTTACACCGTCTCAGGCTTTGATCACCACACAGGGAGACTGGTTCACCACCTCATCATTCAAGGCAATGCCCAGCCCGGGCTCTTCGGGCACCACAAAGACACCCCGCTCCGGCTGCAGGTTCGGCGTGCAGAGGGCGATGTTATCCGCCTTGAGCGCGCGGGTGTGATGCTCGTGGATGCCAAAGTTCGGGATGGCCGCCTCGAGGTGCAGGGCCGCGGCGGTAGCCACTGGACTGCCGCACACGTGCACTTGCACCAGGATGTCGTAGACATGGGCATAATCGCAGATCTTTTTGCCCTCAGAGATGCCGCCCACCAGGCCCAGATCGGGCTGGATCAGGCTCAGGGTCTGCTGCTCAAAGTAGGGACGGTAGCCCCAGCGCGTGTAGATGCGCTCGCCGGCCGCCGTAGGGATCGACACACTGTGTGCCACCAACTCGTGCAGGGCGGGGTTCACATAGTGCACAGGCTCCTCGTACAGGATGCACTCAAAGGGCTCCCACAGCCTGCCGAGCTGAATGGCGTTGCTCGTAGTGAGATGCGAGTGCGCCTCAATGATGATATCGACGTCCGGCCCCACTGCCTCCCGGATGGCGCCCACCCGGTCGCGGTAGCAACGCAGCTGGGCGGCAGAGAACAACCCCCGTAACATCCGTGTGTCCGTCTCGCCTTGCGGTCCGAACATGATCGGATCGACCTTGACACAATCGTATCCCTCTTCGACCGCTTTGAGCGCGGCCTCCGCATACTCCTCCGGTTGCACCAACTTCTCAGTCTCCGGACCCCAGCCGAACTGAATCTGGCTGGCATAAGTACGCAGGCGTTCGTTTGTCTTTCCGCCCAGCAACTGGTACACCGGCACGCCCAGCGCCTTGCCCTTGATGTCCCACATCGCTGTGTCGATGGCGCTCATGCCGCCATACACCACGGGGCCGCCGCCACGCCCCCAAAAGCTCGCGCGGAACATGGTGTCCCACAACAACTCGCTCTGGAACGGGTCGGCACCCAGCACAAACTGCTCGGCCAGATTGCGCGCCATGCCGATGCCGGCGCTATGGCCCGTGCCGTAGGCCAGCCCCACCTCGCCCAGTCCCGTGATACCGTCGTCGGTCGTGGCCCGCAGGATCACCGGATGCCACGCTGGGGCGCTCTCCATGTGGATATCGAAAACCTCAACCTGTACGACCTTCATTTGTCCCTCCAGTTTCCTTTTGTCACCTGCCCAGTCGCAGCCATCCGCGCCGCGCCCCGGGTCACGCAACGAGGACACGCCGCAGCGCGGCATGGTCCAACTCTTCAGCCACACGCAACCAGACCTCGCGCGCGCCAGGATAGCCGAGGTCCGGCTCAAAGCCCAGATCCAGATACAGGCGAATGGCCCCCAGCCGATACGATTGGGTGCCGAGGTAGGCGCGCGTGTGCCAGCGGGCCAGCTGGTGCAGCGTATAGGCCAGCGCCGCGCGTGCCAGCCCCAGCCGGCGATACGCCGGGCGGATGGCGACCCAGTGCACCTGCCCCCACGATTCCCCCTGCGCATCCTCGCGGATCCAGGCGGAGATGGTGCCGACAGCCACGCCGCGCGGTCCCGTCACCAGGTAGCAGCGCCAACCGATAGCCGGCAGGTTGCTGCCAAACACGCGCTCGAAAAGTCCGTCCTCGATGGCAAAGTAGGGCTCGGCATCGCGCCAGATATCCGCCCACAGCCCGCCCTCGTCCGGCTGCATGGGGCGGATGCCATACCCCTCGGGGAAGGGCACATCAGGAATATCTGTGAGATCGCGACGGATCATATGGAGCACGTCTCCAGCAGCATTCCGCTCAGGTCCCGGTGGGAGCGGAGGCGGCAGACCTTGCCTGGCGCGAAACAGCCTTCTCACCGTGGCCAGGGCCCGCTTGGGCCGGCGGTCACGGGTTACCACGCCGTATGGGCTCAGCGCCAGGCCGTGGCAGAAGGATAATACGTTTGCCGGCCAGGAATGATCGGCCCAGCACCACATGGTAGCGCCACAGACATACGGGGCATCCATGCCGGCCAATTCCGCTTCTATCGCCCGGGCCTGCCAGTCTTCGCCCAGAGCACTCTCCCGGCTGCCCTCCAGCGCCGCGTAGCCGAACTCGGTCACCAGGATGGCCTTGTCCGGGTGGCGGGCGTGCAGTTCGGCCAGTCCATCACGCCACCAGACCGTCGACTCTGCCAGGTCGTAGCCGGAATCCCCGGCCAGCCCGCGCCGATCCAGCGTGGGATAACCATTGACGCAGAGCACATCGTCCTCTTCGAAATGGGGCTGATCGCGCCAGTGGTTGCTCACGTGGACCGCCAGCCGGGTCGGATCTGCCTCGCGAGCCACGCGGATCAGGTGGGCGTTGCCCGCTGCCACCTCTGGCCGCTGCTCCTCCGTCTCATTACTGACCGACCAGACGATCAGGGCGGGGTGATGGCGGTCGCGCTCGATCATGGCCCTGAGCTGGCGTTCCGCAGCCTCCAGTTTCGCTTCGGGCATGCCCGCGCCCTCGGCCTCGCCGCGCCACCAGTAGAGCGGGATCTCGCCCATCGCCAGCAAGCCCAGCTCATCGCACAAATCCAGTTCGTCCGGGTGGTGCGGGTAGTGGCACAGACGCACGAAATTGGCGCCCGCATCACGCATGCTGCGCAGATCGCGACGCACTGTGTCGCGATCCTCAGCCATGGCCACCGTTGGCGCGTCCTCGTGGCGGTTGAACCCGGTGAGCACCAGCGGCTCACTGTTCAGCAGCAGCCTGCCTTCTTGCGCCGCTATGCTGCGAAAGCCCGTGCGCCGACTGATGCTGTCGACGACCGCTCCGTCGCAGAGCAGTGACGCCTCGACCGTGTACAACACCGGCGCGACAGGCGACCAGAGGGTGACGCCCGGCACCTGGCTGCGGAGCACGCAGGGGGCCGCCTTGCCAGGAGCAAGGCACATGTCCCCGCTCTCTACACAGGCCAGCTCGTGGCCCTCCCCATCGAGCACGCGCACGCGCAAACATGCATCGGCCGATTGCGAGCGCGCGTTGGCCAGCGTAGCGCAAGCCGTCAGCGTACCGCCCCGCTTGGCCGGCAGCGCATCCAGCGCCACATCCTTGATGTATAGCCGGTCCGTCGCGACCAACTCGACTCGCCGCTGCAGCCCGCCACAGGTCCGCCAGCCCCGCTCCAGGCCGGGCACGTCCCCGGCCCGCCGGATGTTGTCCGTGCACACCGCCAGGGTCGTCGGGCCGTCCCAGTTGACGTGATCGGTTATGTCGACCTCAAAGCCCAGGAACCCATCGGGATGGGTTCCGGCGAGCCGGCCATCGACCCACACCTGCGCGTGGTAATGCACCCCGTGAAACCGCAGGACGATGCGACGCCCCTGCCACTCTGAGGGGATGTCCAGCCCCCGCCGGTACCAGCCGGCTCCCTCATAGTCCGCCAGCGCAGGCACCGCCACATCCCAACAGGAGGGCACCCACACCTCGCGCCAGTGCTCGTCTGTGCACAGCGGACTGGCAAAGCCCAGGGTCTCGCCCTCGCCGGTCGGATCAGGCTGAAAGCGCCACACGCCTGTCAGATCGATGCTCTCTCTCAACACATCCTCCTCACCTGTCGGGCAGGTTACTGAGCGGGATCCATGACGCTACAAGCGGAGGCACGCCTCAAAGGCCAGCCTCAGCACCTGCTCGCGGTTGTCGTGCCGGTGCACCCAACCTCGCGAGTCCCAGTCCAGGCCGCTGACATCGTCACCGGCGTAGAGCAGCTGTCCGAGAACGATGTCGCGGAACTGCGCCACGGCAAAGAGGGCCGCGGCCTCCATCTCCACGCAGAGGCAACCCTCGCTTCGGCGCAGGCGCACCTTGGCGGGCGTCTCGCGGTAAAAGGCGTCCGTGGTCCAGGCCGTGGCCAGGAGGTGCGGTATCCCGTGACCCTCAAGCGTGCCGACGAGCGCTGCCACCGCTTCCGGATGAGGGGCGGCGCGGCGGCTTGGCGGCAGATAATGATATGAAGTGCCCTCGTCGCGCACGGCATCCTGCAACACCAGCAGATGGCCAACGGCGATCTCCCGATCCAGCACGCCGCCCCCGCCGCATACAATGACCTTGCGCACGCCGCAGGCGATGGCCTCCTCGAGCACGGCCGCGGCAAAGGGCGCACCCACTCCGGGGTGCAGCAGCCCGATCCGGCGCCCCTCAAAGTCGACTTCATAGGCCGGATTTGGCCCTACCTCTGAGCTGAGCGTCGCCAGCGGGCGTGCGATGCCCGCGTCAACCAGCGCTTGGATCTGCTCGGCGAAAAAGCAGAGCACCAGGCGCTCGGGAAAGGGCGTGTCGAGCCGAAAACGGCTGGGCTCGATGACCGCCGGCGAAGGGTCATACTCCAATAGCGGGATCTCCTGCGGCGGCACTTCCTTCAATCTGTTCATCCTTTCAGCGCCAGCCAGCCTCGTTGCGCGTTCTCAGCCAGCGGTGGCGTGATTGCAGACAGATCATAGCGTTACTGCCCAGGAGGCTCAAGCGCAACACGGCTCCTCCGCAACGTCTTGACCGTTTCTTCACATCGTGGTGGTATACTCTTACTATATGTGGAAAATGTGTGCTGTCTTCCGGGAGATGTCGGCAGGCGACCTGTGCCAGGTCCACGAATGAGCTGCCTGCAGGCAGCGGCCACAGAGGTTGAGCATGAACGAACGCATACTGGTTGTGGATGACGAGCCCGAGATCGTGCGGGTGTTACGAGGATACCTGGAGCAGGCCAACTACACTGTTTTGACGGCCTCCAGCGGGCCGGAGGCGCTGCGCCGCGCGCGCACCGAAGCTCCTGACCTCATTCTGCTGGATGTGATGCTCCCGGGCATGGACGGCATCGATGTCTGTCGCAGCATCCGCCAGACCTCCAACGTCCCCATCATCATGGTGACCGCCCGCGTCGAAGAGACCGACCGCGTGCTGGGCCTGGAGCTGGGCGCCGATGACTATATCACCAAGCCCTTTTCGCCGCGCGAGGTCGTCGCCCGGGTGCGCGCCGTACTGCGCCGCACTCACGCCGAGCCCGTCGCCGAATCCGAGATCCTCACGGTGCACGACCTGACGCTGGACGTCGGCCGCCACTCGGTCGTCAGAGGCGACGAGGTGCTGGAGCTCACCCCCTCGGAGTTTGAGATTCTGCGCGCCATGATGAGCGCGCCCGGGCGCGTCTTGACACGGCTACAGCTGCTGGAGGCGGCTCAGGGCCAGGCCTATGAGGGCTATGAGCGCACGGTGGATACCCACGTCAAGAACCTGCGGCGCAAGATCGAGCCGGACCCGCCCAACCCCTCGTACATTCTCACAGTGCACGGGATCGGCTACAAGCTCAAGGAAACCTGACATGCTCAAGCGCCTGCCCCTCGCCGTCAAGATCTCGCTGGTGGTCGCTCTGGCGGTGGCCGTATCCACGGCCGCGCTGGCCACAGCGGTGCTCTATGCCGCTCGCAGCGGATTTGGCGATTACCTGTCGGTGGAGGTCACCGAGCGCACCTATGAGCTGCGCCCGCTGCTGGAAGAGTACTATGCCACTCAGGGCTCCTGGGAGGGTGTCGATCGCTTGATGCGCCAGGACATAATGCAGGGTGGCATGGTTCGGCGCGGCCGGATGGGGCCGGGCACCACATCGCTGGTGCTGGTCGATCCCACCGGCCAGGTGCATTACGCCCCCTTTGGCACCCCGAGCGTCTCGATCACCCTGCGCAACATCCGGCGCTATGGCGTGCCTCTGCAAGTCGATGGACACACGGTGGGGTATTTGATGGTGCAATCCGGCGTCCAGGAGGAGGGGTTTTACCGGAGTCTGTTGGGCACTATCATCCGCGCCGGCGCCATCACCACCCTCCTGGCCATCGGAATCGGCCTGTTGCTGACCAGAAGCGCCTTGCGTCCCCTGAGGGAGCTGGAGGCAGCGACCGAGCGCATCAGCGCTGGCGACCTCTCAGCCCGCGTGCCGGTGCGCGCCCGCGACGAGGTGGGAGCGGTGGCCGAGCGCTTTAACGCCATGGCTGCGGACCTGCAGGATCAGGACGCCATCCGGCGCCGCATGATGAACGATATCGCCCACGAGCTGCGCACCCCCCTGACAGTGATGCAGGGGCAGATCGAGGCACTGCAGGACGGTGTGTTCGCCCTCTCACCCGAGAACCTCGAGCCGGTCCACGGGCAGACCTTGCTGCTCAAGCGGCTGGTGAACGATCTGCGGGACCTCGCCCTGGCCGAGTCCGGCCAGATCGCGCTGGACATGGCGCCGGTGGATCTGGGCCGGCTGGTGCCACGGGTAATCGCACGCTTTGCGCCCCAGGCCCAGGCGCAGGACGTGACACTGGAGATCTCGCAGCCCGGCGCGGTGCCTTCGATCCAGGGCGATGCCCAGCGGCTGGAGCAGGTGCTGAACAACCTGCTCAGCAACTCGCTGCGGCACACCCCCGCCGGGGGCCATGTAACGCTGGCTTTGAGCGCCACTTCCGACCGCGTGCGCATCACTGTACAGGACACGGGCGAGGGCATCCCTGCGGATGACCTGCCGCACATCTTTGAGCGTTTTTACCGCAGCGACCGCGCCCGGCAGCGCGGCGACGGCCACACCGGTCTCGGCCTGGCCATCGCCCGGGAGCTGGTGCGCGCCCACGGCGGCGACATCAGCGCCGCCAGCGTTCCCGGCGAGGGTACGACACTGACCATCGATCTGCCTGCCTCCCCGGCGGCGCCTAGTCTCTGACGCCGAACTGCTCCAGGGTCTCCTCGCGCAGTTCGGTGCCGAACCCGATCCCCTCGGGCGCATAGATCATTCCGCCCTCGATGCGGGCGCGATCCACATACATCCCGGGGCCTTTGGGCTTGCCGCCAGTCTCGCACCAGATGGCCGTGGGGGTGGCCATCAACAGATGCGTGGTGACGCCCTCTCCGCCGTGGCTGGCGACGGCCACATGGTTGGCGGAGGCGAGGCCGGCGATCTCCATCCACTCGCTGGGGCCGCCGGTGCGCCGTGCATCGGGCTGCAGGATGTCGCAGCCCCGTGCAGTGATGAGCTCCTGCACCGCATGGCGCCCATAGTGATTCTCGCCTGTCGCCACAGGAACGGCGAGTTGGTCGCACAGCCAGGTGTACCCGGCCGTATCGTGCGGCCGCAGCGGCTCCTCAAACCAGTGCACGCCCAGCTCCTGGTAGACCAGACCGCGACGCAGCGCTTCGTTGCGGTCCAGCACCTGGTTCGCGTCCACCATGACGAGGCCCGACGGCCCCACGATCTCGCGGGCGATCTCGATGCGTCGCACGTCGTCTTCCAGCGGGCCGCCGGCGACCTTGATCTTGACCCCCGTGAATCCATCGCGCACCACAGTCTCCAGCGCCCGCCGGTAATGGCTGAGGTCGCCATCGTCGTCATAGTACCAGCCGACCATGGCGTAGGCCGGGATGCGATCGCGGCAGGCGCCCAGCAGGCGCCAGCCGGGCACCCTCAGGGACCGAGCCATCAAATCCCAGAGGCAGGCGTCCAGCGCCGTCAGGGCGAAATGGGCCATGCCCTGGGCGCCGACGTACTCCAGTTCGTGGGTCATGCGCTCACGCAAGAGCCGTGGCAGGAAGGGGTCCCCGCCAACCAGTGCCGGCGCCAGCTGCCGCTCGATCAGCACCTGCAGCGCAGGCGCAGCATGAATCGAGACGCCCAGATAGATATAGCCGTGGCCCGTGAGGCCGGCGTCGGTACGCACGCGGACCACGACCCCGGCACGATCGCCAAAGCGGTGCTGGGCATCGGCATAGCCGCCGCGATCGGGAAAAGCCAGGCGGATGGTTTCTACCGAGGTGATCTGCACAGAGGGCCTCCTTCGATAGGCATTTGCGCGGCTAGTATCGCCTGGGCAAGCGGCATTGGCAAGTCGCGGGGCCTGGCGGCCGTCTCACTGGTCGCGTTACAGCCGAGGACATCGCCAGCGCTCTCGCCTGGGCCGGCATCGGTCAGCCGTAAGGGGGTCAGTTCAGCTCCCAGGTGGAGCGCACCGCCCGCATAAAGGTCGCCAGTTTCGCCTCATCGAGCCGGCCATCGGTCCGCACACCGGAGCAAATGTCCACGCCGTAAGGTCGCACCTGCCGGATGGCGTCCGCCACGTTGCCGGGGTTCAGCCCTCCCGCCAGAAACACTGGCACAGGCGACCGCGCACAGATCTCGCGGCTAATGTCCCAGTTGTGCGTCCTTCCAGTGCCCCCCAGCTCTTTGACCGGCAGCCCCGGGTTGCCTGAATCCAGTAGCAGCGCATCCGCATGCCCGGCCGCTGCCAGAGCCTGGTCTATGCTTGTTGGACCCAGCACGTGTATCACCTGGATCAAGGCCATGCCCGGCAGCGCAGCACGCAGTTCCGCAAAAGCTTCGGGTTCCACATGGTCCACCAGCTGGATAGCGCGTGGCCGCAGCCGCCGCTGCTGGTCGATGATCGCGGGAGCGTCCTGCTCGGCGGTGAGCAGCACCGGCGTCACGCCTGGAGGCGTGGCCGTGGCCACGTCTGAGATGACCGCATCGGGGATGACGCCTGGCCCGCTGGGCATGGCCGAGACCAGCCCCAGAGCGTTGGCGCCGTAGGCGATCGCCAGCCGGGCCTCTTGCAGGCTGCTGATGCAGCATATCTTGACGCGAACGATGCTGGGCATGGGAACCCCCGGGGACGACACATCACACAGACTGTCTGGGGAATGGCTTGCGGCGAGTGAGCCGGTAAGCCGAATTCTGTTGCGGCGTGCCTCCACGCCGCCGGCGATCATCTATCTGGGACGCCGATTGCTCGACGCCTCCTGCGACCTACCCGAGGCCTGGGACGAGCAGCCCCTGTCCCGGTTGCCCGGGACGCCTCATGCTTGGTCTTGCTCCCGATGGGGTTTGCCTGGCCGGCCCGGTCGCCCGGTCCGCCGGTGGTCTCTTACACCACCGTTTCACCCTCGCTGACGTTGGCGGCAAGCCGCCAACGTTTAGCAATTTCCTCTCTGTTGCACTGTGCCGTCGGGTCACCCCGCCTGGACGTTATCCAGCATCGTGCTCTGGGGAGTTCGGACTTTCCTCGAACATCGCAATGGATGCCCGCGATCGCCTGGCCCACTCGCCTCAGTGATAATACCATTGACCGCCTCGCGCGGCAAGTTTACACATTACACAGTGCTGATTGCCGTCAGCAACGCCGTGCGCCTCAGACGAACCTTTGACACCCCCCGTTGCCCCCGCTATCATCGTTTATCGGAAAGGACGCGGGGATGGCACGACGCGACGTAGAGATAGCCCGAGACTATGCGCAGGGCGAGACGGGCGCGGTGGTCCGGGACTGGGGCGGGCACGTACCCATCGCGCTGATATACCCCAACGGCTACGGCGTCGGGATGTCCAGCCTGGCCATGCACGCCCTGTACGGGTTGCTGAACACGCAGGCGGGCCTGCTGGCCGAGCGCGCCTTTGCCTGGCTGGACCGCAGGCCACAGTCAGACAGCCCGGTGCTTCTCCTCGAGTCCGGACGCCCTATCTCGGACGCCGCCGTGCTGGCCGCGACCCTCTCCTTTGAGATGGACTATTTCCACCTGATTGACCTGCTGCGCCGGGCAGGCATCCCGCCGCGCGCGTCCGACAGGGATGCCTCACATCCCCTTGTGCTGCTAGGGGGACCGGCGGTCTCGGCCAACCCGGCGCCGCTCATGGGCCTGGCAGATGCGATCCTGATCGGCGAGATCGAGCCCGTGCTTGCCGATCTGGCACAGGTGCTCCGCGGGATCTGGGATACCGACCGCGCGGACACGCTCGAGGCTCTGGCCGCCCTGCCGGGCGTCCTCGTGCCATCCATCAACGGCGATCAGCCTGTGCAGCGTCTGCAGCTATGTGATCTGGATGCCTATCCCACACAGACGCAGATCCTGGCCCCCCGGGCCGAGTTTGGGGACATGCACCTGATCGAGATCTCGCGGGGCTGTGTGCACGGCTGCCGGTTCTGCCTCGCGGGGAGCCTCTACCGCCCCTACCGCGAGCGCTCGCCGGACAGCATCCTCGACCAGGCGCGGCAGGGCCTGCGCTGGAGGAGAAAGCTCGGCCTGGTCGCCGCCGCGGTCTCGGATCATACACAGATCGATGAGCTGGCAGCCAGACTCTCCGAGATGGGTGCGGCCATCTCGGTGTCATCGCTGAGGGTGCGCCCCCTGCCAGAGAGCCTCATCGACGCCCTGGAGGCCTCGGGCAGCCGCTCCATCACCATCGCACCGGAGGCCGGCTCGGAGCGGCTGCGCCGGCTGATCCGCAAGGGGATCACACATGAGGACATACTGCGCGCGGCGGAGCGGCTCCGCGGCCGCTTTGCCTCGCTCAAACTCTATAGCATGATCGGCCTGCCCACCGAGACCGACGAAGATGTGACGGAACTGCTCAGCCTGGTGGCCGAGGTCCAGACGCGCTTTGACCGCGAGGTGGTGCTCAACGTGACCCCCTTTGTGCCCAAAGCGCACACGCCGTTCCAGCGGGTCGGCATGGCCGAGGGTCCGGTACTGGAGGCCCGCATCCGCCAGCTCCGCGAGGGCTGCCGCGCACTGCGGGTCCAGCTCCGGGCAGAAAGCGTGGAGGCGTCGCAGGTACAGGCAGTGCTGGCACGCGGCGACCGGCGCATCGGCGAGGTGCTGCTCAGCATGGAGAGACCCACGGCCAGGGATTTCCCTCGCGCCTTGCGGCGAGCCGGTGTCGACATGGAAAAGGAACTGTCGGCCCGCCCGGCCGAGGCTGAGCTGCCCTGGCAACAGGTCCAGATCGGCCCCCGGAGAGCCGCAGAGTGGTCCCCTACGATGAAGGAAGACAGTTGTGAAGAGTGACGCGCCCGTGCTCTACCGGTTTGACAGCCTGGCTCAGCAGGAACTCGTTCATGGCATCTCCCTGAGCTGCGGCGGCGTGAGCCACGGCGCCATCACTGGCCTCAACCTGGGGCATACGGTGGGCGATGACCCTCAAGCCGTGGAGGCCAACCACGCGCTTCTCTACGCCGCGCTGGGCATTGCGCCGGAGCAGGTAGTGACCGCGCACCAGGTGCATGGCGCGCACGTCGCGGCCGTCGGCCCCGACCAGGCAGGGACCATCATCCCCGCCACCGACGGGCTCATCAGCAACACGCCGGGGCTGTATTTGCTGATGCGCTTTGCGGACTGCGTCCCTGTGCTGTTTTTCGATCCCGTGCGGCGCGCTATCGGCCTGGCGCACGCCGGCTGGCGCGGCGCCCTGGCCCGCGTGGCCGCCCGCACAGCGAGCGCCATGGTTCGCGAGTATGGCTGCCGGCCGGAGCATATCCTGGCCGCCATCGGCCCATCAATCGGCCCCTGCTGTTATGAGGTGGGACCCGAGGTGGTCGCGGCTGTATCGACGGCCTTTCCGGAAGCCCATGATCTCGTTTCCCGCCCTCAGGCCTCGGGGCATGCCCATCTCAATCTGTGGGCCATGGTACACGCCCAGCTGTTGGAGGCCGGCCTGGAACACATCGAGACCGCGCGCCTGTGCACCGCCTGCCGCAGCGACCTCTTTTACAGTTACAGAAGGCAAGGGGCCTCCTCAGGGCGCTTTGGGGCAATCATCGGCTTGAGACCATCGGGTGTATAATAGGAGACACTGTGGACGACAAACGGGACGAGCAGGCCGCGATCGCTGGCCTGATTGCCAGAAACCTGAGCCGTGTTGAGCACCGCATCGCCGCAGCCTGTGAGGCTGCGGGGCGCGATCGCAGCGAGGTTCTTCTCGTTGCTGTAAGCAAAGGACGCAGCGTCGAACAGATCGTGGCCGCCTACTCGTGTGGGCTGAGGCAGCTGGGCGAGAACCGGATCGAGGAACTGGAGGCCAAGCGGCCGCTGGTTGAGAAAGCCCTGGCTCCTGAGCGCCCCACCTGGCACATGATTGGGCACGTGCAGAGCCGCAAGGCGGCTCGCGTGGCCGCCGCCGGGGTCCTGGTGCACTCGGTCGACACCCTGCGGCTGGCGCAGCGCCTGGAGAGCTACGGCCAGTCCCACGGTGAGACGATAAGGGTTCTGCTGCAGGTGAACGTGTCCGGCGAGGAGACCAAGTCCGGCTTTGATGCCTCGACCGACGAGGCCGCATCGGCCTTTGTAGACGTCTGCGCCGGCCTGCGCGAGCATGCGCATCTCCAGATTGAGGGGCTGATGACCATCGCCCCCGCCGTACCGGATGCTGAGCAAGCCCGGCCGGTGTTTCGCAGGCTGAGGTTGCTGCGAGACCGCCTGCGCAGCGAGTGCCCCTGGAGCCAGTGGAACGCGCTATCCATGGGCATGTCCGACGATTTCAAGATCGCGATTGAAGAAGGCGCCACTATCGTCCGTATCGGACGGGCGCTCTTTGACCCACAAGAGAGTGAGTAGGATTCACAGCATGAGTCAAGCCCTGCAAAACCAGCAGATTGCCCTTATCGGGGGCGGCGTCATGGGAGAGGCAATCATCCGCGGATTGCTGAACGTCGGCGCCCTGCCGCCTGAACAAATCATCGTCAGCGAACCGGTCGCCGAGCGCCGCCAGGCGCTGCGGGAGGCACTGGGCGTCCGGTGCACCGGGGACAATATCGAGGCCGTGCGAGGGGCGAATATCATAGTGTTCGCGGTCAAACCCCAGGTACTCACTGGCGTCCTGGAAGGATTGCGAGGGCGCATCGCTGCGGATAGCCTGGTCATCAGCATCGTCGCGGGGGCGCCGATTGCGCGCTTCCGCGAAGCGCTGGACACGCGTGCGATCGTGCGGGTGATTCCCAACACCCCGGGGCAGATCGGCCAGGGGGTCTCGCTCTGGACAGATACGCCCGAGACCACGGACGTGCAACGGGAGCAGGCGCGCGCGTTGCTGGCGGCGCTCGGCGTGGAGGTGCATGGCCACAACGAGGATGAAGTCGACATGGCCACGGCGATCAGTGGTTCGGGCCCTGCCTATGTTTTTTTGTTCATCGAGGCGCTCACGGACGCGGGGGTGCAGATGGGCCTCTCGCGGGATGTGGCCTCTGCGCTGGCACTGCAGACGGTGCTGGGCTCCGCCGCCTACGCCCAGAACGCCGCAGTACATCCGGCTATCCTGCGCAATCGGGTGACGTCGCCCGGCGGGACGACGGCCGCTGCGCTCTATGAATTGGAAGCAGGCGGATTTCGTGCCACGCTGACGCGCGCCGCGCTGGCAGCGTACCGGCAAGCACAGCGTCTGGGGGGTGTTCAGTGATTACGGTCTTGATCAACTTTGTGCAGCTACTCGCTCAGGCGCTCAACCTGGCGATTTTCGCCCGCGTGATCATCTCCTGGCTGCCGATCTCGCCGGAGAGCCCTTTTGTGCGCTTTCTTCTGGGCATTACAGAGCCTATCCTGGGGCCCATTCGCCGGGCCATGCCCCGCACCGGCATGTTCGATCTGTCGCCCTTCCTGGGGCTGATTCTCATCAGCCTCGCCGAGCAGGTGCTATTGATGGCTCTCAGAAGGCTGGGCTAGCGTCAAGGGCTGGTAGGCCGGGTACTGCTCCATATCGACGCTCTGGGTGATGTTGGTGCGGGTCCCTGTGCGCAGATCCAGCGTAAAGATGTCCCAGCCCCCATCACGATTGCTGAAATAGGCGATCTGGCCGCCATCGGGGGACCAGGTGCCCCCGTGATCATCGGCATAGACGTCCTGCGTCAGGTTGCGCGGCTGGCCGCCCTCGATGGCGATCGCCATGATCTCCATGTTCCTGTCGCGATAGCTCTCCCACAGCAACTGGCGCCCATCAGGGGACCACGCCGGGCCCTGATCGGTGCCCTCATCGGTGGTGAGCGCGCGCACATCCGATCCATCGGGAGCCATCAGGTAGATGTCGAGATTTCCCGAGCGATCGGATACAAAGGCGAGCGTGTCCCCGGCGGGAGACCAGGCAGGGGCATAGTCCGCAGACGGGGACTGCGTGAGTCGCTGCTGGTTGCCGCCGCCGGCATCCATAACATAGATCTCCCAGTTCCCGTCCCGATAGCTGGCAAAGGCGAGCTGCTGATTATCAGGCGACCAGGTGGGCGTCCAATCCTCGGCCGGGTTCTCTGTGAGGTTCACGGGATCGCTACCGTCAGCATTCATGACGAATATCTCGCGGTTTCCCACACGATCGCTCACAAAGGCCAGTCGCTCACCATCAGGGGACCAGGCTGGTCCAGTGTTATCGCCCGCGCCTTGCGTCAGCCGCACAGGATCCAGGCCATCTCCCTGCATCAGATAGATGTCCCACTGCTGTCCGGCCTCGGGCTTTCCCATATAGGCCAGCCGGTACACCGCATCAGCCTGAGCACTCTCGGCCACGACGGGTTCCTCCCCTTCAGCCGCGACAACCTGTCTCGTGGGAGGAGCATCGGTCCAGCTGATGCGCGTCTCTCGAGCCCGCCAGACGGAGCCCACGGCGATAATCAGTGCGCCAATGACCACCCACAGCCCGAGGCCGACCCAGTCGATCCGCCGGTTGAGCAGGGGAGGTACAGAGGGATGTGGCAGGGTCTTGTACTCGCGAGACTGGCGCACGGTCTCCATCAGGCTGCGATTGTTTCTCAGCCACCGCAAAAAGAGGGCATTCCGGAAGCGATAGAGGCCACCACCGAGCTGTTCCACAAGGTCACGCTGGCGCAGCTCGTCCAGCCCCTGCTCTACATCGGCGAGCGGCATCTCGACACGTTCCCGCTGCAGGCGGCGACGCACGTCGTCGGGCGTCCCAAAGCCGTGTGTCCCGATGCTCTCGGCAAAGACGCACAACATGATGCGCGCACGAATGCTGCAGCGCTCCCAGAGCTCTGAGAACTGGGGCGAGGCCCACTCTACCACCTCATCCACCGCCTGCTCCGTCTCGATCAATCCCACCCAGCCGCGCTGGGCACGTTTCTCAAACAGGATGTGCCCATAGAGCTGCACCAGGTGCGGCTCGCCCCCTGTGAGCGCATAGATGCGCCGCATCGACTCGAGATCGTAGGTGAGATTGCCCCGTGCCGGCACCAGGAGCAGATCCTCCGTCTCCCCCAGCGACAAACCGCTCAGAACCACAGACGGTATGCTGATATCGATGCTCTGGCACTCTTCGGGACGCGCATCGATCGCAAGCACGAGCGCCACCGGGCCGCCGCGACAGACGCTGTCCAGGGCAGCAACAGCCTGTGGCCAGCTCCGGTCCGCGGCACACTCGCGCAGGCCAAGACCGTCGATGGCCACATACGCAGAACGCGCCTCTGGATCAGATGCGATTATCTGCAGACACGCGCCCAGATCAGCCAGTGCATCGCCAGTCTCCTGCCCAGGCCATTCGAGAGCGCCAGTCATTGCCCGTGCGATCCTCTGAGCGAGCGTTCCCGGGCCGGCGCAGTCTTGCCAATCCAGGATGATCATGTCGGCGAGCGACCCGATGCGAACGCTCAGGTGGTTGAGAAGGGATGTTTTGCCGATGTGGGGCTTGCCGTAGACCACCACGAGCCGCCGGTCCGTCTGCCAGATGTCCTGCAAGGTGACAAGCTCGCGCTCGCGGCCGAAAAAGAGGTCTTCACCGCCCAGCGGCCGGTCGATGATATACGGATTACGCAAGAATGAACTCCCTAGGCCTGGTAGAGGATGCGGCCGCAACCCTCACAGGTAGCCACTGCATCTTGCCCGCCCTCTGCGATGGTGATCTTGTGTCGGGGGACCGTAACATGACATATCTGGCAGACACCGTCACGCATGGGTGCCAGCGGCCTGCCACCCTTTGTACGGCGAAGCTCATCATATAGCGCCATCTCCCGCGCCGGTACAGTGGCGCGAAGCCGTTCGCGCTCAATCTGCAGTTGCTGTAAGCGTGCACGGAGCGTCGAATAGGTCTCGCGAGCCTCGGCCGTGCCCTGCTCCCACGTTTCCTCAAACGCCGCCAGATCGGCAGCACCGTTCCGCACCTGCGTCTCCAGATCTTCCAGGAGGGCCATCAGTTCAAGGCCTTGATCCTCAAGGTGGGCCATCTGTGCCCGCAGTTGCTCGCTGTCGCGACGCAGGTTCTCCAGCTCTCGCGGCGCAGTGATCTCGCCGCCATAGAGGTCCTTTTCCACCTGAGACACATGGGCCTGAAGGCTTTCCAGCTCCAGTTCGATATTGGCCAGCCGCGCACGCACATCTGCGGCCGACTGCACCAGGCGTTCTTGCCTCTCGCGACGCTCGTTGAGCTCGCGCGGGTTGGTCAGGCGCTCGCGCGCCTCCTGGTAGATGCGCCCCTTTTCATCCCATTCCTCATCGACAGCGGCCAGGCGTATCAGGGCCTGGATGAGATCCATACCTGTCCTCCTGCGTCGGTTCCTTACGGGGGTGCTGTTACATGAGTATATCACCGCGAACTCGGGCCTCCAAGCGTCGCCCGAGGCTCGCCGCGCAGTGTGTACACAAGTCTAGGGATGGGCGATGGTGATCGGGCCAACAGGCATCCGCTCATCCAACAGCGGCCGGCCCCCGACGTCACTCGCTGCCCAGCGCGCCAGTGTCATCGGATCATAGAGGCCCACATAGAGCATGTACTCGCCATCCACCGCATCGGCCGGGACGCTGAGCTGATAGCCGTCAGTGATCACCTCGCCGGCGCGCCAGCCACTGGTGGGGCGCTGCCAGTGCACCGGGACCGCATCGACCTGGGCGATGACAGCACCCGTTGGATCGACGAGGTGGACAAAGACTTTGGCGTCCGGCAGGGGCTCCAGATTGGCGCGCCAATAGAGCGTCAGCGCCAGCGAGTCGCCTGGACGCGCGTGAACAGAGCTCAGATCGTAACCCAGCAGCTCTACGCCCTCTCCAAAGTGAACACCCGAGTTGTGTTCCATCTCTGGCACAACATAGTTTCTGAGAGAGGTTGATGCAACGACCCCACCCAGACTCAGGCTGCCATAGAGCCCTGGCACGCTGAGCAAGACGTCATAGCGCCCGGCTGGCAGGTCAGGGAGTTGCAGCCTGTAATAGGCATGGACCACCTCGCCAGCGACCCAGGCACTGGTGGCATGTTGCCCTGCCAGGGGAAGGGTCTCGCTGTATACCGGGTGACCGGCCGCGTCAGCGAGCTGCAACGTCACGACATGATCCTCTGCCGGTGCGCGCAGCGCCTGCCAGGTCACGTCCAACTCCAGTTCTGGCGACACAAGCTCCTGCCCATCCAGCGATTGGTGGGCGATGACCGCCAGATCATCGCCGAACAGGGTGCCCTGCTGCGCTTCGCGCACGGTGGGGCCCTCCGCGGTCAATTCCACCCTTCCAAGATCCACCGCAAAACCGGCGCTCTTGCCTTGCGCGCTCACAGGAAAAGGTACCGCTGCGCTATCCGCCACGACAAACGCCAGCCGATATGTGCCTGCCGGAATCCCCTCAGGAAGAGGCACTTCGAACAGCTGGTAAACCGTGTCACCGGGCTGCCACTGCTCAGGCATAAATCCCAGGTCAGTGTGCTCACTCCAGAGTCGCCCTGCCTCGTCCAGCAGGTGAACAGAGAACACGCGTCCGTCGCTCGTGGTCTTACTCACGCGCCAGGTGAGCTCTACCGCCAGAGGCTCATCGCGCGGCGCGCTGCCGGCAGATGCCCAGCCCAATACCTCAATCTCGCCCACCGACGCAATCGCAGGCGAGTCGCGCAGCGCCTGTACCACCTCCTCTCGGAGACGGTAGATCTCCAGCCCGACCTCGCCGGCGGGATCCAACACCCGCCGCTCCAGCTCTGCCACAACTGGCAAACGAGCCTCGATATACGGTTGCGACACGCCCAGGTCTCGAGGCCAGTAGACGACTGTCTCAGCCCCGGCGCGTGACGGAATCACGATGGTACGATTCTGCACCAGCCAGAGAGCATCATGCATCCGTGGCTCCAGAAACACCGCCGTGGGGTGACGGTAGTGCTCCGCGATCACAATTACGGTATCCCCCGCATCCAGTGCGGCACGGGCATCGGCTGCAGCGATCTGGTAGGGCGCATGAAAACGGTAATAGTTCTCGGGTAGCCTGGCCCACACGCCAAAGTAGGTACGGGCCGCCCAGGCCCCCTCGAGAGCCAGCACCATTGCCACGGCGATTGTCGCCACATGTTGCCGGCCTTGTGCGTGCGCCGAGATCCACGCGTGGGCGCGCTCCAGACCCAGTGCTGCGAGTAGATAGATCGCCGGCATGATGCCGGTCATCCGCTGGCTCTGGGGCATGATGTCATCGGTGAGGACAGCGGGGAGGCACATGCCCAGTACCCAGATCGGCAGCAGGCCGTACTCGACCCGCCTGGGCTGGCGGAACACCCTCACGAGCCCGATCAAGAAAAAGATCGCCATCACGGGCGTAAAGATCGGTTTGCCCGGCAGGTTGAACATCGGGCGCGGATCGCCCCGCACAAAGAGCCCGCCCAGATTCTGCACCAGGTTCATGCTCATGGTACGCAGCCAGGCGGCCCAACCCCCTTCTGATTCAAAGACGAGCACCTGGCTGGCGCGCTCAACGAAATCCGCCGGGTGCTGGAGAAAGTGGAACCCCAGGGGCGCAAAGACCAGCGCGGCGACCAGAACCGCCAGGGCCGCGCCTCCCAGCCGGCTTTTCGCCCGCTGGCGGTCCACCGCCAGGATGTACAGCGCAAAGAACACCAGCGTCACCGGAAAGAGCCGCGCGGCCAGATACGTGTACAGCACCAGACCAACGCACAGCCCCGCCAGCGCCATGTACCCGAGGCGACGATCGCGGTAACCGCGCCACAGGAAGGTCACGGCCAGGCATTCCAAGGGGGGGATCAGGATGTTGGGGTAGCCATTACGACTCATCGACAGGTGCCAGTAATTGCCCGCCATGACTGCCGCTGCCAACAGCCCGGCACGACGACCATAGAGCTCACGCCCAAGCAGATAGAGCGCGGGGACGCTGGCGATCCCGATCAGAGCAGAGGTGAGGCGGAGCGTGACAGCGGTGCTGCCGAATAGCGCAAAAATCCCGGCCATCAAGTACATGTAGAGAGGCTCGCGCCCGGTATAGCCCGAGAAAAAGACTGGCCAGTACCCAGGCCCGATCTGGCGAGCCATCAGCCCGTAAACGGCCTCATCAAAGTGTAGAGCGGGCGGGGCGCTATCCAGCAGCACCAGGCGTCCTGCGGCCCCCGCGAGGGTGACGCACAGCAACCCCAGAGCAAACAGGCGATGGCGAGCGGCGCTTGATGTCGGCAGTTTTGCCCCTGACACGCGACTGTCTCCTTTGAGATCCCCGATTTCGCGCGGATTATCAGCGGGCCACAGGCTCCTGTCAAAACAGGGCGTCGCCGGACCACGGCGGACCCGTTGCCTTTGCCGGTTGGCCGCCCCATGGTTGTGGCCTAGAATGGATTGCCGAATCTTCCAGGGGAGACCTGCATGGGAAATCTGGCCCGGCTCACCTTTATCTCGTTCCTCCTCTTTATGTCGCGAGGCATCGTCGGCCCTGTCTCGTCGCTCTATTCGGAATCACTGGGCGCCGATTATGTGGCCATTGGGCTGCTCGGGACCGTCTCCTCGTTTACGGCGGTCCTTGCCAGCGCCTTATGGGGGACTCTATCGGACCGGATTGGGCGCCGCAAGAACATTCTCGTCGCCGGGTTATTCTTGCTGTCCCTGGCGGAGATCCTGGTGGCCACGGCTCCTGGTTACCGGTATCTGTACGCCTGGAACATGCTCAGTGCACTGGCCACAGCCGCCTACAGTACTGCCAGCCTGGCCCTGATGGGAGATCTCCTGGAACAGGGCAACACCACGCGGGGGCTGCACATGGGCACGTACCGAGGGCTGGCCTCACTCGGTTTCGGCCTGATGGCCCTCATCGCCGGGACGGTGACTGACAGGCTGGGCCTCTCGTCGCCATTCTTTATTGCGGCGGCTCTGGCCCTGTCCGCGGGACTGGTGGCGCTCTTTGTCCAGGAGCCAGCAGGGCGGCCGCCTTCGCACGGCGCCGTGCGCGCATGGCTGCGACAGGCGCCAGAGGACCTCGCGCGCAAGATCCGAGGTCTGACGCAGGTGATAGTGCAGATCGGCCGCAGTACCCGGCCCACGCCAGAGGCCGAGACGACAGATCGATCTCCTGCGTTGCCGCTGGCGCCTTTGCTGCTCGCCTCTCTGCTCTGGTCGCTGGTCACGGGAGCGGTATACGCAGTATGGGCCAACTATATGGTGACCGACATCGGATACACACCCACCCTGATGAGCCGCCTCTGGGCGGTGGCATCGCTGAGCGAGTTTCCGTTGATGATCCTCGCTGGCTGGCTGTCGGACCGTATAGGCCGTCTGCCGATGCTCAGCCTGGGCTTTGCCGCCTGGTCCCTGGTGTTTGCAGGGTATATCGCAGCCCCGATGATGCCGTGGATCATCGGCGTGCAGCTGCTTCGGGGCTTTGCCTACTCGGCATTCACCGCCACAGCGATGGCCTATGCGGCGGAGGTGCGGGGCCGCGATCAACGCGGGCGGGTCTCCGGGCTGTACAGCTCCGCCGGGGGGCTGGGCTCCATCCTGGGGGGTGCAGTGGGAGGCACTCTGACGCAGTTACTGGGTTTTCGCGCCATGTTTGGCGTCAATGCGGCGCTCATTCTGGGTGGCGCGATCTATCTGGCGATTGTAGCCATCCAGCATCGTCAGGCCATCGCCCGGTCGGCCAGTGTCTACCCATTGTAGAGAGCATGTCGACGCAGCGAGATCAGCACCATCAGCAGCGGCGCGGATCAGGTGATCCGGGCCGCTGAACATTCTCAAAACACCAGGCTATGCCTGGTCTGGAACGGGCGGAATGAACTCCCGCTCCATCATCGTATCGATCATCGCGCGTGCCGTCGCAATGCGCGCCACGGCTCCGTCAAAGAGCGCTTGCTCGCTCAACGCAACGCGCGCCAGCCCCTGCTCAATCGCTTTGAGCCCCACGGCTGTGGCCTCGTGCGCATAGAGATCCGGCTCTTGCATGTCTGGCACGATGTGCTGGTCGTCCAAACCCCGGGCCTCGCCGAGATCCGCCAGCGCCTGCGCTGCCGCCAGGCACATCTCATCGGTGATGGTGCGGGCGCGCACATCCAGCGCGCCGCGAAAGATCCCGGGAAAGCCCAGAGAGTTATTGAGCTGGTTGGCGAAATCCGAACGGCCGGTTCCCACGATACGCGCCCCCGCATCGTAAGCCTCCCAGGGCCAGATCTCGGGGACCGGGTTGGAGCAGGCAAAGACAATACTATCCGGTGCCATATCCTTGACCCACTCTGGCTTGATCGTGCCAGGCCCCGGGGCAGCAAAGGCGATCAAGACATCCGCTGACCGCATGGCCTCCGGTAGCCCGCCGCGCAGGTCGTCCGGGTTGCTCTCGGTGCACAGGAGGTACTTGTCGGGGAACTCGTCCTGGCGCGCGATGACATCCTCGCGCTCGCAATGCAGGATGCCCCGGCTGTCGCAGGCGACCACCTGTTCCAGGCTGACCCCGCTGGCCCGCAGCAGGCGCAACGTCGCCACGTTCGCGGCGCCCATCCCCACCATGGCAAAGCGCGTATTCCGTATGTCGCGGTTCGTCAGCTTGAGGGCGTTCAGCAACCCGGCCAGCAGCACGGTCGCTGTGCCCTGCTGATCGTCGTGGAAGACAGGGATCTCGATCGCAGGATCGGCGCGCAGCGTATCGAGCACGTCGAAACAGCGGGGCTGAGCGATGTCTTCGAGGTTGATGCCCCCAAAGGTGGGCTGGATCAGCCGCACCGTGTTGACGATATCCTCGGCCGACCGCGTGTCCAGACATAGGGGAACAGCGTCCACACCGCCCAGATACTTGAACAGCAGGGCCTTACCCTCCATCACCGGCATGCCGCCACGCGGGCCAATATCGCCCAGGCCAAGCACGCGGGTGCCATCGGTGACGATGGCCACGGTGTTGGCCTTGTTGGTGTACTCATAGACCAGCTCTGGCTCGGTCGCAATGGCGCGACAGGGCGCTGCGACGCCAGGCGTGTACCAGATCGAGAAATCGTCCCAGTCGCGTACGGGCACCTTGGCCATCGTCTGGATCTTGCCGCGGTAAAAGGGGTGCAGGCGCATCGCATCAGCCGAGGGCCGGTTGGCCCTGGCCAGTTCCTCATCATGGTTCATTGGGGCGCTACCGGCCATGAGGTCCTCCTCCTCTATACATTCGATGAAACGAGTTCCGCCTCTGATACGATGTCCACGGGCGCCGCAACTGGCTCCGCGGGGAGCAATCCCTCTGAGCGAAGCACCGTCTTGAGCGAGGCAATCGCCACCTCGAGCATGTCCAGGCTCGGCTCCCGCGTGGTAAGCTGCTGCAGCGCCAGCCCGGGGGCCATGATCGCCCGGACGACCTTGCTACGATCATAGTTACGCGCACTGAACTTTATCATCTCATAGGCGATGCCAGAGACGATGGGGATCAGCACAAGCCGCGAGAGGATCCGCATGGGGATCGAGGGACGACCAAAAAGCGTCGAGACCAACACAAAGATCACCAGCACCACCAGCATAAAGCCTGTACCGCACCGGGTATGCACCCGGGAATAACGAGCAGCGGACTCGGGCGTAAGCTCGGCGCCGCTCTCGTAGGCGTTGATGGTCTTGTGCTCGGCACCATGGTAGGCAAAGACGCGGCGAATGTCCGGCATCAGTCCGATGATCGCAATGTACCCGACAAAGATCGCCAGGCGTATCGCGCCCTCGACCAGGTTACTGAGGAGGCTGGACGAGATATAGGGGTCCGTGAGGCTGGTGAGAAACATCGGCAGCAGGAAAAAGAGCCCCACCCCAAAGGCAAGGGCCACGGCCACCGTTCCCCAGGCAAGAGGCCCGGTAAAGCGCATCTCCTCATCCTCTCCCAGCGCGATATCGCTCGACCACATTAGCGCCCGCATCCCGAGTCCGAGGGAATCCCAGAGAGAAATCAACCCCCGTAACAAGGGCAGTTTGAGCCAGCGGCTACGGTAACCGGCGGGCAACGTCTCCCTATGCTGGACGATCGCCCCACTTGGAGCGCGTACCGAAACCGCCCATTCCTGCTCGCCGCGCATCATGACGCCTTCCATGACCGCCTGGCCCCCGTAATTCAGACTACTCATCCCAATGCTCCAGTCTTGTACCGACACTGGCCAGGCCAGCGCCAGCTATGCATCACTCGTCAGGCCGCACCGGGCCGGTGCGGCACACGATGACAGGCGCGGCAGCGAGCCTCATAGTTCTCGCTGGCCCCAACCTGAATAATGGGCTCCTCAAAGGCAGCGGGCTCACCGTCCAGCAAGCGCTGGGTACGGCTGGCCGGGGCACCACACACGACACAAATCGCCCGCAGCTTGGTAACCTCTTCCGCCAAAGCAAGCAGTGTGGGCATCGGCCCAAAGGGCATCCCCCTAAAGTCCATGTCCAGCCCTGCCACGATCACGCGGCGCCCCTCATCGGCAAGCCGGTTACATAGCGCCGCCAGATCCTCGCCGAAAAACTGCGCCTCATCGATGGCCACTACCTGCGTATCGGGTTTCACCGCACACGCGATGTCGACCGCATCCACCACCGGCGTGGCTTCCAACTGGCTCCCCGAGTGCGAGCTCACCCGCTCCGGGCCATAACGCGTATCCAGGGCATTGTAGAATACCTGGACCCTCTGCCTGGCGATCTGCGCCCGTTTTACCCGGCGGATCAACTCCTCGCTCTTGCCGCTGAACATTCCACCACAGATCACTTCCACCCAGCCACCACGACCAGCCTGCTCCGCCATCAACAGCTCCCCCTTGAGGTGTGTCGGCCACCCGACGATTGTACCCCGCGCGTCAGAGATACAAAAAAGAGGCAGAGATGTGACTCTGCCTCTGTTCTTTCCTCTCGCGAGGCATCAGCGTGCCAAAAGCACGACCGAAATTCCTTACTCCTGCTCGTCGTCAGCAGCCAGATCGATGGCCTCGACGTTCTCCTCATCGACGATCTCTACCAGTTGGCGCTCACGTTCGCGCCGCGCCTTGTCCTGCGCCCGGCTCGCGAGTTCCTGCCGCAGGCCTGAGGCCTGCTCAACGCGCCGGTTGAAGCGCTCCACCTGGCCGCCACGGTCTACCAGCCGCTGCGTCTGTCCCGTAAAGAACGGGTGGCAGGCGCTGCATATATCCGTGTGCAACTCGGGAACTGTCGCACCGGTCACCCAGGTGTTGCCACATGAACAGATGACCCTGGCCTCTGGATAGTACTTGGGATGGATGTCTGCCTTCATTTATTGCTGCCTCCCCGCGTACACAGAGACCTGCTTCCGCCCTCTGGTATACGGTTCGAATTTCACATAGCCATCGATGGTGGCGAACAGCGTGAAATCACGCCCGCAACCAACATTTTCACCGGGATGGATCCGGGTACCCACCTGACGAACAATGATCGTCCCCGCGGAGATCTCCTCACCGTCATAGCGCTTGATGCCACGCCTCTTGCCGGCGCTGTCCTGCTTGTTCGAGGTGCTTCCGCTACCTTTTTTGTGTGCCATCTGCCGCTCCTCCTCTGCGAATAGGACGTCGCCGCAACGCTAGGCCGTGATGGCCTCAATATGCAAGCGCGTAAGATTCTGACGGTGGCCCTTTTTCACCCGGATGCGTTCCTTGGGCCGGTACTTGAAGATCAAGAGCTTGGGACCGCGAATCTGATCGACGACGGTGGCCTTGACGCGGGCCGTTGCGATCACGGGTGTGCCGATCTCTACGCCATCGTCCCCACCAATCATGAGAACGCGGTCGAGTTCCACCGTATCGCCAGCCTGAACGTCCAGGCGCTCAACATCGACCGTCTGGCCAACCTGCACACGATACTGCTTGCCACCGGTCTCTACGATTGCATACATGGGGTCTGTCCTCCGAAAGCCTGATCAGCAGGCGGTCAGCATAGTCATCTGCGGTCAGCGAACCGCCAGACAGCGATTATACCCGTGCTCACTCTGGTGTCAAAATCCGCGCCAGTTACCTGCCACGAAACGTGCAGAACACCCTGTTCTTCCGCAATGACACTGTGTCGCCTGAAGCCGGTTGTGCTATACTCTCGACGTTGGAGGAGAGCACATGACGGAAACGGCCCACAACGGCCTCGTTCACTATGAAATTCAGCCCGGAAGGCCCGCCCCACTCGGCGCCACGGTTGCCGGCGAAGGTGTCAACTTTTCCATCTACTCGACCAATGCGACCGGCATCGAGTTCTTGCTCTTTGACCGTTACGATCAGGATACACCATCTCAGGTCTTCTCTCTGAATCCAGAGGTCAATCGCACCTATTACTACTGGCATCACTTTATCCCGGGACTCAAGGCCGGCGCCATCTACGCATATCGAGCGTATGGTCCGTATCTCCCTGAGGAGGGGCTGCTGTTCAACCCCAACAAGGTATTGCTGGAGCCGTATACTCGAGCCGTGGCCTATGGCGACAACTGGCGACGAGCAGAAGCCTACGGCTATGACAATAACACCCGGTCAGCGCTCAAGTCAGTCGTGGTGGACTGTAGCACGTACGACTGGGGCGATGACCGTCCGTTGCAGAGAGCGATCGAGACCACCGTCATCTACGAAGTACATGTGCGCGGATTCACGCGGCACGCCTCTGCCGCGGTGAGCTACCCGGGAACCTATCGCGGCTTTATTGAAAAGATCCCCTACCTGAAATCGCTCGGCATCACGGCGGTGGAACTCCTGCCGGTGCAACAGTTTGACCCACAGGAAGTGGAACGATCCAACCCGCTGACGGGTGAGCCGCTCACGAACTACTGGGGCTATGCCCCGGTGGCCTTTTTCGCGCCCCACCAGGGCTATGCCTGCATGCCAGGGGGCACAGCTGTAGTGGACGAGCTGCGCGACATGATTAAGGCACTGCACGCCGCGGGCATCGAGGTGATCGTCGATGTAGTGTTCAACCACACCGCCGAAGGGGACGAGAACGGACCCACGATCTCGTTCCGGGGGCTGGAGAACAGCACCTACTATATGCTGACTGAGGACCAGCGCGAGTATCTCGACTTTACCGGGTGCGCCAACACAGTCAACGCCAACCATTCGATCGTGCGCAGGCTGATCCGGGATTGCCTGCGCCACTGGGTCCAGACCTACCACATCGATGGTTTTCGCTTTGATCTGGCCTCGGCGCTGTCTCGCGACTCGCAGGGCAGGCCGATCACCAATTCGCCCATCCTCTGGGAGATCGAGTCTGACCCCGTGCTGGCCGGCACCAAGCTCATCGCCGAGGCCTGGGACGCGTCCGGGCTTTATCAGCTGGGCGGGTTCACCGGTGACCGCTGGGCAGAGTGGAATGGCCGTTTCCGTGACGACGTGCGCCGCTTTTTCCGGGGAGACCCCGGCACGGTGCGCGATCTGGCATGGCGCATGACTGGCAGTTTCGATCTGTTCCGGAAAAAGGTCAGCTACACCTCTCACCGCAGCATCAATTTCGTCACCGCCCATGACGGTTTCACGCTGGCAGATCTGGTGTCCTACAACCGCAAGAACAACGCGGCCAACGGCGAGGATAACCGTGACGGGACCGATCATAACCACTCGTGGAATTGCGGTGTGGAGGGCCCCACCGACGATCCGGCTGTGCTGGCGCTGCGTGCCAGGCAGATGCGCAATCTGCTGGCTACCACTCTGCTGGCCCGCGGCACACCAATGCTCCTGGGCGGCGACGAGTTTGGACGGACACAGCGCGGCAATAACAATGCCTATTGCCAGGACAATGAGATCAGCTGGTTTGATTGGACGCTGGCCGACGAGAATGCAGCCCTGGTGCGCTTTGCGCGGAACATGATCGCGCTGCGGCAACGACACCCCACTCTGACCACGGCGCACAAGATGAATGGCAAGTCCTATGACGCCATGCTGTATGATGGTGTCACCTTTCACGGGGTACACCTGAACCAGCCCGACTGGGGCTACCACTCGCATTCACTGGCGATGCATTTTCACGCCGTGTCCAGCGATACGGGACTGTACCTGATCATGAACGCATACTATGAGCCATTGACCTTTGATCTGCCACGGGACAAGCGGTGGCGAAGGCTCATAGATACATCGCTGGCGTCGCCAGATGATATCGTCGAGGATGAGCAACACGCGCTGCTGCTTACAGAGGATCGTTACCGCGCAGCGCCCCACTCTGTGGTCGTGCTCTGCGAAGACTAGCCCGACGCCGGTCCGGCGAAAGGCGATCCGCATAGGGGAGATTTCCATGACCGAATGCCCTGTCCCATCCTTCGATCCACAACGGCCGTTCAGGCTCTCGCAGCTGGCCAAGGCCGCCGGTTGAGGTGGCAAGCGGGCCTCGCAGGCCCTGGCGCGAGTTACGCGCCGTCTGGCTGATGTGTTCGACGAATCGCTGTGGCCGGATCTGCTGGTGGGACTGACCCTCGCCGACGATGCCGCCGCCTGGCGGCTGAGTGATGACCGGGCACTGGTGGCGACAGTGGACTTTTTCACGCCGGTCATCGATGACCCCTACGACTATGGGGCTATCGCCGCCGCCAACGCCCTCAGCGATATCTATGCCATGGGCGCAACGCCCTTTATGGCCCTTAACCTGGCCGCCTTTCCGCCCGAGATGCCGGAGGATATCCTGCTGGAGATCCTGCGCGGGGGCGCGGAGAAGGTGCGCGAGGCCGGGGCTGTGGTAGCGGGCGGGCATACCATCGATGACGACGAGCCCAAGTTTGGCTATTGCGTGCTGGGCATGGTGCATCCGGCTCGCATCGGCCGCAAGTCGGCCGCGGTGCCAGGCGACCGGATCCTGCTCACCAAGCCGCTCGGCGTAGGGATCATCACTACAGCCTTCAAGGCCGACCTGGCGGACCCTGAGCACACCTCTGTCGCCGTGGAATGGATGAAACGCCTCAACCGCCTTGCAGGCGAGGCCCTGATCACGATCGCCCGGCCCCACGCGGTCACCGATGTGACCGGCTTTGGCCTGCTGGGGCACGCGTGGGAGATCGCATCTCAGAGCGGCGTGCGGCTGCAGTTCCGTTATGATGCTCTGCCGTTCCATCCAGGCGCCCGCCAGTACGCCGACGACTTGCTTTTCCCCGCCCTGGCCAACAACAACATGGCCGACTATGGAGAGCACGTCACGTTCAGCCTCGGTCTGGAGTATGAACAGCAATTGTTGCTGTTCACGCCAGAGACCTCTGGCGGCCTGCTGCTCACCTTGGCCCCGGGGGACGCAGAGCGCTACATCGCCGCCGCACAGGCGTTGGAGCAGCCGGTGTGGACCATCGGCGAGGTGACAGACGGCGAACCGGCGATCGCCGTCTACTGACCGGGCGCCTCAACTGGCGCCGACGCGGGGATCCTCGTCATAGGCCGCGTAGAACTCGTTGCCGCAAAAGTCACAGACCACGGGCAGCGCATAGGCCGCGCCCTGGGCGGAGCGACGGCCCTCGCAGGCCAGGTCAAGGGCTCGCTGCGGCACTGGCACGTTCGGATTCTTGCGCCCGCAGTACGCGCAGGTGCAGGACACAAACGCCATCGGAATGCCGAGCTTGCTCATGGTGACATTGAGGGGAATCCTGTCATCTCCGCGCGGGTTGACCCTGTGGCCGAGCACCCGGCCAGCCAGCACTGCCCTGCGCTGCTCGGTGTCCAGTAGTTCGTGATAGATGGTCCACAGCGGGCGGACCGAATACCGGTTGCCCGCCAGGCTGTTCCTGACATCCGCTCGAACGTCCGGATCGGGGTCGTCCAGGCGCGCAAAGAGCTCGTCAAAGGCTTCTTGCATCTCCACGGCGTCCGGTGAGAACGCGATCATCTTTTCGCGTAGCGCCACCATATCGTCGATCTTGATCTGGCTGGCGCGCGCGATGCCCCAGCCTTTTTTTTCGACAACCGCCCGCTCGGCTGCCTCACCCGGGCCCAGCTCGCGCAGCGCCCCCACCAGCGCAAAGAGCGCTGGCGAATCCGCCGGCTCTAGCTGAAGCGCGTCCATCACGGGGGTGACAGGGACTCTGGCATACTCGGCGATCGCCCGGATGCTGCGGGCCGCTGCCTCCCGCACACGCACATCGCGATCGCCTACCGCCGCCGAGAGCGCGGCCCCCGCCGCATCGCTCGGAAAAGCGCCCAAAGCCTCTGCAGCCGCTGCCCGCACTGACGCGTCGGACGACGTGAGCTGTCCGATCAGGCGCGCCTGCTCTTCTGCATCAACTTCTGGCGGCGGCCCCGCAAAGAGCTGCCGTATGCGATCTATGATGGTCCTGGGTCTGGCCATGCTCACTCTCCTGGTGACAAGTTGACACTGGCAACCTGGTCAGATTGCCTCATCTCTGGCAGCGGACATTATGACCCGGCCATCGCGTATATGTCAACAAAGCCGAACCTGCGGTTTGCATCCGAATCCCCGCCATCGATGCTGATGCCCGTACACTCACGGGGGACATCCAGTGCTCTGGCGCGAGGATGATACGATGAGTCATGGCGTTCGCCTGCAATTTCGTGAAGGCAGCCGCCTTGACGGCCCTGCGGTTGTGCTCGGCCAGAGCGTGACCGATAGCAGCGCGTGCTGACCAAAGCTGGCTCCGATCCTGGCCGAGCGCTAATCGCGTCGTCGCCTATGATGCACACAATCATCGCGGCTCAGAGTTCGTCGATCAGGTCTGTGGCTGCGATACGTTCGGAGACAAAATCCGGCGGAAGCAGTTCACGGCCTGCCCGGCGCCCGTGCCGGGCTTTCGCACAGTTTGATCAGCCCTGCGCCCCGATGGTGCGGGCTTGCCCTCAGCGACGGCGCGCCCGCGCCACATCGCCCTCATCCGCGCCTTTGAGCGTCGAGGGGCCGTAGCGCCGCAGGAGCAGCAGCGCCACCAGCCAGGAAGCGAGGCCCAGCACCATCTGCGACAGGGAGGGCCAGCTCAAAAACGTGGTGGCCACGGTCCATAGCGTGAATGCCATGGCGACATAGAGCATACATATCCACAGGCTTGCGGTATTGTTATAGAGCCAGGTCAGGATCACCGACGCGCCCACCAGATAGATGCCCCAACCGATCAGGTGCAGGGGCAGCGTCGTGCCCACTGAGGTACCGATGTACAGCGCCAGCAGATAGGGCAGCATCCACAGAATCCACATGATGGCCACGAGGTAGGAGGATTGTTCTGCCGTGGTGCGCCGCTGCGCGAGCGCCAGCGCGGTCCCCCGCCATCCGAACTCTCCTGTGGCCAGCGTCACCAGATTAAAGAGCAGGAGCAGCGGGATCAGCCCCGGCCTGGCCCCCGCTGAGGCAGCCTCGCCACCAGTCACCAGGCCGATGACCATCGCCGGAAGCATGATCGCGACAGGAAGTACGAGGGCGATAGCATACCAGCGCCCTTGCAGACGCCAGTGCCCCATCCGCCCCCACAGGGTGCGCACCCCCTGCGCGCCCCCCAGGCGCGCGCTGATGCCCAGCCCACTCAGGAGAGGCCCGTAGGAGCCCAGCAGGAACAGCACCAGCACCACGACATGGACGTTGTCCACGGGAGTCACGCCGCCGCTGAGCAACCGCGCTCCGGTGAGGGGCACATACCCGGCCCGCCCCGCCAGCAGCAGAGCGGGAAGCCAGGCCGCCCAGGAGATGAAACATGCCTGGATCGTATAGGCCCAGGCCGCCGAAATTCGCTTGCCACCGCTTCTGCGCAACATACCGAACTCTGGCCCCTTTCAGATTCTCTACTGCTGCCACCGGGCACAGCGCACAGGCTCTCCGCAATCGAGGTCCCGATGACATCGATCGCAGTGCGCACAGGGCGCCGGATCCAGTCCTGCTCGGATGCGCTCCGGCCAGAAGGGATCGGCGATCAGCCCGCGGCCCACCGCGACCAGATCGGCCCGTCCCTCGCGCAACACCTCAACAGCCCTGGAAACGTCATCGAGGCCATTGACCGCAATCACGGGCACCCCGAGGATACGGAAGGGTGCCGACCGATCGCCAGGCGCCTCGATAGAAGAGGGAGAGAGATCCAGGATGTCCACGCCGGCGTCGACCAGCGCCCGAGCCAGCGTCAGGCTCTCCTCGATGCCATATCCGGGACCCACCGGCGTATGCCGGTACAGGAGCAGCCGGTCATCCGGCAGCACGGCCCGGATCGCCCGCACAATCTGGACAGCCAATAACATCCGGCCGTTCAACGTGGCCCCATACGCGTCCGTGCGCGTATTCTGCGTGGCTGAGAAGAACTGGTTCAGCAAAAAGCCGTGGGCGCCATGCACCTCCACACCATCGAAACCCGCTTCGGCGCAGATCCGGGCAGCCTCGGCATAGTCGCCGATCAATGCGTCTATGGCGGCCCGGTCCATCTCACCGGGCGTGACGTGCTGGCCCCTGGTGCCGGGGAAAAGCTGGATCGCCGCCAGGGCGCCGGCCTCCTGAATAGCAGTAGCCAGCGGACGCAGCCCATCGGCGGTATAGCGGTTCGCAAAGCCTGCCACGCCGGTGGCCTCTACGATCACCAAACCCACACCGCCGCGGGCGTGCTCGCCGTACCAGGCGATCGCCTCCGGCGTGTCAATGCCGCGATTGACCACCATCGGCGGCATGACGATGCGGTTGGGCAGGCAGCGCCCACGCACCTCCAGCGGCTCAAACAGCAGCGCGATTTCGGACATAGATGGCGTCCCCTCTCACCCGCAGAATCGCCCGGCCTAGATAGAGCTCAGCAGCACCCGTGCCGCAGTCTGCACCGGGTCCCAGACCGGGGAGAAAGGCGGCGCATAGGCCAGATCCATGTCCACCAGGTCCTGCACCGTGAGTCGCGCGGTCAGGCAAGCCGCCACGGCATCGATACGCTTGCCAGAGCCGGGGCCGCCGACAATCTGCGCCCCAAGCATGCGCCCGCTGCCCTTTTCAGCACACAGCTTGACCCTGATCTGCGCCGCGCCAGGATAATACCCGGCCCGGGTGCGGTCCTCGATCGTGGTGCAGGCATAGTCGATGCCCAGCGCCTGAGAATCGCGCTCGCGCAGACCCGTGCGGGCGATCTCTGTATCACCCACTTTGGTAATGGCCGTCCCGACCACCCCGGGGAAGGTCGCCTGCCCACCGGTCAGGTTCAGCCCGGCGACGCGGCCCATTTTGTTGGCCACCGTGCCCAGCGGCGCCCAAACCGGCCGCCCGCTGACGCGATCGACCGTCTCAGCACAATCGCCGGCGGCCCACACATGCGGGATCGTCGTGCGCATCCTCTCATCGACCCGGATCGCGCCATGAACGCCCAGCGGCACGCCCGCCCTGGCCGCCAACTCGCTCACCGGCTGCGCGCCGGTGCCAAAGACCACCAGATCCGCGGCTAGCGTCTGGTTGCTGAGCACCACGCCGGTCACGTGACCGTCCGAATCTACCAGCGCCCGCGGACTCTCGTTCAAGTAGAGCATGACGCCGATATCCCGCAGCGCCTGCGTCGCCAGGGCGCCCATATCGGGGTCCAGCGTCGACATGACCTCCGCCCGACGGTGCACCAGCGCGGTGTCGATGCCGCGCAGGCGCAGCGCCTCCGCCACCTCCAGCCCGATATAGCCGCCACCGATGACCACGGCCTGTTGAGGAGCACGCTCGTTGATCGACTCCCACAAAGCGATGCCGCTGGCCAGGCCCCGCAAAGCGAACACGCCCGCGGCATCCGTGCCGGGGATGTTGGGGAACACCTCGCGAGCGCCGGTGGCGATCAGCAACTCGTCGTACGGCTGGACAAACGCGTCGCCCCCGCGCGCAGCCACTGTGACCTCTCGGGCCTCAGTGTCGATGGCAGTGACCTCGTGCCCGGTGAACACCTGAATGTTTTGCCGCGCAAATTGCTCGGGGCGGCGCGCGATCAACCGCTCGGGCCCGCTCACCTGCCCGCCCACCAGGTAGGGCATACCGCAGGCGGCGTAGGAGATGTGCTCCCCGCGCTCATAGACGATAATCTCGAGATCGGCGTCCCGACGGCGCGCCTGCGATGCGGCGCTCATACCCGCCGCATCGCCGCCGATCACCACCAGCCTGCGTGCCGCCACTACTGGATGTACCCCAGATACTGGCTCTGGCGTTCCAAAATCGTATCGAGCATCGCCTCTGCCGCCGCAACCTTGTCCACATTGAGGTCGGCCAACAGCGCCTGCATAACCACCTTCCTTGAGCCGGTCAGCACCGCCTCCGCGGTCAGTTCGTGGATGGCCACCTGGTTCTGCAACAGCCCCAGGAACCCGGCGGGGATCCTGGGCAACGGCGTGCCGTGCACACCGCTGCCGTCGATAGTGCCGGGCACCTCGACCGCGATATCGTTTGGCAGCCCGTCGATCAGCCCACGGTTGGGCAGGTTGAGTGCGGCCTCATGGGCCAGCTCGCCCGAGACCATCGCCTCAATGATGGGGATCACGCGCTCGCCCTCCTGGAACTGGTCCAGACTGAGCACCGCCGCTGGCGCACGCCCATGGGCATACTCTTTGTAGTGGGCGTAAAAGTCGAGGATGCCCTTGTGATCGACCACATCGTGCGCCCACTGCAGGTACTCGCCCAGGTGGCTGTCGGTAGTAATGGGCAGCAGGTCATAACGCCGCAACAACTCCATGAACAGGCCGCGCTCGACACTCCCCTGAAAGTATTCGGGGGCCGCGGCACGGATATCCGGATAGGCGTCCTCGCCGGTATCTTTGTAGCGCGCCTCCAGCAGCATGGAAAAGTGGTTCAAGCCGCCAGCCACCAGCTCCAGGTCCTCGATGGGGCGTCCCAGGATGCCGGGCAGGTGCCGGCCCAACGAGGCGATCTCATGGCACAGGCCCACCAGATGCAGATCCGGGTACTTGTGGTGCACGGTGGTGCAGATGCGGCTCATGGGATTGGAAAAGTTGATCACCCAGGCGTCGGGGCAGAGCCGCATGACGTCGTCGCAGATCGCCAGGATCGGCGGGATGATCCGCAGGGAGTGAAACAGCCCGCCGGGGCCGCCATTCTCCCCATAGACCTGACGAAAACCATACTGCTGCGGAATCCTCCAGTCCTGTTCCCAGAGCTCGAACCGGTCACCGACCTCAATCGAGATGATGATATAGTCGGCGCCCTTGAGGGCCGTCTCCCGGTCCGGCGTCGCCTCGATCGTGTAGGGCAGCCTGTGCTCCTTGACATGCGCCAGGCCGACCTCGTGCACCCGGGCCAGAGCCGTCGGATTGATGTCATGCAGCACCACCGTGCTACCCTCCAGCACCTTGCTGCGAAAGACATCCGCCAGCGTGCCAAGGCCAAATTGCGCGCTCCCCGCCCCTACCAGAACCACACGAGCCATGTCACACCTCCTTTGTCAATGACAACTTTGCTAGTCCCAGTATGCCTGCGGCGCGTCCTCCAGGACGGCCAGCGCTGCCCGTTGGCGGGCCATCCGGCTGCGCACTGCCCGATACAGCCCCTCGGTCGTCTCGTCGATATCCAGCAGGCTGTTAGTGTATGGATCTGCCTTGGTCGCGGCGTTGACCTGGGCGATCCACTCTGGTTCCAGATCGCCCGCGCCCGAAAGCGCCCCGGCGAGCCCCGCTGCCACCGCCGCCAGGCAGTCGGTGTCGCGGCCAAAGTTGACCGCGGCGATCATGGCTGGACGAAGTTGTCCACCTGTGGCAGCCACGATGGCCAGTCCCTTGGCGACCACCTCGTTGGCCTGCGACTGGCCGTAGACGATATAGTTGCCGCCCGAATAGTAGGCGTTCAGCTCGTCCCACATACCCATAGGATCGCCGGGATGGCCGGCCGCAATCTCCAGCGCCCGCTCGACTTCGCGCTCGACACGGTCATAGCCGCCATAGGGCGTATTCTTTTGCGAACGGTAGGCCGCGAACTCGCGCGCGGTGTCAAGCACCGACTCGATCGTGGCGTTCGGGCTGAGCGCGGCCGCCAGCGCCGCGTCATAGAGTGCGGCCCAGCGCAGCGCAAAAGTTGTCTCGTTCGCATAGACCAGGCCCACATCATAGACATCTGCCGCCGCTGCCGCGGGGTCCCCAGCGTTGATAATCCCCAGTGTGTGGCTGGCGCGCGCCATGGAGACGACGTTGTTGAACGGCCAGAGGCGCCCCAGCTCGCGCGGGGGCACACCGGCACGCGCCATCTCGAGCAAGCTCTTGTCAAAGGGCTCCTGCTTGTACCGCATCCGGTCAGGATCAAGCACGTCCACCCAGACGGTCACAAAGTCGTCCGCGGTGATGCGGTCCTGCTTGCGAATGACGGCCAGGTTCATCAGTTTCTGCCGCTCGATGCCATCCTCGGTGGTGCCAGGCAACCGCTGCCAGTCGGTGTACGAGGTATAGTGCTTGTAGGATCGCAGTTCCTGCAAGGTGCCATAGGTTTGCTGGATGCGCTCGCGCGACCAGCCCTCGACCGCCGCGCCCATGGCCGAGCCGACCCACGAGCCGGCGATACATCCGCGTATCTTGTCCTTCAAAGTGAGCATCTGTATCTCCTCTCCACGCTCAGACTGTCCACGCGGAGTATACCCGATACCGCCCGCGCCGGCACGCTACCTCAGCGGCTAGCTGACGCGAATCCCCAGCGTCAGGTCGAGACGGTTACGCAGCGGCTCGCCCCGCACATAGCGGCCGAGGTTCTCCTCAAAGATCGCCAGGGCACGCTCGTCATAGGCGGGAGTGCTGCCCGAATAGTGCCCAGTAATGAGGACATTGTCCAGGTCCCAGAGGGGCGAGTCGGCGGGCAGGGGCTCGGGGTCCGTGACGTCTAGCCCGGCGCCCGCGATCTGACCGCTGCGTAGCGCCTCGATCAGTGCCTCCTGATCGATGGTGCCGCCACGACCGATGTTGTATATGGTAGCAGTGGGCTTCATCAGGGCAAGCTGCCTGGCGCCGATAAGGTGCTGCGTCTCAGGCGTCAAAGGCACGGTCAGCACGACGAGATCGGCCTCCGGCAGCACGGCATCCAGCTCCGCTGGACTTACCATGCGTTCGATGCCGCGCACCTGTCGCTCCGGGTCGCGCCGCACCCCGATCACGTGCATCTCCAGGGCGGCCGCCAGACGCGCTGTGCGCTGGCCGATGGCGCCCACACCGATCAGCAGCAGCGTCTTGCCCGCCAGCTCGAACACGGGATGCGACCAGCCGCCCCGCAGCCACTCATGCCGGTCCTGAGCCCGTACCGCATCGGGAATCTGCCGCGCCAGCGCCAGCATCATGGCCAGCAGGTGCTCGCTGATCGGCACAGCATGGACCCCAGACGCATTGGTGACCACAAGATCGCGTTCACGGATCTCGGGATGCTCTATGATCCATTCGGCACCCGCGCCCCATTGCTGGTACCAGCGCAGATGCGGCATCGCCAGCACCGTCTCAAGCGCGATGTGTCCTGAAACGACCTCAATATCCGCCATCGCCGCGGCAATGGCGTCAACATCGCGGGTCACCAGCAGGTCGTAGCCGGTCGCCAGCAAGCGCAGCCGCTCCGCTGTCTCCGGGGCAAGATGATCCATGGCTAACAATACTGTGGGCATACGCACCTCCGAATTCCCTTGGGCCAGCCTTTGCTGCCAGAGACGAGCACCGGCAGGAGGCTGTTCCTGCCGGTGGATGGAACGAGACAAACCGTGAATCAGGCCAGATAAGCCATTTGCTTGGCGTCAGGCGTGTACTGGTGCAGCTCGATGCGGTTGCCATCGGGATCCGCCAGCCAGGCCTGGTAAGCGCCGTCGCCGCCGAGCTTGACCTCGCCCACCTCGACGCCACGCTCGCGCAGCACCGACACAGTGCGATGAATGTCCTCAACTTCGAGGCAGATATGGCGGTAGGACTGGCCCTCGGCGGGCTCGCTCAGGGTGCCCACGAAGAGCTCGATAAAATTGCGCCCGCCGGCGTAAATGTACTGGCCGTGCCAGGTCCCATCGGGACGGCGGAACTCGAACGCTTTGGTCATGCCGAGCTGGCCGCAGTAAAAGTCCACCGAGGCCTGCAGGTCGGAGACGGTAAAGCAGACGTGCGCGAGGCAGGAGACGATCTTGGCGTCGGACTGTTCGCTCATGGTTGGGTTCCTTTCACTGGCAGTATGCGTACGATCTCACAGGCGTGCTGATTATATCACCCCCTGTCGGAGCCCGCGACAAAGCTCGCGCCCGTGGTTGGCAGCCGACCGCCGCCAGTGTATCCTTGGCGAAACGTCAGATCAGTAGCTCGAAACTGCCAGCAAAGGAGTGCCCCGTGACTGCAGAACCCAGGCCGCTCGAACAATACCGCGCCGATGACGGGCGTGGCCTCAAAATCCGCTGCGTCGAACCATTCTCCCTGCATGTGCCCACCCGGCCCTTTTCCACCGTGTGGACTTTTTGCCGCATCACTACCGAGGAGGGACTCGTGGGCCTCGGCGAGGGCATCGGCACCCCCGGCCCGGTGTGCGCCGCCATCCAGTACTTTGGCAACTCGCTGGTGGGTCAGTCCGCCTGGGACATAGAGCGGCTCTGGGTGGGCATGTACCGCGCCGCAGAGTTCAGCCGCAGCGGTGTGAACCAGGCCGCCATCAGCGCCATCGACATCGCGCTGTGGGACCTGGTGGGACAAAAGACCGGCCTGCCCGTCTATGCCCTGCTCGGCGGCAAGGTCAACGACCGCGTGCCGATCTACCACCACCCCTGGGATGAGGTAGGCGATGAGTCGGCCTTTGCCGAGGGGCGCCTGCGGCAGGGCTATGTGGAGGCGACCCGGGACCTGGTGGCGCAGGGGATCATCGCCGGCAAGCTGGACCCCTTCCCGCGCGAGCCGGGCTATAACCGGGAGATCTCGCCCTTTGCACTGCGCTATGCCACCGACATCATCCGACAGATACGCGAGGGCGGCGGCCCGGATTACAGGATCTGTGTCGAAATGCACGCGCGCTTTAATGTCGGCTCGGCACTACGCATCGCGCAGGCCCTGGAGCCCTACGATCCCTTCTGGATTGAGGAACCCGTGGCACCCGAGAGCCTGGCCGAGACGCGCGAGGTGCAGCGCGCCACCCCGCTGGCGGTGGCCACCGGGGAGCGCCTTTACCAGCGCATCGATTTTCGCGATGCGTTCGAGCAGCGCTGCTGCCGTATCATCCAACCCGACATCGCCCACGTAGGCGGCATCACCGAGATGAAAAAGATCGGCGCCCTGGCCGACGCCTACTATGTCACGGTGGCCCCTCACGAGTGGAACGGCCCGGTGACGCTGCTCGCGGGTGCGCATGTGGGCGCGACGCTGTCCAACCTGCTCATGTGCGAGTACCACATACAGCTCAAGGGCGTGCTCGAAGACACCATGCCAGATGGTTATCGCTATGATCCGCAGTATATTGACCTGCCCGAGACACCGGGCATCGGCGTGGCCTTTTCTGAGGCTTACATCCGCGAGCACCGTGTCGACCCGGATGCTTACGGGCGCACGGGCTATGTGGGGCACATCCGCTTCTAGCCGGGAACGCACTTGACGGTCGCTGGCAAGATTAACGGCCAGGTACGCACAGTACAGCTATCAGAACAAATATACAGACAGTAGGAGAGCGCCATGCGCGTTGACTTGAAATACGGCAAGACGGGGCTGCAGGTCACCCTCCCCGATGACGCCACCGTGATTTACCCCAAAGAGATGCCCGGGCTGCCAGACGAACAGGCGGCGCTGCGCGCTGCGCTGGCGATGCCGATCGGCATGCCCCCGCTCTCGCGCGTCGTCCAGCCTCGAGATCGTGTGGCGATAGTATTCAGCGACATCACCCGTCCCATGCCCTCCGACCGCGTGCTGCCAGTGCTGCTGCAGGCATTGGACGGCCTCGTCCCCCGCGAGCAGATCCTGCTGATCAACGGCACGGGGACGCACATGGCCAACACCCGCGAGGAATTGATCGGAATGCTGGGCCAGAAGATCGTGGACAACTATCGCGTCGTGAACCACGATGCCTGGGACAATGACAATCTGTTGGATCTGGGTATGACGCCGCAGGGCCATCGTGTGCTGGTGAACAAGGCCTTCTACCAGGCCGATTTCAAGATCCTGACAGGCTTTATCGAGCCGCACATCTTTGCCGGGTTCAGCGGCGGGCCCAAGGCGGTGCTGCCGGCCGTGGCCGGTATCGACAGCATCATGGATAATCATGGCTTTGCGATGCTGAACGATCCTCGTGCCACCTGGGGCCGCCTCGAGGGCAACCCGGTTTGGCAAGAGATGCGGGCTTTCGCCACAATGGCCAAACCCGACATGATTCTTAATGTGACGCTCAACCGCCTGGGTCAGATCACAGGCGTTTTCGCCGGCCAGATGGACCTGGCCCACGCCCAGGGAGCGGCACAGGTGCGCGAGCACGCCATGGTGCCCGTGGACGGCCATTTCGATGTGGTGCTGACCACCAACAGCGGCTATCCGCTGGACATTAACCTGTACCAGACCGTCAAGGGGCTCTCGGCGGCCGCACAGGTGGTGAAACCTGGCGGAAGTATCATCGTGGCCAGCGAGTGTCGCGGCGGTATCCCCGACTATGGCGAGTACCGCAACCTGGTGGTGGAGGGCGGCTCGGCCGAGGGGATCCTCAAGCTGGTCGGCGCGCCTGGGTTCCGGCGGCACGACCAGTGGGAGGCGCAGTTGCACGCCTTTATCATGCAGGCTGCACAAGTCTTTGTATACAGCGACGGCCTGAGCGACGACCAGGTGCGCGAGATGCTGTTTACGCCCGTTCACGATATCGAGGCCACGGTGACGCGCGAACTGGAACGACACGGGCCAGGCGCCCGCCTGCTGGTGATCCCCGAGGGGTCTCAGAGCATCCCCTACATCGCGTCTTGAGCAAAGGAGCATCATGACCAGATCACTTGCCCGAATCCTGCCCCCGCCGCAGCAGATCAGCCCTGCGGAGGGCTGCTTTCGCCTGGACGCACGGACCCGCATCCTGATTGTTCCCGAGAGTGGACCCGAAGCGTTCGCCGCGGCGAGCAGCCTGCGGGCCGAGATCAAGACGACAACGGGGCTGCGGCTGCAGATTCTCCGGACAGCCCGGCCGCCGCGCCGCGAGAATGTCATCCTGCTCTGCGACGACCCCGGGGCCGCGGCAGAGTACCTGGGCATCCCCTTCCCCTCGGAGGGGAGCGCCGGACACGGCGAGCAGGCCTATACCGTTTCGATCTCGCCCGAGCGCGTGCTGGCCGGCGGTGAGGGCGCCGTCGCGCTGCATTATGCCGTCCAGACGCTGCGACAGATCGTGCGGCTGCAGGGCACCATCTGGAGCGCGTGCCAGATCGAAGACTGGCCGGTGCTGGCTTACCGGGGCGTGATGCTGGATATCTCGCGCGGCAAGGTGCCCACGCTGGATACACTCAAGGCCATCGTGGATTTCTGCGCCCTGTTCAAGATGAATGTGCTGCAGCTCTACACAGAGCACACCTTTGATTTCGCCAGCCACCCGCAGATCGGGCTGGGATCCGATCCCCTCACCAGCGAGGACATTCTCACGCTGGATGCCTATGCCCGCGAGCGGCATGTGGAGCTGATGCCTAACCTGAACTGCTTTGGCCATTGCGCCCACCTGCTCAGCCTGCCCGAGTTCGCCCACCTGGCCGAGTCCGCGGTGCCCTGGACGCTCACGCCGGTAGACGAAGGCACCTACACCCTCCTGGGCGACATGCTGGACGACATGCTGCCCGCCTTTTCCTCGCGCGTGTTCAACGCCGGCTGCGATGAGACTTGGGACCTGGGCAAGGGCCGCTCGGCAGCGCTGGCAGCGGAGATCGGCGTAGGGCGCGTGTATTTGCAGCACCTGCAGCGTCTGCATGCCATGGCGCGCGAGCGCGGCTATCGCATCCAGTTCTGGGGCGACATCCTGCTGCACCACCCCGAGCTAGTCCCTGAGCTGCCCGAAGACGTCACCCTGTTGGACTGGCACTATGAGGCGCAGGACGATTACCCCTCGTTGAACATCTTTGCCGAGAGCGGGCGGCCCTTCTGGGTGTGCCCGGGCACCTCGTCCTGGAATACACTGTTCCCGCGCCTCGAGAACGCCAACGGCAACATCCGCACCCTGGCCCGCCTGGGGGCCGAGCGCGGCGCGGAGGGTCTGCTCAATACCGACTGGGGCGATCACGGGCACTATCAGCCGCTAGGGCAATCCTGGTACGGCTATGCCTATGGCGCCGTGCAGGCCTGGACAGGAGGCGCCACCGAGGACGCCGACTTTGATCCGCGTTTCGGACGCATCTGGTTCGGTAGCCGTGGGGAAGAGATCGTCGAGGCGATACGCGCGCTCGGCCGGCTGAACACGCTTGAGGGCATGCCCCGGCCCAACAGCAGCAACAGCATCACCATGCTGCTGGAGGAGCCGCTGGCAGGCGAGCTCGCCGATGTCGTTCCGGGTGAGACGCTCGATGAGATCGCCAGAGTCACGGCCGAGGCGGAGGCCATCTTTCGCGCCGCCTGGGGACATAGCCGTGATCGGATCGCACTGGAGGAGATGATCAACTCGGCGCAGTGGATGGCCTATGCCGCCAAAAAGGTGCGAGCTACGGCCGCGATCCGCACATCACTGGCTGGCGCCGAGGACCGCCGCGCCGTTGCGGCCGCTGGCGTGCCAGGTTTGCGAGAGATGGAGCGCGCCCTCGCCCCGCTGCAGGCCGAGTTTGTGCGCCTCTGGCGCCGGCGCGCACGGGAATCCGAGATCGGCCAGCATCTGGGTGCGCTGGCCGCCCTGCGCGAGCGCTTTGCCCTGGCGCAAGCATGGCTGGGCACCATCGCGGCCGGCGAACGAGACGAACTCGATATTGATGCCTATCTGGCGTCGACACCGCGCTATGAGATCCTGGGGCAGCATTTCTGGCGGCTGATGCGCGAGGTCAACGACAGCCTGTAGTCTTGAGCAGCTATGACAAGGCAGCGGGGGGAGCAATGCTCCCCCCGCTGCTTCACTCCCGGGGAGGGGGGTGCGTGGATGACGCGCTCGCCAGCGCGAGCGGGTGCCTGGCCTGACGCGATCCGCGGCCGGGCCGCGCTCAGGTCGGGTTAGGCTTGTCGACAATGCGCTCGATGACAATCGAGCAGTCGGTCGCCAATGCCGCAAAGGCGCCCACCGCCGCCAGCACCGGCGCAAACACCACGCCCACGGCAGCCAGCGTAAGCGGCAGCTCCAGCACACTCTCGCCATCGTGCTTGATCACGATACGCCGTATATTGCCTTCGTGCAGCAACTCTTTGACCTTGTCCACCAGCTGCGACCCGTCGACCTTGATCTCCTCGCGACGCACTCCGGGATCTGCGGTCTCAAATGGCTCTGTCATGATACCTCCTGCCAGCAAATGATACTGCAATGCCGTCTACCGCGAGACGACTCTGAACGTATATCCCAGCACGATGCCGAGAACGAATACCAGCGCCGCCACGTGTGGGAAACCGACTCCCAGCAGTATGGCGAGCACCAGCGGAAGCTGAATCAGGGTCTCGCCCTTACGACCTATGATCAGCGTCTGCTTCCACAACGTGTTCCAGGCCTTTACCAGCTGATCCCCGAAGGTCGGCTTGGGAGCCGCGCCTCCCTGACTGGCACCTGGCTGCTCATCGATGTCGAATGGTTCTGTCATGATGATCTCTCCTGAATTATGGCACACATTCACAATCCAATCTCTATACGCAAACACTGCCTGCAGGTTGCTCGCTCGGGAGAGAATTCTTGGCTCCTACCCTGGCGCAAGCAAGGAACTATGGTCAACATACGGGAAGGCGATCCATCGCGCTCAACAAAGCCTGTTCGCGCCCGCCAAAGCAGGATGAAGGGAATGTGTCATAGCCAGGCACGCCTCGTGTGCAGCGCTATGTCAAAAGCCCGTCTCGCGTGCGCCCGGATCGTTGACGAGGCGGCCCGTGAGGCCGGCATCATCGGCCTGCAGACACTGAACCTGGCGAATCTGGTTATGCAGATCCTCACGAGACGGCACCCAGATGCGCAGGTAATTGTCCGTGAGCCCGCTCCAGCCGGCAACGCCATCATGCGCGACCGCTGTCTCGAACAGCACGGTCAACTTCTGACCTGCGTACCGCCGGTGATAGTCCCGAGCCAACTGCTGGCCGACGGATGCCAACTCTCTGGCGCGCTGCTGGACGACGCCATCGGCCACGCGATCGGGCAGGTCCGCAGCCACCGTCCCGGCGCGCGGCGAGAAACGGAACACGTGAAGCCTGGAAAAGCGCACAGCCCGTGCCAGCTGGCAGGTCTCAGAAAAGTCCTCCTCGGACTCGCCGGGGAATCCCACGATCAGATCGGTTGAGATAGACATCTCGGGCACTCGCGCCCGCACACGAGCCACCAGGTCACGGTACCGGGCGACGCCCATCGGCCGGCCCATTCGATTCAACACCGCATCGCTGCCGCTCTGCAGCGGCAGGTGAAGCTGGCGGCACAATCTGGGATCATCCCAGAGAGCCAGGAGCGTCTCATCGACATCCCACGGCTCCAGGCTGGAGAGCCTGATCCGCGGAACAGTGGTGCGCTCAAGCACCTCGCGAACCAGGTATGATAGATTCAGCCGGCCGCTCCCCTGGCTGTCGCCCGGAAGATCCCGTCCATAGGCGCCGATGTTCACTCCGGAGAGCACGACCTCCTGGGCCCCCTCATCGGCGCGCTCGAGCACTTGCTCAAGCACCTCTGGCAGCGGACGGCTCCGCGAGGGTCCGCGAGCGATGCACACGACACAATACGTGCAGTGGTTGTCACAGCCATCCTGGACCTTGATGAATGCCCGCGTTCGCCCGCGCCAGGTAGCAAACTTGCTATCACGCGCGGAAGCATCGTCGCCTGCGGTAAGGGATGCACTCTCCATCAGCGCGAGGGCCTGCTCTTTGCTGGTGTTGGGAATCACCAGCGCGACGCCAGCGAGCGCGCCCACGTCCTCTGCGGACATGGTGGCATAGCAACCCATGACCGCAAGGCGGGCCTCCGGAGCCTGGCGGTGCAACTGCCTAATCGCCTGGCGCGACTTGCGCGCCGCGACGTGCGTCACGGTGCAGGTATTGATCACCGCCCAGTCAGCATCGCGGGGGTCATCGACGACCTCGTGCCCGGCTGTGCGCGCCGCACGGGCAAGCGCCTCGATTTCTGCCTCGTTCAGCCTGCAGCCCAGAACGGAGAGATGCACTCTCATGCACCGTATCCCGCCAGGCATACGCCAGGAGCACCCCGTCCGGGCCGGAGTGCAGGCGTCAGTGAAAACGCTGGCTCATCCATCAAGATCGTCCCACGGAAAGTCCTCTGTCCAACTTGCAGCCGCCCGTATCTCTGGATCGTCGGAGTAGAGACCGCGTCTTTCGGGCGGGATCAGCAACGCGATGCGCTGCATGATCTCATGCCCAATGGCATCTAGCTCATCGCGTCGGGCCTGACCTTTGCCTGAAGCATGGAGCGGACCAAAGGGCTCTCCGATTCGCACAGTCACGGGGGCGCGTCTGAGCCTGGCCACAGATGGCAGCACATTGGGCATCCCGTCGATGCCCACGGGCAGAATGCGGGCCCCCGAACGGGCGGCAAGGAAAGCAGTCCCGGGCCGGGCATGGCGCAGCGTCTGGGCCCAGGATCCCGCCTCGGGAAACACACCCAGAAATCCTTTCCCGCGGAGGACCCGCTCCGCCTGGCGCAAGGCGGTGCGCGAACCCACCGAGCCGCGCCGCACGCGAAGGGCGCCCCAGAGCGTCGGAATCCAGCGCACGATCGGCGGCGCACCCGGCAACTGCCGCCCCGCAAGGTACTCCATATTGACTGGCGCCACAGCCACCATCAGGGCGGGATCACCAAAGTGGAAATGATTGGCGACCACGATCACCGGCCCGGTAGCGGGCCAGTTCTCCATGCCAATGACAGTGACGCGAGCCAGCAGGCCAAACACAAAGCGCGCCAGAGAGTGCATCACCTGCCGGCGGGCACCAATGAGCAGCGGCGCTTCCAGCGTATGGTCCGCGTCGCCCGGTCCGGACGTGCTACGCACCATCGTTGACCCGTATTGTCGTTGAACGCTTGTACCCAGCGTGGACAAACATCAGCATCACCAGTCCCGCAAGCAAAAAGGCGCCGATCGCGAGGATGGCCACACGCTGGCCCATCTTTTCCGCAAGCAAGATAGCGTGCCCACTGGCCCGGTACCACAGCGCCATCTCAGCGGCCACAAAGCCATACACTGCCGGTCCAATAAAGGCCGATCCCTGACCCGCGACCGCGAAGAAGGAGTAGAACTCGGCACTTTGATCATCAGGGCTCATCTCGCCCACGATGGCCCGGCTGAGGGATTGGATGCCCGCCATGGCAAAGCCTGCAAAGGCCCCTACGATGAAAAAGCCCATCGTGGTCTGAACCAGGAACATGGCCACAATCACCATCACCATCATGACAAGCGACGCGATCAACGATTGCCGCGCGTCCAGTTTGCGCGCCAGATGCCCAAAGGCCCAGGCGCCCAGCACATTAGTGACATTCACCACGATCACAAAGATGATCAGGTCCTGCTGCCCCATACCGAAGAGGACAGCCCCTATGATCGAGGCAAAGTTCAGGGCCATCAGGACGCCACCGTTGAACACGGTATAGGAGCCGATGTACTTGAGAAACTCCCTAAAGCTACCTGCCCTGCGCATCGTGTTCGTCAGACGCGCCCGAGCGATCGTGAAATAGTTCTCGCCTGGAGGTAGTTCGCGCGACTCGCCCCGCTCGGCCAGCCAGAGAAAGATCGGCACGGCAGAGAGCGCATAGTAAGCGGCCGTGATGACCATTGCCAACCGAGCCATAAAGGCCCCCGGAAACAGCATGATCAGCGGGAGGATGATCAACAGACAGATGATGCCCCCCAACGAACCGATCGCCCATCCGTTACCCGAGATGGAAGCGATCTCATCGGGATGCGCGATATCCACCAAAAGTGCATTGTAGAATACCTGGGCGCTTCGGTAGCCAAACTCTGCTATGATAAAGAGCCCCATGCCGAGGGCTATATCGCCCTGTTCGACAAAAAAGAGACCGGCGGTAGCGCCTACCGCGATCCCAGTAAAGAGCAGCAGGAAACGCTTCTTGCGGCGAGCATAGTCGGCAACGGCGCCCAACACAGGGGACGTGATAGCTACCGCGATCATGGCCACGGCCAGGGAAATACCCCACAGGCGTGAACCCTCGGCGCCGCCCACGACGGTGCCTTTAAAGTAGGTTGCGTACACAGCCAACAGAACGACGGCAGCATAGGCAGAGTTGCCAAAGTCATAGAAATACCAGGCCCAGGTCTCCCGCCGGGTGGCCCGGGGCGCTCGGACTGCGGTTTCGGAAATAGCTAAAGATGCCGACATGAACTTGACCTCTCCAATCACTAGTCTCGCTGACGATACACCAAACGCGGCAAGCGCCGCCAAAAGACCTGACCGGTGCACCCGGCCACCAGGCAGGCGCACGCTACCTTGACACATTCTTATACTGCGAATAGAATCGCTTTGCCTTGGGCAAAGCTGTTCAGGAGATGATCAGATGCTTGAATATAGACCAAAAAGAGCAGCACTCACAATCAGCATCCTGCTCATCGCCATGGCCCTGACTAGTTGCCTGAGCCATTCCGGCCCCAATGCCGCACAGCTCACCTACAATCTGCCGACAACGCTATCGATCGAGCGTGGGGCAGCGCTGTTCAACACCGACATCGTCTATGAGTCGTATTCAGAAGATGGTGTCTGGCTGCTCATTGACGGACAGCGTGCCCTGAAACGCAAAGGAGACTCTGTCAGCTGGACGGGTTCTTTTCTACCCGAGACAGAGACGGAGCTGGACCTGCGCGTGATCTGGACCACCGAGGAAAAGGTGGATTTCGCGGGTACGGCCAAAGTGACGGTGAAGAACGTCGCCCCACAAAAGCGCGGCATTGTCACGACATCACCCATCACCTTTAGCGGTCCGGTAGCCTATGGCGTTGCCAGGGATAGTTTTGTTCCTGGCACTACACTGTCGTACCTGGGCGCCACGGAGCAGGGCGCGCAGCTGGGCGGCATGGACGAAGAGTATCCCTATCGCCAGATCGGGGATTCCATCCTCTGGGAAGGGACCCTGCGTGACGGCGTGTATCTGCGCGCAGAGCTGCGTACGGTGCAGTTTGATGACAACGGCCTCAGATTGGCCGGCATCGCGACACTGTGGCTGGGCGAATAGCCACGCTTGCATCTGCGCCAAGTGAATAACGGACGGCTCAGATGCCTCCTTTGTGTTCTATTATGAAGGCCTGTATAATTGTCATAGTTGAGATCCTGCGAGGAGAGTGAGCGTGGACAATTTCGAGCACCGCACCGTTTTGCACAAAGGAGAGGAGACCTCGGAGCAGCCAGATCATCCGATGACAGAGTTGCTTGAGCAGGAGTTCTCCCATGTCATCCCCCAGCACGGAGAGACGCTGGAGGGGACAATCGTGGAGATAACCCCCAACGAGATCGTCGTCGACATTGGTTGCAAGTCCGAAGGCATCGTGCCTGCCCACGACCTTGATCGCATGGATCCCGATATGCTGCAAGAACTCGCGGTCGGTGACACGGTTTACGTGTACGTGGTGCGCAGCCAGGACCAGTCGGGCAACAGCATTCTCTCGCTGTCGCGCGCTCTCCTGGAGACCGATTGGCAAAAAGCCAGCGAGATGTTCGAGGCCGAAGAGGTTTTTGAGGGCACCGTCTCAAGCTGCAACCGCGGCGGCGTCATCGTCCGTGTTGGCCGCGTCCGCGGATTTGTGCCGGCTTCACAGATCGCCAGCATCCGGCTCAGTCGCTCCGACAGCGAAGAGGAACGGATCGAGCGCCTTAGTGAGCTGGTCAACCATAACTTTATGTTCAAGATCATTGAGCTGGACCGCCGCCGCAATCGCCTGATTCTGTCCGAACGGGCGGCGATGCGCGAGTGGCGACAGGATCAAAAGGATCGCCTCCTCGATGAACTGAAGGAGGGCGAGACCCGCAAGGGCACTGTGAGCAGCCTGTGTGACTTTGGTGCCTTTGTCGACCTCGGTGGTGCTGACGGTCTGATCCACCTCTCCGAGCTGTCCTGGAGCCGCGTGGGCCATCCGCGTGAAGTGCTCAAGGTTGGACAAGAAGTAGAGGTCTACGTCCTGGGGGTGGACCGCGATCGCAAGCGTATCGCGCTCAGCCTCAAGCGACTCAAGGCCGAGCCCTGGACGACCGTCGAGGAGCGCTATGAAATCGGGCAACTCGTCAAGGCCACGGTCACCAAAATTACCGACTTTGGTGCCTTTGCACGGCTGGACGAAGAGATCGAGGGCCTCATCCATATCTCAGAGCTTTCGGAGGACCGCATCGGGCATCCGAGCGAGGTCGTAAGCGAGGGCCAGGAGCTGGAGCTGAGGATCATCCGGATCGATGCGGCCAGGCAGCGCATGGGGCTCAGCCTCAGGCGCGTGAACGAGGACCAGTATTTCGCAGACTATGACTGGAGCACGGCCGGCGACGAGGGCGACGACTCGGACAGTTACTAGATCCGAATATGCTGCCCGTTGCGGACAGTGACGGACACCCGGCACGACCGGGCTAGACCGAACAGCACGAGGGGGCTGGTGTATAGATATACGCGGCTCCCTCTTGCTATCCCCCGGATTCCTGCAGCGCCGGACAAGATGGTGTATAATACAGATGTACAGAGCAAGTACACCGCCGCAAAGTTTCGCCGCAGTGCAACGGGGCGAGCGATACTGCGTATATAGGTTAGGCAATCAGCAAGTCTTATTGTTTAGGACTTTTCTTCGCAAGGAGTATCATGGCTAACGGATTCGATCGGTTCAGCAGGGGCGCACGGCAGTCCCTGAGCATGGCTCAGGAGGAAGCTCGGCGGCTGAACCATCGGTACATTGGTACCGAACATCTTTTGCTGGGACTCATGCGGGAGGAAAAAGGCGAGGCTGCCCGTATCCTCTCCGAAATGGGGCTTTCTATTGGCCAGCTTAGGGACGCCGTCGAGCGAATGGTCGGGACGGGTGATCGTGCTCCGGCCAGTTTGCAGCTTGGAGAACAGACCAAGAAGGTCATTCAGCTTGCCATCGACGAGTCAAAGCGGCGCGGTCACGAGCAGATCGGCACCGAGCACCTGCTTATGGCGCTGGTGCACCTGCCCGACTCTATGGCAGCCGCGATCCTTGAGGGACTGGCGATCAATCTGGACGTACTCAACCGGCGTCTGCGCTACTACATGAATGAGCGGCCGGCTGCTCTGGCAAGTGAAACACCGGTGCCAGCGCGGCGCGGGTCGCGCGGCAGCAGCCGGGAATCGACCTCTGCCTCGAGCAAGGAGAAATCCCTGCTGGAGCAGTTGAGCACCGACCTCACCGATCTGGCTGAGGAAGGGGAGCTGGACCCCGTCATCGGTCGTCAGACCGAGATCGAGCGAGTGATTCAGATCCTGGCGCGTCGAACCAAGAACAACCCGGCACTCATCGGAGAGCCCGGAGTGGGCAAGACGGCGATTGTCGAGGGTTTGGCCCAGCGCATCATCGATGGGCGCGTGCCCGTGGACCTGCGCAACAAGCGACTGGTCCGGCTGGATGTCGGCTCGCTGGTGGCGGGCACAATGTACCGCGGCCAGTTCGAAGAGCGCCTCAAGAAGGTCATCGACGAGATCAAGTCGACGGATACGGTGCTCTTTATCGACGAGCTGCACATGCTGGTGGGTGCTGGCTCCGCCGGTAGCTCGATGGACGCCGCCAATATCCTGAAACCGGCGCTGGCGCGCGGGGAGTTGCAGTGCATCGGCGCGACGACGCTGGATGAGTACCGCAAGTATATCGAGAGCGACTCGGCGCTGGAGCGTCGCTTCCAGCCGGTGTTCGTCGGCGAGCCCTCTCAGGAGGAGACGCTGGAGATTCTGCGCGGTATCCGCGCACGGTACGAAGAGCATCATGGCCTCCATATCACCGATGAGGCGCTGAGCGCGGCAGCCCGGTTGGCCACGCGCTATGTCCCCGACCGGTTCCTGCCGGACAAGGCCATCGACCTGGTGGATGAGGCAGCCTCGCGCGTGCGCGTCTTTCACGTGCTGCACCCGGAAAAGCAGGAGCGGAAAGAGGCAGCTGTCGCCCGCCCAGAGCACGCGACTCTGCTGGGACCGATTGCCGATGCGGATGCCGACTTTGCTCTCACGGACGACCTGCAGTTCGAGACGCCGGAAGAGGGCTTGGTCGTGACGGCAGAAGATATCGCCGAGATCGTGGCGATGTGGACTGGCGTCCCCGTAACGAGCATCGCTGAGGAAGAGTCGCTGCGGCTGCTGCGCATGGAGGATACGCTCCATGAGCGGATCGTGGGTCAGGAGGAGGCCATCCACACGCTGGCGCGCTCGGTGCGCCGCGCCCGGGCGGGCCTCAAGGATCCTCGCCGCCCGATCGGGTCGTTCATCTTCCTGGGCCCCACAGGTGTCGGCAAGACCGAGCTTGCCAAGGCGCTGGCCGAGTTCATGTTCGGCAGCGAGGAAGCGTTACTTCAGTTCGACATGTCCGAGTTCATGGAGCGGCATACGATCTCACGTTTGGTCGGCGCGCCTCCAGGCTATGTGGGCTATGAGGAAGCCGGCCAGCTGACCGAGGCTGTCCGTCGCCGGCCTTACTCGGTGATCTGCTTTGACGAGATCGAAAAGGCGCACCCCGAAGCGTTCAACATGCTCCTCCAGATCATGGAAGAGGGCAAGCTGACCGATGCCAAGGGTCGCAAGGTTGACTTTCGCAATGCGATCATCATTCTGACCTCGAACATCGGCAGCTCGGACATCTCGCCGGAATCCGCGCTGGGCTTTTCTTCGGCTCGCCAGCCGGAGGGCAGCGATAGCGAATACCGCGAAATGAAGAGCAAGTTGATGCGCGAGCTGCGACGGCTCTTTCGCCCTGAGTTCCTGAACCGTGTGGACGAGGTGATCGTCTTCCACGAACTCGCCCGCTCGGACATTGAGCAGATCGTCGAGATCCAACTGAGACTGCTGAACAAGCGTCTGGCAGAGCAGAACGCAACACTGGAGCTTACGTCTGCGGCACGGGAGCTACTGGTGAGCGAGGGCTTTGACCCGCAATATGGTGCGCGACCGCTCAAGCGTGCCATCCAGCGGCTCATCGAAGACCCGCTGGCGGAAAAGCTCCTGGGGCTCGAGCCGGCTGTGCGCACGGTAGTGGCTGACGTTCAGGACGGCGAGATCGTCTTTGAGACCCGCGAGGACATCGCAGAGCCAGAGACGCTTCTCTCGGGGGAGAAGCGGTAGATGACCAGGGCGCGGCGCCGCTTTGTCTGTGAAAACTGCGGCGCCACGCAGTCCAAATGGATGGGCCGTTGCCCAGAATGTGGCGAATGGAACACGATGGTGGAGGCGTTTGTCGACCCACCGTCGCGTTCTGTCACTGTGGGGAGCGCTTTTCCCGCACAGACCCTGAACACGCAGGCGTATGCGCTGGATACTATTCCGCCCTACTCCCAGAGCCGTTTGCCCGTGCCCATGGAGGAACTGAGCCGTGTCCTCGGCGGCGGCATCGTCCCAGGAAGCGTCGTCCTGATCAGTGGCGATCCGGGCATCGGCAAGTCCACGCTCCTGCTGCAGCTGGCGGCCCAGCTTGGCGAAGGGCCCGAACGCGTGCTCTATGCCTCGGGCGAGGAATCGCTTCAACAGATCAAGATGCGGGCAGACCGTCTGGGCATGCGCTCAGAGAACCTCCTGGTCTTGAGCGAGACCAATCTGGCCCAAATTCTGGGGCAGATCGAGCAGGTGCGTCCCTCCCTCACAATCGTCGACTCGGTGCAGTCGATCTACACCGAAGAACTCAATGCCTCGCCGGGCAGCGTCAGTCAGGTGCGCGAGTGCGCCTCGGCGTTGCAGCGGCAGGCCAAGGAACTGGGTGTAGCCACGTTCCTCGTGGGCCATGTCACCAAGACGGGCAGCATCGCGGGGCCGCGAGTACTCGAGCACATTGTCGATGCGGTTCTGTACCTGGAGGGTGAACGTTTCCACAGCTACCGGCTGTTGCGCAGCGTCAAAAACCGCTTTGGCTCGACCAACGAGGTGGGCGTATTCGAGATGACCGACAAGGGCATGACCGAGGTGGCTAACCCCTCACAGGTCTTTCTCGAGGAGCGGATTGAGCAGGCCACCGGCTCGACTGTGGCGGTCACCATGGAGGGTACGCGACCGATCCTCGTCGAGGTACAGGCGCTGGTCAGCCCGGGCATCCCGGAGCACCCCCGGCGTACCTGCAACGGTGTGGACGTGAACCGCGTGCTTTTACTCGCTGCCGTCCTCACACGACGCGTCGGGCTCAAGCTCAGCGATCAAGACATTTTTGTCAACGTCGTCGGAGGCCTGCACGTCCAGGAGCCCGCCGTAGACCTGGCGGTAGCGTGCGCCATCGCCTCTAGCTACCACAATCGCCCGGTCCACCCCCAGATGGCAATCTTTGGTGAGGTGGGACTCGCGGGTGAACTCCGCAGCGTTGGGCAGAGTGATCGACGCGTGCGCGAGGCTGCCAAGCTGGGGTTTGACGAGATCCTCATGCCGCGCACCCGCGGCGACGCCCTGCTTGCACAGGGCCAGGCACGCCCACTGTTCTGCCGCACAGCGGCGGAGGCGATCAGCCAGGCAATGAGCTGAGACTCATTGATCGCAGACGGGCGCATGGGCATAGACCGTGCGCCGGTTTTTGTCTACAGTACTGCTGATTGTCTCAATATCAATGCGTGAAGGAGCAGACCCATGCGACAGGTCCCCCTGGGCCGTACAGGATTGACCGTCTCCGAGGTTGCCTTTGGTGGCATCCCGATCCAGCGCCTCACCGAACAGGATGCTGTGACGGTTATAACCCGCTGTCTGGACCTCGGAATCACCTTCCTGGATACGGCCCACGGCTATGGCACCAGTGAGGAGCGCATCGGCAAGGCGGCTACGCCGCGCCCGACGCGCACCCTTCGCCCAACCCGTACCGCCGTCCCTACGCGCACGCCGGTGCCCACCGCAACGCCTGTACCCACGCCGACGGTGAACTTTAGCCTGACGACGGCTGCCCTCTGGTCCAGACACAAGAGCGCGACAGAGCTTCAGTGGCCGGTATATGTGGAAGATATCAGCGGGATGCGGGTCGCCTGGCAGGGCAGCGGCGAGGTTACCTGCAGTAGCTGACGCTGCCGCCTCCTGCTATCTTACTGGCCGCGGCACGTCGGCAAGATGCTTTCTCTATGGAGGTCGAAAGTGACCGTGACCGCTGCCATTCTACCGTTTGACCTGACCGGACATGTCGCCCTCATCACGGGTGCCAACCACGGGATCGGAGCCGCAACAGCGAAGGCCCTGGCCAACTGCGGCGCGAGCGTGCTGGTGACCTATCTGCGTACCATCGATCCGGCTGACCTCCCCGAACAATACCGCACGAACCGGGCGAAAACGGCCGATGGCGTAATCGCGTCTATCGGCGAGCGCGGCGGGCGGGCGGTAGCCTTGGAGGCGGACCTGGGCGATCAGGAGACAATCCCGCGTCTGTTTGACATTGCTGAGGCCGAGCTGGGACCCGTCGACATCCTGGTCAACAATGCGACGGGCTGGGTGGCCGATACCTTCACGCCTGACGGGCGGCACGTCTCCGGCAGCGGCTCTGCGGTTCTCTCCGCGGCGACGCATGACCAGGTGTTCAGCGTGGATGCCCGCGGCGCAGCCCTGCTGATTGCCGAATTCGCCAGGCGTCACATCGCACGGCAGGCGACCTGGGGCCGGATCATTGGCCTCACCTCCGGCGGACCGCTGGGATTCCCTACCGAGGTGTCCTACGGCGCTGCCAAGGCCGCGCTGGAGAACTATACGATGTCCGCCGCTTTCGAGCTCGCACCATGGGGGATCACCGCGAACATGGTCCACCCACCTGTGACCGACACTGGCTGGGTGAACGACGCGGTGCGCGAGGTTGTGGCGCATAGCTCCGAGCTGATCCACATCGCCAGTCCAGATGAGGTGGCGGAGGTCATCGCCTTTTTGGCGTCGGAGCACGCCCGTCTCATTACCGCGAACAGGCTCCACTTACGGTAACGACTCGACCCCGGCGAGCGCAAACCTCGTCGGGGCCGATGCTGCTATCAGACTTGAGAGACCACTCCAATATCAGTGGGAGAACTGGCTCGCGGTCAGCAATCACCGTGGACTGACCTCGACAGCGCTCGTTTTCAGACGCGTTCCAAACTGCTCCTGTCAGCGCGACTGTGAGCCCACGACGTTTCCTCTCTCCAGTGCCCCGCACTGGCCAGTGCCCCGCACAGACTCGCCAGGGCCTGATATTCCCAGTAGCCGGGGATGCCGTGTCTCTCCCAACCAGAGTGCCCAGTAAGAAGCTTGATCTTGCTGGCAGCATACTTTGCCCGAGAAGGTCATCGCGCCGCCCTGACTGACGAGTTGCGTGCCGGGGCCGCGCTGACACTTTCGCCTGGCCGAGTTTGGACTCGGGCTATCGTCTAGTAGGAAAAGCGGGCAAGCTGTCCGCTGCTAACCGCCAGATCAAAGGGCGACCATGACCCAACCTTTGAGAGGAATAGGTGGACCCCTGTCGGAGCGCCCTGCGTGATAACCGGCGTTCGCGTGGTGCTGCGAAAGAGCAGCGTGCCGTCAGCCACGATCTCCCCCACCACCGCGTACAGGCCGCCCGGCCGTATAAGCGATGGGTCATACTCTATGCTGAACTCGGCCGGGTAGCCCCTGCCGGGGGCACTCGCGACGGACTCGGCGAGCAGAACTTCGCCTCCATCGGCGCCTGAGACGTCGAACAAGCGGACGGAGACCGTGGCCCCGGGCGCGAGCACCACCAACTGGCCCCACACCACGGTCCCCGTAACGGTGGCCGGGACGGATGGCGTGGATGTGGCATCACTCCGCATGTCGATTGCGGGGCGTGACGCGAGCACCGTGCCGGTGTAGACCGCCGCCACGATGAGCAGTGGAACGAACGCGATGATCAATACGGTGCCGAGTCGATTCATGATGGGGTTCCTCTGATGCACACCGGATAGCTCGCCCGACTAGGGCGAGCAGATCGCCAGACGCAGACACTCAGGGCGCCCGCCCTTGACCAGAAACACATCGGCGCCGGCGGCAAGCGCCTCAGACCGATAGTCGCCGTGGAGCGTCAACACGATTATTTTCACCTCTGGTCGCTGGGCCTTGATCAGCCGCGTGGCCTCCAGCCCATCCATGACAGGCATCTGGACATCCATCAGGACGACATCTGCCCGCTCGGACAGAGTCAGTGCCACGGCGTCTTGACCGTTTGAGGCCTCACCGACCCACTCCACACCGGGCAGGAGGTCCACCACGGCGTGCAGGCCTTTCTGAATCGCCCGCTGATCGTCGGCTACGAGCACCCGCCTCTTTACCGGCATGGGCCTGCCTCTCTGACCGAATGAAATGGATACCACTGCGGTCAGAGTACAGCGGATCACCCCGCCTGCCATCGCCAACAAGAGCGATCTTGTTCCTAGACCTTGGAGGGCGGTGGGCATCGTTGGGTTCAACTTTAGTATGAGTAGGGTGTCTCTCCCTCCAAAAAAGCGAAAGTGGGTTGACGAAACGAGTTAGTTGCGCTAGTCCTCTGTCGGTGAGGCTTTGGCCTGGTCACAAGCGGTGCAGAGAACGATCGCCTGCACGAGGTAATTCGGAGGCTTGTTGACAGAACTTCTCTGCTCCGTGCATACTCGCAGTAGTGAGGTTCTGGCATGAGCATCAACGGCGCAGAGAACGCCCGAACGCATGACGAGATTCGCCAACGACTGGCCGAGACACGCAGTCTCCAGCGCGTCACGGCCGCACTGCTCCAGAAACTGACGCTGGACCAGGTGCTCGCGCTCGTGCGCCAAGAGTCGCGGAGCGTGACGGGTGCCGAAGGCGGCACCGTATTCCTGCTGGAAGACGAGTCCTGGCTACGCGAGGCGAGCGACGACATCGAGCTCGATCCACTGGCGCAGCGCATCCCGGTGGCCGGTACCCACACCGGTGAGGCCATGCGCACTGGCAAGCCGATTCTCATCAATGACTATGCCGCGGGGCCGGTTGAGAGCCGTACCCCGAGCCTCAAGACCGAGTCGCTGCTGGCGGTGCCTCTGCAGGTGGAGGGCACGTCCATCGGCGCACTGAACGTGGCCAACAAACCGGGAGGCTTTACAGAGGACGACGCGCGCGTCCTGAGCCTGCTGGCGGATGTCGCAGCCGTGGCCATCGAAAGCGCTCGGCTCCGCGAGAAGGCGGACCGGGCGGCCATCAAGCAGGAGCGCGAGTGGCTGGCCCGCGAGTTGCACGATTCGGTCACCCAGGCCATGTACAGCGTAACGCTCTACGCCGAAGCAGCGCGATTGGCCCTCGAATCGGACAGGCAGGATGTGGCCCTTGAGAACTTGCGCGAACTGCAGGCGATGGCCCGCGAGGCCCTGGTCGACATTCGCCTGCTCATCTTTGAGCTGCATCCGCCCGTGCTGGAAGGTCAGGGCCTAGCGGCCAGCCTGCGCATCCGCCTGGCCGCCGTCGAGAATCGGGCGGGGCTGCAGACGGAACTACGCGTAGATGGTGAGCGCATCCTGCCCCTGGGGATCGAGGAAGAGCTGTATCGCATCGCGCTGGAAGCCCTCAATAACGCAATCAAGCACGCACGCGCCCAGTGCGTTGTGGTGCACCTCTGGTTTGACGGGCAACTCGTCGGACTCTCCGTCTCGGATGATGGCGTCGGCTACGATCACGCCATAGCCCGTGATAACGGGGGCATGGGCCTGCGCAGCATGGAAGAGCGTGCTGAGCGCATCAATGGCAAGCTTTTCATAGATAGCGTGCCGGGCAAAGGCACCACCATCAGGGTGGAGGTCGTGGTATGAATAAGCCGGGCGACACTCAGGCTCCCGATCGCCCGATACGGGTTTTGCTGGTGGACGACCATGCCATCGTCCGCAAGGGCATTCGTGCCCTGTTGGCAGAGCACACCGGCATCGAGGTGGTGGGGGAGGCCAGCAACGGAGAACAAGCGGTGGCCCAGGCAGACCTCCTGAAGCCGGACGTCATCGTGATGGACCTGGTTATGCAGGTCTTGGACGGCATACAGGCCATTCGCTTGATCACATCGCGCCATACAGGGGCGCGCATCCTGGTACTGACCAGCTTTAGCGGTGAGGACAGAGTCTTTCCCGCCATCAAGGCCGGGGCGCTGGGCTATTTGCTCAAAGACTCTGAGCCAGCCGATCTGGTCCGAGCCATCGAGTTGGTCGGCCGAGGCGAGCCGGCCCTGCACCCCAAAATCGCCCTCCAGGTGCTTCAAGAACTGCGCCGGCCGCCTGACAAGACGCCAGTGCCGGATGCGCTGACGCCGCGTGAGGTAGAGGTGTTGAACCTCGTGGCCAAGGGCCTCAGCAATCGCGAGATCGCAGCGCAGTTGACCACGACTGAAGCCACCATCAAGACCCATGTCAGTAGCATCCTCTCCAA
>CAZYWU010000008.1:0-29016 GCA_964651255.1 uncultured Anaerolineales bacterium
CGAGCCGGGCTAGTAGTTCTCCAGCAGCTCCAGGATGCAGCCCAGCCACCCGTCGCTCTCGACGTAGGAGTAGCGGCCGCCGGTATAGTCGCCGCGCTGGACGGTGGGCATGTTATGGGCCTCAAGCACGCCCAGCACGTCGTCCATCCCCTTGACGTTGAAGGCGATGTGGTGCAGCGCCGTGCCGTGAGCGTCGAGGAACTCACGCCAGGTGGAGGGCTCATGATCGGGCTCGATCAGCTCCAGCTGAACCTGCGGCCCGAGCTTGAAGAAGGCCAGGCGCGAGCGACCCTCGGTGGGCTGGCCGCGGAAGGTCGTGTGCGCGAGCTCGCGGGTGTCGGTCCAGCGCGGCTCGGGGACGGGCACACCCAGCACCTCGGCCCAGCGCGCCGCCAGTGTCTCGATATCATCGGTGACGATCGCTACCTGCGTGATGACGTTATTCGGAAGCAGTCCTTCGGCCATGGATGGATCTCCTTTCGTCTCCGTGGATTGAACAGAGTGTAGCGCCTCCGGAGGGAGATGACAAGGAGCAACGGGCCCCCTGTACCTTGTGACACGGGTGGCGCCGGACTATAATGAGCATGTATCCATAGTACATCACAGGGGGAAACCGATGGGATCCCAGAACGGCGAGGCGTTGTTGCAGGTGCAGGACCTGCACATCGCGCGCGAAGGCCACGAAATCCTGCGAGGCGTCGATCTAGAGATCGCGCCAGCCAGCGTCCACGTGGTGCTCGGGCTGAATGGCTCGGGCAAGTCTACGCTGGCCTACGCCCTCATGGGGGCGGGCGGCTACACCACCCTCGGCGGATCGATCCGTTTTGCGGGGGTGGACATTACCGCCGAGCCGATCGACGTGCGGGCGCGCCTGGGCATGACGCTCGCCTGGCAGGAACCTGCGCGTTTCGAGGGCCTGACGGTCCAGCAGTATCTGGAGCTGGGTCAGGCCACGCCGGACCGCAAGCGGCTGCTGGCCGCTCTGGAGGCGGTCAACCTGGATCCCGAGTACCTGCCGCGCTTTGTGGACGAGGGACTCTCGGGCGGCGAGCGCAAGCGGGTCGAGCTGGCCGCCGTGTACGCGATGCGGCCGCGCCTGGCGATCCTCGACGAGCCTGACTCGGGGATCGACCGCTTTACGCTGGATGACATTGCCCGCCTGATGCGCCGGATGGCAGGGGAAGGCACCGCTGTGCTGCTGATCAGCCACCGCGACGAGGTGGTGCAGATCGCCGACCGGGCCTCGCTCATCTGCAGCGGACGCATCATGCAGACGGGCGTGCCGGAGGCGATCTGCGACCGGTATACGCACCTGTGCAGACCGTGCGAGTTCCCGATCATCGTCGAGCCCGAGGACAGCTATGAGTGACTTTGACCTGATCATGCTGGCGTACGAGGCCTCGGGAGGCGATGCCAGCCTGCTGGCGCAAGATGACGTGGCGCGGCTGGTGGTCTCCGGCAATGAGGTGATCGGAGCGAACGAGATCCCCGGTATCACAATGAAGGCCGAGCAACTTGAGGACGGCGTCAAGGTGGCCCTGTGGGTCGCTCCCGGCGCGCGGATCGCGCAGCCCGTGCATCTCTGTTTCGGCATGCTCCCTGCCGAGGGTGTGCAGCGCATCGTCTCCGACTTTGAGATCGGCACAGGGGCAGAGGTGGCGTTCACCACGCACTGCACCTTTCCCAACGCAGTCCATGTGCAGCATCTGATGAATAGCACCATCCGGGTGGGCAAGGATGCAACGATGCGCTACCACGAGACCCACTACCATGGCGAGACGGGCGGCACCGAGGTGCGGCCGGTGGCGCATGTGGTGGTGGACGCGGGCGGGCGCTACTATTCTACCTTTAGCCTGAGCCACGGTCGCGCGGGCCAGGTGGCTTTCGACTATGACATCGACGTGGCCCGGGACGGCGTGGCGGAATTGGATGCCCGCGTGATGGGCTATGGCGACGACGAGATCACCGTGCGTGAGACGATCCGCCTGAATGGAGAGGGCGCCCGCGGCCTGGCCAAGTCGCGCATCGCGGTGCGCGAACGGGCGCGCAGCGAGGTATTTGGCACTACCGAGGGTAACGCGCCGCGCACCCGGGGGCACATCGACTGCGTAGAGATTGTCAGAGATGAGGCCGTCGCCAACGCCGTGCCCGCGGTGCGGGTCACCAACCCGCAGGCGCAGGTCACCCACGAGGCGGCGATCGGCACAGTGGACAAAAAGGAATTGGAGACGCTGCTCTCCCGTGGCCTCACGGAGGAGCGCGCCGTAGATGTGATCGTCCGAGGGATGCTCGGCGACTGACAGAAAGAGGTTGAACATGATAGTACGCACCGGGATGGCAGAGTTCTTCTTGATGGCAGCCATCTGCCTGTTTCCGCTTGCTTTGGCAGCGATCGCTGTCATCATCGCACTGATCGTGCGATCGAACCGCAAGGCCTGTCCCTATTGCGGCGAGCGCATCGCCAAAGAGGCGACCGTGTGCCGCTACTGCGGCCGCGAGCTGCCGCGCGCATCACAGGCTGAGACCGAGGTGCCGGCTGCCGCGCCCGAAGAGATCGCGCCCGACGAGCCGGTCGTGTTCGATGAAACACCGGAGCAGGATGAACCCCAGCCGTCTGAATAAGATCATCGATGGCCTCTCACCGAACCAACTGTGCGAGGTGATTCGCAGGCTGTTGCTTGACCGTCCGGCTGCCTCGCGCGATCATGTGGAGGTGGCGGACGTGGTCAATGCGCTCCTGGGCGACATGACGCTGCCGCAGGGGGCCGAGGGTTGGCGCGCACAGCTCGCACTCAAGCGTGCGATCGCACAGGAAGCTGCCGCTACGGAGGGGCTGAGGTACGTCGAGGGGGACTCTTGATGAACGCCTGACATCATCTTCCTGGAGGGAGGATGCGGGCAGCGAACAGGGCCGGGGTGACCCATGGATCCACTTTTCCAGTTGAGGGGCAAATTCGAACCTGCGCGGCTTGTGGCCCTCGTACAGGCGCTGGCGCCGGAGCCGATACGGGGCCGTTCCGGTGTCCCTGTGGGACGGGTCGCTGGCGAGTTGCTCAGCCCGCTCGGCCTCGAGGGGCCTGAGCGAGCGCGGGTGTACCTGGCACTGCGCGCGGCGCTGGAACAGGCCGTCGCAGGGATGGACGAACTGACCTATGTGACCGGTCTCTCTTGATGAGAGGATGACTATATCCTCCTGGGAGGAGGATCCCGGTAGCATCTGGACAGGCCGGAGGCGCATGGATGAGGGCGCTGGAGGCTGACTGCTCAGCGCCACGAGTTCGGACCAGCGTCACGGCAATCACCGTCCTCTCTGACTGCAGATCCGCACTCACGCAGCAAAAAAGGTCAGGACCGCGTCAAAGCGGATTTGACCTTTTTCGCTGCCGGGATAGAATAGTTAGGAACCTAACGATTTCTCCCTGAGGAACAAGGGGTGCAAACACCCGCAGAGCTATCAGAATCCATCGTGCGTCGTCTGCTCAGCCTGGTGCGCTATTCGCACCGCTTCGGACACCGGCTACAACGAGAGTACGGTGTGTCCGGGCGCAGGCTGAGCGTGTTGCGTTACCTGATGGAAAACGGTCAGAAATCTCTGGGCGACATCAGCCGCTATCTCAACCTGCGCGACGGGACCACGTCTCCACTGCTCGATAGTATGGCACAGGCTGGTCTGGTGTCAAGGGAGCGCTGCACCAAAGATTATCGCCGCGTCTTGTTTTCCATTACAGAGGAAGGTCGCGCCCTCGCGGAAAGTGCACCGCTGACGGTGTTTGCCCGGTTGCGACGGGACTTGCCCGGGCTGCCCGCCGATGAGCTGGCGGAAATCGATCGCGCGCTGGCGCGCATAGTGGCAATCGCCGACCTGGATGAAACTTTGCTGGAGTGAATAGGGACATATGAAGGTCTTTTGGCGTGTACTGAGCTATCTCAAGCCGTACTGGCTGAGCCAGACGGTCGCGTACCTCTGCATGCTCGCCCTGACCGGTGTGGCACTGGCGGTCCCCAGGATCACGCAAGCGGTGATCGACCAGGGTATTCTCGCCGGTGACATGAAGGTTATCGGACAGCAGGTGCTGTACCTGGTGATCCTGACAGCGCTGCGCGGGGTGTTCCGCTTTGGGCAGGGCTATCTCAGCGAGCGCGTCGCGCAGATGGTCGCTTACGACATGCGTAACCAGATGTATAAGAAGCTAGAGGAACTCTCCTTTAGCTATCACGACCAGGCTCAGACAGGCGAGCTTCTGTCCCGCGCCACGAGCGACGTGGAACGCATCCGCCGGTTGACAGGCGGCGGCGTCCTTGGCCTGTTGAACTCGGGCGTGATGATGCTTGGTACGGTGGTTATCCTGGTGGGCATGCAGCCTTTGCTCGCGGCACTCTCGCTCCTGGTGATGCCCGCCATCGTTTGGATCATGAACAACCACGTACGCTTTCAGATGCCCCGGTGGCGCATCCGTCAGGAGACCATGGCCCGCATCACCGCACGGGTAAATCAGACCCTCTATGGGGTTTCGGTGGTGCGCGGTTTTGCTCAGGAACAGGCTGAGATCGATCGTTTTGACAAGGAAGTTGACTATCTCTACGACACATCCATGACTCTGGCTCGCCGCGGAAGCCGCACGATGCCTCTGATCATCCTGCTGGCCAACGCCTCCACCGTGGTCATCCTGCTGTTGGGTGGCCGGATGGTCATCCAGGGCGTGCTCACGCTGGGTGCCCTCGTTGCCTTTAACAGTTACGTGCTGCAGCTCGTCGGTCCCATGCGGCGCATCGGCTTTCTGATCAACCTTATCGGCGAGTCCCAGGCCTCCGCAGAGCGCGTTTTTGAGGTGCTCGACACCCATTCTGACGTCCAGGACAAGCCGGACGCCATAGAACTGAAGCAGATTGAGGGCGCCGTCACCTTTGATAACGTCACCTTCAGCTACTTCCGGGGGAGCCCGGTGCTCAAGAACATCTCCTTTGAGGTCAAGCCGGGGCAGGTGGTCGCCCTCCTGGGTCCGACTGGCTCTGGCAAGAGCACGATCACCAACCTGATCGCGCGTTTCTACGACGTGCAGTCGGGCGCGGTCCGCATCGACGGACACGATGTGCGCGACGTCACGCTGGACTCGTTGCGCAGCCAGATCGGGATGGTATTGCAGGAGACGATGCTTTTCGGCAGCACCGTGCGTGAGAACATCGCCTTTGGCCGCCCTCATGCCACACAGGAGCAAATCGAAGAGGCTGCCCGGGCAGCGGCCGCTCACGACTTTATCATGGGGTTCCCTGATGGCTACGACACCGAGGTTGGCGAGCGCGGCACCACCCTCTCCGGGGGACAGCGCCAGCGCATAGCCATCGCACGCGCGTTGCTGCTGGATCCGCGGATTCTGATCCTGGACGACGCGACGTCCAGCGTCGATACCGAGACCGAACAGCAGATTCAGGACGCCCTGAAGCGTCTGATGCGCGGGCGTACGTCATTTGTCATTGCCCAGCGTGTCTCGACTGTGCGCGAAGCGGACATGATCCTGGTCATCGACAAGGGTGAGCTGGTGGCTCAGGGACGCCACCAGGACTTGATCCGCGAATCCGGCATCTATGCCGACATTTACTACCGGCAACTGCGCCAGGAGGACGTGGAACTGGCCGAGGCTGTTGTGGGGAGGAGCGCATGAGCGTCAACTTTAGTGGAGGCGGCGGATTTGGAGGCCCTCAGGTCCATCTGCATCACTACCGGGATGCAGAAGGGCAGGGCTTTGACATACGCATCATGCGCCGGCTGCTGCAGTTTCTCGAGCCGCACAAGCGTCGCATGATCGAGTCGCTGGCCTGGATGCTGGCGAGCGCTGGCCTGGCATTGCTCGCTCCCTACCTGGTCAAGGTTCTGATCGATACCTACATCGCCGCGGGCGACATGGCGGGCCTGACGCGGATGGCACTGGCAACCCTGGCGGTCTATTCACTTGACTTTGTTCTGGACTGGCGTCGCCGCTGGCAGATGGAAATTGTGGCCAACAGCGTCCTTCGCACCATGCGTGCGGACCTCTTTCGCCAGTACCAGCGCCTCACCATGAGCTACTTTGACACCTTTGGGACGGGCAGCCTCATCGCCACCATCACCAGTGACGTGGGTGTGGTGAACGAGCTGCTGGCCAGCGGCCTGGTGACCATGTTCAGCGACGTGTTTGTGCTGCTCAGCGTCGTCACGGTTATGTTGGTCATGAACTGGCGTCTGGCGCTCCTCAGCCTGTCGGTGCTGCCGATCATGGTTGTGGCAACGCTCATCTTTAGCCGCTTTGCTCGCAAGGTCTACCGCAAGACCCGTGAGAAGAACAGCATCATGGTCGGGCGATTGGCCGAAGATATCGCTGCCATGCGCGTGATTCAGGCGTTCAATGAAGAGGACCGCATGAGCCAAGAGTTTGAGGCGATCAACGCGGCCAACCGCGATGCCAACATCGAGGCCGTGGGGCTGACGTCCGCTTTCACGCCCGTAATGGAGCTGCTGAGTACGGCCGTAACGGCCATCATCCTCTGGTTCGGTGGCCGCGGAGTGATCGATAATACGCTGACGCTGGGTGTCATCGTGGCCTTTTTGAGCTACACCGCGCGCCTCTTCCAGCCCGTGCTCGAACTGAGCATGGTGTTTACCACCTGGCAGGCGGCCATGGCCGGCGGCGAGCGCGTGCTGCGCATCCTGAATATCGACCCGGCCATCAAGGACCGCGAGGATGCGGTCGAGCTGGCCGATGTCGAGGGACGGGTCGAGTTCAAGAATGTCAATTTCCACTATCTCGAGGGCACGCCGGTACTCAAGAACGTCAGTTTCAGCATCGAGCCTGGCGCCACAGTCGCGCTCGTGGGCCCGACGGGCGCTGGCAAGACGACCATCGCCAGCCTTATGACGCGCTTTTACGACATCAGCGACGGTGAGATCCTGATCGATGGCCAGGACATCCGCAGCGTCACGCTTGCTTCGCTGCGCCGACAGCTGGGCGTGGTACCGCAGGAGCCGTTCCTCTTCACGGGCACCATCGCGTACAACATCAGGTTTGGCAGGCCCGAAGCCAGCGACGAAGAGGTTATCGCGGCAGCCAAGGCGGCCAACGCCCATGACTTTATCATGGCACTGCCCGATGGCTACGAGACCGAGATTCTCGAAGGTTCTGCCAACCTGTCCCTCGGCCAGCGGCAGCTCATCTGTCTGGCCCGTGTGATCCTGGCTGAGCCCAAGATCCTGGTTTTGGACGAGGCGACGTCGAGTGTAGACTTGCGTACCGAGGGCCTGATTCAGGATGCCATGGACAAACTCATGAAGGGCCGTACCTCGCTGGTGATCGCGCACCGCCTGGCGACGGTGCAGCGTGCGAGCGAAATCCTGGTGATCGACCATGGCGAGATCGTCGAGCGAGGCACCCACGAAGAGCTGCTGAAACAGGGCGGCCTGTATGCCCACCTGTACCAGACCCAGTTCCTGTCGGTGGAGCGCGCGCTGCCGGTAACCAGCCAGGCCTCGGCTATTGGATTCGGCGCGGTCAGTGCGTCCCGGTCGTGACAAACCGAGACGCTCTTCCTTGCCGTGAGGTCGCTCATCCAGCGGCCTTTGAACGCTGGCCTGGCGGGTTGGCTGACGCCTGCTCCAGAGCGATTGCCATGGTTTGGCGCATCGTTCCAGAGATCTGAGGGTTACAACAACAGCCCTTGCTGGACAGACAAGAGCGCGCGGGCAATCTGCTAATCCAAGGAGCACATGTCGCAAGATAGTAGGATACCGAATCAAGATGCAGCACGCCTGCCCACACTCATCCAGGGTGGCATGGGCGTCGCCGTGTCCGGCTGGCGGTTGGCTCGCGCCGTGGCACAGGCAGGCCAGATGGGCGTTGTCTCCGGAACTGCGCTGGATGTCGTCTTGGCACGACGTCTGCAGTTGGGCGACGCTGACGGCGCGATGCGGCGCGCCTTGAGCCGGCACCCCTGGCCTGAGATGGCCGAGCGCGTTCTGCGGCGCTGGTGGCGCAGTCCGCAAGAGGCAGCCGATCGCCCCTTTTCACCCACACCGATGCCCGAGATTCCGCTGAGCCCCGATCAGACGGATCTGCTGGTTACGGCCGCTTTCTGCGAGGTATCGCTGGCCCGCGAGGGTCACCAGGGCCCCATCGGGATCAATCTGCTGGAAAAGATTCAACTGCCTACTTTGCCGGTGCTGCTGGGTGCCATGCTGGCAGGGGTCACCGCAGTGTTGATGGGCGGCGGTATCCCGCTGGCCATACCGGGGATCCTCGATGGGCTTTCGCGCGGCGAAGCGGTGGAGCTGCGCGTGGACGCAGCCGGGGCCGGTCCGGAGCAGCAACTGTATCAGCGACTTGACCCCGGTGCGCTTGCAGAGGGCGCGCTTCCTCCCCTGACAAGACCGCTCTTTCTTGCCATCGTATCGACCGACGCGGCCGCCCGGGCGCTCTTGCGCCGCGCGAGCGGTCGTATAGACGGTTTCATCGTAGAGCACCACAGCGCCGGCGGCCACAATGCGCCGCCCAGGCGCGACAGGACGGCCGAAGGCATGGGCGAGACAACGTATGGGCCCAAGGACGAGGCAGACCTGGAGGTGCTCCGCGGTCTCGACCAGCCTTTTTGGCTGGCGGGTGGCATCTCGTCACCCGCAGCGGTACGCGACGCGCTGGCTGCAGGCGCTCACGGCGTGCAGGTGGGTACAGCCTTTACGGCGTGCCGCGAGTCAGGCTTTGTTCCCGAGATCAAGGCGGCGCTGAGCGCCCACGCTCTGGCCGGCGACCTCAAGGTGTACACTGATTTTCGCGCCTCTCCTACGGGTTATCCCTTCAAGATCAGTAACCTACCGGAGGGCGCGGCCGGGTACGCTGATATTGAGGGCCGACCGCGCGTGTGCGACCTGGGCTATCTCCGTACCGTTTACCTCCGGGATGATGGCACGCCGGGGTACCGGTGTCCCGCGGGACCCGTGAATGCGTTTCTGGCGGCCGGTGGCGCACCGGAGGAGATACCCGGTCGCCGCTGCCTGTGCAATGGCCTCCTGGCTGCGATCGGGCTCGGACAGCGGCGCGGCACAGGCCGCAGCGAGGTCCCCATTGTGAGTCTGGGTGATGACTGGTCTGCATTGGCGGCCCTGGCCAGGCGCCACGGCCCCGATTACGGTGCCAGCGACGTCGTCGCCTACTTGTTGTCTGCCTGGACCGAGCGTTCAGGCCGCCTCTTTCCCTCAATGGCACTCTCCGCCGGTTTGCAGCCTCGCTGAATGTCACTAAAATGGGCCGGACTGCTCTGGAGTGCGGTCTCCCGACCGCGAGCGGCATGCCTCGCGGCGGGCTCATCGCGGTTCTATGTTGCCGGAAGGATGGACGATGCCAAGGCGAGACGACATTCGGCGGGTGATGATCATCGGCTCCGGACCGATCGTGATCGGTCAGGCATGTGAGTTCGATTACTCGGGAACACAGGCCTGCAAGGCGCTCAGGTCACTCGGGTATGAGGTCGTCCTGGTCAATAGCAACCCGGCGACCATCATGACCGATCCCGGGATGGCTGATGTGACGTACATCGAACCGCTCAATGTCGAGCGCATGCGGCAGATCATTGAGAAAGAGCGCCCGGACGCACTATTGCCCAATCTGGGAGGTCAGACCGGCCTGAACCTGGCCTCTGAGCTGGCCCAAGCAGGGATACTGGACGAGTTCCACGTCAAGGTGATCGGCGTCCAGATCGACGCGATCGAACGCGGCGAGGATCGCATTGTCTTCAAGCGCCTGATGGAACGCCTGGGGATTGAAGTGCCTCGCAGCGAGCCCGCCTACACAGTGGAGGAGGCTGAGGCGATCGCCGCCGAGCTGGGATTCCCCGTGGTGGTGCGCCCGGCGTACACGCTGGGTGGCACGGGCGGCGGCCTGGTATACAATGTCAACGAGCTGCGTGAGGTCACCGGTCGGGGCCTGGCTGCCAGCATGATCGGCCAGGTGCTGATTGAAGAGTCGGTCCTCGGTTGGGAGGAGCTCGAGCTCGAGATCGTCCGCGACGCCAAAAATCAGATGATCACGGTGTGCTATATCGAGAACATCGATCCCATGGGGGTGCACACAGGTGACTCGTTCTGCTCGGCGCCGATGCTTACCATTGCCCCCGAGTTGCAGGCGCGGCTGCAGGAGTACTCCTATCGCATCGCCGAAGCCATCGAGGTAGTGGGCGGCACCAACATCCAGTTCGCGCACGACCCCCAAACGGGCCGCGTGGTCATCATTGAGATCAACCCGCGGACGTCACGATCCTCGGCCCTTGCGTCCAAAGCCACCGGTTTCCCTATCGCGCGAGTCAGCGCGCTGCTGGCGGCAGGGCTCACGCTGGATGAGCTCCCCTACTGGCGCGATGGCACCCTGGACAAATACACCCCCTCGGGCGACTATGTCGTCATCAAGTTTGCGCGCTGGGCCTTTGAAAAGTTCCCCGGTGCCGTAGACAAGCTGGGAACGCAGATGCGCGCCGTGGGCGAGGTGATGAGCATCGGCAAGACCTATAAAGAAGCCCTACAGAAGGCGATTCGCTCCCTGGAGATTGGACGGTACGGGCTGGGCTGGGCGAAGGATTTCCACGAGCGCACGCTCGATGAACTGCTGGACATGTTGCGCGAGCCCACCAGCGAGCGCCAGTTCATCCTGTACGAGGCGCTGCGCAAGGGCGCGGATATCGACGCGTTGTATGCGCGTACGGCCATCAAGCCCTGGTTCCTGCAGCAGATGAGGGAACTGGTGGAGGAAGAAGAGCAGCTGCTGGCTTACCGCGGTGCGCTGCCGCCCGACGACATGCTGGCACAGGCCAAGCGCGACGGCTTTGCTGACCGCTATCTGGCCCTGTTACTGGGTATTCCTGAGCAGCGTATCCGGGAGCGGCGCGCACAGCTCGGTGTGGTTGAAGGCTGGGACATGGTGCCCGTCAGCGGCGCGGAGGACGCCGTCTATTACTATTCGACCTATAACGCGCCGAACAGGGTGACCACAGATCAGCGGCGCAAGGTGATGATCCTGGGCGGAGGACCGAACCGTATCGGCCAGGGCATCGAGTTTGACTATTGCTGCGTGCACGCGGCCTTTGCCCTGCGGGACGAGGGCATTGAGACCATCATGGTGAACTGCAACCCCGAGACGGTCTCCACCGACTATGACACGAGCGATCGGCTGTATTTTGAGCCCCTGACGCTGGAGGACGTGCTCAGCATCTATGAGACGGAGCAGCCCGAGGGCGTTATCGTACAGTTTGGCGGCCAGACACCGCTCAATCTGGCCGAGGAGCTCGAGGCTGCTGGCGTGCACATCCTGGGCACATCGCCCGCGTCGATCGCCATGGCCGAGGACCGCGATCTATTCCGCAAACGGATGGAAGAGCTGGACATACCCATGCCCGAGTCCGGCATGGCGAGCACCTTTGAGGAAGCCGTCGCAATCGCCAACAGGGTGGGCTACCCCGTGATGGTGCGTCCTTCCTTTGTGCTGGGCGGCCGCGGCATGGAGGTTGTCCACAACGAGGAAATGCTGGCGCAGTATGTCGCCTCCGCCGTCGAGATCTCGCCCGAGCGACCGATTCTGGTGGACCGGTTCCTGCAGAACGCGACCGAGGTTGAGGCAGATGCCCTGGCCGACAGCAGCGATGCTTTTGTGCCCTCGGTGATGGAGCACATAGAGCTGGCCGGCGTTCACTCCGGTGATTCGGCCTGCGTGATTCCGCCAGTGACGCTCTCGCCAGAGCATCTGGAGACGATCGCCGAGTATGCCCGGCGGATCGCCCGTGAGCTCGATGTCGTGGGGCTGATCAATGTGCAGCTGGCCATCGAAAACGGCAAGGTCTATGTACTGGAAGCCAATCCGCGTGCGTCACGCACGGTGCCTCTGGTGAGCAAGGTCTGCGGCCTGTCCATGGCGCGGCTGGCAACCCGTCTGATGCTGGGAGTGCCGCTAAGCGACCTTGGCCTACGGCCCATGCACATCCCGCACTATGGCGTGAAGGAAGCGGTCTTTCCCTTCAGCATGTTTCCGGAGGTGGATCCCCTCCTGGGGCCAGAGATGCGCTCCACAGGCGAAGTGCTGGGGCTGGCCGAGAGCTATGGGCTGGCGTTCTACAAGGCCGAGGAGGCAGCCAAGAACGCCCTTCCCACGGCCGGGACGGCGCTCTTTAGTGTAGCGGAGAAGAACGACCTGCTGGTGAGGGCAGCTCGCGGATTCCGCGATCTGGGGTTTGAGCTGCGTGCCACCGAGGGCACCCAACGCTTTCTGGCAGAGCATGGAATCCCGTCCACGCTGATCCTCAAGCTGGCGGAAGGCCGGCCGAATATCGTCGATGAGATCGTCAACCGGCGCATCCAGATCGTGGTGAATACGCCCATCGGCCAACGCAGCCACATGGACGACTCGTATTTGCGCAAGGCAGCTATTCAGTACAAGGTACCTTACATAACTACACTGCCTGCGGCTCTGGCCTCGGTGGAGGGTATCGCCGCTGGTCTGCAGGGGCAGGGAAGCGTCCGGTCGCTGCAGAGCTATCACGCGGACATCACCTTCGACTGATGCCGGCTCCACCTATCTGATCGCGCACGCAGGTGACGGCATGAAGCCTGGCTCGTGGACCTATCTGCTTCTCCTGATACCCGCCGTGCTGGGCTGGTACGCCCAGAGGCGGGTTCGCCTGGCGTATAACCGCTATGCAACCGTCCGCACGAGCCATGGCTTGATGGGTGCCGATGTCGCAGAGCGGCTGATTGCCCATCTGGGCCTCGATGGTGTGACCATTGCATTGATGATGGGGCGCACCGGAGACCACTATGACCCAAGCGATGGCACGCTGGTGCTGACCGAGGATATCGCCGCTTCTGACTCGGTCACGGCGATGGGCATCATAGCGCACGAAGTGCTGCACGCAAAGCAGGACGCGGAGGGCTATCCGCTCATGCGTCTCCGCGCCTGGCTGGGGCAACGTCTTGGGCATCTGCCTACGGTGGCCATGGCCGTGGTGCTCGTCGGGTTGGCGCTCCAGGCGACGACGGTGACGATCATCGGTGGCGCGATCATCGGCGCCACGGTGGTCCTGGGCATCGTTTCGCTGCCGGTGGAGCGCAACGCGAGCCAGCGCGCGCTCGAGGCGCTCCAGAGCTCGGGACTGGCGGATTCAGAGGATCTGCAGGGGGCGCAGGCCGTCCTTGATGCTGCCGCACTCACGTACCTCGCCGGCCTGGCTCAATACCTCGGCTGGCTGGCGTTTCTCGCGCTCCTCATCGGCGTGGGACGGGGGCTGGGATAGAACAGCGCATGAGGCGCGCTCACGTCGAAAACATGTCAAGCGCCGGCGCCTGTCACCAGCCCCGGTTGACACATTCGCGCACAGCGTGTTACCGTAGGCCCGTTGTCATCGCCCACCATCGCCAACAAGGACCCCGCATGCCGCACCAGCCCTTTCACTATCGGACGATCGAGGACCTGGAGAGCGACCTGAATGAGCTGGGCATCGCACTGCCCCATCAGGCAGACCTCTCCCCTCTGGCCAAGCCGGTGCGCATCGGCGATCGGACGGCCCCCAACAGGTTGGCGGTTCAACCCATGGAGGGCTGCGACGGCACGCTCGACGGGAGGCCTGACACGCTCACCACGCGGCGCTACCTGCGCTTTGCAGCGGGCGGCGCGGGTCTTCTCTGGTTCGAGGCCACCGCCATCGCGCCCGAGGCACGGGCCAACCCGCGCCAGCTGCTGCTTACGGACAAGACAGCATGGTCGTTTGAACGCCTCCGTGAGACGGCGCTGGCGGAGGGGCGCCGTGTGAATGGCTCCGACTATCGGCCCTTTACGGTCATCCAGCTCGCCCATTCCGGGCGCTACAGCCGGCCAGTCGACCGGGCGGCACCGATCATCGCGCACCACGATGGGCGGCTGGACAGGGCCATGGGCATCTCGGATGACCACGCACTGATTAGCGATGCCGAGCTGGACCGGCTTCAAGAGACCTATGTGGCTGCAGCGCGTCTCGCCACCGAGGCGGGCTTTGACGGCGTCGATATCAAGGCCTGTCACCGCTACTTGATCTCCGAGTTGCTCGCGGCGCACACGCGAGAAGGACGGTACGGCGGCCCCTTTGAGAACCGGACACGGTTCCTGCTGGAGACCGTCGGTCGGGTCAAGGCGGAGGTGCGCGGCGTCCGCATCACGCTGCGGCTGAATGTCTACGATGGTCACCCCTATCCCTGGGGCTGGGGCGTCAGCCGCGATGACCCGGCGATCCCCGATCTGAGCGAGCCCCTGCGATTGATCCGCTTGCTGCAGGAGGCCGGGGTGTCGCTTGTCAACGTCACGGCGGGGAACCCTTATTACACGCCGCACATCAACCGTCCCTTTGATCAGAACGTCGCTGGAGGCTACGTGCCGGAGGAGCACCCGCTGCAGGGCGTGGTCCGCATCATCGACCTCGCCCGCCAGGTCAAGGCCGCGGCACCTGATCTCGTGGTGCTGGGATCGGGTTATTCGTGGCTGCGGCAATACGTGGGCCAGGTGGCCGCCGCGGTGCTGGCCACTGGCGGGGCGGACATCATCGGGTTGGGCAGGCTTGCCTTTGCCTATCCCGATTTCGCTCGCGACCTGCTCACGCGGGGAGATCTGGACGCGAACAGGGTCTGCATCACGTGCTCGCGCTGCACGCAGATCATGCGAGACCAGGGCCGTACAGGTTGCGTGCCTTTTGACCGGGACGTGTACGGGCCGATCTACCGGCATGGACGCCAGGCGGCGCGCCAGCAGGCCGGGGCATGACCATGGATCGTTGGCGCAGCCAGGAGGATCTGCGGGCCGAGGTGGCCGTAATCGTGCCCGTTTACTTCTCTGCCAAGGTTGAAGATGAGACTGTGGCGAGGCTCTTGTACCTCACCGTGGCGGATCTGCCCCACGTTGTGCCACCCGAGCAGGTCTGGCTGGTGGTGGACGGCGATGCGCGCAGTGCGCGCGTGGCTCGTCAAGTGCTGGACCGCCTGCCGGAGGGTTCCGGGGGTATGCAACTTATCGCCAACGAGCACAATCGTGGCAAGCTCGCCGTTATCAGACAGGGGATGTCTGAGGCACTGTCCGCAGCGTCACGGGTGCGCTATCTGGCGATCATCGATGGGGACGCGGATCATCTGCCAGCGGCACTACCGGGGCTCGTCCGGGCCGCTGATAGTATCGCAGACGCTTACGGTCACGAAAGGGTGATCACCATTGGCGCCCGTTCCAGCCGCACCAGGCCGATGGGCTGGGTACGGGGCGAGTTGGAGACGCTCCTGGATCAGCTCACTGTCGACGCCCTGGCCTATGCCCTGGCGCGGCAGGAGCGCGCGCTGGATCTCTCACAGTGCCTGTCCGGGCGCGTTCCTGACCTTTCCAGCGGGTACAAAGTGTACCTGCGGGAGATGGCAGAGTTCCTCTTTGTGACATCTGAGCCGGACACGGGGACCTTGAGCGATTCCGATTACTGGCACTATGGCCCCGAGACGGTGACCATCGTGGAGGCCGTTCTGGCGGGTGCGGTGATCGGTGAGATGCTTCGGCCCACCTGGGACGGTCAGCCGGTGACCTCCTTTGGCGAGTTCGGCCCGGTGCGCATGTACGGCGAATTACTGACATGGGTCTGGGACAGGCTGAGCATACCAGTCGAGGTGGCTGCCGCGCACCTGGCCAATCGGGGGCAGATCGCTCTCGGAACGGCGCGCGAGGGCGCTGCACTCTTGGAGCAACTGCGCGCACACGCGCTGGGCCGCCTGGCGGCGCAGAGAGGCGCACAGATTCCTGCGCCGCGTCCGACCTTGCCTTTCATCTAGCAGGCCAGGGTTGTGGTGACCCGGCCTGGATGAGTGGCCATGGCGCACCACCTGATGCCGGGGTGTAACATCCCATGACGTCATCGCGAGCGGTGCAGTACTGGCGCAGGACGTGCAGCAGGTGTGTGAGACTCGAGTACCTGTGCCGGGGTCCAGCGCGCATCGATTGACATGCTCGGACCAGGTGCTATACTCGCCGCGCGCCATGAAAAGCACAGAAACCCCTGCTCGACGCTCCGGCCGAAGCCAGGCCTGCACGGCTGTTGCCATCGTGGCCTTGACCCTGATGGCCTTCGGGTTGCGCCTATGGGCGCTCGACCTGGCCCCCCAGGGGATCTACCGCGACGAAGCTCAGAACGGCCTGGACGCGCTCCGGGTCCTGGAGGGCGCCCGCCCGATCTACTTTGAGGCGAACAACGGGCGCGAGCCACTATTCATCTACCTTACCGCGCTGTCTATCGCGCTGTTCGGGCGCACGCCACACGCTCTGCGCATGGTCTCTGTTGTTTGCGGCACCTTGACGGTCCCGGCGCTTTTCTGGTTGGGCGCCGAGCTGCAGGATCGCCGCACCGGTCTGTGGGCCGCGGCTCTCTCCGTCAGCACGATATGGTTGCTGAACCTGAGCCGTGTGGCTTTTCGGGCGGGCCTGCTGCCGCTTCTGGGAGCTCTCGCACTGGCTGCTCTGTTGCGTGCGCAGCGGCTGCGGTCGCCTGCATGGTCTGTCGCAGCGGGAGCACTCGTGGGCGCCTGTGCCTATACCTACCTCGCTGCTCGCACGATTCCGCTGGTGCTTGTGCTGTATCTGCTCTGGTGCCTGCTGGACCAACGCGCGCGCGCGACCACCTGGTGGCGGGGCTGGGCGCTGGTTCTGCTCGTTGCCATGCTGGTAAGTGCCCCGCTGATGACCCATCTCTGGCGTACAGGCGCCCTCGTCAGCCGGAGCGGTCAGGTCTCGATACTCAATCCCGCCATCAATGGCGGTGACCTCGCGGGCACGCTGGCGCGCAACCTGTTCCGCACGCTGCGCGCGCTCATCTACGGCGGCGATTTCATCCCGCGCCACAATGTCCCCTGGCGCGCCGTGTTCACGCCTGCCATCGCCCTTGCGGCGTACGGCGGGCTGGGGATTGTTGCCTGGCGCAGCCGGCGCGAGACAGCCCTGCGACTGATTCTCCTCTGGTTGGCCTGCCTCGCGCTGCCGACTATACTGGCCGAGGGGGCGCCTCACTTTTTGCGGGGCGCTGGCGTTCTGCCCGCGGCGATGCTGCTACCCGCAGTCGCCATCCAGTCTGCGCTGGAGCAGGTGCGATACGGTTGGCGAGGCGTCATGCTGGCCCTTGTTCTGGTGGCCATCGTTTGGAGCGCCTGGGCGGACTGGAGCGCCTATCGCGCGCACCTGAGCAGCGCGCCGGTCTACTACGAGTTCGAGACAGGCGCCGCCGAACTGGCCGCCGAGATCAACCGGCACCTGGGGTCCGGCTGGCAGGGAGACCCGCTGCTGGCGGGCGAGGAGGCGCCAAACGCGACGGCGGATGTGTGGGTTGCGCGACGGCTATGGGATGGCTTCCCCTCGATCCAGTTCCTGGTGCCAGAGCGGGAGAGGGTGACGCTGCTGGAGGAGGGCGGCGCGGCACCGCAGACCGCGAGCAGTGATATACTGGCGGTGCTATGGCCTTTTACCGAGCATGGCGCCTTGTGGTCTACACTGCCCCGCGACTGGGCGTGGGAGATCGCGCCCGGCGCATGGGAGCAGGGCGATCTGGATCCTGAACCGCGGCTGTTGTACATCACCTTGCGTGGCCAGCCTGCCGGCTCGGTCACCTCTGAGGCGCCGGTTCGATTTGAGGACGGGATATCCCTGGTCGATGCCGGGATCGGCGCCGGCCTGGGGGATACGAACATCGATGTGATGTTGCGGTGGCGCGCCGAGCAGCGCCCGCCAGAGTCATTGAGCGTCTTTGTCCATGCGGTTTGCGATGGTGAGCTTGTGGGGCAGGCCGACGGACCCCCGGCGGGGGAGTGGTTCCCCACATCGGTCTGGCGGCCCGGTGATGTGATCGTCGATCGGAGGGCGTTGGCCCTCGAGGTGCCCTGGGATGCTGCCAGATGCGAGGTGCGCGCCGGGCTGTATCGCTGGCAGGACGGTATGCGTGCGCCGATTGTAGAGAGCGGAGACTGGACTATAGAGGACGATGCCGTCATCTTCGGTGGTGAGCACTGAAGCACAAGTGACCTGTGGGAGGAGCGCGAAAGTGGGTACATTTCGGTTGTCGCTGAAATCGATCGGCAGGCACGCTGCGATGGTGCTGGGCCTCCTGGCCCTGACACTGGTGCTGGGGAGTGTCCTGACCCGCGTGGACGCACAATGCCCGGGCACCCTGACGGTGAACGGCGGCCTGGAGGACGGTTTCAGCACCCGCGGCGCAGGCGAGGTGGAAGTGGCCAACGGCTGGTTCCCCTGGTTTCAGGATGGCCCCGGTGTTGAAGAAGGCTACTTTAAGCGGCCAGAGTGGAAACCAGAGAACGCGATGATCTTTGGCACGCGCCGGGTCCATAGCGGCAACTTTGCGCAAAAGTGGTTCACCACCTATGGCACGCATAATGCCGGCATCTATCAGCAGGTGAATGTGCCCGCGGGCAGTTCCGTCACGGCCAGCGCCTGGGTGCAGAGCTGGTCGTCAGATACGGGCGAGCTGGACGTATCTCAGGGCAACTATCTCACGTACATCGGCATCGACCCCACGGGGGGCACCAATGCGCTGGCCGGCACTGTGATCTGGTCGCCTGCTAACTGGATCACCGACCGCTGGGTGCAGATCAGCGTTCAGGCCCAGGCCCAGAGCGACGTGGTGACGGTGTTCCTGCGAGGGCAGCCCGAGTTTCGCAACAAGCACAACGATGCCTACGTGGACGATATCTGTCTGGTGGTGAACGCACCGCCGCCGACGGCCACGCCGGTGCCCCGCCCGACGAACACCCCCAGACCCACGAACACGCCCGGGCCATCGCCAACGCCTCTGCCCACGGAGACGCCCTTGCCGACTGCTTCCCCGGAGGCAACGCTGACGCCAACACCCGGCCTGGAGGTCAGTATCGTTGTCGCTGCCTTTGAAGACAGGGACGAGGACGGCAGCCGCGGCTATGATGAGGAGCTCCTCGCAGGTGTGCTTGTAGAATTGCTGGATGATACGGGCAAAGAGATTGCCTCTACGTTGACTGCCACAGAGCCCTATTCTTTTGCGGATCTGGAGCCGGGGACCTATAAACTGATCGTTACCGACGCGGAGGGGTATCGTTCCACAGGTCCCACCGAGATTGAGATCACCCTGATCCCGCGCGCGCTGCGGGAGGTGATGATCGGGCAGGCTGTGCTGCCCCGGCCCACAAACACGCCCGAGCCGACCGCCACAGCATCGCCCGTGCCCACAGCGACAGCCGCTCCGGCTGCGGCCGACGAGGCGGCGGTGCAGCCGACGGATTCTCCCGCAAATGCTGCGCCGTCAGGCCCTGGCTTTTTCCAGCGCTATGGCGGACTGGTCGTCGCCGCGGCCGGACTGGCGATCGGCATACCTGCCGTTCTGGCGCTGACCCGCCGAAGAGACTGAGCGGACGGGATGGAACATAAGCAGGACAACAGTATCCACGGAGGCGCCTGGCCCAAATTCTGCGGGTTGGCCATCGCCCTGGCGCTGGCTGTCCTGGTGGCGCTCCCCGCCATCGCCGGTCCGGGCATCGTCAATACCCGGGGCGGAGGTGACTCGCCCTTTCTGGTGCAGCGTACGCACCAGATGGCCCAGGCGCTGCGCGCCGGCGTGTTCCCCGTGCGCTGGATGCCTGACGCCGCGCTCGGCCTGGGATACCCCGGGTTCAACTACTATGCGGCGCTGCCCTACTATGTGAGCGCGCTGGGATACCTGGGCGGCCTTGGCGTCCTTGGCGGGATCAAGCTGGCTCAGCTGCTGGGGTTTATGCTGGCAGGAGGCGCGGCCTACGGCCTCGCTCGCACGCTTGGGCGGAGCCAGCCGGCCGCCGTACTGGTTTCTGTTGCCTACAGTTATGCGCCCTTTCACCTGGTGAACGCCTATGTGCGCGGTGACGCCCTATCCGAGTTCTATGCGATGGGGCTGTTCCCCCTGGCTCTCCTGGCCGCGATTCGGCTTGTGCGCCAGCCTGGCGTGCTGCGGGCGCTGGCGCTTGCACTGGTATACGGCGCGCTGGCGGTAACCCATAACATCTCCGCCATGCTCGCCTCACCGATTCTGGTCGTTTGGCTGATCGTTTGTGCCTTGACGAACCCTCGCGCGCAGCGCCGGGCTGCCCTCCTGTGGGGCGCGGGCGCGCTCGCGCTCGGCCTGGCCCTGAGCGCCTGGTTCTGGCTGCCCGCCCTGGCTGAGCGCGAGCTGGTCCAGCTGGTGGACCAGACCACGGGCTATTTTCACTTTGCCGGTCACTTTCGCGGCCTGGATCTCGTGCAGCGGCGCCTGATGTTCGACTATACGCTGGACAGCACGCGGAACCCGTTCCGTATGGGTTTGGCGCAGTTGCTTGCGACGATACTGGGTGTGGGGGTGCTGCTGGGGCGATGGAAAACGCTCGCTCGTGGCGAGCGCTGGATCGCGATGCTCACTGGTGGGTCCTGGCTGGTCGCCACCTATCTCATGACGCCTCTCTCCCGCCCGTTCTGGGATCACGTGCCTTTGCTGGACTATACCCAGTTTCCATGGCGCCTGCTGGCCTTCCAGGCCTTGTTCGGCGCCCTCTTGTCGGGCTACCTGCCAGATCTGGTCCTTCCAGTCAGGCGGGCGCTCTGTGGCTCCCATCCAGGCGGGCGTATAGCGATCACAGCTGCCGTCGCCCTGGTGTTGATTGTCACGGCTACTGCAGGGTTGCGGGTGGACCGGCTGACGCTGGAGGAGGCGGATATAACCCCTTACCGCCTGATGCTGTACGAAGCCTATTCGGGCAACCTGGGCGGCACAGTGCGCTACGAGTTTCTGCCTGCACAGATGCAGCCCAGGCCGTACGTCTCCGCTGCGCTGCTCAACCAGGGTGGCCAGGCCCCGCCCATTGCGCTGACCGGCAAGCTCCAGAGTGCCATGCTTGTCTCTGCCACTGCACAGAGCCAGACATGGGACGTGTCGCTATCTGAGGGTGGGTGGCTCGCCTTTCATATCGCAGCGTGGCCCGGGTGGGCGGGCACTCTGGACGGCCAGGTGCAGGGCGTAACCGGGGTGCCAGGCCTGGGCTTGCTGGAGATGGAGGTGCCGGCCGGCGCGCATCGCATCACGATGACGCTTGAGCGCACCCGTGTCGAACGCTGGGCAGAGCGCATCTCTGTGATAGCGGGATTCGTGGTATTGGCTGGCGCAGCGCTCGCGCTGTCCAGGGATGAGCAGTTACGGTGGAGCGCGCTGCGGCTGGCCACTGTGGTGCTGCTCCTCGGTAGCTGGCTGCTGCTGGCACGCCCGCGCGAGGTGCCGCCTCGCATGTCGGGACCCTTGCTCATGGACTATAGCCGGTCGCCCTATCTCCACCGGTTGCAGGGTGGAGTGCGTATGGGTGAGGCCACCCTGCTGGACTATGCGCTGGACTCGGAGGAGATCGCGCCGGGGGAGGCGCTGACGGTAACCAGTTCCTGGAAGGACGTGCCCGACAGTGCCGTGCTGAGGATTGAGATGGTAGCTCTCACAGCCCACCTGTTCCCCAATACGCCGGCCTGGGCGGTCGCCGAAGGGCCCCTGTCGGGCGACTCGGGGGTCTCGACAGTGCTGCTCCCCCAGAGCATCCCCCCGGGGCTCTATGCGTTGCGACCGACGCTGCTGGTGAATGGGGTTCCCCAACCGATCGCCACAGCCGGGGGCCAACCGCTGGGCTTGCTCTCGTTGCAGCCGGTACAAGTGCGTGACGTCGCACCGCAGACCACGCCCGCTGCCGTTCTGGGAGCCTTCGGTCCAACTGAGGGCTCCCCCGAGATTACCCTCCGGCAGGCGTCGGCCGTGCGCAGGGAAGACCGCGTCTACCAGGTGGACATGCTGTGGCAGAGCGAACGGCAGGCCCCCCGCAACTACCAGCTCTCAGTCCGGCTGATGCGCGCCGATGGAACGCAGGTCGTCGCTCGGGATCTCCCACCGCTGGCGGGGAACTATCCGACCAGCCTGTGGATGCCCGGGCACCAATACCCCGATAGCCTGCGCATCGCATTGCCAGAGGATGCGGATCCAGCCAGCGTGACCGATGCGGAGATCGTGCTTTACGACCTGAGCACACTGGCGGCCATTGGTTCTGCAGCGGTGCCGGTAGACTGAACGACGCCTACCTCCAGCGGTCCTCGACCAGGTACACGCCCCTCTCATGGTCCAGGAAGCAGAGTATGGGGCGAATCGCTGGAGCTGAGCCGTCTGCATCGTGGGGCAAGAGCTGCCGGCATGCACGCAGGTAGCGCGCCACCTGCGGCACATAGTCCTTCTTGTTGAGCAGCTCTTCCAGTTGTTCGGGGCTGCGCACATGGTCGGTCTTGAACTCTACCAGCAGCCAGCCTGAATCGCCTCGGCACAGCGCGTCGATGATCCCAGAATCCAGCCTGCCATCCTCACCCACGACACTATAGGGGACTTCGCCCAGCCGCACGGCTGCCGCAGCCATCTCCCGATAGAGCGGCGAGCCCTGAAACCGCGTCAACAACCGGCGCGCCCGGCGTAGGGTATCTCTCTGCTCCCCAGCATCGGTCACACCGTAGCTCTGAATCTCCGCCAGCGCCCAGCCTTCAAAGTCCGGATCGCTATTCGGAAAGGACCAACGAAAAAGTGCCCGGTGTACCACCTGTCCCACAACCCAGGCGGGCGCGTGTGGCCTGATGGTCGTGGGGACCACGCGCCACACCCGGGGAGGCGGATCGCGATCGATCTGCTGAAGAGGGATATCGCGGTAGACGTCGTGGCCCATCATGGGTTCAAGCATACGCTGGTCGGGTTCCCTAACCGGCGCCGCGAGCCCGGGTCCCTTTTCGACCTTGCTGGGAAGTTCTGGCTCGGCGCCGGGCTCGAATAGCGTACAGCGCACCGGAACGGCCTCACCGGTGATCTCGTCTATGAGATCCCACTCGTTGGTGTAGATTTGCGTGCCTTCAGCAGAGATGGGTGGCAGGTGGTTCTCCAGATGCAACGCGGAATTCAGCCGAGCCAGCATACCACTGGCCTGCAGTATGCCTTTTGTGCTGTGCCCGACGGCGCCGCTGACGAGCAAAAGCTCCTGTGCCCGTGTCGCGGCGACGTACAACAGCCGGTCGGCCTCGGCCTCCTCGCGCTCCCTCTGGCTGCGCCGTGCCAGGCGATAAGCCATCGAGACGGTGGACTCGCCCTGCTCGTCGTCCTGGCTGGCAGCATCGGCGATGCCAGAGCTGGGCGGCGGCAGGACGAGGCCGAGATCCGGGTCGACCAGTGCGTCATAGCGCGCATTGACCCGCTTGCAGATATCGCCCAGCACGACAATTGGAAACTCGAGCCCCTTGGCCTGGTGGATGGACATGAGCTGCACCGCGCCACTGGCCAAACCGCGGCCTTCCCCCTCGCGAGAGGACACATCGCGCAGGGCACGCACATAGTCCACCAGCTCGCCCACGCTGCGCAGGCTGCCGCGCTGTCCTTGGCCAAGGGCGTCCACCAGGAGCTTGTCCACGTTACGCACGGCTCGTTCCTGATTCCGTGACAGCAGGATCGCCCGATAGTTGCTGGCGTCAACAAAGGCCTTGAGGACATCCGCCGCGGGCCTGCGCCCGATGAGCGGTGCCAGCCCATTCACCAAACTGCGGCAGCGGTCCAGGCCGGTGGCCGATTCGCTGAGGGCGATGATTCCCTGCGGATCCAGCCCCAAAACGGATGCTCCCGGGCCCGCAGCGGGCGCTGGATCGAGCGCCTGCAGCAGCGCCCAGAGCGACGGGAGCGCGAGCCTGCGCTGTTCCTGGCGAAGGTTGAAGATCGTCATGTCGTCGACAGCCACCGCGGGAGAACGCAGCAATCCCACGAGCGCCAGATCGTCAGTCGGATCGGCCAGCGCCTGGAGGGCATTCAAGAGATCCCGCACCTCGGGCCGGCCGTAAAAGCCGCGCCCGGAAATCGTCAGGTATGGAATGCCAGCCGCCTCCAGAGCATCCTCATAGGGGCCAAAGGAGGTCGAGGCACGGCAGAGGATGGCGATGTCGCCATAGTTCAACGGGCCAGTCTGGCGCTCGCCGGTTTCGGGGTCGTTGCGCTCCAGTGTGATGCCGCAGGAGACAAGCTGCGTGAGCCGGGCCACCAGGGCGCGGGCAGCCACGGCCGGGGCGTCTCCCTGGCGCGAGCCGGCAGCCAGAATGAGTTCCACGTGAGGAGGCTTGACACCCCGGGCAGGCGCCGCGCGTCCTGAGATAACCGGGGCATAGGGTTCGACGTAGGGACGCGTTTCGTCGGCAACGCGTCCCAGAATAGGCTGTAGCAGGACGTTATGCGCGGCGACAAGACCGTCGTGGGCCCGGTACGTCGCGGACAGCTCGAGCGCCAGGCCCTCCCGGGCGACGCGCCGGTGCTCCTCACGAAAGACGGTCACATCGGCCCCGCGGAACCCATAGATCGACTGCTTGGCGTCACCGACGATGAACAGACAGCCGCGGCCACCGTTCAGGAGCTGCACGAGATCGCGCTGGCGGGCATTGGTATCCTGAAACTCATCCACCAGGATGGCCTGCACCTCAGAGCGCCATTCCGCCAGGACGGCTGGATGACCTCGCAGCAGGGAGAGCGCGCGCGATTCCAGGTCGTCATAATCCAGGGCGATGGCCTGGTCTTTGGCCTTCTCATAGACTAGCAGCCCTTTGTTGAACAGCCGCGCAAAGGCAGGCACAACCTCCTGCGCGAGTACGCGGTCGAGGGACGGATCGCCTGCTTTTACCAGTTCTTCAAGCCGCTCATCGAACAGCTCTCGCAAGATCCTGGCCTCTTCTCGCGCTCCGGGGTTGCCCCAGACTTTGGCCGTGCCCCTGCCTCCCTTGAGAGACCCACGCCAGGCCGACAGATGCACGAGAACCTGCTCCAGGTCAGAGGCATCGAGTGCCCGCTGAGCCTCTCTCCATGAAACAAGCGCCTGCTGCACACCGTCAGCGAACTTGTCCGCCACAGCGAAAGCGCGGGCGAGGGTGCCATCCTGCTCGGCGCGCTGCAGCACCTCCATGGCGCCTCGTACGTTTTCATCCGCCACAAAGGCTATGAAGGGGGCCAGGAGCACCGGCTTCCAGGCTGCCCAGAGGTCGCCCGGGAGCTTTTCCAGTACCGGGCGCATGTCGAGGCTTTTTGCCAGGGCGCCAGACAGCAGCGCTCGCAGCCGCGCCTCGTCGTACCAGTCAAAAAGCGCCGCGGCCGCGGGATCCTCGGCGGCCCAGCCCAGCGCTGTCGTTACGGCCTGCTCGCGCTCCAGCGCCATCTCCGCGTCGTCCAGCAGGCCGAAGCCGGGATCCAGGCCTGCCTCTACAGGATGGCGGCGCAGGATCTCGGCACAGAGACTATGGATAGTGCCGATATGAGCCGCATTGAGCCCTTCGTAGATGTCAGTCCAGAATGGATCGTCACCACGATCCTCGAGATGCAGGCGCACCTCCTCACGCACGCGGTTGCGCATCTCGCGCGCCGCCCGCAGCGTGAAGGTGATCGCGACGATATGACTCAGGCCAACGCCCTCTTCAAGCAGGCTGAGATAGCGCCCGACGAGGGTGCGCGTCTTGCCCGTGCCCGCTCCCGCGGTGACCACAATGTCGCGTCTTCGCGTGGCGATGGCCTGGGCCTGCTCTGGCCCTGGATTGAGCCGGTCGACGATAGAGCCCGCTACCATGGCGTCTCCTGGTACCGCCAGCAATAGGCTGACGCCGGGCAGTAGGGCGGGCACCCCCCGGCTGGGGCCGATGGCACAAAGAGACCGCCACGGGCGGCACGGACGGCCTCCCAGGCGCCAGTTATGGCCATAGCCGCGGCTGCCTGCGGGCCCAACGCCTCACCGAGGCTGAACTTGCTCAACTGCAGAGGGCTGGCCTTGGCCTGGGCCACGCTCCAGTAGAAACCCTCGACAACCTCGCCCTCTGCCAACAACTCCTCGGCGGCGAGCGCATAGAGCGCAATCTGCAGATCGTCACCCCTCTTTACGGCGGCGGCGCTATGCGCGGAAACGTTGCCACTCTTATAGTCCACAATGCGCAGCGCCCCGTCCTGGTCAGCATCGACGCGGTCGATGACGCCTGTCAAGAGGAAAGAATCGGACGGCGCATCCTTCACTACCAGGGGATCGCACTTATCCTGGCGACGTCCAAAGCCCTGCTCAGCCAGACGGAACTGGAAGCGTGCATCGAGGTTCTCTAGTGCCACCAGCGTACTGCGCACACTGCGCAGCATTGAGGTCCGCGTGCGTTCCCACCAGGGCGTAACCCTAAAGCCCTCGCGACGGGGGGCCTCGTCCAGAATCGGCCCGGCGATCTCCTCCAGGCAATTCAAGAGGTCATCGAGACTGGCGCCGGTTCCGGCCTGATGATAGACCGCGGCAAGGATGCGGTGATACAGCGTGCCCCGCTGACGGGCGTCGAGTCCTTCCGCCGGTGCCCGGCGCGGCTCGAGATGAAGCACTTTCTCTGCCAGGTAGCTGTACGGGCAGCGCCGGTAGGCCTCCAGCTGGCTCACGCTCCAGCGGTGTCCTGGCCCAAGCCTCGCGGTCCAGGCGGGCGCCCAGCGGGACAAATCGCCATCCAGCTCAGAGGCTATCTCGCGGCGCGCCAGCCGGGCCTGCAGCACCGTGGCTCCGGCACCAATCGCGCGATCCTGTGCCGGTCGCTGTGCCGCCGCCCAGGCGCGCAGATCGGCGGCGCTCGGATCCACCACAAGCGCCTGCCAGAGCTCCGGCCAGGAGGCCGCCCGATCCGCTGCAGGACGATCGCGCGTGGTGAGCCGCAGAGGCTCGATCTCAACATGGCGCAGCACCTGCTCCCAGAATGGGGACGGCTTCCAGAGTGCCCCATCGTCGGCGATCCGCGGCCTGGTGAGGAGAACCGCCCGCTGCGCTCGTGTGATGGCCTGGTAGAACAGTTCGCTCTCTTCGCTCTCCGTGCGCAGCCGCACATCGGCCGCCAGATCCTCGTTGAGCGCCCTGCGCTCCCCATCCGGCAGGAGGGTGTCTTCGCGCAGGGTCGCAGGGAATTCCCCCTCCGCCAGGCCCAGCAGGGCCACCACGTCAAAGGTCAGGCCGCGCGCCTGTGATACCGTGCCCACAAAGATCCCGCTCTCGCCCTCAGGCAGCGGCTCGGCATAGGTTGCCGCCTCCACAGCGCCGAGCAGGTCCTCAACAAACTGAGCCGCGGTCTGCGGAGCGAGGTGCAGGGCCTGTTCGGCCCAGACAAGGCCGCGCAAGACGTCCTTGAACGCATTGAGCGCGGCGATGTCGCGGCTGGCGAGACGCGCCTGCTCCCGTGCGAGCAGGGCGTCAGGAGCGGCAGTTGGCATCGCAGCGCGCCTGGCAATGCCGAGACACACAGCAGTGCCCTCACTATCGCCCTCTACTCCGGCATCGTCATCAGGGGGTTCGTCAGCGATGTCGGCCCCGGGAAGCAGCCCTTCGCTGTCACCGATCAATTCCTCCAGCCAACGCACATGATCCCGGCACGGGAGCGGCTCACGCTGGGCCGTGCCCGGCGGCGTGATAAACGTGACAAAGCGTTCAAAAGCGCGCTGCAGTTGCTCCGCCGCAGCACCGCAAGGCAAGGCGGCGGGCAACCTCATCGGTTCGCCATCCTCGGTGGTGGCCTCTGGATCGATAGTGACCAGAGCTGCGAAGGCTTCCTGCCACTGCTCTCGTCCCGCCACCACGTTGCCCCAGCGCGCAGCCCACTCCAGTCCGTCTGCGTCCGCCAGTTCGATGCCACAGGCGTGCCAGTCAAAGTAGGGATTTCGCCAGACGTCGACAGTCTGCCGCCACGGGAAGGCGCTGGTTGCCTCACCATCCACTGGAAACACCAGGCGAAGCAGATCCAGCAACGAAGCGATCGCCGGATTCTCCCGCAATGGGGCGCGGCTCGCCCACGACAGCGGCAGACCATACTCTGAAGCTACCTGTGCCAGCGAGGCGCGGTATGGCTCCATGTTGCGGACCAGCAAAGCGGCGCGGCCGGCGGATAGATCCTCGACTGTAAGATGTTGCTTGAGCCAGCGCAGCGCGGTGCGCACCTCGGCCTCGCGATCGGGCACCGCCATCATGCTGACCGCATCGCCCGGCGCGCACGTATCTCGCTCCCCCAGATGCAGCGTGTGCTCCAGGTGCCGCAGGGCCGGGGCACGGTCGCTCGTGCCCTCTAGCTCGGGCAACCGCTCCGCACGCACAGCGAGCGCACGCTCCAGCCGTTCCCTTGTAACGACCGCCCTGCGGTGGCTGCTTGAGCGCTGCCCACCGTCGACGTCTCCGGTGAGAGAGACCATGATCCGCTCGACCCGCATAGCCAAAAGCTCCAGTACCTGCAGCTCAACCGTCGTCAGGTCATCGATACCATCCAGCAGCAACAGCGGCCAGTCAGAACCGATGGTCGGATGGGCTTGCAGGGCGCGGACGGCCTGAGCCCCCAGAGTGGTGAGATCGACCCAGTGTTCATCTTCCAGGCGCTGGCGGTAGGCGGCGTACAGTCGGGCCAGGTCCTGCATCCGCTCTGGCTGTTGGGCGCAGTATGCCGTGAATGAATCAGGGTCTATGCCCGCCGCCGATAGCTCGACCCACAGATCGCGCAACATGCCGGGAAGCGAGGGAGAGAGACGCAACGGGGCGAAATAGTCCAGGGGTGTTGCATCGAGCAGAGCCCGCATCAGACGCACCTGTACTGGATCGGGCAGGCGCACCGGATGCTCTCCGGCAGCCTGCAGTATCTCGACATAGAGGTCGTCAAAGGTCAGCAGCTGCAGGCCAAGGGCGCCGCCAGCGGCGGCCAGACGCTGGCGCCACTGGCGAATCTGCGCACGATTGGCCAGCACGACACGGGGCGGGCGAGCCGGGTTCTCCGCCGCCCGGAGCGCCTCACCGAGCGCCCAGGTCGTCTTTCCGGCCCCGGCAGGTGCAGCGTGCAGCCTGGCCGTCACAGCGCGTTAACCGTAAAACGTGTGGGCCTGGCACGCAGTGCTTGCTGGGTCATGAGATGGCGT
>CAZYWU010000008.1:29116-67325 GCA_964651255.1 uncultured Anaerolineales bacterium
AACCGTAAAACGTGTGGGCCTGGCACGCAGTGCTTGCTGGGTCATGAGATGGCGTCCCTTGAACATGCTTATATCATACCCGGATACCCGCAGACGGGGCAAGCCTTCCGAGCGTCGCGCTGGGGCAACGCGGAACACCTCCGGCGCCTCTGTTCGACAGGGCCTCTGGGCCAGAGTAGAATGGTGGCATCAACCTGGAAAGGAGGATTTGTACATGCCAGCCATTCAAGGAAAGTTAGTCTACACCGGTCGCGAGGTGCTGGAAGATGCCGCTGTGGCCTGGGAGGGCCAGAAGCTCACCTCTGTGGGCACCCCGCATGCCGATGTGCTGGGCGAATACCCCGTCATCACACCTGCTTTCGTCGATGGCCATTGCCATATCGGTCTGTTCCGCGCGGGGGAACCCAGCGGAGAGGCTGAGGGCAACGACCAGATGGATACGATCCTGGCGCACGCTGACGTTCTCGATTCAATCCAGATGGATGATGAGAGTTTTCTCGACTCTATCGAATCGGGTGTTCTGTACTCCTGTGTGCTGCCAGGTAGCGGTAACATCATTGGCGGCGACTCGGTAGTGATCCGCAACTATGGCGTGCAAACCAACGCTGCGCTCATTCGCCGCTCTGGCATCAAAGCCGCCTTTGGCTACAACCCGATGCATGTGCGCGATTGGAAGGGTGTCCGGCCCACGACGAGGATGGGCGCTGCGGCGATCCTGCGCAGCAAGCTGCACGATGTACGGCAAAAGATTGCCAAGGAGGAGGGCGGCGACGAGTCGGTATCCTACAACGCGGAGGAGACCGTTCTGCGCCAGGTCCTCAAGCGCGAGCAGCGTCTTCGCGTCCATGTGCACAAGGAGGACGACGTTGCCGCCGTGTTGCGCTTTGTGGATGAGTTCAACCTGGACATCACTGTTGAGCACACTGGAGACGTCCATACCGAGGCGATCTATGCCGAGCTTCGCGATCGCGACATCCCGGTGATCTATGGTCCCCTGGACAGTCTGCCATCCAAGATCGAGCTCAAACATGAGCACTGGCGCAACATCGAACCGCTGATCGCATCCGGAGTAAAGTTCGGCCTGATGACCGATCATCCCATCATTCTGCAGCGCACCCTGCTGCTGACTCTGCGGTGGTTCCTTCGCGCCGGTCTCAGCAAGCAGCAGGCGCTGGAGATTATTACCCGTAGCAATGCCGAAATCCTCGGGGTAGACGACCTTGTAGGCACGCTCGAACCTGACAAGTGGGCTTCGCTGGTATGCTGGAGCGGCGATCCCTTTAGCCTGGAAAGCTATCCGGTAGCCGTATATGCTGAGGGCGAGCTCATCTATCAAGATCGGCGATAGTAATCATCAGCCGCTGACTCTCGCAGAGTGCAAGACAGCAATGGCAGTCTTGAGGTGGGGAGAGGGCCCTGTCCCTCTCCCCGGGGGCGCATAGTCATGTCGCTGTTTTCCGATTCCGCCGGTCCAATAGAGGAGCTGTCATGGGCCCTCTTCAGGATCAATGGCACCCTTCACGGAAGCTCCAGCGACCAGACCTGGGGAGCAGGTAAAGATATCCGCATTGTCGACGGCCTGGTGTCCCCTTGGCGCGAGCGACGGGGGCATCTGCTCAAAAAGAAGATGATCACGGGCATCGATCCGACCCGAGTAGACATCCTGGTGATCGGCACGGGCATCTACGGGCGTATCCGTTGTCCGAATAAACTGATCGGGGCACTCCGGGCCTCGGGTCTCCAGCAGATCATCACACAGCCGACCACAGAGGCTTGCCTTAACTTTAACCGGCTGTACCGAGCCGGCCGGCGTGTGGCGCTCCTCGCGCATGGGACCTGCTAGAACACAGGGACACCGTTCGCACAGCCGCTCACCGTTCGAGCACCTCGACCGTGTCGATTACGATAAAGGTACCCTGTCCCTCGCGCGCAAGACGTTCATCAAGCACCGCCAGCTGCGTGAGCGTAAAGGCATCGTAGGCCTCCAGGCGAACCCTGGCTGGACCCGGAGCGACGTCATCCGGGATTAGCGGCAGGTACAGCGACTGCACCTTCCACCCCGTGAGCCACTTGAGAGTCGGGATCGCACCCAGGCCAGGGGTGCCATCAGCCTTGCTTTGCCACACTCCGTCAATGCCGTTTACACCAACCGAGAGGGTGATGTCACTGCTCAGGCGACGGAGCGATAGCATCACCGGTCTCGCTCTCAGGGGCTGCCCAGCCTTTACCGTCGACTGCCGCCACCCCTGACCCACATAGACCATCTGTCCGCCCAGCGGAACATAATGTCTGTCGCCGCCAGGAATACGCAAGGTAAGCGTTGTTGCGCCTGGCAGGCGAAACACCGTCAAAGGACGCAGGGCGTTGCCCGCTGAATCCTGCAGCCCGAGCTCCACTTTCGCAGGGTCACCTTCCAGGTCAATCACAACCGTTGCCGTCTGACCACTTCTCAATGCCGGAACCACAGCGCTCCCCAGCGGTTTGCCCTCGGCATCCAGTGCGATTGCCCGCAGAGGCATGCCCAGAGTGATATCGTTTCGAGACCAGTGCAGATAGAGTCGCGTCCATCCCGGGACAGAGCGATCTATATCCATCCCATTCAGGACGCACCCACCATCGAACACCGTGGAACGCGGGTACTGAGTGGCTGCCGGGTGAGAACCCGGATGCACCGTGACCTGGCCTAGAGTCACATAGTCCTGGCCCGTGCCGGTGGTGAGTCGCTCCCAACCTGTCGCCGTCTGTGTATAGAATCCCGCGATCAGTTCGTAGGTGCCCGGCGTGGTCTGAAGCAGCAGAGGCAGTGCGTACGAGTCCGAACGCAGCTGGTTCGGTGCGTAGCTGCTGGTCGGTTGTGCGCGATCGGCCTGTCCGACAACACCCTCAGGGCCGACAAGCTGTACGAACACGGCATAATCACGATCCAGGCGCACGATGGGGCGCCAGTAAAGGTCGACCAGAAGCGTTTCACCCGGGACGCCCGTCTCTGGCGCGTGAACAGCCTCGATACGAATGCGCTCGCCCAGGGTTGCCGCGACCCGCGTGGCAATGTCGGGCGGCGCCGCCGAGGGGCGCAGCCGTACGATCCAGGCATCGGCCAGAGGCTCGAACACAAGTCCGCTGGCGTCATACTCGTAGAACCAGTTGGTGACGATCACTGGCCGGTTGGCCACAGCGCTCTTGATGCGGCGCATCCACGTTTCCGCGTTGCTTTGATCGCCCTCGGGGTAGACGTAGACAACCTCCACATCGGGACGTTGTCCCTCGACCAGCTGCAGATACCAGAGAGATGTGGCATAGTGCCAGTTGCTCAATAGCAGCGCATCGGGCGGCGCCTGGCGGAGCAGGCGCTCCGCTGCGACGCGAGTAGACCTGTCCTGATGCTGTGCCTGCATGTCCGGCCAAAGCGGAACCACCTGCAGCACCAGAAGAACTGTCACAAGCGACATGATGAGTGCCGTCCGCCTGCGCTGTGGCATTCTCTCGACCACCAGTCGCAGGCCGCAACCCAGCGAGGCGGCCATGGCGATATAGGACGGTATGAGGTACTCTACTGTCTGCGGCGCGCGATAGGTTATTGCCGAAAGCGCGTTCACCACCCAGATACCGCCCAGCAAGACCCCCAGGCGCCAATTGTGCCAAAAGACACCCAGCAGGCTGAAAAACATCGCCCAGGGCAGCCAGACCCCAAACTGCAGCCTGAGAATCTGGAAATAGACGAGCAGGCGTTCCAGCAGGTCAGACCAGGACTCGAGATAGAAGATGTCGCCGCGAAAGCCCAGAGCGAGCACGTGATCCAGAAAGCGAGCGACGCTGTCGACCGGAACGGGATCAAAGGCAGGCCCCATTCGGCTGCGCAGTGGCAGATAGGCAAGCACAAGCAGCGAAGCGAGCAAGGCACCGATACCTGCCAGCCAATAGGAGGAGCGCCTCAGGAGGCTGCTGTCGGACAGGAGCACATACACGACGAGCGGCACGCCCAGGAGCACCAGCGAACTATGGTGGCCCGCAGCCAATCCAAACACAAAAACTAGCGCGGCCAGCCGGCCTCTGGAGGGACGCTGCACGTAGCGGAGGGCGACAACCAGTAGTGCAGCCGTGAACAAGCCTGTAAGGCTGCGGATATTGGCCGTGGTGGCCTGAACCCAGTAGGTGGGGCTGGAGACCAGAGCTGCCACCGCCAAAGCGGCCGACCAGGAGACACCGCGCGACATACCCTCAACCGGAGAGACACGCCGCACCACGCGCACCAGGAGCGCGAGAGTCATGGAAGCGAACAGGACACTGAGCAGGTTCACGCGAAAGGCCTTGTCGCCAACGGGGACCAGCGTGGCCAGCCTGGCCAGAAGCGTGTACAGGGGATAGCCTGGCGGATGCGCAATACCGAGCGTGCTGCCCACCAGCTGGAACTCGCCCGAATCGGCAGGAAGAACAGTGGGCGCCACGGTCGCGCTGTATAACCACAGCCCGAATACGCCTGCCAGGGCTTCGGGCAGCCATCTACTGGCGAAGGAGAGTCGCGGGTTACTGAGTGGCCTTATGCGCCATATCCAGATGCCGACGGTCAGGATCCCTACCGACCAGCCGACAGTCATGTTGAGCGCCGGCCACAGCACATAGATGAGCAGCAGGCCGAGCTCGGCCCGGCGCAACCTCATGCGGACCAGCAAGCGCGACAGGAACCAGCTCAGGACGATGCAAGCCAGGGCGAGAAAGGCGACCTGAGCACCGGTCCGTACTCCCGGCAGTCCTTCCGAGGCCATGCGGGCCAGATACAGGCCTGTCCCAAGCACGGCACCTGCCTCCAGCCAGGGATTCTCCTCGCCCTGAGCCACTGCTGTATCCCGCACTCCAGCTTCAGCCATCGAGCACCTCGCGGTACGCGCGGGCTGTCTCGCTGGCGGTAGCCTCCCAGCTGAACTGCCGCGCATGCACCAGGCCAGCCCTGGACAGCGACGCCCGCAGCTCCTCATCCAGAGCGAGCTGTCTCATCGCATCAGCCAGCGCGTCGGAATCGGTGGCATCGACAAGCAAACCACCCGGCCCGGCTACCTCCTCCAGTGACGACCCATGGCAGGCGATGACAGGCGTGCCACAGGCCAATGCTTCCAGAACTGGCAAGCCAAAGCCCTCGTAGACGGAGGGAAACACAAAGGCGCGCGCACCGCGATAGAGAGCAGGCTTGTCCGCTTCGTCGACCCAGCCTGTGAACTGCACCGCATCCTGCATACCCAGCGCCCGCGCGATGGGACGGGGGTCGGGGCTAAAGGCCGAGTCAGTGGACGGCAGGCGTCCCGCCACCACCAGAGGCCATTCCGCCGCCAGACCCGATTGAGCATAGGCTGTGAGCAGTTCAGGCACCTGCTTGCGACGGTCAAAGCCCCCCAGATAGAGCAGGTACTGCTCGGGCAGGTGCAGCCGCTCGCGCATGGCCGCCAGCTCAACGTCCGCTTCCCGAGAGACGGGGCGAAAAGAGGCATCAGCAGCAAGATAGATCACCTGGACGCGCTCTTCGGGGATGCCCAGGTGCGCAACAATGTCTCGGGCAGCTGCCCGAGAGTCGGTCAGCACACGATCCGCGCGGCGGGCAGCCGCTGACACCCAGGCCGTATAGGCCCGGACCAACGGTCCGCCGCGATATCCCCGCAACAACAGAGGGATCAGATCATGGATCGTGACGACGGTGGGACGGGCGGTCCAGCGAGGTGGTGCAAAGTAAGGCACGTGCAACAGATCCGCAGACCGGTCTGTCGCAGCTCGGACATACGTGCGTTGCTCATAGCGCAGTTTGCTCAACCCGTTGCGAGCAGTGCCGCTGGTGGAGACGATCTCTGCCTGTTGTGGTGCGCGATGTATGCTGTGACCGCGCGGCGCGACCAGCAGCACCTCCAGATCGGGGAACAGCAGGACCAGATGCGCCACCAGCCGCCGGACGTACTGACCGCTACCTGTCGCTGGCTGGTTCCAGAATAGAGCGTTGATGGCGACGCGCACAGTGCCCCCAATTCATTGCTGCGGTGTTCCTGCTGGCCTGCCCGATGGTAAAGCATCCTGCGTCCCGTGGCAAGTGAGCAGCGCATCAGGGCCCTGAGCGCTCAACCGACAACGTAGTCAACAGCAGCCTATCGGCCAGGATGGTTCTATCCAGTGAAGATACCGGGAGCCGCTCCCCATCTGCAGGATCGTACATCCCCACCCAGAGCCGGAACTCCCCGGGCGTGACATCCGACGGTATCCTTAGTTTGATCCGATCCTCAATGAGCTCGCCCGGCGCCCAGCCGGTTGTAGGTCGCGACCACAGCGCAGGCATGCCGTCATGCTGTGTGACAATGCTCTCGTCAGAGCCGGACAGATGCACGAAAACCGCATAGTCGGCCGGCAGGGGAGCGGTAGTCCGCCAGTAGAGCGTCAGCCGCAGCGTGCTTCCAGCCAGCCAGGGCCCTTCGGCGTTCTCGAGCTCGTAGCCCAGCAAGGCAATGCTCTTGTCGAACTCTGCATCCATGGGGATCACGTCTTCTGGCATGACCTGAAGCGGTGTCGCCGCGACTACCTCATATACGCGATAGACCGGTCGCCCATCCCGCTGCACATAGGTGCGCCTGAGAACCGGCTCTCGGCCGAGGCGGTAGGCCGCCTCGGCCAATAGTGCATCGTACCCAGAAAACACAGTATGTTCCGGGGTGTGCAGCAGGTAGAGACCGTCGCCTCGCAGGATTCGTTCCTCGAGCCAGGTGCGCGCCTCTATGCCGGGATCGGAGCAGAACGTGTAGCCGTCCTCAGGAGAGACGGCGTTGCCCGTAAGAAGCTGGATGTTGCGTCTGAATCCCCAGTCCAGTGCTACGGGAGCGGGGCTGTTGGGCATCGCGAGGTCACTCGCCAGCGCATAGATGGCATCAGAGAACAACCCCTCGCCTCCGACACGCTCGACCTCTGAATGGTATGCCCAAACGGTCCGCATATCCAGTGCGGCCGGCGCCAGTATCAGCAGCCCGGCGAGCAGCGCAGTGGGCCAGGCACGCGCGATATCCAGGTCGAGGAGGGCGGTCGCTGCCAGGGCGATGAGCACCTGAGGCCACGGCCAGAGGATGGCCAGATGATTCGCGCCCAGGTTGCTGACGGTAACAGCGCTCTGGGCAGTGGTACATGCCACCAGGATGCCGACCCATGCCACGCGGCGGGGCCACCGCAACTTGCGCATAGCTCCCAGTATCACCAGAAGCACGATGCTCACCAACAGTGCAATCGGAGGAACAGGGTTCGCTGGCACATCGCCGAGGACATTGGAGAACCAGCTGCCGTCCAGAAAAGCGCGCAGATCGGTCAGAAAGACCGTGCGCAGATTCTGCAAGAGCGCCAGGTTGCTCACTCCGTACAACTCTGTGCTGGTCAGGTTGCGCGCCAGGACCGATACTGTGCCGCCACCGGAAAGAACATTGTAGGCCAGCAGCGGAGCAACCCCGACCAGGCCGGCAACAGCAGCCAGTACTCGGATTCGCATCGGGGTGCTGGTCCAGGGCCACAACCACCGGTTCAGCCCCGGTTGGCGGCGCGGAGCCAGCAGTATCCATGCCACCGCAAGGCTGACAGGCAGCCAGACGAAGAGTATTTTCGTGTACAGCCCCAGTCCCGTGAGCAGGGCGGCGACAACGAGCCAGGAGCGATTTGCGCCGCTGTACCACCGCCAGCCCGCATAAACGGTACCCAGCGCAAGAGGGACCACTGGAAAGGCGATATAGGCGGGCATACGCGTCCAGAACACGTATGAGGGGCTGCACGCCAGCAAGAGTGCAGCCAAACCCGCCACCCGCCGATCGAACAAGCTGCGAACAGTGTACCACGCCAGCATCAGCGTCGCCGCGCCCAGGATAACTCCCGTGGCACGCAGAGTCACCACGCCTGCTCCGGCGAGGGCAAAGGCTGGGATCAAGAGATAGGTGCTGGTGGCACCGATATAAGGCATGACCATCAATGGCCACTCACGGTTCAAGGCCCGGACGGTGGCAAATGCTTCGATCGGTTCGCGCAGGACAAACTGCATCGCTGGAACAGCGTCCAGCGCTTCATCATAGTTCAAGCCTGGAAGCGCCAGCTGGGGACAGGCCTGCACCAGGTAGATCGTCAGAGCGAGCGGAAGCAGGAGCTCCCACCCGTTTTCCCGGAGCCAGCAACGCCAGGAGACAGCCATTGCATCCTCAATCTTGTTGTGATCGCGGTCACAGCGATTATCCACGGGTGTCCGGCAGCGTCAAGGCGTCTGCTTGACGTGCGCGCCATCACCCCTCTGCCTGCCGCACGTGACGGCTGGACTGATAGGGAGGTGAGCCACTGGGCACACCATCAGACAGGGGGGCATCATTCGCGAGGAGCGGATGGACGCGCAGCGGAAAGGTACGACGCAAACGCTGGTCCTGTTCGATGGTCAAGAGCGCCATTTATGCCGCAGTGCCTCAACGAGCTGGCCGAAGGAGTCCTTCGACCAGCTAGCGAGGCGTCTGCAGGGCGCAGCAGGCCGCGGTCGGCGCGGAAAGAACGACAGGGGCCTTGCTTCGCATTTGACCGCATGGCCCTTCCTCGCTACTATTTCTGTGGGGGTGGACGAGTCCCGGTGGGCTCCGCAGTCTTCAAAATTGTTGAGGGGCGTTGAGCAGACGTCCTGGGTGGGTTCGACTCCCATCCACTCCCGCCTGATCGCAACGAGAGCCTGCCGATTGTGCGGCAGGCTCTCGCCCTGTCTTCCGTGCGAGTCACGCTTTCCGATTCTACGCTGAGGCGGGTCTGTGCGCCCGAGTCCGCAATGATGTCGACGGCCTGCGGATCCGGTATGCTGCAAGCCATTGTCGTGTCGCATGCCCGGTCAGCAAGGCCAGGAGCGGGATAGCACCGGTGATCGCGATACAGCCAGATTGCCCACGATATCGCTGCTTTGGTTCGGGCGAAGCTCTCCACGATTCATTTATTCAAGTGACCGGGCCACACGGCGCTGCGCATTGCGCTTTGATCCACCACGCTCTATACTACTAGTGACTTCCGGAGGTAAGCTGGTCGTATTCCACAGCGCGACCGCATCCAGGCTGGGGCAGGCGAGGGCACTCTCGCTGCCTGTGGCAGCGAATAGAGCACATCTGGCGTTTCAGCACAGCAGCCGCTCGTCACATGCCAGTGCCAGGTAATCGACTCGCAGGCGCAGCATTCGCGTGATCGTGCACCTCTCGAGTGTTCTGTGAGTACGCCTGACGCCTGCGGCTTGCTCCGGTTGAATTCGATCTTGTTTCGGTAATCGACCCTATCATTGTAAGGAGGGTAACGGACATGGACAAGGTTAATGAGCAGCTACGGGTTGGCGAAAAAGTGATCGTAACGGCCAAGGCGCACGCCGGCGCGGTGATTGTGCCAGCACTGGTCCTGGTGATCGGGATCGTCGGCATTGCACTTGAAGGCGTTGTGCCTGCTGCATGGTTCCGGCTTTTGTCGATCCTGGTTACGGTGCTGGGTCTATGGAAAACCATCAACGCAGTGTCACATTTGATCAGCACCCACTTGACGATCACGGATCAGCGCATCTTTGGTGAGTCGGGGCTGATGCCACACAAGACCATGACACTGGAACTAAACGATGTGGATGCCGTCGATTCGAAACGCGACCTGTTCGGGAGGATTCTGGGATATGGCACTATTGTCGTAAACGCCGCCGGCAAAGGGAATCTGCGCGTAGAGTACAGGCAGATCGTGAATGCGCCCGAAGTAGCCAACAAGATTCGCGCGCAGATGGCATTGCCCAGGGTCATGCCGACCGCTGAGAGGACTGGGCGCTGAGGCGCTCCTTCGAGGAGCACGGAGGGCGCTAATTCAGCGCCCCCAACGGCGCAAAGGGCCTATCAGGCATACCCCCGTCGCGTAGCTCATCGACACATGCCCTGGACAGAGTGGGCCTCGGTGAGCTGTTCCTGGTATCGTCGATGCGAACATCTCTGATCACGCCCGGGGCCGACATGCCCTCTTTTCTGCAGCTTTTTCCCCACGGCGTTGGATTTCCTAATACCGTCAGGGTACACCTGTGCGCCTGCCGTCGTGATGGCGCCTCTGGCAGCTGCCGGCGCGAGTACAGGTCCCTGACGCTTCCCGCGCCTGCGGAAACCAAAGCTAATACCAGTAAGCCGTCCTGACCGGGTGGGAGCGAGCCTCACTGCCCGCCCCCTCTCTGGCTCCTGGCTCCTCTGCCTTTCACCTCAAACACGGGGCCGGTCCCTGCGGATCTCGTGTCTTCCGGCCTGAAGGTGAACCTCGACGCTGCCCTCCAGTTCGAGGATCGCAGGCACAGGGGTCTCCACCACAAGCCAGTGCGCGTCCAACTCTATGCTGATCATCCCCTGCGGCGTGGGGACGCGCCCGCGCGCCCAGGCCAGGCTCCCCAGCCGCGGTGCGATGCGTGCAGTGGCAAAGCCCGGCTTGGCCGGCGTGACGCCCAGCGTGTAGAAGGCGAGGTCTCGCGCCGGGGTCGAGCTCCAGCCGTGAACGTGGGTGCCGTAATCCCAGCACTCGCCGAACGTGTCATAGCCGTCCACCAGGAACTGCGACCAGCGCCGGACCAGATCGGGCAGGCGCTCAGCGGCTCCCGCCAGCGCCACGGCATCATGGACGACATAGGACATAAAGGGCTGAGCGAGGACGATCTGGTGCGCGACATCCCAATCGATCTCATAGTAGCCCTCGCGCACCTGTCGCATCCACTTTTCCATCGATTGGCCGCCATGCCCGTCGCCGGTCCAGGCGCGCATGACGAGCCTGTCGGGATCCGTGATCGTGTCGATGATTCGAGCCCAGCGTTCCTTTGGGGCCAGGCCCGACACGATGGCCAACGCGCCCGCCAGTTGCGACATCTCTGGCCGCTGCGCTCCATCAACGATGTGGTCGACATACGAGCCGCGCGCCTCATCCCAGAACACGTCAAACCCCGCGAGCGCCCGCGTGTAAAGGCGCCGCGCCCACCGCTCGCTGGCACGCTCCTCCAGCCATCCCGCCATCTCGGCGAACTCGCTCAATCCACGCGCCCACAAGGCCGTCAGCAGCGCGGATGTATCCTCGGTGCTGACACTTGACCAATCCACCAGGTTCCACTCCGGAACATCCTTCAGCACGCCATCCTCGTTCTGATAGGGCGCATACCAACGCAGCACGCGCTCGATCGTCGGCATAAACGCCTTGATCTCGTCGGCATCGCCCAGATACCGGTACAGGTTATACACACCGTGCACCCAGTGCAGCGACCAGTCGGGGATGGTGTACATGTTGCTCAACTCGATATCGCCCGACACACTCATGGGCAGGATACCGTCAGCACGAGGCGAGTTGCCCAGAGTGCAAAAATGGCGGGCCAGACGCCAATCGGCGTTTGTGGCCAGATGCACCATCTGGTGCACGACGCCGTCGCCCACCCAGGCGCGCTGCTCGCGAGTGGGGCAGTCGATGAAAGCGTCGTGCGAGTTCAGATGCACCGTGCGCCTCCCGGCCGCATAGATGCGGTTGATCTCCTCATCGCTGCACATAAAGGCGGCATCGCCTTGCCAGGGGTAAAGCAGTTCGCGCACGCCGATGTGGGAGACCGTCACGGCACCGGCAAGGCCGTGCACCACAACGTACATGTAACGCAGCCCGATGGAGTGGGTAAACTGGAACTGATCGTCGGCGCCCCGGGCGATGTAGCGCGCCCCGGCACTCATGCGGTCCATTGTAAAGGTGGCCTGAAGCGGGTCCTCGGTGTAAGACAGATCGAATTCTGTACCCGAGGGAGCAATTACCGTCAGCTCGATCAGGCCGGAGACGATCCGGCCCATGTCGATGGCAAGCCGCACCGAACCGTCTGCTGGAACGTCCACAGTTAGCGGCAAGGTAACGTTGCGACCAGCCACAACCGCGAGGTCGAGCGTCGACTGCACCCGGGCCATAGGGCTACCTTTGGAGGTGTCCGGCATGCCGGCCAGCGTCTCGGCAATCATGGACACCGGCAGCAACCGATCTCCGTCCAGCTGGGCGATCGGGCGGGGATATAGCGGCCCGTACGGATCTGTAGGAGGTTGCGTGCGCCGAAAGCCCCCGATGTGCATCGCCGGAACGAGGATAGCCTGGTTCCACGTCGTATCATCGAATCTGGGCAGCATCCAGGCGGGATCCAGGCGCCGCGCATCGACAACCTCCAAAGGGATGCCATAGTGGTGCGCGCCCTCTTCCATCCAGTCCGAGCGCCAGGCGTCGGTCTTTGAGGTCCGCCAGGACTCGTCGCTGATGAGCCAGTGTTTGCCAAGATCGGCCTCAAACACCAGGACGCCCCGCAAACCCAGCGAGTTGTTGGGCACGGGTGGCATCCAGAAGGCGTTGGCCGTGCTAAAGCACTCGACGTGAACGGCCAGCACGTTCTCTCCCGCCTCGAGGTATGGCGCGAGGTCATACAGGTCGTAATGCAGCCGCCGCGGCTGTGAGCGGATCGGCCCGCGGCCTACCTCGACACCGTTGACGTAGAGAATGTAGCGCGAGTCAGCTGTAAGGCGCGCCGGCACCCGCTCGGGCACGTCGACCAACTCAAAACTCTTGCGGAAAAGGCCGTGCGTCTCGGTCGCGTTACGGGGCTCTCCCGCTGTCCAGAACCCCGAGGGCTGGACCTCCTCTTCCGGCAGCCATATCCAGTGACCATGCCAACGAATACCGGGGAAATCGTCGCGAGTAACCGGAACTGTCATTCATCCCTCCCTATTCTGACGCACAGCCGTGTGCCGGCCCATACGTTTTCTGTCGCCAGCATTGTCGCGACGGAGCAATCGCCTGTCAAACATCCAGCATAGTGAACTGTGGCTTGTGACAGGGCGACGAGGATATAGTACGATGTGCCGGTGTCTGTATGTGACTTTTACCTGGCGGCGCCTTTCGCGCTAACCTTTGGCGTGCTCACCGTCCTCGGCAGCACCCTTGCATGTGCGACTATCGCGACCGCGGCCGCCTGGTGCGGCGGCCTGTACGACGGCAGGGTACCGCGCATCAGCGAGACGAACATGGTACTGCCCACGTTCGCAGTCAGCCTCGTGGTCTATACCCTGTACGGCAAGAGCCTTTGGATGATCGCTGGCGGAGCCTCGTGTGCGAGGAGTTCGCGGGAGACAGCTGTGGCGGCAACCATCATCTGGTGCTTGTACCCGCGATTCTGCCGTTTGTGATGGCATTGAGCTTTGGGCAGCTGAGCCGTTCGTTGAAGCATGCGCTGAACCTGCGCCTGCAGAGTCACTGACCGATTGAGGAGGATGCTGTGCTGGAATCGCCGGAAACCGTCCGCCCCCAATCCCGTGCAATGCGTTTCCTGGCCATCGCTATCACGCTGGCCACGTTGTGGCTGGTCATCGGCCCCACGGTGGCAGACCCCGACCTCTGGGGGCACCTGCGCTATGGCCTGGACAATCTGGAGGCCGGGAAGGTGCTGCGAACAGATGCGTACTCTTACCTCACCAAGCCGGGGGCGTGGATCAATCATGAGTGGCTGGCCGAAGTCTCGATGGGGCTGGCGTACCTTGCCGGCGGTTCCGCCGGACTCGTCGTGCTCAAAGGCTTGCTGGCACTGGGGAGCCTGGCCGCCGTGTATGCCGCTGCCCGCCTGCGAGGCGCCGGTTTGGTCGCGGCGTGTGCAGCCCTGGTCGGCGCCGCACTGGGTCTGCGGCCAGTGCTCTCGCCTATGCGGCCGCAGATATTCACCATCCTGGGCTTTTCACTCCTTCTCTATATCCTTGTCAGGCGCACGACACGCCCGGGCGTGGTGTGGTGGCTGGTGCCGGTGTATATCGTCTGGGCGAACGCCCATGGCGGGTTTCTCGCCGGCGTTGCGTTTCTCGGGCTGGCGGTGCTGATCGAGGGCTACGGGGCACTGGCAGCGGGCGGTTGGCAGGCGCTCTGGCACGGGCCCTTTCTGGCGCTGGCTCAGGCCGCCCTGGCTGCCCTGGCGGGAACACTGGTGAATCCCTACGGCCTTGGGCTCTGGCGGTTTCTCTTGCGGACGGCCACAGTGGCCCGGCCAGAGATCGTCGAATGGCAACCATTGGCAAGCTTTCCAGAGTTCATGTTCTTTGTGGGGGCATTCATCGTTTTGGGCCTTTGGGCCGTCATCCGCAGCGGACGGCCGCGATCGCCTCTGCTGCTCGCAATCTATGCCGTTTCTGTGGTGATGGCCACCATCGCGGTCAGGCATCTGCTCTTTTTCGCGCTGGCCTGGGCCGTGTTCCATGCCGAGCACTTGCAGGCAGCGGGTGCCTGGCTGTTGCGCCCGCTCAAGCCCGGCCGCGTGGTACGCCGGGTGCTCTGGGCTGTCAGCCTACTGCTGGCCGTCGCATTCTGGATCAACGTGCTGACGAGTCCTGTAGCCATCGAGGTACGCGAGGAGAGCTACCCCGCACGGGCGATCGCGCTCATCGACGAGCATCTGCCACGGGGCAAGCTAGTGATCTACTTTAACTGGGGTCAGTACGCGCTCTGGCATCTGGGCCCTGAGGTTCAGGTATCCATGGACGGCCGGCGGGAGACGGTGTACGACGACAGGATCTACCAGCAGAGCCTGGAGCTCACCTTCGGTCACGGCGACTGGGACGAACTGCTGCGACAGGATGCGCCGGACCTGGTGCTGGTGAGCAAGGACCACGCAGCCCACAACCTGATGCTGCTGCACCCGGAGTGGACACTGGTGTACGAAGATCCACTCTGCAGTCTGCACGCCCGAGCAGGGAGTGCACTGGCAGAGAAACTGGCGGTGGCCGTTCCGCCAGCGATCCCCTATGACGGGTATACCTGGCGCTTTCCGTAAGGGGCAGACCACAGACAATGGACGATAGACCATTCGGCACGGAGGGAACGTGAGACGAAAGGACCGCGAGATTGGCGAGCGCGCGCGCATCGATGACATCATCCAACGGTGCCCGGTGTGCCATCTCGGCGTGATCTCACAGGGCGAGCCTTACGTCGTGCCGCTCTCTTTTGGCTACGATGGGACGGCGGTGGTGCTGCACATGGCCGGGCAGGGCCGCAAGTTGGAGGCGTTGCGCAAGGCGGGCCGTGTCTGCCTGCAGTGGGATCTGCCCGGTGAGGTGATCACGGCGGAGGAGGCCTGCGACTGGGGCACACGGTACGAGAGCGTCATCGCCTGGGGATCGCCACAGATTCTCGACGATCCCGACGAAAAGCGCGACGCGCTGGATCTGATCATGGCGCACTATGCCGAGCCCGGGTCCGCGGCGCCGTGGACCTTTGATGAGGCCACACTCGCGCGCACGGTCGTTGTGCGAATCCTGCTGGAGACTGTGTGCGGCAAAGCACGGGACTGACGGCCTCAGCCAGTGCCTGCCGAGACCGTCGGCGTCCAAGGGCCCGTGACGTGCAGCGTCTCGCCCGGGCCTGGCCAGGGCGGCATCGTCACCCCGATAGCAACCAGCGGCGCGTCGCCCAACGCGCGGAACTGAAAGCGGGTGCCCACGGGAATGGTGATGCACACGCCAGGGCCCACGGCGACGACCTCCTCCTGAGCCCCGAGATAGCGCCACATCTCGCCGCGCCCTGAGGTAAAGAACCAGATCTCCTCTACCGTACGGTGCGCCATGGGCACCGAGGTCTGGCCGGCAGGCAGTGTAAACTGGGCCATCGAGCCTCCCGCCAGCCGCAGCAACACGCGCACCTCCGAACCGTCGGGGCCGATGGTGCGGGCGATAGCAGAAAGCCGCGTTAACTGAAATCTGGCCACTGGTCGAATAGACGTCAGAGTCTCCCGATGTACAGTCGTATGCGTCATATCGCGGCGATCCAAGAAACGCCGGCGTGGTATTCAGTCTGACGGCAACCCTAGCATAGTCCTTGCCAGTCCGTCCTAGTTCCATCGACGATCAGGTGCTGCTAATCAACATCGACCACGTTCGCGTCCAGAAGAAGCTCGGATAGGGCCCGCAGCGTCTGTAGTACCATCTGCACTCGCTCCTTGTCAGGTACAGAAGATATCACGTACCTGACACTTATTCCTCTACCTGCTGGCAGGAAGAAGCCCATACCTAGGCACTCCGTTCGGAAAGACTCTATGGCGTCCTTTGCGGAGGGAAAGTCTCTCGCGATTTCGGTGAGCGGTAACAGCAAGGCCTGCTTCGCCTGCATTGGCTGTTCAGGCTGCGGGCTTCCGATACATAGCGTCCGCTGACTGCCATCACCCATGTCGACCCTCAATGAAAAGCCTCGCGAACCCCACGCTATGCTGTATCCCGGCTGCGCCCCCAAGGCGAGGATAGGCTCAAACATAGCCCGCCCAGCCTCATCACATCCGGCTAAAAAGGTCACCCGATCTGTGCGCGGTCCTGATGCGGAGCTTATGTGCTTTGACGATCGCCGAGCCTCACCGTCGACCACAATGTCCGTTGAGAGCAACTCCTCTCCAAACTGTGAGCGAAAGTAGCTGAACTCTAGGCATGTGACGCGGACGCCCTTCCGGTTTAGATACTCGGCACTCGCGCGGATCGCGGGAGAGATCTCGGCAGCCACAAGCACTATCCTCTGATCCTTGCCGAACGACACAGCCTCCTGATCATCCAGTCCAAAGAAATGGCGGTGGGCCAGCGCCAACGTGATGCCGTCATCGCCACTGTAGCTCTGGAAAAGAGACTCGAGTGCATCGACGTCCAAGGTCGACACGAATGAGGCGTACTCCAATGCCTGCGCAAGAGTCTCGCGTGGGGTCTGCGCACGCTTTAACTCCACAACAGCGAGGTTTCCCTCTCGATCAACTCCGAGGAGGTCGATGTATGCCCCAAGATCTGTCGTGACCTCCCGGCCTATGATGAGCAAGCCACCATAGTCGGTCAGAGCCTGAGGATTAAGTTCCATCCATTGTTGCATCGTCTTCTCAAGGTGTGTCTCCGAGAAGGAACGCTCATCGTATTCCACAAAACCTTCAGATCTAACTGCAAACAGCCGCACTATAGACTCCTTTTTAGCACGAAAATCATCCCAGCCTCTCCCTCGCCTCCGTCGCCAACCGCGCCTGCACATCCGCCGAGGGCGTCACGCCGGCGGCCTCCATGGCCAAAAGCACGCCGCCCGCCACGGGCGGAGCGTGCAGCAGGCGCGGGTGCGCGTGCGGTGCTATGGCACGCACAGGCTCCATGATGGCCGCTACCAGCTCGGCGCTGCGCGAGCGGAACACGCCGCCGGCAAGCACCACAGGAAAGGTCAGCGCCTCCATCCCCAGCCGGCGAATGATGGCGGCGGCATTCAGCCCCTGCTCATGCCCCACGTGGCGGATGATCTCGGCGGCGGCGGCGTCGCCGGCATCGGCTGCGGCGAAGACCAGCGGCGCCAGGGCGGCGCCAGGGCGGGGCACGCGGTCTCGCACAAAGGACTCGAGCATCGCGATGACGCTCGGCGCGCCATAATGCTCAACCAGTTGCTCGCTGAGCATCGTCTCCGGGCCGGCTCCTGTATAGGCTCGGGCCACCGCGCGCAGCGCCAGCCGGGCGATGTCGCTGGCGCCCCCGATGTCCCCGAGTTCTTCCCCTTCACCAAAAGTCCGCCAGCGCTCGCCGGCCGGGTTGCGACCCGCCACGGTGGTGCCCGTGCCGGAAATGATCACCACACCCACGTCGTCCTCGGTGCCGGCACGCAGGGCTACGGCCGTGTCGTTGACCAGTTCGTAGGGGCCGGGAACACCCAGGCGCGCAAGGAGGGGACGGAGACGCTCATCGTCGCTTGGCCAATCATAACCTGCGAGCCCATAGCCCGCGGCAGCCAGCTGCGTAACAGCCAGGCTCGCGTCAGCCAGGGCTGCCTTGAGCGCCTCCCGGTAGGCGGCCAGAGCGCCCTCCAGACCAACGCTTTCCCAGTTGCCCGGGCCCGCGAGGCCCACTCCGCGCACGTGGCCACGCGCATCGGCGATCAGTGCATGCGTCTTGGTACCGCCAGCATCGATGCCGAGAAAGAGGCTAACGGGCATTGCGACCTCCAAAGGCCGGTAAATACTGCGCATGTGTCAAAAGCAGATCATCCCAAAAGGCGGGCGCGCGATCGGCGCCGGGACCCAGCGGATGCGCCACCAGCGCCTGCAGCGCGGCCTCGACGCTCCCCGTGACGGCCGCCTCTGCGGTGAGCAGTTCATAGGCCTTGACCATCCGCACCAGACTGTCAGCCAGGGGCGGCAGCGGCCGCGCCGGCAACGGGTAGACGCCCGCGGCGCTCACACGGCAGGGCAGCTCGGCCACCCAGTCGGCAGGCCAGCCGGGTACCGCATCGCCCACTCGCGTGTTCACGATGTGGACCTCGCTCCGCTCGCGCTGCAGCGCCAGCATCAAATTCACTGCGGCGGTGGAGTAGTAGGCGCCGCCGCGCTCCAGCAGCTCCGGCGGCAGAGAGGTCAGATCGGGATCGGCGTAACGCGCCAGCAATTGCTGCTCGATCTCCATCACCCGCGCGGCGCGAGGTTGGCGTGTCTCCTGTGCCTCGACGACAGCACCGGTGCGGTAATAGTAGCGCAGATAGGAGGAGGGCATGGCTCCCAGCGCGCGCGCCAGCCAGGGCGGTAGCGTCGCGTCTTCTGAGGCCTCCAGCCTCGCGAGATATTCCTCAAAGAACTCGGGCCACACGTCTTCGCCACGAACATAAGCGCCGCGCACCCAGGAGAGATGGTTGAGTCCCAGATAATCGAGCAGGACCTCATACGGGCCAACGCCATGCGGCTGCGCCAGGCGCATCTGCATGCCGATGGGGCCGTTGCAGAGGCCGATGGAGCGCACCTCGGGCGCGTAGCGCTGAATAGCCTCCGTGACCAGGCCGCTGGGATTGCTAAAGTTGATCAACCAGGCTTGCGGACACAGCGATTGCATGTCCTGGGCCACTGAGAGGATCACCGGTACCGTGCGCAGCGCTTTGGCCATGCCGCCCACGCCAGTGGTCTCCTGGCCGACCAGCCCCCAGCGGGCGCCCAGTTCCTCGTCGCGTAGTCTCGCGCGCATGCCACCCACGCGGATCTGGGTCTCTACGAATGTGGCTTCCCGCAGGGCATCCGTGCGACGGGTGGTTAGATTCAGCGCAAAGGGCCGGCCGGCCGCCTCGACCATGCGCCAGGCGTAGCCCCCGACGATGTCCAGGCGTGCGCGATCGATATCCATGAGCCAGACTTCCTGCAGGTCCAACTCGCGTGCATGCTCAACAAAGCCACTGACCAGTTCCGGCGTATAAGTCGACCCGCCGCCGATGACCGCAACCTTCATGGGCTATCGCCTCCTGTGATCCACACGCCAGTCTTGTTGCCCGACAGCGTTCTTGTACCACAGGCCCGCCCTGTTGCGCAAGATGACATGCTCCAGTCCGCGTACCTTTGCCGGTGGATGAATCCACGCACGATAGCCAGGCTGTCATGGATCTCGCGGCGCGGATCTGGGAACACATGGAGACCCTGTGCGAAGGTATCGGGCCACGCCCCGTGCGGTCTCCCGCATACAGGGCTGCGGGGCCAGGGGCCAGAGCCCGCCGGAAGGTAGAGGCCCAGCGCCTGCCGCTTGCGGTCACATCCGTAGCGCAAGTCCTTGACCACACGGACACCATCAGGAATGTCGCTGGTCGTCTTCATGGCCTGTCGTCCTCACTACTGTCATTCTAATCCCATTTCGGCATCAGCCGTGCCGCCAGAGGGTTGCACCCTCGCCGCGACGCGGCTAGAATCGGAGGCGTCCTGGAGTGAGCCAACACAGGGGGATTTGCCATGAGACTGGGTATGCTGACCAAGGAATTGCGCCGGTCGACGCCGGGAGAGTTGTTCGAGGCCATTGGCGCGCTGGGGTTCAGCGAGGTGCAGCTGGAGCTGGGCTCGGTGCTGCCCGGGCCGCTGCCTGAGCGGATCGAGCAGGGCACGCTGGAGGAGATCCATGCGCAGGCGCAACAGCACGGCATAGCCATCGCTGCCGTCGGCGGCACGTACAACATGATTCATCCGGACCTGGAGGTGCGCGCTGCCGGGTTCGAGCGGTTCGAGACCATCGCGGCGGCCTGCGCGCCGCTGCATTGCCGATTCGTGACCCTCTGCACCGGCACGCGCCATCCTGAGAACATGTGGCGCTGGCACGATGACAACCTGAAACCGGATGCGTGGGACGATCTGCTCGTTTCCATGGAGCAGGTGCTGGCGGTTGCCGAGCGCTATGATCTTTTGCTGGGCATCGAAACCGAGGCCAGCAATGTGATCAACACGCCCGAAAAGGCGCGCAGACTGCTCGACACGTTCAACTCACCGAGACTCAAGATCATCATGGACGTGGCCAACCTGTTTCAGCGCGGCGAGGCGCGGCCGGAGAACGTGCGCCCCATCATGGACAACGCCTTTGCGCTCCTGGGCCCCTACATCCAGATGGCGCATGGCAAGGACATCCAGGCCGGCGAAGGGCTGGCGTTTACGCATGCCGGGAACGGGATCATCGATTTCGGCTACTTTGTCGATAAGCTGCGCGAGTGCGGCTATACCGGAGGCATGCTCGTGCACGGCATCAAGGACGAGCGCTACTTTCCCGATGTGGTAGCCTTCATGCGCGACGTCCTGGCACGGTCCGGAGCCTGACACGGAGGTTTCTCAAGTATGTACAAGGTGCTGGACACGAATCTATTGGGCATCCCGGGCACGCTGGCCGAGCTGGCGCCGCTGGCCCGCAAGTATGGTTTTGAGGGCATCAGCCTGCCGCGCGAGGTGCTGCTGGACCCGGCCAGGGCCGACGAGGCGGCGGCGATCGTCGCCAAACACGGCCTGCGCTGGGGACTGCTGCAGACGCCGGTGGACTTTTTCTCCGATGACGTGGAGGGAGATGTCCTTGAGGAGGCGCTCGAGACGCTGGACGCCTGGGCAGAGATCGGGGCACGCATTGGCGTCCAGTACGCCTACAACCACGTCTGGCCCAGCAACGCACAGCGCCCCTTTGAGGCCAACTTTCGCTGGCACGTGGAACGTCTAAAGCGCATCCAGGAGGTCTGTCAGCGCCACAGCATCCGCTACGGCCTCGAGTTCCTGGGGCCCCACGAGCTGCGCACCCGCGCGCAGCACCCCTTTGTGCACACTATCGCCGGCGTGCTGGCTATCGCGGATGCAGCCGGCGGGTACACGGGTTTTTTGTTCGATTCCTATCACTGGTTCTGTGGCAGCCGCCGCCTGGACGACCTGTTTTACGCGGCACAGCACTGCGACCGCATGGTAAACATGCACCTGAACGATGGCGTGGCGGGCAGGGCGCCCGACGATCAGCGCGACATGGAGCGTGAGATGCCCATGACAACGGGCATCATCGATACAGCCATGCTTTACCGGGTGTTCCAGGAGCATGGCTATGCCGGCCCGGTGATGTGTGAGCCGATGCGCCCGACCACAGAACGGTTCGCCGCGCAGCCAGCAGAGCGGTCGGTGGCGGAGGTTGCCGAGGCCTTTCGCCGGGTTGAGGCGGCTTGACATAACCAGCTGTCCTTTTTTGTTGTGTTGGCGGGGGAGCGGACGATCATCATCTGGAAGGAGAGAAACGACATGAGCGTGGTTGATCTGTACAGGTATCTGCGCGTCGTGGACGTGGCGGACGCCATGGATGGTATCGGCTACTTTGACCGGGGCCTGATGGACCCGGAGGTGCGGCCGCTGTGGCTGGGCATGAAGTTCTGGGGGCCAGCTGTCACGCTGCGCTGCGTGCCCTCCAACCGGCCCATGTGGAAGCTCGATACCACCGAGGACATTGTCGCCGACCATGCGCGCTGGTACGCCAAATACCCCAATCCGGTGCGCCTGCGCGATCACATCACGCCCGGGTGCGTGGTGGTCACCGATACCGGGGGAGCCAAAGAGACAGGCTACTGGGGCTCGAACAACTCGATGGGCATGATCTTGGCCGGGGCAGTGGGCATCGTCACCGATGGCCAGTGCCGCGACACGTACGAGGTCGCGCTGCAGAAAACGCCCATCTGCTGCAAAGGACGCGGCAGGACCATCATTCCGGGGCGCATCATGGAGATTGAGGCCAACGTGCCGATCGGCTGCGGCGGCGTGCAGGTATGCGCCGGGGATATGGTGGGCTGCGACGATGACGGCGTGATCGTAGTGCCGGCGGATATCGCGGAGGAGGTTGCCGTACATGCCCGCGCTATCCTGCTGGCGGACATGCGGGGGCGCCGGCAACTCTACGAGCGCCTGGGTCTGCCCATGGATGAGACGGTAGACGTCGCTACCGTTGAAGCCTACTACGCACAGTTCTGATAGACCGTACCGCATACGACAGGAGAAAACAATGCAGATACACAAGGCTGAGGGCCCGACCCGGGCATACCTGCTGGTGCTGGAGCGCGGCGATGACGTCATCGCCTGTGTGCGCGATGTGATCGCCCGCGATGGCGGAAAGACGGGCCTGGTCACCGCCGGGGTGGGCTCGTTCTCGGTGCTCAAGATGCACACCATCACCCGGGCGGAGGAACCTTCCAAGGACATGTACATGGATGCCGCGGGCCCGATCGAGGTGGGCTCGATGCTGGGCAGCATCATCAACGGCGAGCCGCACATCCACTTTGTGGCGCACCATACGGCGGACAACCGCACCTATATCGGGCACCTCGAGCCGGGCACCCTCGTGGCGTTTCGGGCTGAGGTCGGCCTGGTGCTGTTCGACGCCACGGCCTAGCGCGCAGCGCGGATATCGCAAACCGTACTATGGAGGTGCAGCATGAGTGAAAGGTCAGCGACGCCGCTGCCCGCAGAGGAGCGTCTCGCCTGGGGGATCATGGGCACAGGCAACATCGCGCGCCAATTCGCGCGAGGCGTGCTCGGTTCGCTAACGGGGAAACTGGTGGCCGTAGGCAGCCGTTCGCAGGAGAGCGCCGATCGTTTTGGGGATGCCTTTGATGTCCCACACCGGCACGCATCGTATGAGGCGCTGCTCGCCGACCCGGCGGTACAGGCGGTGTACATCGCGCTGCCCAACCACCTGCACGCGCGCTGGACCATCCGCGCAGCGGAGGCAGGCAAGCACGTCCTGTGCGAAAAGCCTCTGGCCACCAACCACGCCGAGGCCATGGTCGCCATCGATGCCGCCAGGGAGCACGACGTCTTTTTGATGGAAGCCTTTATGTACCGGTGCCATCCACAAACCGCGCGACTGGTCGAGTTGATCCGATCCGGCGCCATCGGTCAGGTGCGCCTGATCCAGGCCCACTTTAGCTATGACATGAAGGGGCCCCGAGAGAACGTGCGGCAGCAGAACCCGGCCTCCGGTGGCGGGATCATGGATGTGGGCTGCTATTGCGCCTCCATGGCGCGTCTGGTGGCGGGCGTCGCCACCGGACAGCCGTTCGCGGACCCGATCATCACCCGCGATGGGTACCGCAGCACGATGGCGCTCAAGGCAGAGGGCTATATCAATCCGGACAATCGTGTCGACGAGTGGTCGATGGCAGTGGTACGGTTCCCCGGCGATATCCTGGCGACGCTGACCACCGGCATCCAGGTGCAGGTCGATAATGCGCTCTACGTCTGGGGCTCGGAAGGGCATATCGTGGTGCCCAACCCCTGGAAGCCCAGCGAACCCCCCGCATTGGGCGAGGGGCGCATCCTGCTCTATCGCGAAGGCGAGCAGTCCCCCGAGGAGATCTCAATCGAGGCGGGCGGCGTGCCGCTGTACGGCATCGAGGCCGATACCGTGGCGCGGTATATCGCGGACCGGCAGGCGCCGAGCCCCTGCATGACCTGGGACGACACGCTGGGCAATATGCTGACGCTGGATGCCTGGCGGCAAGAGATCGGGCTGGTATTCGATAGTGAGTTGCCCGCCGCGCTTACGCTGCCGATCTCGGGGCATCCCCTGGCGCGCCGGCCGGATCACCCCATGCGCTACGGGCACGTGGCCGGGGTGGACAAACCGGTGTCCCGGCTGGTGATGGGCACCATGATCTTCAAGCCAGGGACCGTGCCACTGGCCCGTGCGCTCCTGGACCGCTTTTTCGAACTCGGCGGCACCACCATCGACACCGCGCATGTGTACAACTGCGAGGAGACCGTGGGCCATTGGGTGCGGCTCAGCGGTGTCCGCGAGCAGCTGGTGCTGATCGGCAAAGGGATGCGGCGGCTCGGTGATGGAACGCAAGTGCTCACCTCGCAACTCTATGAGACGCTGGACAAGCTGCAGACGGACTATCTGGACCTCTACCTGATGCACGCGGACGATCCTGCGATCCCCGCCGGTGAGCTTGTTGAGTGCCTGAACGAACACCTGCGCGCCGGACGAATCCGCGCCTTTGGTGGCTCGAACTGGTCGATCGCGCGCATCGAAGAGGCCAACACGTACGCCCGCGAGCACGGCCTGGTGGGGTTCGCAGCCAGCAGCCCGAACCTCTCGCTGGCAACCTGGAACGAGCCGATGTGGGAAGGTTGTATCTCGGCCTCGGATGCTGAGTCGCGCGCGTGGTACGCCCGCACCGGTATGCCGCTATTTGCCTGGAGCAGCCAGGCGACAGGCTTTTTCACCGGCCGCTACGCTCCGCAAGATCGCGACCAGCCCGCGCTGGCCAGCATCGTGCGCACCTGGTTCAACAAGCCCAACTTTGTGCGGCTGGAGCGGGTGCGCGAATTGGCCGCGATCAAGGGCGTCACGCCGGCGCAGCTGGCGCTCGCCTGGGTGCTGAACCAGCCGCTGAATGTCTATGCCCTGATCGGCCCGCAGACTATCAATGAGTTGAACGAGGCGCTGCCCGCGCTGGCGGTGACGCTATCTCCGGAGGAGTTAGCCTGGCTCAACCTGGAGACAGGCACCCGGCCCGTCTGACCGAATCTCCTCTTGTCCGCGCAGGAACGCCAACGGCCCGCCTCTAAACTGAGAGGCGGGCCGTCGCTTGTGCCAGCGTGGTGTCAGCGTGCCGGGCGCTCTTCCAGCTCAACCGTGATCTGAATCTCCTGCCCATCGCGGAACACCGTCAGTTCGACCTCGTCTCCTGGCTTGCCAAAGGCCACGTGCTCGAGCAGATCGGCAAAGTCATATACGGGGTCACCATCGATGCCGACGATCACGTCGCCCCCCACGGGGACCGATATGCTGCCAAACAGCCTTACTCCTGTCGAACCACGGAGGCCAGCACGAGCGGCGGGGCTGCCTGGCGTAACTTCAGCCACATAGGCACCGCGCTGCACATCCAGGTTGCCTGCCTCGGCGATGAGCAGACTCAAGTCCGTGCCGCTGATGCCGATCCATGGCCAGGGGTAGGCGCGTCCTTCCAGGAGATAAGGGACAACCATGCGCACGATATTCACCGGAATTGCAAAGCCAACGCCAGCATTGGCGGCTGTCCCTCCACCTGAAACGATCTGCGCATTGACGCCGATTACCTGACCATTCATATTGATCAAGGGACCGCCCGAGTTGCCGGGGTTGATGGCGGCGTCCGTCTGGATCGCCTGAGGGATCGAGAACGCTCCGATACGGGCCGGAATCATGCGGCCCACTGCTGACACGATCCCCGATGTGATGGTGTTCTGCAGGCCAAAGGGATTGCCGATGGCTACCACTGGCTGACCCGGCTCCACCTGGTCCGAATCGCCCAAAGGCAGCACCGTGACGTTATCCGGCAGTTTATCGACCTTGAGCACGGCCAGATCGCTGTCCACATCACTGCCGAGAATCGTGGCCTTGGCTGGGGTGCCATCAAAGTAGAGCACCTCGACGCGCACTGCATCGGCGATTACATGCTCATTGGTGACAATGATGCCGCTCTCGTCAATGATGAAACCTGAACCGGAGCCCGAGCCCAGCTGACCCATTTGCTCAACATACGTCAAGATCGCCACGACGGCCGGCTCCACCTGCTTGTAGAGCGCAGTATAGTCGCTGAACTCGACGCTCTGCGCCCAGCCATCCGACAAGAGCCCGCCCTCTGCACTGGGAAGCGTAGGCAGCAAGGCCTGCTCCATGGTAGTCGTCGGAACTGGGGTCTCAGGCACTATCTCCGTAGACGGCACGGCGTTCGCTATCGCGGGCGCCTCGTCCGAGAAGAAAGGACCGCGCAGGAACAGCACCGCCGCGACGCCGCCCAGCCCACAAATGGTAATGGCCCCGAGCAACAGCACAACCAGGGCGATAACAGTAGCTTTATTCATCCTCTTCCTTTCCTTCTGGTCGTCAGCCAGGATGTCTATGCGTAGCCCTGACGCTTGACTGTCCTGGCGGTATTATAGATCAAATCCGTCCGGATTGTGAGCGTCCAGAGTCCCCACGAGAGCACGTTAACAGGTTCCCCACAAAAATGCTATCACGGAGTAACGATTTATCGCCCGACAGAGCCCGGTCTTGTGCTACATCAGATAGTTACCTGCATCGCAGAGCAAGCGCCCGTCCACCGTGATCGTCGGCATCAGGAGTCCGACATCGATGTGGATGGTGCTTACATTGCTTCCGCCAAGCGTGCGGTTTTCCCCAAAGCCAATGTGAGCCGTCCCTCGCACCATCTCCGCTTCCATGATGCCGCCAGAGGGACAAGCGCAGGGATTGATCCCCAGACCAACCTCGGCCAAAACAGAGGCCCCGGCATCGCGGCAGAGATCCCCGCGGAGCATCGCGACGAGCGCATCTGCTTGATCGTCCAATGCATCCAGGCTCGTTACGTGTCCGTCCGCAATGTCAAGCGAAATGGGCGCTCGTGGCAGCCCATCGTACAGCGCCCCATCGATCACCAGCCGGCCGCGAGCCGTTCCAGCCAAAGGTGCCATGCAGACCTCGCCATCCAGACCGAGCCAGGTGCCGCACTGACAGACCAGATCGGTGCCAGATGGCGTAAGGATGTGCAACAGGCACGTTGATGAGAGCGCCGCGAGCAGCTGTCGCCGGAACCGGACAAGTTCGCCATAATCGGCCTGAAGGATGCGCAGGAGCCCGTCATAGGAGAGGAGCCAGTCGCAGTAGAGATGGTCGTCGGGGATGAGAAGACCCGTGTCGGGCCTGCCCGCCGTGGCAAAGAGCCAGACCGCGTGGGGCGGCTCGATCAGCAGTACCAGCGTGCCCTGTACGCTCGCCTCAAGGGCCAGCTTGGTGGCATAATCGAGAGTTCTGTCTGCGGCACCCGGTTCTAGAGTGCAATACACAGTCTCGAGCCCCTCGACGGCGAGCAGAGCCTCCAACGACTGGCCCAACGCGTGTTTGCCACGAGAGCAAATGATAGCTACGGGCTGACGCACAGGATCGCCCAGGCGGGCGCGCAGGTTTCGGGTGGCACGTGCCGGCATACACTCGCTCACTGGCGGCCCGCGCTCTGGTCGGCGGAACCGGGAAAAGCCGCTGACAGGTGTCGCACAAACCAGTCGGCCGCCAGCTGCGAGACGCACTGCAGGGCGCCCGGCTCCTCAAAGAGGTGAGTGGCTCCGGGAACGACGGCCACCTCCGCGGCGACGAGCCTTTGTGCCGCCTGCCGGTTCAACTCGAGCACGAGCGTATCACGCCCGCCGACGATCAATAGTGTGGGGGCGAGTACACGCGGGAGCGCGTCAGCGGCCAAATCGGGCCGTCCGCCCCGCGATACGACTGCCCGTACGGCTGATCCGGACTCCGCGGCAGCCGCGAGGGCCGCGGCGGCCCCGGTGCTCGAACCGAACAGCCCGATGGGCAGACCGGAAATGCGCCTGTCGCTCTGTGAATAGTGCACAGCAGCAGCGACCCGTCCCGCGAGCAGCTCAATGTCGAATCGCCAGCGGCCGCTGGCCAGATCACTTTGCTCTTCTCCGGGAGTGAGCAAGTCGAGAAGAAGCGTCGCCAACCCGACGGCTTGCAGGTCGGAAGCAACCCGCCGGTTCCTCGGGCTGTGCCGCGAGCTGCCGCTACCGTGGCAAAAGATCACGAGTCCCAGGGCGTCTGCCGGAGCGACCAGATCACCCTGTAGCGTAACCCCATCAGCGGGGAGCGCAACGGTCTCCACGAGCGGTGTGGGGCGGTCGGACACACCCATGACAGGCCTCAAGCAGTAGCGTGACTCCAGGTGCGCGCCTCACGCAGACACGCCCGCACCTGATCATCACTGACTTGATCGAACCGCGCATACCAGGCACCGACGCTGTAGAAAGGATCCGGCGTCGCGATACAGACCACCTGATCGACCATTCTGCGAATCGCTGCCAGAGTCTCGGGCGGAGCCACCGGGATAGCGACAATGACACGGGCAGGATTACCCTCAAGAAGAGCTGTGAGCCCAGCACGCATCGATGCCCCTGTCGCCAAGCCGTCATCGACCATGATGACCGTGGCTCCCTCCACTCGCAGAGGAGGCAGGTTACCACGATACTCCCGCTCGCGCTTGATGAGCTCCTCACGTTCCCGGGCGATAATCTGATCGAGCACATCGGGCTCGACAGCAAGCAAATCGATCAGTTCCTGATTGAGCACACAGATGCCGCCGGTGGCGATGGCGCCCAGCGCCAGCTCTGGCTGCATGGGCGCTCCCAGCTTGCGCACGACAAAGACATCCAGAGGGGCACGCAAAACACGGGACAGCTCTAGCGCCACGGGTACACCGCCGCGGGGCAGTCCCAGCACGAGCACAGAGTCATCCGCGTCCAGAGTCGGGAGGAGAGCCGCAAGTTTGCGTCCAGCATCGGCTCGATCACGGAACAGAGACATGGTGACTCCTCGTTTCTCGCTACTCGATGCGGCCAACGCACCCCCCGGATCAGCACAAGCACCAACGCTTGAGACAAAGGCAACCTGCCGACAAGCTGTGACAGCACAGGCATGCCGTACTGCACTGGGGAGGCGGAAACTGAACGCTGCAATCTCATCCAGCTTCCGCCTGTTCCAGGTTGTGCTGCTCCGGACGCCTCAGAACCCACGCCGCCCGGCTGTTCAGGTGACCACTCAGGCAGGGGCCTCGCTCACAGTCGCAGGGCGCGCAGGCACCAGGTCGAGAGCCCGCCGGATGAGCGCCAGCGCCCCTTCGATCCCAACCTTGCTGGTGTTGACTACGAGATGATACAGCGTGGCGTCGTTAGGATCGACATCGAAGAACACGCGAAGGTACTCATCCTTGGACGCGTCGCTCTCCTGGATGTAGCGCCGCGCCTGGCTGGGCGTCATGTTCTGCTCCTGTTGCAGGCGCGACACACGATCCTCAAAGGTTGCCACGACGCGGACATGCAGGACGTCCGGCTTGCCCTCAAGAATGGCCTGGCCACCACGTCCCATGATCAGGACATTATCCCGCTCATAGGCCGCATTCACGGTAGCGCGGATGAGATCGATGGCCCCATGCTCATCCAGGATCCGGGCGCGCCTCTCATAACCCACCGAGGGGCTGCCAACCCACATGGAGAACTCTGCCACCGGCCGTGAACGCCTGAATAGCTGGTCGAAAAACCCTCGACGCTCGTACTCCTCCTCCGAATAGTCCACGATCTCGCTGGTCGAGATACCCACTTCCGATGCAACCCGGGCCATCAACCGCTTGTCGAAAGCGATCAGCCCAAGTTCCTCGCAGAGCCGCTGTGCCAGTTCGTCGCTGCCAGAGCCAACCTGTCGAGACATGGTTATGACTGCCATCGTCGACCTCCTTGCTGTCATCGTTGCCCGGAACTGTCGCTCCGGGCAGATGGTCCGTGCCGGCGGTGAGGACAACCGGGCGACCCACACCGCAGAGCAGCCCATACGCACACTGCCCTCTAACCAGATTATAACATAATCGACGCTCAGGGAACAGGTCTTTTGCGGATATTGCCGGGATGTTGGTCATGCTTGCTCATGGTGCCCACATTCACGGGCATTTTCTTGACACCAGGTCGAATCGAGCATACGCTACGCAGGTGTAGAGCGGTGCAGCAATCTCAAGCCAAAGGGACCTTACAGCTCTAGGAGGCAGCATGGACTTTGCCCAGGCCGAGCAGCAGTTTCAGCTATTGGAGGCCAGCCGCCAGGCGGGCACGCTGGACGAAGAAACCTATCGGGCCAGGCTGAATGCGCTGCAGGTGACCGACGAGCGCGGCCGCGTGTGGATGCTGCAGGAACGCACAGGACACTGGTACGTATGGGAGAATGGCGCCTGGTCTGTGGGAGAGCCGCCCAGATCAGCCCCGCCGGTAGCGATGACGCCGCCGCCTCCACCGGTCGCGCCGGCGCCGGTGCGTACGCAGACGCAGACACCTGCAAGCACAACTCCGCCGGTGCGCGCCGCAGCCGGTCCGGCAGTGCCTTTGCCAGCCGCTGCCACGGCGGTGCCGAGCACGTCGCCTGGCACGAATCGCTTGGGGTTCGTCCTCCCCCTGCTTCTCTGGGCGCTGCTGGTGGTAACTGCCATTTATATCAACTCGAACTATGGGGCCGCACCACAGGACGCCTGGCCGTACATTGCGGGCGGGGCGTTCGTAGCACTGGTCTGGATTCTTTGGCGGCTAACGCGACAGTATGAAGGGATCATCGAGCGCATGCGGGTGGAGGAGGTTGTGGACACCGACGACGACGGCAGTTCCACAACCCGGCACGTCACCTATGCCTTTGTCAGGACGGCAAGCGGCAAAGTGAAAAAGATCCAGGCCAGAAAGGGCTACGCCAAAGGCGACCACCTTATCAAGCGCAAGGGCGACTGGAGTCCACGCAAGGTCAAAGCCTGATAGAGAAGTACCCTGCTACGACCGAGGACAAGGAGTGCTATCTGCCGGGCGTCGGCGGCAGGCCAACGAGGATCGACCGCTAAGTTCGATGCAGTGCGCCGGGCGATTCTGGAGGTCCTTCCTGCCGAGCCGCCTGGGATTCTGTTCATGATAGACACGCGACCCTGCGGCGGCCGTACCGGTAAGCCTCGCGCAGCACCCGGAGGCACACGGCAGCGAGAACTCACACGTCGATGCCAAACACCTCGCGCACCACATACCCAATGGCAAAGCTCAACACGGCTACCCCCAGGCTGATGCCCGCCATCTGCACGAACCGTTTGCGGAGGGGCACATCCATCGCGACGCTGACATAGTAGGTGAACCCCAGGATAATCAGCATGGCCAGAACGAGCGTCATGCCCAGGGCGACCAGATAGTTGCCAAAGACAACGTAGGGCAGGATGAGCAGCAGCACGGTCATGACATACGCTGCCCCGGTGTAGAGGCTGGCACGTTTGGGGTCGCGACCATCTCCCTCAGACTGGGTTGAGAGATACTCCGAGGCAGCCATAGATAACGAGGCACTCAAGCCCACGATCAGCCCCGTGGTTGCGATCAACCGCGTGTTGCGCAGTGCCAACGTCAACCCGGCCAGGCTGCCGGTCAGCTCTACCAGGGCATCGCTCAGCCCCAGGACAACAGATCCTACATAGCGCAGTCCCTCTTCATCGAGCATTCCCAGCAGCACCCGCTCATGCTCATCTTCATCTTCTACGAGGTGGCGCGCCTCTGGCAGCTCTTGTGAGACCGCCTCGTACAGCTCCTGTGCCGACCGCTCGCCATTCTCCATCAGCTTGGTGGCAAAGGTAAGGCCTAGGACACGGCTGAGCAGCACATAGCGCCAGACCTTGAAGCGGTCCGGTCCTACGTCCACCCCTGTATGGTGCTTCCAGAAGAGATTGTGGTTCAGCTCGTCCTGCGCGATCCGTTTCAGCACGCGGCCGTTTTCGGTGTCACCTTGCCTCGCGGCCAGGCGATCGTAGATCATGTACTCTGTAAGCTCGTTGCGTTGTGCTTCCAGGATCAAGCTGCGTGTGCGATCTGACAGGTTATCTGTCACGGCTACTCCTCCTTTACGGGCAGAATCTCGTTCCTGCAAGCGGGCGATGGCCAGGCCGCCCGATGGCTCGCTGGCCGCGGTCCACACCAGCGCCTGCGTGTGCCGGACCATGCCGCTGGAGGCGACCGCGTGGATACTCGAGCGATTAGCCCTAATCGGATTATCGGCTACCGGGATGCGCCGTCAAGCGTCGTCGGTACATGCCGACTGGGTCGTGGCCACTTCTGGATGCGCGCAGCCGGCGATCGCTGGACAACGCCGCCCTGACCGCAATACTGGTGGCGGGGGCAAGCGAAAGTATCGCGATTTGCACCGAATTTGGTGATTCTGGTTGACATTGTATTTCACATTGCATACACTGTGACCATAGTGAGCGGCTGCAAGGCGCTCGCTGGCGATAACCGCAAAAGGGGCGCGCCGTCGCGCCTCGCCAACGACCATTGAGGGGAGGTGTGCAGATTTCAAGACCGATGGTGTTCAAAGGATCTGCCCCACGGGAGGACGGTTTTGGCTTGATGCCCAATTGCCAGGCCAGTGCCCGGCAATTGACCGAAGAGTTCGGCCTCCGTGGTGAGCGCACCAGTGTTTCTGAGATATAAGGAGCTTCAATGGCCGGTGTAACGTACGATCATGTAACCAAACAGTTCGGCGACGTAGTCGCGGTCAACGACCTCACGATTGAGATCGCCGACAAAGAGTTCCTCGTATTCGTCGGCCCCTCCGGATGCGGCAAGACGACCTCATTGCGTCTGCTCGCGGGTCTTGAGGAGATCACCTCCGGGAACATCTACATCGGCGACAACCTGGTGAATGATGTAGCCCCCAAGGACCGGAACATCGCCATGGTGTTCCAGAGCTATGCCCTGTACCCGCACATGAGCGTCTATGACAATATGGCCTTTGGCCTGAAGCTGCGCAAGACGCCCAAGGCGGAAATCGACAATCGTGTGAACGAGGCCGCGCGAATCCTGGGCATCCAGGAACTGCTCGACCGTAAGCCCAAGGCGCTATCCGGCGGTCAGAGGCAGCGCGTCGCTCTGGGGCGGGCCATCGTCCGCGACCCAGCCGTCTTTCTGATGGACGAGCCGCTCTCGAACCTCGACGCCAAGTTGCGCGTCGCGACCCGTGCAGAGCTGAGCAAGCTTCACCAGCGGCTGGAGACCACATTCATCTATGTGACGCACGACCAGATGGAGGCCATGACCATGGGCACGCGCATCGCGGTGATGCGCGATGGCATCCTGCAACAGCTCGATACGCCACAGCACCTGTACAGTTTCCCGGACAACGTCTTTGTGGCCGGCTTTATCGGCAGCCCCGCGATGAACTTTTTCGATGGTACGCTCACAGGTGACGCGGACAAGATGTACCTGGACGCCGGAGCGTTTCGTGTCCCACTGCCGACGGAACGACGAGATGCCCTCAAGGCGTACCTCGGACGAGAGGTCATTTTCGGCATCCGCCCCGAGGATGTGCACGACCCGCAGTATGCCCCGCCGGGCATCAACGGCGCGCCGGTAGAGTGCAACGTGGATGTCACTGAGCTGATGGGTAACGAGGTATTCCTTTACCTCGTGGCCGGTACCAAGAGCTTTATCGCTCGCGTCGACCCGCGCACTGCAATCCGGGTCGGTAACCGGGTGCAGGTGCTGTTCAATATGGACAATATGCACATCTTTGATCGCGACACGGAAAAGGCCATCCGCTGATCTGGCCGCAGGAATTACGCGCGGGCGGTGCCAGATGGCACCGCCCGCGCTCTTTCATCTCAGCGATATGAACTCTACCGGCGACGGATGTAGAACAACAACTCCAGCAATATCACGATCGCGAGCAGAACCACGCCACGTTCGGGCGGCAGCATCCGCATCAGATGCAGCGCCATCATCACACCGCTCACCAGTCCCAGCAGCATGCCCTGGCGCAGCGAGCGATTCATATCGCCGCCGCTGCCCAGCGTGGGAGCAAAGCGTGCATTGAGTGCATAGGATAACGGCACGGACGTGCACACGACCCCGCACGCGAACATCACCACAAAGATCAGCTGATTCACGGGCACAGGCGGTTGTCGCTGCATAAAGGTCAACAGTGCCGCCCATGTCAGAATGGCCAGAACTGCAAGAACGATGATCAGCATTCGGTTACGCACTGCGAGGGCTCCTTGCTCGCCAGACTCTGGTGAAGCGGCCTAGATCGCGGACCAGGCAGCACGCCAGGTGCGCTTGGTCTGAGCCCAGACCAGCTCGGATTGCTCGGGCGCCTGAGGCTTGACCTCGATGCCAACCCAGGGCTTGGCCCCTTCATTCTTCTTGTCCAGGTACCCGATCTCGAACAGCGTCTGCAGGAATTCGATCAGCTCGGGCACATCGTTGGCGCTGTTGGGATAGCCAAACCGCGGATGCAGATCGCCATAGCCTGGCATGCCGGGAATCGTGACGGCATTGCCGACATGGATATGTACCAGATAGGGCTGCAACGTGGTCAACGCTTCGCGAGCACTTTCCCGGAGCAGGGGCATATGGCTCAGGTCGTAGAGCAGGCCAAAGCTCGGGAATTCTTCCCGCATTCGCCTGGCAAACGCAGCCGAGAGATCCGAAGGACCGAGCAGTGCTTTCTTGTCTACATCCCGATCAAAGGTCTCGACGGCCAGTGCCAGGCCTTTGTCAGCTGCATAGGCACAGAGCGTCCGCAGCGAGGCGGCCAGAGCGTCCAGTGCGCGAGGGCGGTCGGCATCGCCGGGGTCGCGACCGGTGAGAAAAGACATGCGGGCGCAGCCCATCTCAGCGGCCTCATCTACACAGGCCTTGATCAGATCCACAGCCTTGAGACGGCCCGTCTCGTCCAGATCGTTCAGGCTGAGCCCTGTGGATAGCAGCGCGGGCTGGGCACCAAACCCGATCTTGAGGCCGCTCTGCATGGCGATGCTGCGCACGGTGGCCCGATCCTCCGGGCTGGTGATACGTGTGATCTCCACGCCGCCGAGAAAATCATCGAGGGCCAGCTTCTCGATCGTCTCTACGATCGGCCCGCTACCAGCCTGTGTCTCGGGAAACAGCATAAAGTGAACCACACTCAGGGTGAGAATGGACTCCCACGATCGCTTCATTGGATTACCTCCTGCCAATCGGATGTTTGGAGTCTACCACAGGGGTGGGCAACTGTCCACCGTAAGCCAGCGTTGCCCAGGGACTTCACTACTCTCAGGCCTGCGGTTGACACCGGTAAAGCCCCGCCAAACACCCCCGACTCGGCCTGGAGCGGTTCGTGCATGACGCCGAGAAGCAACATCGCACCGGTGTGATCATCCTGGATGGCATACGCAAAGGGGCGATCTACCACAGGGCTGAAGGATGTAGTGGGCGCTGCTCCCAGCGCTCGCATCTCTACAGTTGTCACGGCGGCTGCTTGCGTTCCTTCTTCATTCACCAGCACAAAGCTCTCGTGCCGCACCTGACTGATCCAGGTGGGCAGATCCAGTTCATGGATGCGGTCGAACTGCGCCGTCGCGGGGTTCATGGCGATGGCCATCCCCATGGCGGGCAACGGCTCGTTGAGCGTGCTCTCGAACGACACCTTGAATCGCGGGATTGCGACGGTGCCCTCTGCCTGGCGCAGAGAGCTAGTCAGTTCAGTCCATACCCCGGCGTCAAGCCGCGCGACCCATCGATCCAGGCTGAGCCCCCTGGCAGGGAGCACGATGACCATGCTTAGCCGATCGCCGCTATAGGGCAGCCGGACCGCCTGAAGTCGCGACGGGCATAGCACCCATAGCTTCCCCTGCGACTCATCAGAGGTGCCTCAACAACGGTGCCATCCGCGCGGGTGAATGGCAATTCACGCGTGTCTGCCACCACGCGACATTGACACAGCCCTGGGCACGCCCTATACTCGCGGCGATTTTGACGCGTGCACGAGGAGGTCAGAGGCATGGGCGTTGAGGTTCGCATCATTCCAGACGGATCGATCACTTCTGTCCAGGGCTTTGAGGCCGCTGGCATCGCCGCCGGTATCAAGGCATCGGGCAGGCTTGATCTCGCCCTGGTTCGCTCCATCAAGCCCTGTGTGGGCGCGGCCGTCTTTACCACCAATCTCTTCAAGGCTGCCCCGGTGCTCTATGACCAGCAAGCCATCCTGACCAACCCCACGAACCAGCGGGGGGTAGTGATCAACAGCGGTTGCGCCAATGCATGCACCGGAGAAGCCGGTTTGCGAGACGCAGAGGGCATGGCCGCAGCCATGGCGCAGTTACTCGGCGGCGACCTCCAGGACTATCTGGTCATGTCCACAGGTGTCATCGGCCAGATGTTGCCGATGGACCGAGTACTGGACGGGATTTCCCGGGGTGCGCAGATGCTCTCGAAAGACGTCGAGGCCGGCCACCAGGCAGCCCGGGCCATTATGACCACCGACACCGTCCCCAAGGAAGTGGCCGTAACTGTCAAGACGGATGGGATCGAGTTTGTCATTGCCGGGATGGCCAAGGGTGCCGGCATGATCAGCCCCAATATGGCCACGCTGTTGGTGACTATCACCACGGACGCGCGCATCTCTCCTCTGCCAGCCCACGCTGCCCTCGTCGAGGCGGCGGGCGAGAGCTTGAACATGATCACCATTGATGGCGACATGAGCACTAACGATACTGCCGTGCTTCTTGCCAATGGACTCGCGCGCATGCCCGAGATCTCGGACGCAGCGTCGCCTCTCTATGATGCGTTCCTCGAGGGACTCAAGCAGGTGACTGTGTCTCTGGCCAAGGGATTGGTGATGGATGGCGAAGGGGCGACGCGCTTTATCGAGATAGCCGTCACGGGCGCAAAGAACCGGCCGGAGGCGCGCCAGGTAGCGATGTCAGTCGCCAAATCCGTACTGTTCAAAACCGCCATCTATGGCCAGGATGCCAACTGGGGCAGAATCGTCTGTGCGGTTGGCTATGCGGGTGTGCCCCTGGACCCGAACGCCGTCCGCGTCTGGATGGGCGATCTGGAGCTGGTGCGGGATGGTGGCCCCTACCAGGTCGACGAGGAACGCGCCAGCGCAATTCTTGCGCGTCGTGAGATCCCTATCCGTATCGACCTGGGCCAGGGAGAGGCCAGCGCGACGGTATGGACCAGCGATCTCTCCCACGCCTATGTAGACATCAACGCCCACTACCGCACCTGAGTTGGTGCAAGGATAACAGAAAGGGACCCGCAGTGCCGGGTCCTTTTTCTACGCCTTGCCGAGCTAGTGCGCCGCCAGCCAGTCGCGCAGCCGCCGCATAAAAGTGTCCCATTGATCCCGTTGCAGGTTGTGCCCCGCCTCCGGGATGTGCACGAGGGTTCCCTGTCGCCAGATGCCGGTGGCCTGCACGGCCGCCTCCCACTGTGTATGCGATCCCAGATGCGGCTCTGCCACCATCAACAGCATCGGGCAGTCGATCGCGGCCAAGATCGTTTGCCAGGGCCGCTTGTCCTGCGCAAAAAAGCGCCCATAGTCTGGAGAGACCTGTAGCTTGCTCTCGGCCCAGGGCCTTCGCTCCTCTTCATGCCAGTTCGGACTCTCGCGATCCAGCCGGGCCAGGAGGCCATCCATGCCCAGCTCCCGCATGTGCAGCACACCCTCGCGCGAGCGCGCGATCCGCTCCTCTGCGTTTTCAGACGACCCGCCGAAGGCGCCGCCGTTGGAGATAAAGCCCGAGTCCAACACCACCAGGCTTCGGGCCAGTCCCGGATGATCAGCGATACAGTTGGCCGAGATCTCGCCCCCCATCGAGTGACCCACCAGGTGCGGGCGGTCCAGCCCCAGTCCCGTGATCAGACCGGCCAGGTCATCGCCCGATTGCCGTGGGCCATAGTCGCTCTCGGGCTTGTCCGAGAGGCCGTGGCCCCGGGCATCGACCATGATGACATCGTACTCGGCCTCCAGGGCGCGCGTCGTGCGAGACCAGCACAGCCCGTTGTCAGTGGCGCCATGGGAGAACACGACCGGAGTCTTTTCCGGCGTGCCTGTGCGCCAGTAGTGCATACGAATGCCATTGGTATCGACAAATCCATCGTGCCAACAAGACATGGCCTGTACCTCCTGACCATCAGTTTAGACACGGTCGCAGGTGCCGTCAACAAAAAAAAGCGCCAGCCCTTGCGGCGCCGTGCCGCAGGTGCTGACCGTTTGTAAAGACCGGCTACCGCGCCGGTCGATTCAGTTATGAAACTACTACCAGGGGATATGGTACAGGTCTTCGTACTCGGTCGAGTTCAGTTCCCTGTCCACGAGCAGGACGCCGACGACGACTTGCAGCGCGCGCCGGGCTGCGTTCGCTGCGGCGCTAGGAAAGCCACCGCGCTCCGAGCCACTGTGTTTGAGCTCCATGTTCGTCTCCTTTCAGATACGGGTTCGGAATATCCCGAACGCCATCGATTAGCATAACATACTCTGCGCACAGCTCCAAACCCCGCTGTAATGCGAAATGAGGATCATTCAAGTACAGTTTTGCG
>CAZYWU010000009.1:0-7067 GCA_964651255.1 uncultured Anaerolineales bacterium
GACAGAGAGCGAGTTCATGGACCTTACAGAAGATCCGGAAGACATGGCCATGGAAGACATGGCCATGGAAAACATGGGCACGGAAGACCTCGTACCTGAAGATCAGGACGAGGATGTTGGGGTCGAGGCGAGTTCTGAGAAGCCCGTTGGATCCTGGTATGTGGTCCACAGCTACTCGGGGTACGAGAACAAGGTCAAGCAAAACCTCGAGCAGCGTATTGAGACCATGGACATGCAGGGCAGTATCTTTGAGGTCGTGGTGCCCACCGAAGAAGAGGTGGAGATCCGCGAGGGGAAAAAGCGCACCACGCGCAAGCGCGTGTTCCCGGGTTACATCCTTGTTCACATGATCCTGGATGACGAGTCGTGGTACGTCGTGCGAAATACGCCCGGCGTCACCGGCTTTGTCGGATCTGGCACGCGGCCCATTCCGCTCACAGAGTCCGAGGTGAGCAAGATCCTCGATCGCATGGAGGCCGAGCAGCCGCGGATCAAGGTCAACTTCCGCCTGGGGGAGACGGTGCGCATTGTCGAGGGACCTTTTGCGGACTTTATGGCAGTGGTGGACGAGATCTATCCCGAGCGCGGCAAAGTCCGTGTGCTGGTCTCTTTCTTTGGACGTGAGACCCCGGTCGAGATGGATTTTCTTCAAGTAGAAAAGGTCTAGGCTGCCCCGCCCGGAGGGACCAGTCTGCACGGAGAGGTAGAGCGAGATGGCGAAAAAGATCATGGCGATTGTCAAGCTGCAGATTCAGGCCGGCAAGGCCAATCCGGCCCCGCCCGTGGGCCCGGCGCTCGGCCAACACGGCGTCAACATCATGCAGTTCTGCAAGGAATACAATGCTCGGACACAGGCTCAGGCGGGAACGGTAATCCCGGTCGAAGTGACCATCTATCAGGATCGGTCCTTTTCCTTTGTCACCAAGACGCCGCCTGCTAAGGATCTTTTGCTCAAGGCAGCGGGTGTTGGCAAGGGATCGGCCACGCCGAACACGCAGAAGGTGGCTTCGATTACCCGGGCACAGCTGCGTGAGATCGCCGAGATGAAAATGCCTGACCTTAACGCTGTTGACGTCGAGGGCGCCATGGCGCAGCTCGAAGGATCTGCCCGGAGCATGGGCATCACGATCAAGGATTAGTGGGTTTTCAGGGAGCAATCCCTGTATGGGTGGGAGGATGGTCGCTTGAATCATCCGCCAGAACCACAAGGAGAGAAACATGCCAAAACACGGTAAACGGTATCTAGAAGCGCTAAAGCTGGTCCAGAGAGACCGCGAGTACGACCCGGTAGAGGCCGTGGCAGTGCTCAAGAGCATGCCTCGCGCCAAGTTCAATGAGACGGTAGAGTTGCATGTCCGTCTGAACGTCGACCCGCGGCACGCCGACCAGCAGGTGCGCAGCACGGTGATGCTGCCCTCAGGAACCGGCCAGCAGGTTCGGGTCATGGCCTTTGTCGAAGGCGAGGCCGTACGGCTGGCGCAGGAGGCCGGGGCAGAGTATGTCGGCACAGACGAATTCATCGACCGCATCCAGGGAGGCTGGATCGACTTTGATGCGACTGTGGCCACGCCGCAGGTCATGGGCAAGGTGGGGCGTTTGGGTCGTGTGCTCGGTCCGCGTGGCCTGATGCCGAACCCGCGCACGGGGACCGTAGTGCAGGCCGAGGATATCGGCAGAGCCATTCGGGAGCTCAAGCAGGGGCGTGTCGAATTCCGCACGGATCGCACGGCAAACCTGCACGTTCCGATAGGCAAGACCAGCTTTAGCGAACAGGAACTCATGGCGAACCTGACGGCCGTCATGAACGCAATAGTTGCTGCCCGCCCGGCCACAACCAAGGGCCAGTACATCAAGAGCATTACGCTTACGGCGACGATGAGCCCGGGCGTGCCGCTCAACATACAGGCTGCGTCTTCGATGCGCGCCGCCTGACGTCCGTGAGTAACTGAATACGTTGTCCCATTGCTTGCCATAGACAGCAGGTGCGTCGATCGCTTAATCAGCACGCCTGCCGAGGCAGAGACATCACAGGGGTTTCCCGGGTCTTTGCGTGCTATGGCGCAAAGACCTTTTTTTGTGAGGGAGGTGATATACTTTGGCTCTAACACGTCAGGAAAAGGAACGACTGGTCCGAGAGTACGGAGAGAAGCTGGGGCGAGCCCAGGTGCTGATCTGGTCGCACTATAGCGGGATCGACGTCGCTCAGATGACCGCGTTTCGCCGGCAGATCCGAGCTTCAGGCGGCGATGTCGTCGTCGTCAAGAACAGCCTGATGCAACTGGCGCTGCAGGAACAGGGCTTGCCGATCAGCAATGAGTTGACGAGCGGCCCGAGTCTGGTGACCTTTGCTTACGACGACGTCGCGGCAACCACCAAGGTGCTGAACGACTTTGCGCGCACGAGCAACGAGCGCTTGCAGATCGTCGGCGGGATCGTGGGCGGCAAACTCGCCACCGCGGAGCAGATTCGGTCTCTCGCAGACCTGCCCTCGCGCGAGGTGCTCATGGCCCAGTTGCTGGGAGGCATTCAGGCGCCGATCAGCGGCCTCGTGGGCACGCTCGCAGCGATGGTTCGCGGCGTAATGAACGTGCTGAACGCGCGGGCACAACAGCTCGAGGGCTCAGAATCCTAAGCAGCACACACGTGTTCGTACGTTGCCAACACCCTTTGTTCGAGAATTACGGGAGGATCGTAGAATGACGCAGCAAGAACTGATCGATGCTATCGCCAACATGACCGTGCTTGAGCTGGCCGAACTGGTCAAGGCGCTCGAGGAAAAGTTTGGCGTGAGCGCCGCGGCCCCGATGGCCGTTGCAGCCGCTGGCCCCGTGGCCGCAGCGGCAGCAGCTGAGGAAGAGGAAGAGCAGACCGAGTTCGACGTCGTGATTACCGCGGCGGGCGACCAAAAGATCCAGGTCATCAAGGCCGTACGCGAGCTCACGACGCTGGGCCTGCGCGAGGCCAAGGCCCTTGTGGACGAGGCCCCCTCCGAGGTGCTCAAGGGCGTGGACAAGGCCGCCGCCGCGGCTGCCAAGGCCAAGCTCGAAGAGGCCGGCGCCACTGTCCAGATCAAGTAGCGAACCGGTACAGTATCGCGAAAAGGGCGACCCCTGGGCCGCCCTTTTGTGCTATGCCTGGCCGGACTCCCCGGCGCGCCCTTTTGATGCTCGTTTGCGCCGCGGTTTACTGCCACCGGCGCGTGCCTTTGATTGCGTACTGCCCTCGGGAGCCGCGGGCATTTCTCCCGGAGCATTCATCTTTTTCTCAGAAATGTTCTTTTTGCACGCCGGGCAGCGGTAATAGGGCCCGTACTTGCCCTCCCGCCGCTCCAGGCCCCGATGACCGCACAGGGGGCACGCCAGGTCAACCTTTTCTACGGCGGAATCGGCTTCCCGCGGCCCCCTGGCGCCGCCGGTCAGCCCCAGCTTGCGCAGGGAATAGGTAGCGTCGCAGGTAGGGCAATACAGATACTCACCATAGCGTCCGGACCTGGGAACCAGCGGCGTCAACCCGCAGACCGGGCAGCTCGTCTCCTTCGCCAGCTGCTTGATGCGCTCGCTCAGGATGGGCCGCGTGTTCTTGCATGCGGGATAGTGCTCACATCCAAGGAATCGCAACTTGCCGCGGGTGATGATCTTCATGCGCCCGCCGCACTTGTCACATACTTCGCCCTCTGCGTAGACATCCTCTGCATCGCGCGGCTTGCCGGACTCGTCCAGATCGCGCGTGTAACGACACTCGGGGTAGCCCGTGCACCCCAAAAAGCGTCCGGCCCGGCTGAGTTTGACCTGCAGCGGTCGGCCGCACTCCGGGCATACCAGCTCCCCATCCGCGACCGAAAGGTTGGATGCCAACGATGCCTCGATGGCCGCATCCAGCACCGGGCGCGCACTGGCCAGAGTCTGCGAGAAAGGCCCGTAAAAGCCCTCCAGCATGCTGCGATAGCCGAGCTTGCCGCTGGCCACCTCGTCCAGATGGGTCTCCATCTCGGCGGTGTAGCCCACATCCATGATGTCCGTAAAGGCCGCCACAAGACCGTCGCATACGACCATGCCCAGATCGGTGGGCGCAAGCTGTTGCCTCGTCTTGACCACGTACTGCCGGTCTTCGATGACGCTGATGATGCTGGCGTAAGTGGAGGGGCGCCCCACCCCGTTCGCCTCCAGCTCCTTGATCAGCGTCGCCTCGGTATAGCGCGGCGGCGCCTGGGTAAAGTGTTGCTCAGGGAGCAGCTCCAGCAGATCGACGATCTCCCCCTGAACCAGCGGAGGCAGGGTCCGTGTCTCCTCCTGGTCATCCTCATCATCTCGATAGACAGCCAGGTAGCCGGCAAAGAGCAGACGCTGGCCCGTGGCGCGAAAGAGGTAATCCCTGGCGGCGAGCACATCCACACGGATGGTTTCATACAGCGCGGGAACCATCTGGCTCGCCACAAAGCGCTGCCAGATGAGCTCGTACAGCTTCACCTGGCGCGCGTCCAGGACGCCGCGCATCGCCTCCGGCGTACGCATGACGGAGGTGGGCCGGATCGCCTCGTGAGCCTCCTGTGCCAGAGCTGACTTGCTGCGGTACTGCGGCGAACGGTCGGGCAGATAGTCAGGGCCAAAGCGTTCGCGAATATAGGTTCGCGCCTCGTGCTGCGCCTCGGTCGCCACCTGTGTCGAGTCTGTCCGCATGTAGGTGATCAACCCGACGGGAGCGCCGTCTACCTCGATGCCTTCATAGAGCTGTTGCGCCAGCCGCATCGTCAGCTGAGGGCTGTACCCCAGGCGACTGCTGGCTGCGGCCTGAAGCGTGCTGGTGATGAACGGCGGCTGGGGACGCCGGCGGCGCTGGCCCACCTCGATCTCGTGTACGACGTACTCGGCGCCCTCGAGGGCCTCCAGGATCTGGTCGACGTCGGGGCGCCCCTTGAGCTCGGCGTCCTGGCCCCGAATCTTGAGCAGCCGTGCCCGGAACACTTCATGCTCCGGCGTGCGCCGCTGCAGATCCACGTCCAGCGACCAGTACTCGACGGGCACAAAGGCGCGGATTGCGCGCTCTCTTTCCACCACCAGCCGCAGGGCGACCGACTGGACACGGCCGGCCGAGAGCGGCCGGCGTAGCGCCTTGCTGAGCAGCGGGCTGATCTGGTACCCCACGAGACGGTCGAGCACGCGCCGGGCCTGTTGGGCGTCGACCAGATCGCGGTCCAGATCGCGCGCCTCCGTCAGGGCATGCTGCACCGCTTCTTTGGTCACCTGGTGAAAGACGATGCGCCGGGTTCTCTCCGCCGGGAGACCGGCCGCCTCGGCCACGTGCCAGGCGATGGCCTCGCCCTCGCGGTCAGGGTCCGTGGCCAGATAGATGCGCTCGGCTGTGCGCGCCGCGGCCCGAATCTCTTCCAGCACGGCCCCTTTGCCCTGCAAGACCTGGTACATGGGCTCAAAGCCCTGAGCAATATCCACGCCCAGTTCCCTGGCCGGCAAGTCGCGCACGTGCCCAACAGAGGCCTTGACCTGATATCCCTCGCCAAGATAACGGCTGATGGTCCTGGCCTTGGCAGGGGACTCGACAATTAACAGCGAGCGGGCCATAGGTCACTTGCTCCTTGATGGCGAACTGCGGTACGTCCGTGAGCATACCGCATCCCGGCGGCCCGTCAAAGGGCATCGAGACGGCAAAAAGCGCTGGACGTGACAGGATCAGACGTGCTATGATGGTAGAGGACAGAGATAACATAAGCGGGTGTCTCTGCGCTGCGGAGGTCAAGGCAATGGGCATCACACCGAGGGAGCGTGTCATCCGGACGCTGCGCTTTGAGAGCGTAGACCGTCCGGCGCGCGATGTCTGGACGCTGCCCGCGGCCTTTTTCGGCAGGGAGGAGGCGCTTCAGGCGCTGCTGGACCAGTACCCGCGCGATTTCGGGGACTCGGGATTCGTGGATCCGACCGACGAGTCACCTCTGTACGTGCCGGGGGAGTGGACAGATCCCTGGGGCAGCCGCTGGCTGAATATCCAGCCCGGCATGATCGGTGAGGTCAAGCATCCAGCGCTCGACGAATGGAGCAAGCTGGATCACTGGCAGCCCCCCTGGGACCTGCTCGGGCGCGGCTTTGAGAACGTCAACCGCACCTGCGCTCACAGCGATCGCTTTGTTCACCTGGGGAACCCGCGCCCCTTTGAGCGGCTGCAGTTCGTGCGGGGCACCGAGAATGTCTACATGGACCTCGCCTGGGGTGTGCCCGAGGTGTTTCGCCTGCTGGAGATGATCCACGACTATTACCTGCGCCATCTTGAGCATGTTGTGCGCACGGACGTGGATGCCATCTCGTTCATGGATGACTGGGGCTCGGCGCGGGCGCTCTTGATCTCGCCAGAGATGTGGATCACGTACTTTAAGCCGTTGTACCGCGACTATGTGGCGCTGGCACATGCCCATGGCAAGTTCGCGCTGATGCACTCGGACGGCTATATCCTGCCCCTCTATGAGCATCTGATCGAGATCGGCGTCGACGCGATCAACTCGCAGTTGTTCACGATGCCCATCGAGGAGATCGGGGCGCGCTACCGCGGCCGCATCACCTTTTGGGGAGAGTTGGACCGGCAGCACATCCTGCCTTTCGGCACGCCCGACGACGTGCGTGCAGCGGTGAGCCGCGTCAAACTGGCCCTGGGGGACACGTGCGGCGGCGTCATCGGTCAGGCGGAGATCAATCAGGGATACTCGCTGGAGAACATCCGCGCCTTTTTTGAGGCCTGGTGGGGCCAGCCTGAGGAGGATTAACAGGAAACATATCGAATTGTGGGAACCGGCCGCGGCGTGATAGCGTCTATGGTAGTGCCATTGCACAACAAGTGCGCGCGTGTTAACCTAACAGCTGGAGAGCCCAAGGATGCTGTTGCGGCGCAAGCGGGCTTTTTCCAAGCCAACAGAGCAGGGCGCAAGAGTCTCGCCCAGGGGAGTGAACAGAATGAACGAGAGAAACGTATCAGTCCACTGGTCACATGTCGTGTTACAGTTGGTTGTCATGCTGGCGGTGGTCTTGAGCGGGTTGGTGGCGTTGCCTAGGCAGGTGGCGGCCGAC
>CAZYWU010000009.1:7167-12703 GCA_964651255.1 uncultured Anaerolineales bacterium
GCTGGCGGTGGTCTTGAGCGGGTTGGTGGCGTTGCCTAGGCAGGTGGCGGCCGACACGGCGCCGGTCTGGACAGGTTACTATTACAACAACGCCAGTCTGAGTGGCTCACCTGTCCTGACACGCGGCGAGGCCGCGCTGAACTTTAACTGGGGACTGGGCTCGCCAGGGGCAGGCGTCCCAGGGGACTATTTCTCCGCACAGTGGGCGGGTGCTGCGACGCTGGATGGCGGCACCTACACCTTCAGCGCCTGGGCCGACGACGGCATTCGCGTCTGGGTGGATGATGTGATCCTGATCAACGAGTGGCATGCCCACCTGCCCATGACCTACATCGCCACACGCTATCTTGCGCCGGGCTACCACACCTTCCGCGTGGCCTACTATGAGGCCACGGGGAATGCTTCCATTAATGTCACCTGGTCACGCGGCACCCCGCCGCCGGCCACCGGCACGACGATCGTCGTCGACGATCGCAGCCCCGGGTTCATCTGGGGCGGCCCTGCCAGCGCCTGGCGCAGTGCGCAGTGGGGCTACAACGGTTGGCTGTACTGGACAAAGAACAGCGCAGCAGGTGTGTACAACTGGGGCAAGTGGTATCCGTACGTGGGAACCCCTGGCAACTATGAGGTGCAGGTCTATATCCCGTCGCGCTATGCCAACACCACGCGCGCCAACTATGTGGTCAACCTGAACGGCGCTCAGCACGTACGCACCGTCAATCAGGCAATCTACTTCAGCCAGTGGGTGAGCCTGGGCTCGTTCCCCTTTAGCGGGGGTGCGGGCGAATTCGTGTACCTGAGCGATTTCACAGGCGAGCCTCACGCGACCAGGTACATGGCCTTTGACGCGGTGCGCTTTATCAAGGATGGGGGTGGGACGCCGCCGCCTCCGCCACCGCCGACCTGCAGCATCATCCCAACTATGGGCTTTGGCCGCATTTGGAGCAGCGTGGCCCGCGTGCAGTCCGGCCTGGGTTGTGCCACCGAGGCCGAAAGGACCATCTGGATGGGCGAGCAGACCTTTATCGCCGGCCGGATGTTCTGGCGCTCGGATAACACCCAGATCTATGTCTTGAACGCCAACGGCACCTGGCAGCAGGTGGCGGACACCTGGACGCCCGCCGAGCCCGAATGGGATACCAGCATCGTGGCCCCGCCCGGGTACTACCAGCCCAAGCGCGGCTTTGGCAAGGTCTGGCGTAACACCTACGGCGTGCGCAGCGCCCTGGGCTGGGGGACCATCGACGAGCGTGGGTTCTACGGCGCCGTGCAGTCCTTCACCAATGGGTTGATGATCTACAGCCCGTCGGGCGGCATCTATGTGCTCTACGGAGATGGCCGCTGGGAGCGGTTCAGCTAAAGCGAGACTACTGGACCATGACAGCGAGGCCGCGGCAGTTTGCCGCGGCCTCGCTTTATCAGCATCCGATCGAGACCTATGCTCTGACGCGAGCCACAGCCTCCCGCAGCGCCTGGTCCAGCTCGCGCTGGAACCGTGCCTCGTTGAACTGCTCGGCGTGCGCCTGCAGGGCCGGCGCGGCAAAGGACATTCCCTCCAGTCTGCGCACGGCCGCCGCCAGCGATTCGGGCGTTGGCTCGTGGAAAAAGACGCCCGTCTGCCCCTCGATCACCGTGTCCAGCGCGCCGCCGGCCGCGTAGGCAATCACCGGACGCCCCGCCGACATCGCCTCCAGGGGGGTGATGCCAAAATCCTCCTCGCCGGGAAAGATCAGCGCCCGGCAGCGGGCCATCTGATCGCGCACCTCGGCATCGCTACCCACGAATCCCAGGAACTGGACGTTCTCGCTGGCCATACGCTCCAGCATCGGGCGGTCGCGGCCATCGCCGATGATCCTGAGGGGCAGGCCCAGCTCGCCAAAGGCCCGCACCGCCAGGTCGATGCGTTTGTAGGGGATCAGGCGCGACACGATCAGGTAATAGTCTTCAGGCGGCTGCGGCTGTGACGGGCGCGTGGCGATAGGCGGATAGATGATGGTCGAGTCGCGGCGGTAGACCTTTTGGATGCGCCGTTGTACCGTGCGCGAGATCGCCACGAACTGGTCCACCCGGTCCGCGGCCAGACGGTCCCACTGGCGCAGGTTCTTGAGTGCCGGGCGCAGCGCCAGCCGCGCCAGCCGGCCGATGCCCTCGCGCTCGATGTAGGCGTCGTAATTCCACAAAAAGCGCGCCGGCGTCAGACAGTAGCACAGGTGGGCGGTCTCGGCGGGGGTGATGACGCCGTGGCCAAAGCCGCTGGTGAGGCTCAGCACGGCATCATAGCCGCGCAGGTCAAAGCTCTCAAAGGCCAGCGGGTACCAGGGCAGATAGAGTTGGTGTTTGCGCCGGGCCAAGGGCATACGGTCCAGGAAGGAGGTCCGGATGTCCCAGGTGCGGTAGGCGTCAGGCAGCGCGGACGGGCGATACAGCGACGTGTAGATCGGGGCCTGAGGGTACATGTCGTGCACCACTTCCAGCACCCGTTCCGCGCCGCCATACTGGTTCAGCCAGGAGAACACGATCGCCAATTTCACAGAATGGTCCTCATCCCTTCACGTTGGCCAGGCGCCCGCTATTTGCCGATACAGAACCGGGAGAAGATCGTCTCCAACAGTTGCGCGCTGGCCTCCTCGCCGGTGATCTCGCCCAAGGCCGCGATCGCATCGGAAAGATCGATGGCCAGCAGATCCAGCGGCTCTCCTCTGGCCAGCGACTGTTGCAGGTCTTCCAAGCTTGCCGCCGCCCGACGCAACAAATCGCGATGGCGCGGATTGCTGGCTACGGGGTCGCGCCCGGGCGCCTCACCGCCCAACGCCGCCGCCAGCAGTGTCTCTTCCAGGGTGTCGAGGCCTGCCCCCGTGAGCGCCGAGACGTTGACGTGCGGTGCGTCAGGCAAGAGGTCGTCATACCCCTGTACCGTGCCCAGATCGCTCTTGTTCAGCGCCACCACGGCGGGGATGCCCTGCGCCAGCGCCGCGACGTCCATGTCCTGCTCCGCCGGAAGGACGCTCCCGTCGTAGACGACGATCGCCAGATCCGCCTGCGCCAGCGCCCGCCGCGTACGCTCGACGCCGATCCGCTCCACGGGATCCTCGGTCACTACCAGGCCTGCGGTGTCCACCAGCAGCAGCGGCACGCCACGCAGGTTCAGCACCTCCTCCAGCGTGTCGCGCGTGGTGCCGGGCACCGGCGTGACAATGGCGCGCTCCGTGCGCAGCAGGGCGTTCAGCAGGCTGCTCTTGCCGACGTTTGGCCGGCCCACGATTGCGCTGCGCAGCCCGTCCCGGTAGATCATGCCCCGTTCGGCCTCGTCGAGCAGCCACGCCAGGCGCTCGCCGATCGCTTGCACCTCGGGCCGCATATCTACGGCCTCGACATCCTCGGGAAAGTCGATTGTCGCCTGCAGCCCGGCAAAGAGAAGCAACAGACGCTGGCGCAAATCGCGGATCTCGTTCGAAAGGCTGCCGGCGAGCTGTGCCTGGGCCACGCGCAGCGCCTGGCCGGTGCGCGCTGCGATCACGTCCAGCACCGCCTCCGCCTGGGAGAGGTCCAGCCGCCCGTTGAGAAAGGCGCGCAGGGTAAACTCGCCGGGCTGGGCCTGGCGCGCCCCCTGCGCCAGGCAGAGCGCCAGCGTCTCGCGCACAGGCACGGGCCCGCCGTGGACGCTGATCTCAACCACGTCCTCGCGCGTGTACGAGTGGGGGGCCTGCATCGTGCTCAGCAGGGCCTCGTCCACCCTCTCGCCGCTGGCGGGGTTCACCACAAAGCCATGATAGAGCCGGTGGGAGTGGAGCCGCTCCGGAGCGCCGCGCCCCGTGCGAAAGATGCGCCGGGCGATAGCCACCGCTTCGGGACCGCTGATGCGGATCACGGCGATGCCGCCCACGCCCGGGGGTGTCGCCACGGCAGCGATGGTGTCGTCCAACGTGTACATGTCGGCTCAGCGCTGCTCGGTGTCAACAGGATCGCGCGGCGCAGGATCAATCCGCTTGACCCGCCGGTTAAACTCGCCGCGCGGCAGCATCACACGGTGCGCGCACTTACAGCACTTGAGTCCAATGTCGGTGCCGATGCGCGTCACGATCCACTCGTACGAGCCACAGGGATGCGGTTTGCGCAGTGTGACCCGGTCCCCGACGTTAACCTGAGGAAGCATCCTGCTCCTCCGCCTGATCCTCGATACGTTCATAGAACAATAGCAGCGTGCTGCCATAGCGGCGCTCGTCCTGCAAGACCAGCGTCTGCAGCGCCACCGGATGATACTCCCGCGGGTGGATCTGCACGATCACCTGCCCGTACGGCGCTGACAGCGAGCGGTCCTCCAGCGCCCGCTCATCGAGCGCGCACAGCACCTCGGCCCAGAGCTCCTGGTATTGCGGCGGGGCCACATAGATATAGTCGAACTGCGCCCCCTCCGCGGCCTGCGCGATATAGTGCAGCGCATCGGCGCGGATCACCTCGCTGCTCCCCGCAAAGCCGGTCAGCTCCAGGTTGCGGCGAATCGTGGTGACGGCCTGGTGCGCCTTGTCGATGAACACCACGCTCCGCGCTCCGCGGCTGAGGGCCTCGATGCCGATGGCCCCGGTGCCGCCAAAGAGATCGAGCCAGGTGCTGTCCTGCACATCGGCACTGAGGATGTCGAACAGCGACTCCTTCACCCGGTCAGTGACCGGGCGCGTGCCGGTGCCAGGTACTGAGAATAGTTTACGCCCTCTGGCGCTGCCTGCGATAACGCGAACCACGGGACTCCTTTTCGACTGCTGCGATGTTTACTGTAGTACGGGCACAGGGGCCGGTCAATTGGGTCACCGCTGGCACGACACACAAACCGGCGCTGGCAGTGCGGCTAAACACACCACCAGCGCCAGATGGGACCATGCGGTACGGCTGAGCAGCGCGCGCCGGCCTAATAGTTCTCTACAAATAGCTCATAGTAGGCCTGAGCGTGCAGGCAGGCGGGGCAGACCTTGGGCGCCGTGGGGCCCTCGTGGACATAGCCGCAGTTGCGGCAGCGCCACTTGACCGGCTCGTCCCGCTGGAAGACCTTGCCCTCGCGAACGTTCGCCAGCAACTTGCGGTAGCGTGCCTCGTGCTGTTTCTCCACTTCGGAGATCTGCTGAAACACCACGGCGATCTTGGGAAAGCCCTCTTCCTTGGCCGTCTCGCCAAAGTTCTTGTAGAGCGTCGTCCACTCCAGGCGCTCGCCGTCGGCGGCGGCCTCCAGGTTGGCGGCGGTATCGCCAATCACACCCGCGGGATAACTGGCAACGATCTCGACGTCGCCACCCTCGAGCTGCTTGAAGAACATCTCGGCATGCTCTTTTTCGTTCGCAGCGGTGTCGGTAAAGATCGCCGAGATCTGCTCGTAGCCCTCCTTCTTGGCCACGGAGGCGAAGAAGGTATAGCGGTTGCGGGCCTGCGACTCGCCGGCGAACGCGGCCAGCAGGTTCTTTTCGGTTTGGGTACCCTTCACTGACGGCATGTGAACTATCTCCTTCAACAATACATGGTCAGACGCAGCACGCATACTATAGCGAGA
>CAZYWU010000009.1:12803-42582 GCA_964651255.1 uncultured Anaerolineales bacterium
CTTGCCCCCACACGGTGAAAACCCCCTGTGAGCCGGCTCTGGAAAACGCCCCTCGCTGAACGGGCGCCAGTATAGAGCCCCGGACGCCCCGTTATCGGCAACCTTGAGGTTGGCGGTGGGTGCACCGCTGACGAATTGGGTGGAACCGCGTGAGAGCCCCTCTCGCCCCATGGCGACGGGGGTTTTGTCGTTTCCGGAAAGCGTGATCACTATGGGCCGTACCATCGCCGCATCACCGGGCATAAACCCGGGCAACCGCGCAACCGTCATCAAGAGAAGGGAGAACCCGCCATGCCCGCATACAGTCTCGAAGTGATCAGGCACTCTGCCTCACATGTGATGGCCGAGGCCGTGCAGCGCCTCTTTCCCGAGGCCAAGTTTGCCATCGGCCCGGCCATCGAGAACGGCTTTTACTATGATTTTGACCTGCCGCGCCCGCTGACCCCCGAGGACCTGGAGGAGATCGCGCGCCTGATGCGGGAGAGCATCCGGGCCAAACAGCCCTTTGTGCGCGAGGAGGTCTCGCGCGCCGAGGCCGAGCAGATCTTTAGCGACCAGCCCTACAAGCTGGAGCTGATCCGCGATCTGCCGCCTGACGAGACGATCTCGATCTACCGACACGGCGCCTTTACCGATCTCTGCCGCGGTCCGCACGTGGAGAACACCGGCGATCTATGCCCGGACGCCTTCGCCCTGCTGAACACAGCCGGCGCCTACTGGCGCGGCGACGAGCACCGCCCGATGCTGCAGCGCATCTATGGCACGATCTTTCCTAGCAAGCAGGAACTCAAGGCATATCTGGATCAGCTGGAGGAGATCGAGCGCCGCGATCACCGAAGGCTGGGGCGGGAACTGGATCTGTTCAGCCTGCACGAGGAGGCCGGGCCCGGTCTGGTGTACTGGCACCCCAAAGGCGGCCGGATTCGTACGATCATCGAAGACTTTTGGCGTATGCGGCATTATGAGGGCGGGTACGATATCCTGTACACGCCGCATATTGGCCGCTCCTGGCTGTGGGAGACCTCCGGGCACCTCGATTTCTACCGCGAGGGGATGTACGCCCCCATGGAGATCGACGAGCAAAAGTACTATATCAAGCCGATGAACTGCCCGTTCCACATCATGATCTATAACACAGACGTGCGCTCCTACCGGGAGCTGCCGTTGCGCTGGGCGGAGCTGGGCACCGTCTACCGCTATGAGCGGAGCGGCGTGCTGCACGGCCTGCTGCGCGTGCGCGGGTTCACCCAGGACGACGCGCACATCATCTGCACGCCGGAACAGATCGAGGACGAGATCCTGGGCGTACTGCGCTTTTCGCTGCGCCTCTGGCGCGACCTGGGCTTTGAGAACGTGGTGGCCTACCTGGCCACGCGCCCCGAAAAGGCAGTGGGCGAGCCCGAGCGCTGGGAGCAAGCCCTGGTCTCGCTGCGCAAGGCGCTGGAGGTCGAAAACGTCGCCTATGAGGTGGACGAGGGCGGCGGCGCATTCTATGGCCCCAAGATCGACTTGAAGATCAAGGACGCTTTGGGCCGCGAGTGGCAGATGACCACCATCCAGTTCGATTTCAACGAGCCCGAGCGCTTTGACATGAAATACACGGGCGCGGACGGCCAGGAGCACCGCCCATACATGGTGCACCGGGCCCTGCTGGGGTCGATGGAGCGCTTCTTTGGCGTGCTGATCGAGCACTATGGCGGGGCCTTCCCGGTGTGGATCGCGCCCGTCCAGGTGCGGCTGATCCCCATCGCGGACCGGCATGTGCCTTTTGCCGACCAGGTCATGGCCCGGCTCAAGGCGGCCAATCTGCGCGTCGAGATGGACGACAGCGGCGACCGGATGAATGCCAAGATTCGCAAGGCGCAACTGCAAAAGATCCCGTACATGCTGGTCATCGGCGATCGCGAGGCGGAGACGGGCACCGTGTCGGTGCGCCTGCGCACCAACGAGAACCTGGGCGCGATGGACGTAGACGCCTTCCTGGAGCGGATCAGCGGCGTGGTCTCCCGACGCGAGAACTACGCGCTCTAGCCTCGGCGAGCGGCCATCAGCGCAAGGGTGGCCGCCGAACCCATGTATACCTGCGACCGCCACCAGAGTGGCGGTCGCTCTGGCTGTGATGGCCGCCGACGATGGCCTGTGATAGAATGCCCACGCCTATAGGGATAACGAAAAGCGAATCATGCCTGATCGGAGAGGCTTTTTGCAGCGTCCCGATTGAGCACAAGCAGAACCAGACAAGGAGTCACGATGGCTATCCAGACGCTCTCACTCAACGGTGCGTGGCAGCTGTTCAAGGAAGGGCAGGGCGAGGCCATCCCCGCCAGCGTCCCCGGCTGCGTGCACACCGACCTGCTGGCCGCCAAAATGATCCCGGACCCGTACTACCGCGACAATGAACTCGCGGTACTCTGGGTCGGCGAGACGGACTGGACCTACCGGCGCAGCTTTGAGGTTCCCGCCGAGTTACTGGCCAGGGATCGCGTCGTCCTGCGCTGCCAGGGACTCGATACCATCGCGCACGTACGTCTCAACGGCCAGGAACTGGGCTATGTGGACAACATGTTCCGCGAGTGGACCTTTGACGTAAAGGACATCCTGCGCGAGGGCGCCAACGAAATCGAGGTGGCCTTTACCGCGCCGATGAAATACGTGCGCGAAAAGAACGCTTCGTCGCGCTATCTGCCCGCCTGGGGCGTCGGCCACCACAAGCTCGACAGCGGCGGTTGGATTCGCAAGGAACCCTGCAACTTTGGCTGGGACTGGGGACCGGAGCTCGCCACCAGCGGGATCTGGAAGGACATCGAGATCGTGGCCTGGGACTCGGCGCGGCTGGAGGATGTGCAGATCCTGCAGGACCACAGCGCTGCGGGCAGCGTGACCCTGACGGTCAACGTCGCAACCGAGGTCGTTGGCGCGCCGGAACTCAAGGTCGTACTGACCCTCTCGCTCGATGGTGCCATCGTGGCCGCCAAGACCATTCGGCTCGAGGCGGGCAAGGGCACGGGTACACTGACCGTCGTCGACCCTCAGCTTTGGTGGCCCAACGGGATGGGCGCGCAGCCTCTATACGATCTTGAGATAGAACTTGAAGCGGGAAACGGTGCAGTGCTGGATACCAGCAGCAAGCGCCTGGGCCTGCGCACGCTGGAGTTGGTGCGAAAGCCCGATGAGTTTGGCGAGTCGTTCTATTTCGCCGCCAACGGCGTGCCCTTTTTCGCCAAGGGCGCCAACTGGATCCCCGACGACGTCTTTGCCGCAAGCATGACCCGCGAGCGCTACCGGCGGTCGCTGCAGGATGCCGTGGACGCCAACATGAATACGCTGCGCGTCTGGGGCGGCGGCCTGTATGAGATGGATGAGTTCTACGACCTGTGCGACGAGATGGGCCTGTGCATCTGGCAGGACTTTATCTTTGCCTGCGCCACCTATCCCACCTTTGATGCCGACTGGATGGCCAATGTCCGCGTGGAGGCCGAGCAGAACGTGCGCCGCATCCGGCACCACGCCAGCCTGGCGCTCTGGTGCGGTAACAATGAGATGGAACAGGGCCTGGTGGGCGAGGAATGGACTGAGTACACCATGAGCTGGGCCGACTACAAACTCCTCTGGGATGAGATGCTGCCCGAGATCGTGGGCCGTCTGGATCCGCAAACCGCCTACTGGCCCTCTAGCCCGCACACGCCGTGCGGCGACCGGCGCGACTTTAACAACCCGGATTGCGGCGACGCGCACCTCTGGAGCGTCTGGCACGGCAAGATGCCCTTTGAGTGGTATCGCACCTGCCAGCATCGGTTCAACAGCGAGTTCGGGTTCCAGTCTTTCCCCGAGCCCCGCACCACCCACAGCTATACGCGGCCGGGTGACCGCAACATCACCAGCGCGGTGATGGAACACCACCAGCGCAGCGCCATCGGCAACACGACCATCATGTCCTATATGTGCGACTGGTTCCGCCTGCCCTCGTCCTTTGACATGACGCTCTGGCTGAGCCAGATCCTGCAGGGCATGGCGATCAAGTACGCGGTGGAGCACTGGCGCCGGGCGATGCCCCGCGGCATGGGGACGCTCTACTGGCAGCTCAACGATTGCTGGCCTGTGGCCAGCTGGTCCTCGGTGGACAGTCTTGGGCGCTGGAAGGCGCTGCACTATATGGCGCGGGCCTTTAACGCACCCCTGCTGGTCTCGGGCGTAGAGGATCCCAACAAGGGCACAGTGGAGATCCACATCACCAGCGACCTGCAGCAGCAGGTGCCCGGCGTGGTGAGCTGGCGACTGACCAGTGTGCGCGGCGATACACTGCTAACCGGCGCCATGCCGGCCGACATCCGACCCGCCGGGGACACGCTGGTAACCACCGTGGACCTTTCAGAGGAACTGCGGTCGAGCGGGCCGCGGGAGCTGATGCTCTGGCTCGAGCTCAGTTCTCAAGGCAAAGTGGTCTCAACAAACTTTGTGTCCTTTGCGCGGCCCAAGCACATGGCGCTGGAGCAGCCCGGGCTGCGCGCCACGGTAGCGGACCTCAACGATGGTACCTTCCAGGTCACCCTGAAAGCGGAAAAACCCGCGTTGTGGGCCTGGATCACGCTGAGCACGGTGGAAGCGCGCTATTCGGACAACTTTGTGCACGTGGTGCCGGGGAGACCCGTCGAGATCATTGTCACCCCGCAGGGACCGCTCACACCGGAGGCGCTGGAGAGCCAGCTTGAGTTGCACTCGCTGTACGATACCTTCGAGGCCTGAGGCAGTTCACCGCTCCGGACGCGAAAAGCGGGCCATCCCTGCGGGGATGGCCCTCGCGCTGTCACTGGTGCCAGGCCAGCGTGCCATAGGTCCGACGCAGATAGGCCAGCTCGGCCTCGGTCAACTTGCCAGAAAGCACATCGGCGACGTTGTGACGGAGGTGATCGGGGTTGCCCGTGCCCACCAGCATGGTCGAGACGGCGGGGTGGTCGGCGGCAAAGCGGTAGGCCACCCGGGTCACGTCTGCTGCGGGCGTGCTGACCTGCCCCATACCCAGCGGGTCGGCCACGTCCGGCTCGGGGATATCCAGCCAGCCCTGCGCAACAAAGTGCTTGATGCGCGCCACCGCCTCCTCGGGCGTGCGCAGCGACATCCGCACAGGCCCCATGACAAAGACGCCCACGTTGCGCTCCTGGGCCATGGGGAACACCTTTTGTTCTGCCAGCTGGTTGAAGATCCCATAGTGCACCATAAAGGTGTCAAAGAGATCCTCCTGGAGGGCGGTCTCCAGCATCTCATGCCGCACATCGGTGCCCATGGTCTCGGTGATCCCAATATAGCCGATCTTGCCCTGCTCCTGCGCGCGCAGCGCCGCCGGGTGAAAGCGGTCGATGATCGAGCGATAGGCCTCTGGCGACACGCCGTGGTACTGCAGCACTTCGATGTAATCTGTGTGTAGATAGCGCAGGCTATCCTCCAGTTGCTGCGTCAGCGCCTCCGGCCCGGCGTCCGAGGCGACGCGTCCGGGGTTGAACTTGGTTGCCAGGATGTAGCGGTCGCGGGGGACACCCACCAGAGCATCGCCCAGGAGTTCCTCGCTCGACTTGTACGCCGGCGAGGTGTCCAGGACGTTGATACCCAGATCGAGCGCAGCGCGCACCACGCGATAGGACTCGTTGGCAGTTAGGCCGGTGGATTGCCCGAGCTGTGAAGGGCCGCCCGTGCCCAGCCCCACGAGCGAGACCTCTAGTCCCGTCCGGCCAAGTGTTCGATACTCCATCTCCATATCTCCTTGCTACTGACGGTCGTCAACAGCCCGCTCCCATAGATTGCCCTCTAACTCTACCACATGGGGCGCACCGGGGCCAGTGACAGACAGGTCTATGCTGTGCGACGCTGCTTTTTGACACCGTTGTCGAGGTGTGATATGTTCACGCTAATTCGTTCACTCGCAGGCGGTCTTGTGGCAGCTGCTCCCTCAACCCTGGGCATTATTCTCGTTCTAGGTGAGCTCCTCGTTATTGAGGAGCCGCTGCCGGTTGGGGGGAGGTCGCGCAAGAGCTAGCCGCCAAGCGAGACCAAACGCAAGGAAGCCTCACCCAACCGGGATGAGGCTTTTTTACTAGACATCGGCCCTCGAAGAAGGGGCCCACCGCAGCAAAGACGCCATCAAACCGGCAGAGCCTGGCCGGAGAGTAGTGGCGTCTTACGTTTTCTACATACAAAGGAGATGGTGCCGTGAGAAGTGATTCGGTAAAACGTGGCCTCGAGCGTGCGCCCCACCGTTCGCTCCTATGGGCGCTGGGCAAGACCGATGAAGAGATGGAGCGCCCGTTCATCGGCGTGATCAGCTCCTACAGTGAGATTGTCCCCGGTCACATCAATCTGCGCACCATCGCCGACGCGGTCAAGAGCGGCGTCTATATGGCAGGGGGCACACCCTTTGAGGCCAACACCATCGCGGTCTGCGATGGCATTGCCATGAACCACCAGGGCATGAAGTACTCCCTCGCCTCGCGCGAGCTGATCGCTGACTCGGTAGAGACCGTGGTCCTCGCCCATGCCTTTGACGCCATCGTCCTGGTGCCTTCCTGCGACAAGATCATCCCCGGCATGGCCATGGCGGCGGCGCGGCTGAACCTGCCGGCCGTGATGGTCACCGGCGGGCCGATGCTGGCCGGGCGCCATGGGAATCAGGTTCTGGATCTGAACAGCGCCTTTATGGCCGTCGGCGCGGTCACGGCCGGCGAGATGGATGAGGAGGAGGCGCGCCGCATCGAGCAGAGCTGCTGCCCGGGCTCCGGCTCGTGCTCCGGCATGTTCACCGCCAACACCATGGCCTGCCTGTGCGAGGCGCTGGGCCTGGCCCTCCCCGGCAACGGGACCACCCCCGCCGTGAGTTCGCGGCGCGTCGCGCTGGCTCGCCAGGCCGGCGTCCAGGTGATGACCATGCTCGAGAAGAACATCCGGGCGCGCGATATCCTGTCGCCGCAGGCCTTTGAGAACGCCTTTATCACCGATATGGCCATGGGCGGATCGACCAATTCTGTGCTACATCTGCTGGCCATAGCGCACGAGGCGGGCATCGATGTGCCGCTGCCGCAGCTGAACGAGTACTCTCAGCGCACGCCGCATCTGGTCAAGCTGTCGCCGGCAGGGCCGCAGCACATCGAGGATCTCTACTACTCGGGCGGCATCAGTGCCGTAATGCGCGAACTACAGCTGATGGGCAGGCTCAACGATGACGTGATCACCTCCACGGGACTGAGGCTCGCTGAGAACCTGCAGCCAGGCTCGCCATGGGCTCCGGACTATGCGACGGTCGACCGGAACGTCGTTCGCAGCGGCGATGATCCGTACTCCGAGACCGGCGGTCTGACGATCCTCTTTGGCAATCTGGCCCCCGAGGGAGCCGTGGTCAAAAGCGCCGCAGTGGCCCCGCGGATGCGCCAGCACACCGGCCCCGCCCGTGTCTTTGATGATGAAGAGGCCGCCACGCGCGCCATCATGGCGCAAGAGTTCCAGGAAGGGGATGTGATCGTCATCCGCTATGAGGGTCCCAAGGGTGGGCCCGGCATGCGCGAGATGCTCACCCCTACGTCGATCCTTTCAGGCATGGGCCTGGACGATCGGGTAGCGCTCATCACCGACGGGCGATTTTCCGGGGCCTCTCGCGGTGCGGCCATCGGTCACGTCTCGCCCGAGGCGGCAGCGCGCGGGCCGATCGCGGCCGTACAGGACGGCGACATGATCACCATCGATATCCCGAACCGGCGGCTGGAGCTGGAGGTTTCCGGCGCTGAGATGGAGCGCCGGCTCGCCGCCCTGCCCGCCTTTGAGCCTCGCGTCACGTCCGGTTACCTGAGGCGATACGCGAAGTTGGTGACCTCTGCCAGCACGGGCGCAATCCTGGACGAATCATGACGATCATCCACTCGCGACCAGCGACGCACCCCTCGCCTAGGAGTATCTGATATGAGAATGAACGGAGCGCAGATCATCTGGGAGTGTCTCGTCCGCGAGGGCGTGGATACAGTCTTTGGCATCACCGGCGGCAAGGTCATCCCCCTCTATCACGAGCTGCCCGCTTTCCCCATCCATCATATCACGATGCGCCATGAGCAAGCCGCGGCCCATGCGGCCGACGGCTACGCCCGTGCCACCGGCAAGGTTGGCGTCTGTGTGGCCACCTCTGGGCCGGGCGCCACAAACCTGGTTACAGGGATTGCCAATGCCCAGATGGACTCGTCGCCCCTCGTCGCTATCACCGGCCAGGTTTCGTCCTCCGACCTGGGGACGGATAGTTTTCAGGAAGTGGACATCACTGGCATCACCATGCCGGTGACCAAGCACAACTATCTGATCACCAACGTGACCGAGCTGGCGCAGGCGATCCGCGAGGCGTTTTACATTGCCCGCACTGGCCATCCGGGAGCCGTGCTCATCGACGTCACGGTGGACGCGCAGATGGGGCAAACGGAGTTTGTCTATCCCGACGAGGTCAACCTGCCAGGATACAGGCCGCATACGGCGGGCAGCCCACGCCAGATAGCTCAGGCAGCAGAAATGATTAATCAGGCCAGCCGGCCGTTGATTATCGCGGGCCGAGGCGTCATCGTCGCCAACGCGGGGCAGGAACTGACCGCCCTGGCGGAAAAGGCAGGCATACCCGTTACCACGACGCTGCTGGGCAAGAGTGCCATCGCCGAGTCCCACCCGCTCTATCTGGGCATGGGCGGCATGCATGGCGAGGGCTACACCAATCTGGCGCTGCAGGCCGCCGACTTGATCATCAACATCGGCGCGCGCTTTGACGATCGCTTAACCAGCAGCGCTCACACCTTTGCGCCCAAAGCCAGGGTGATCCACGTCGATATCGATCCCGCCGAGATCGCCAAGCGCATCCGGGTGGACCTGCCGATCGTGGGAGACGCGCTCAACGTCCTGCGGCAGCTCGTGCCTCTGGTGGAGCCTGTGGATCGGACGGCGTGGATCGAGATGATCGATAACTGGCGTGGCGAGACCCGCGACCGCAGCCGGCAGTGGGAGGATAGCGACAAGCTGGTGCCGCAGTATATCGTCCGCAGCCTCAGCGATATCACACGCGGCGAGGCCATCATGGTCTCGGACGTGGGCCAGAACCAGATGTGGGAGGCCCAGTACTATGTCCACAATCGCTTCCGCGGGCTGATCACCTCGGGCGGGCTGGGCACAATGGGATTTGGATTGCCAGCATCTATCGGCGTTCAGGCAGGATGCCCTGATGCACCGGTATGGCTTATCGCCGGTGATGGCGGTCTGCAGATGACGATCCAGGAATTGGCGACCATCCGCCAGGAGGGGCTGCCCATCAAGATCGCGCTGCTAAACAACGGCTATCTGGGGATGGTCCGCCAGTGGCAGGAGCTGTTCTACGATCGGAACTATTGCGGCACGCCACTGCTCGGCCCTGACTTTGTGCGGCTGGCCGAAGCGTACGGTATCACCGGTATCTCGGTCAAGACCAGGGAAGAGGTTGTGCCAGCGCTCGAGCGGGCCGCGAGCATCGACGGCCCGGTGTTGATCGATTTCCAGATCGAGCAGGAGCACAATGTGTTCCCGATCGTGCCGGTGGGACGCGCCATCGACGACATGATCCGCAGGCCGCACCCCAACGAACAGCCGCGATAGAGGAGGGCTCACAATGTCCCTGGCACAAAACAGCGAAAACTACTCGCGGCGAACGCTGGTGGTCCTGATGCAGGACCGCCCCGGTGTCCTCAGCAACGTCGCCAACCTGTTCCGACGTCGCAACTATAACATCGAGAGCCTCACGGTCGGTCATAGCGAGACCCCGGACATCTCCCGCATGACGGTGGTGGTGTATGCCAGCGATGCGGTCCTGGAGCAGGTCACTAAACAGCTCTACAAACTCATTAACGTCACCAAGGTCATCGACATCACCGATGATGACGCCGTGATCCGCGAGCTAGCGTTGATCCGCGTGCATGCTGTCTCCGCCAACAGAGCCGAGATCAAGCAATTGGTGGACATCTTCCGTGCTCAGATCATCGACGTGGCCCGCGACTCGATGACCATCGAGATCACCGGGACCGAGGACAAGGTCGATTCACTGGTCGAGATCCTGCGGCCTTTTGGGATCAAAGAGCTGACGCGCACCGGGCGCGTCGCGATGGTGCGTGGCGCGCTTCAGGCCGGAGGCCGCCGCTAGGTTATTCAGGTACACAGCCGCTCGACTCGCGAGGGGCACCAACTATGGAGGGAAACTCATGGCGACGATCTATTATGACAGGGATGCCGATCTGGGGCTGCTCAAGGGCAAAAAGATTGCCATCATCGGTTACGGCAGCCAGGGGCACGCGCATGCGCTGAACCTCAAAGACAACGGCTGCGACGTGCGTGTGGGCCTCTACAAGGGCAGCCGCTCCTGGGCGGTGGCTGAAAAGGCGGGCCTCACCGTCAAGACAACGGCGGAAGCCTGCGCTGAGAGCGACATCATCATGATCCTCGCGCCGGACACCGTGCAGGCAGCACTCTATGCCAGCGATATCAAGCCCAACCTGAGCGCCGGCAAGATGCTGATGTTTGCCCACGGCTTTTGCATCCACTATGGCCAGATCATCCCGCCCGAGGACGTCGACGTCACGATGATCGCTCCCAAAGCCCCGGGACACCGCGTGCGCGAGGTCTTTGTCGATGGTCAGGGCACGCCGGGCCTCCTGGCGGTGTACCAGGACGCGAGTGGCAACGCCAAGCAACTGGCGCTGGCCTACGGCAAGGGTATCGGCTGCGCCCGCGCGGGCATCATCGAGACCACTTTTGCTGAAGAGACCGAGACTGACCTCTTTGGCGAGCAGGCTGTGCTGTGCGGCGGCGTCAGCGCCCTGATCAAGGCCGGTTTCCAGACTCTCGTCGATGCCGGCTACCAGCCCGAGATCGCCTACTTTGAGTGCCTGAATGAGCTCAAGCTGATCGTGGACCTGATCTACCAGGGCGGCTTGAGCTACATGCGCTACTCGATCAGCGATACCGCCGAGCATGGCGATTACTATGCCGGCCCGAAGATCGTCACCGATGAGACCCGGCAGGCCATGAAGCAGCTCCTGAGCGACATCCAGGACGGGACCTATGCACGCGAGTGGCTGCTGGAGAACCAGGCCGGCCGCCCGAGCTTTAACCTGATCCGCAAGCGCGAGCAGAACCAGCTCATCGAGCAGGTGGGCCGCCAGCTGCGCGCCATGATGCCCTGGCTCGACGCCAAGTAGGGCGTTTCTTCGAGCAGCAATTCGGGTGGGCCGCCAGCGGCCCACCCGCGGACGACACCGCCAGAGAACACGAGGTAACCAGGCCTATTATGCTGAAACGGGTATCCGTTCTGGATACGACCCTGCGCGACGGCGCGCAAATGGAGGGGATCTCCTTCTCGGTCGACGACAAGCTGCGCATCGTAGCCAAACTCGACGAGCTGGGCGTCGCCTATATCGAGGGTGGCTGGCCGGGCTCCAACGCCAAGGATGTCGAGTTCTTTGCCCGGGCGCGCCATCTTTCCCTGCGCCATGCCCGGATCGCCACTTTTAGCAGCACGCGCCGGGTGGGTATCGCCGTGGAGCAGGATCCCAGCATCGCCGCGCTGCTGGAGGCGGGCATGCCCGTAGCGGTCATCGTGGGAAAATCCTCGGCCATGCACGTCACCGACGTGCTGGGCACGACCCTCGACGAGAACCTGGCCATGATTCGCGACACTGTGGCCTATCTGGTCGCCAAAGGCATTGAGGTCATCTTTGATGCCGAGCACTATTTCGATGGCTATATACTGAACGCCGACTATGCCCTCCAGACGCTCCAAGCGGCCCAGGAAGCCGGCGCCAGCCTGCTGGTGCTCTGCGACACCAACGGCGGCACGCTGCCGTCGGCGGTGGAGCGTATCGTTCGCGACGCCCGGGCACACCTGCCGCAGGCCAGACTCGGTATTCACGCCCATAACGATACCGGTGTGGCCGTGGCCAACACCCTGGTAGCGGTGGAAGCAGGGTGCGTGCACGTACAGGGCACGATGAACGGTTATGGCGAGCGCTGCGGCAACGCGGACCTGTGCACCGTGCTCCCCAACCTGGAGCTCAAGATGGGCTGCAAAGCCCTGGCCAACGGCGATCTTTCCGTGCTGACCGAGGCCTCGATTTATGTGAGCGAGATCGCCAACCTGCGCCCGAGCAACCAGTCACCCTACGTAGGCAGCAGTGCCTTTGCACATAAAGCGGGCCTGCATGCCAACGCCCTGCTCAAGAACGGCGCCAGCTACCAGCATATCGATCCCGCGCTGGTGGGCAACCGCATGCGCGTGCTCGTCTCAGAGCTCGCCGGGCGGGGCAACATCGTGCACAAGCTGAGCGAGATGCACCTGGGAATGACCCTGTCCGCTGAACAGACACGGGCCGTCTCCGAACGCATCAAGGAACTGGAGAGCCGCGGCTTTCAGTTCGAGGGCGCCGAAGGCTCCTTTGAGTTGATCATCCGCCGCGCGCAGACGGACTATCGCGCCCCCTTTGAGGTGCTCGACTTTCTCGTGCTGGTGGAAAAGCGGTCGGATAATGAGATCCTCGCCGAGGCGACGGTCAAGACCCGCGTGGATGGCCAGATCATGCACACCGCCGCCGAGGGGGATGGCCCGGTGAATGCGCTGGATACCGCCATGCGCAAATCGCTCTTGCCGTTCTACCCGGAGCTCAGGGACACGCACCTCACCGACTTTAAGGTGCGCATCATCGACCCGCGTAGGGCCACCAGCGCTATCACCCGCGTGGCGATCGACGCCAGCGATGGCGATACCACGTGGACCACGGTGGGATGCTCCGCAAACATCATTGAGGCCAGCTTCCAGGCCCTGATTGATAGCCTGGAGCTACCGCTACTCAGGCGGGCCTCTGCCTGGCAGACCTGACGGCCACAGGCAATCCGTCGGGGACCAGGGGCCCGCAAGACGCCATGGTGCCAATCGCCCATTACGTCACTGGAGGAGCAACAGAATGGATATCGATCACGTTGTCATTTTCGACACCACCCTGCGCGATGGCGAGCAGTCGCCCGGCGCGACACTGAACACGGACGAGAAACTCGAGATTGCCAGGCAGCTGGCCCGCCTGGGCGTGGACATCATTGAAGCGGGCTTTCCGGCCTCATCTCCGGGCGACCTGGAGGCCGTACAGCGCATCGCCCGTGAGGTTCGCGGACCCGTGATCTGCGGCCTCGCCCGCTGTGTCAGATCGGACATCGATGCGGCCTGGGAGGCGATCAAGGACGCTGAGCACCAGCGCATCCACGTCTTTATTGCCACCTCGGACATTCACATGGAGCACAAACTGCGCATGACCCGCCCGCAGGTGATTGAGCGTACGCGCGAGATGGTCGCCTATGCCAGATCACTGTGCGACGATGTCGAGTTCTCGCCCGAGGATGCCGCGCGCTCCGATCCCGAATTCCTCTACGAGGTGCTGGGCGTGGCCATCGCCGAAGGCGCCACCACAGTGAACATCCCTGATACGGTGGGCTATAGCACCCCCGTCGAGTTCGGGGCCCTGATTCGCGACATTCGCAAGCACACCCCGGGCATTGAGAGGGCGATCATCTCGGTCCATTGCCACAACGACCTGGGGATGGCTACCGCCAACAGCCTGGCGGCCGTGCTCGAGGGCGCGCGCCAGGTCGAGTGCACGATCAACGGACTGGGCGAGCGCGCCGGAAACGCGGCTTTGGAAGAGATCGTCATGGCGCTGCACACGCGACGCAGCTACTATGGGGTCGGCACAAACATCGTGACGCAAGAGCTCTATCCGAGCAGCCGCATGGTGAGCAGCTACACCGGTCTGGCGGTGCAGGCCAACAAGGCTATCGTCGGCGCCAATGCCTTTGCCCATGAGGCCGGCATCCACCAGGACGGTATCCTCAAGAACCGCCAGACCTATGAGATCATGGATGCTCGCATGATCGGACTGGGCGACAACACCATTGTCTTGGGCAAGCACTCCGGACGGCATGCCTTTGCCGACAAACTGGAGCAGATGGGTTACCACCTTGACGCCGCCGAGCTGAACCGGGCTTTTGCCCGCTTCAAGGAGCTGGCCGACAGGAAAAAGACCCTAGACGACCGTGACCTGGAGGCCATCGTCTCCGATGAGGTCTTCCAGCCAGAGGAAGTCTATCGTCTGCTACAGATTCAGGTCTCTGCGGGCGATCGTGCCATCCCCACTGCGACTGTGCGGCTGGAAGGCCCGGACGGCGAGATCTACACTGATGCGGCCCATGGCACCGGTCCGGTGGATGCCGTGTACAAGGCGATCAACAGGATCGTCCAGGTGCCCAACGAACTGATCGAGTTTTCCATCAACGCCGTGACCGAGGGGATCGACGCTGTGGGTGAGGTCACCATCCGCATCCAGGCGGAGGCCAATGGCGAGGACAATCTGCCACTGAACGCCCAGACGGAGCGTCGCACCTATCTGTTCAGCGGCCATGGCGCCAGTACAGACATTATCGTGGCCAGTGGACGCGCCTACATGAGCGCCCTGAACAAGCTGATCGCCGTGCGAGGGCGCAGGGCCCCGGCGCGGCCGGCCACGGGCAAGTAGTTGCGCCAGGCCATACGCGGGCGGGAGCCCCAACTGAGAGTACAGGGAGGCAACGTTGACAGCAAGACAACCGATGACCATGGCACAAAAGATCCTGGCGGCGCACACGGGCCGCGACTATGTGGCTGCGGGTGAACTGGTCGATGTCCAGGTCGACATGGTGCTGGCCAATGACATCACGGCGCCTATCGCCATCAATGAGTTCGCCCGCCTGGGCGTCGACCGCGTCTTTGACCGCGAGCGGATCGCCCTGGTTCCGGACCACTTTGCCCCCAACAAAGACATCAAGTCAGCGGAGCAGTGTAAGCAGATGCGCGAGTTCGCGCACCAGTACGGCATTGTCCACTACTGGGAGGTCGGCCGGATGGGTATCGAGCATGCCCTGCTGCCGCAGGAAGGGCTCGTGCTCCCCGGTGAGGTCGTCGTAGGGGCCGACTCGCACACCTGCACCTACGGTGCCGTGGGCGCCTTTGCCACAGGGATGGGCTCCACCGATATCGCCGTGGCCATGGCCACCGGCAGCATCTGGATGCGGGTCCCCTCCACGCTCAAGATCGTCTACAGCGGCGAGCGCCAGCCCTGGGTGGGCGGCAAGGATATGATCCTCCACACCATCGGGCTGATCGGCGTGGACGGTGCCCGTTACCAGGCGATCGAGTTCACGGGGCCGGCGATCGAGACGCTGTCCATGGACAACCGCCTGACCATGTCCAACATGGCCATCGAGGCGGGCGCCAAAGCGGGCATGTTCCCGCCCGACTACATCACCGAGGCCTATGTCTCGGCACGCGCCAGGCGGTCCTACCAGCCTGTGCTCCCCGATCCTGATGCCGAATACGACCGCGTGATCGAGATCGACGTCAGCGCGATCGAGCCCACGGTCTCGTTCCCGCACCTGCCCAGCAATGCCCGACCGCTCAGCCAGGTGGGCGAGGTGACCATCGATCAGTCCGTGATCGGCTCCTGCACCAATGGCCGCTGGGAGGACCTGGTCCAGGCGGCGGAGATCCTCGAGGGACGGCAGGTGCACCCCAACGTCCGCTGCATCATCATCCCGGGCACGCAAGAGATCTACCTGCAGGCCGTGCAGGCGGGCCTGGCGGAGACCTTTGTGCGGGCCGGCGCCGTGTTCAGCACCCCCACCTGCGGGCCCTGCCTGGGCGGCCACATGGGCGTGCTCGCGGCAGGTGAGCGCTGCGTCTCGACCACCAACCGTAACTTTGTGGGGCGCATGGGCCACGTCGATAGCGAGGTCTATCTCGCGAGTCCCGCGATCGCGGCGGCCAGCGCTGTGCTGGGCTACATCGGCGGGCCGGAGCAACTGCCCGCCCGCCACAGCTAGAGGCAGGAGACCCGTATGGCTTACGATTGCTGGCTGCAATGTGCCCGAGGATGCGCCGGCCGCTACCCGGTCACCGAGGTGATCTACCAGTGCCCAACCTGCGGCGGACTGCTGGAAGTGCAGCACGATATGCAGGCGCTGGCGCAGCGCTCTGGCGCTGACTGGCGGGCGCTGTTCGACGACCGGACGCGCAGCAACGAGTGGCCCTATGGCAGCGGCGTGTGGGGCAAGAAGGAATGGGTGCTGCCTCTTCTTGACGACGAGCGCATCGTCTCGATGTACGAGGGACACACAAACCTGTTCTGGGCCCAGCGCCTGGGTGCCGAGATCGGCGTCGAGGACCTGTGGGTCAAACTGTGCGGAAACAGCCATACAGGTTCGTTCAAGGATCTCGGCATGACCGTGCTGGTGAGCGTGGTCAATCAGATGATCGCCGATGGCTCGCCGGTGCGCGCGGTGGCCTGCGCCAGCACGGGCGACACCTCCGCCGCGCTGGCCGCCTATGGCGCCGCCGCGGGCATCCCGACCATCGTCTTTTTGCCGCGGAACAAGGTCTCGGCAGCCCAGTTGATTCAGCCCATCGCCAATGGCGCGCTGGTGCTGGCCCTTGACACCGACTTTGACGGGTGCATGGCGCTGGTCAAAGAGGTCACGCAGGACAAGAGCATCTATCTGGCCAACTCGATGAACTCGCTGCGCATCGAAGGCCAAAAGACCGTGGCGATCGAGATCGTGCAACAGTTCGACTGGCAGGTGCCCGACTGGATCGTGATCCCGGTGGGCAACCTGGGCAATATCTCGGCCCTGGGCAAAGGGTTCCTGATGATGCAGGAATTGGAGCTCATCGACCGCCTGCCGCGCCTGGTGGCGGCGCAGGCCGAACAGGCGAACCCATTCTATCGCAGCTATCAGCGCGGGTTTGAAAGCTTGGAGCCGATCGAGGCCGGGGCGACCGTCGCCACCGCCATCCAGATCGGCAATCCGGTGAGCTACGAGCGCGCGGTCAAGGTGATGCAGCGGTTCGACGGCTGCGTGGAACAGGCCAGCGAGGACGAGATCGCGGACGCCGCGGCCCGCGCCGACCTGACGGGCATGTATGCCTGCCCGCATACAGGCGTGGCGCTGGCAGCGCTATTCAAGCTCATCGACCGGGGCGACATCCGAAAGGATGACCGTGTAGTTGTCATCTCGACCGCCCATGGACTAAAGTTCAGCCCGTTCAAGATCGCCTACCACGAGAACAGCCTGGCGGGGATCCGGGCAGGGCGGCGCAACCCGCCGGTGGAGCTCGCAGCCGATGCGGGCGCCGTCAAGAATGCTATTCACCATTTCCTGGATCGCCAGGGATAGCACCAGATCAGAGGAGGACCTTTGCAGTGACACTCGAGGGACGCGTGTGGAAGTATGGTGACAATATCGACACCGACGCGATCATCCCGGCGCGCTATCTGAACACAACCTCAGAGCAGGAGATGGCCAGCCACTGTATGGAGGACTGGGACGCTTCCTTTGTAAAGGGCGTCCAGCCCGGCGATATCGTGGTGGCGGGCAAGAACTTTGGCTGCGGCTCCTCCCGCGAGCATGCACCGATCGCACTCAAGGCCAGCGGCATCTCCTGCGTGGTGGCTGAGACCTTTGCGCGCATCTTTTTCCGTAACTCGCTCAACATCGGCCTGCCGATCCTCGAGTGCCCCGAGGCGGCTCAGGCCACCAGGGCCGGGGATATCCTGGAGATCGACCTGAGCACCGGCACTATCCGCAACGTGGACACAGGCGCTACCTTCCAGGCGACACCATACCCCGATTTCATGCTGGCATTGATCGATGCGGGAGGCCTGGTGGAATACACGCGTCGCAAGCTCGCGGCGGGGCAGTAGATGACCGCGCCGCTGCGGATCGGCTACCAGGGCGAGCCCGGGGCCTATAGCGAGGCCGCCTGCCTGGCGCTGTTCGGGGACGCCATCGAGGCGGTCCCCTGCGACAGCTTTGACCAGGTATTCGCCGGTGTCGAGGGTGGCCAGTTCGATTATGGCGTCGTGCCGGTGGAGAACTCGCTCGCGGGCAGCATCCATCGCAATTATGACCTGCTGCTGCAGCACTCCCTGCACATCATCGCCGAGCACAACCTGCGCGTCTCGCACTGTTTGATCGCGCATCCGGGCACACGCCTGGATGAGATTCGCCGGGTGTATTCGCATCCACAGGCGCTGGCCCAGTGCGAGCAGTCGCTCAGCGCCCTGACAGATATCGAGATCCATGCCACCTACGATACCGCCGGCAGCGTCAAGATGGTCAAAGAGGGCGGCGATCGGCACGCCGCCGCTATCGCCAGCGCCCGCGCCGCCGAGATCTATGGCATGGATGTGCTCGTGCACGAGTTTGAAGACGAAAAGGCCAACTATACGCGCTTTGTCGCTATCTCGCGCGAGCCGGTAACGCCGGGGCCAGGGATCGAGGCCAAGACCTCCATCGCCTTTGCCGGGGTCAACCGGCCGGGCCTGCTCTGGCGCTGCTTGAGCGCCTTTGCGCTGCGCGATATCGACCTCTCCAAGATCGAATCGCGCCCCCTAAAGGGCGTGCCCTGGCAGTATGTCTTTTACGTGGACTTTGCCGGGGGGCCCCACGAAGAGCGCGTTCGGCGCGCACTGGACCATCTCCGCGAGATGACCACCTTTGTGCGCGTGTTCGGTTCGTACCCGCGTGCCAGCACCAGTCTGGTCGACAGCGACTAGACGGAAGGGAGCAGCATGGATTACAGGATCGCCGTCCTCGGAGGCGACGGCATCGGTCCCGAGGTGACCGCCCAGGCCGCACAGGTCCTGGAGGCCGTGGGCCAGGCCTATGGCCACACGTTTTCCTATGAGCAGGGCCTGATCGGGGGCATCGCCATCGACACCACTGGCAGCCCCTTCCCCCAGGAGACGCTGGAGCTCTGCCAGCGCTCGGATGCGGTCCTCTTTGGCGCCGTCGGCGGGCCCAAATGGGACGATCCCACCGCCGCCGTCCGGCCAGAACAGGGGCTGCTGGGCATCCGCAAGGCGCTGGGGCTCTTTGCGAACCTGCGGCCGGTCAAGCTGACCCCTGCGTTGATCGACGCCTCAACCATCAAGCCCGGCGTGCTGGAGGGCACGGACCTGGTGGTGGTGCGCGAGCTCACCGGCGGGATCTATTTCGGTGAGCGCGGCCGACGCGACGGCGGGCGCACGGCATTCGATACGATGATCTATACCGAGGCCGAGATCGAGCGCGTGCTGCGGGTGGCCTTTGACCTCGCCCTCACCCGCCGGCACAAGGTCACCTCGGTGGATAAAGCCAACGTGTTGGAGAGCTCTCGCCTCTGGCGTGAGACGGCCCTGCGCGTGGCGCGCGACTATCCCGATGTCACCTGCGAGCACCTGCTGGTAGACGCCTGCGCCATGCACCTGATCCGCCGGCCGGCGTCATTCGATGTCATTGTGACGGAGAACCTGTTCGGGGACATACTCACCGACGAGGCCTCGATGCTCTCGGGCTCCATGGGCATGCTGCCTTCGGCCTCGCTGGCCGAGGGGAACCTGGGGCTGTACGAACCGATCCATGGCTCTGCGCCCGACATCGCTGGCAAGGGCATCGCCAACCCGATCGGTGCGATCCTGAGCGCGGCACTCTTGTTGCGCTATTCATTAAAGCTGGAGCGCGAGGCCAGCGCCATAGAGTCGGCCGTAGAGCAGGTTCTGGCCGAGGGCTACCGGACGGGTGACATCGCCCAGCCCGGTGGAGAGACGGTATCTACCAGCGTCATGGGCGAGTTGATCGCCCGGCACATCAAATCTGAGTAGTAAAGGAGCGCAGCACTATGCCGATCCCCGAGTCCGAGTATATCTGGTTCGATGGCGAGTTGGTCCCCTGGAAAGACGCCAGGATCCACGTCCTGTCGCACGTGGTGCACTATGGGTCCAGCGTCTTTGAGGGCATCCGCTGTTACAGCACGCCCGCCGGCCCGGCCGTATTCCGGCTCGAGCCGCATCTACGACGCATGTATGACTCGTGCCGCGTCTACCGGATGACGATCCCCTACACCAGAGAGCAGCTTGGCCAGGCGATCCTGGAGACGATCAGGAGGAACGGCCTGCAGTCCTGCTACGTCCGGCCAGTTGTGTTCCGCGGGTACGAGCAGCTGGGCGTCGAGCCCAGAACGTGCCCCGTGCAGGTGGCGATCGCGGTCTGGAATTGGGGCACCTACCTGGGCGCCGACGCGCTGGACGAGGGCGTCGATGTGGGCGTTTCGTCCTGGCGGCGCATGGCCCCCGACACCACGCCGGCGGGCGTCAAGGCCGGAGGCCACTATCTCAACTCGCAGCTGATCCACATGGAGGCCGCGGACCTGGGCTATTCGGAAGGGATCGCCCTGGATGTGTACGGCTACGTCAGCGAGGGCAGCGGCGAGAACATCTTTATCGTACGCGATGGCACGCTCTATACGACCTCGATCGGCAACTCGATCCTGGGGGGCATCACCCGCGACTCGGTGATTATCCTGGCGCGCGAGCTGGGATACCCCGTAATCGAGGGGCAGATCGCCCGCGAGCAGCTGTACATGGCCGATGAAGTCTTTTTCGCCGGTACTGCGGCCGAGATATCGCCCGTGCGGTCGATCGATCATCTCACCATCGGGACAGGCCGCCGCGGGCCTGTCACGGCCGCGCTGCAGACCGCCTTTTTTGACATCGTTGAGGGGCGCACGCCTGACCGCTATCACTGGTTGACGCTGGTGAACGGCTGACGCGTCCGGCCTGGCGCCGCATCATACCGTAGGCAGCAGCCGGCAAGCTGGCTGCTGCCCTTGCTATGCGCAAGCGGTCGCGCTTTTCGCTCCCGAACATCCGCAGATTGTCCGACCTTTACAGGACCACGCCATCAGGTAGAATCACGTGTACGAATAGTTCGGAGATGAACAGCGATGAATATGGAGCAAGAGATCCGCGACATCGTTGAGCGAGCACTCGCAGAGGACGTGGGCAGCGGCGATGTGACCAGCGTGCCCATCATCCCGTCCGGCACCCGTCTGTACGGAGAATTCCTGGCCAAGGAGCGCGGCGTAGTAGCGGGCCTGGACGTGGTGCGTGAGACCTTTCGGCAGGTCGACGAGACCATCGCGTTTGCGCCTCTTCTGGAGGACGGCAACGCCTTTGAGGTTGGAGATATCCTGGCCGCCGTTTCGGGCACGGGGCCTGGCATCCTGATCGCCGAACGGGTCGCGCTGAACTTTTTACAGCGCATGTCTGGAGTTGCCACCATGACGCGGTCCTATGTCGAGGCGACTGCCGGCACCCGCACGCGCATTCTCGACACCCGCAAGACGATGCCCGGACTGCGAGCGCTCGACAAACTTGCTGTGCGGCTGGGCGGCGGCACAAACCACCGCACGGGGCTGTACGACATGGTGCTGATCAAGGACAACCACATCGAGGCCGCGGGCAGCATCACCGCCGCGGTGAAGCGCGTGCGCCAGGCAGGGATCACCCTCGCGATCGAGGTCGAGATCGACTCGCTCGACCAGCTCGATGAGGCCCTCGCGGCGCAGGTCGACCGCATCATGCTCGATAATATGGACACGGCAACCATGCGGCAGGCTGTGGAGCGGGTGGCAGGGCGAGTGGAGTTGGAGGCCTCTGGAGGCATCACACTGCCACGCATCCCCGAGATCGCCGCGACGGGCGTGGACTTTATCTCCGTGGGCGCCCTGACCCATTCGGTCAAGGCGCTCGACATCAGCCTGGACCTGAAGATGGACCTGGAGAGCGGTCAGGGGGGTTAGGATGGATACAGAGCGCGGCAACGAACAGATGCCGTCCCGCTATCTGCGGATGAGCGATAACGAACTCGTCGCGGCCACTGCAGAGGCGCGTGCCAGCCTCGGCGACCAGGTCGCCATCCTGGCGCACCACTACCAGCGCGACGAGATCGTCCAGTTTGCGGACTATACGGGCGATTCGCTCGAACTTTCGCGTATTGCGGCGAGCGTCGATGCTCCGTATATCGTGTTCTGCGGCGTCTTTTTCATGGCAGAGACGGCCGCGATTCTATGCGCACCGGAACAGACGGTTATCCAGCCGGTGATCGAAGCCCGCTGCCCGATGGCCGAGATGGCCAACCGCCAGCAGGTCGCGTTGGCGTACCACGCGCTCTCGCACGTCTGGAACGAGCCCGCTATCCCCATCACCTACCAGAACTCGAACGCTGATGTCAAGGCCATCGTCGGCGAAAAGGGCGGGGCGGTCTGCACGTCGTCCAATGCGCGGCGCATCTTTGAGTGGGCTTTTTCGCAGGGCGGACACATTCTTTTCGTCCCCGACGAACACCTGGGAACCAATACAGCCCTGGATATGGGCCTGTCCAGGGACGAACTGGGCATCTGGAACCCCCTGCAGCCTCCGGATCCGGAGACGCTGAGGGATCGCCGGGTGGTCGTGTGGCAGGGCTACTGCTCGGTCCATACTGGCTTCACGGTAGAGGACGTCGCACGCGCACGCGCTGCACATCCCGGGGCCATCGTCATTGTGCACCCCGAATGCCCCCGGCCCGTGGTCGAAGCCGCGGATGCTGCGGGGTCGACATCGCAGATCATCGCTGCGGTCGAGAAAGCCCCGCCTGGTGCCACCATCGTCGTGGGCACCGAGTGCCACATGGTCGACCGTCTGAGCCGTCAGTACACGGACAGGACGGTTCTGCCGCTCGCACGCCGTGCCTGCGCCGACATGGGACTGACAAGGCTCGTGAACCTCTACCATGTGTTGGATGCCCTGAGAAAGGGTGTAGCGAAGAACATCGTGACGGTTCCACCGGAGATTGCTGCTGGGGCTCGACTGGCCCTTGAGAAGATGCTGCGGTGAGGCGCGAGCAGGACAGGGAGATATGACGAGCAACGAGACACTGCAGTGCGATGTGTTGATCATCGGCGCCGGTATCGCCGGCGCCACCGCAGCGCTCAACCTGGCCGAGAACGATAATCTGCGGATCATCATGCTGACCAAGTACGAGGATCCGCTCGAGTCCAACACGTTCTATGCCCAGGGGGGCATTATCTACACGGGTGAGGAGGATTCACCTGAGCAACTGGCCGAGGATCTGACGCGCGCCGGTGACGGCCTGAACAGCCGCGAGGCGGTCTCGATCCTGGCCCACGAGGGCCCGCGACTGGTACGCGATTTACTTGTGGACAAGTACCAGGTGCCCTTTACGCTCACGCCGGAGAACGAGCTGGAGCGTACGCGTGAGGCGGCACACTCGACGAGCCGCATTCTCCACGTGAACGACGCTACGGGGCGCGCCATCCAGCAGAGCCTGGTCAAGGCGCTGCTCAAGCAGCCCAATATCCAGATCATGACGCAGTACACAGCCATTGACCTGCTGACCCCGGCACACCACTCGCTCAACCGGCTGGCGATCTATGAGCCGCTCTCCTGTGTCGGCGCTTACGTCTATGACCACAACAGCGGTGAGGTCAGGACCATCCTGGCCAAGGCCACAATCCTGGCCAGCGGCGGCCTGGGACAGATCTTTTTGCATACAACCAACCCGGAAGGCGCCACCGGCGACGGGCTGGCGATGGCATACCGGGCCGGTGCACGCATCATTAATGCCGAGTACGTCCAGTTCCACCCAACCACGTTCTACGACCAGGGTAGCGCCCGGTTCCTGATCAGCGAGGCTCTCCGCGGCGAGGGCGGCATACTGCTGAACATCAACGGCGAGCGCTTTATGCAGCATTACGAGCCAGAATGGCAAGAGCTGGCACCGAGAGATGTGGTGGCCCGCAGCATCCACCGCGAGATGCTTCGCACCGGCGCCGATCATGTGTACCTTGATGTGGCCTCAACGATGTCCGCAGAGACTATCCGAGATCGGTTCCCCAACATCTATGAGAGCTGTATGCAATACGGCGTGGATCCGACCAGAGAGCCGATCCCGGTCGTACCGGCGGCGCACTATTTCTGCGGCGGCGTCTGGGTAGATTCATGGGGGCGCACCAGCCTGCAGCGACTCTATGCCGTCGGCGAGGTGACCTGCACAGGCGTTCACGGCGCCAACCGCCTGGGGAGTTCCTCCCTGCTGGAGGGCCTTGTGTGGGGCACGCGCGCGGCGAGGGACATACGCTGGCAGATCAACGGCATGGACGCACCCAACCCGGCGCTGATCCCGGCCTGGGAATCAACAGGCACCGATCTGGCTGACCCGGCCCTGGTGCGGCATGACATGCAGACGATCAAGCATTCAATGTGGTACTATGTCGGGCTCGTGCGCAGCCGGCGCCGCCTGGAGCGGGCTCTGCGCGACCTGAACAATCTGAGCCAGGACATCGACGCCTTTTACCGTACGACGCGCGTCGAGCCGCAGATCATCAGCCTGCGAAATGCCGTGCTGGCGGCTCTCATCGTAGCGCGTGCGGCATGGGAAAACCGCGAGAGCCACGGCTGCCACTACCGCGAGGACTAGCGTCAGTCCGCCAACTGGATACCGGCGGCTCTTGCGATCTCGGCATTCACGAGGCCCGGCTGGTCGATCTGGGCAGCATAGCCGGCCCGCGGGATCGCCACAACTGTGGCATCAGCGAACAGGGATGCCAGTTCCTGCACCTGCTCCTCAGAGCAGGTGCGGTCCTGCTCTCCCCGGAGGATGATCGCCGGCATAGTCAGCCCGTCAATGGCCTCTGGCAGATTGTCGTCCGGCTCGGACAGGGCCATCATGCGCAAAGACTCGGCAGTACCCACGATACGTGCCACTTGCCGCGCCTCTTCCATATAGTCTGCGGGGTAACGGTCGGCATCGGCGACCATCTGTGTCCGCCGCCACTTCCAGAGCGGCCCCCCTGACTCGGCTGTCCACACCACCGCCCGGCCGATATGCGGTTCGCGGGCAAGAACGCGCCAGGCCAGCGTATCGCGAGAGTCGATGTCAGGCGAAATGAGCACCATGTTCCGCACAAACTGCGGCTGCTCGACGGCCAGTTGAAGTACAACGCCCGCGCCCTGGCCGTGTCCCACAAGCGTCGCCTGACTGATACGCAGTTCATTGAGCAACAACGCCAGGACGCCAGTATGCGCGCGCAAGGTATAGCCCGGCTCGGCGACCCGCTCTGAATGGCCATAGCCCAGCAGATCCACAGCGATTACATGCAGCCCGGCATCCGCCAGCGCCGCGGCGTTCGCGTCCCAGATCCGGGATCCCTCCACCACATCACCGTGAACGAGTACGACCGCGGGGTCATCCTGGCTTCCCCAGGTGCGATAGTAGATGGGTCGCTCATCGATCCACATCCAGGCGCCACCTGACGCTCCGTCCTCCAGGCCGGCCGTCTCCCACATCGGAAGGTAAAATGCGACATAGCCGGCCAGAAGGACCAGCAGCGAGAGTCCAAAGACAAGAATTGCCAGCAACGTGTCGCCAAGATAACGTAACGCTGCGAACAGGGCCTTCAATTGTGGTATCCTCTTATACAGTAAGCTGCCTGGCGATGAGTCCCGATACCGTGATGGGGATGCTCGTCGCCACAGACCATTGTGCATTGGATTCTAGCACTGCGGGGCAGTCCGGACAACCGGGTCGACAGCCAGGGGACAATCGCCCCATCGAACCGTCACGCGGGGGACACTTGAAGCGATCTAAAGGAGACTGCCATGAAACTGGTGACCGTGCAGGAGATGAAGGAGATTGAGCGCGCAGCCGACGCAGCCGGGCTCTCGTATTGGGGCATGATGGAGCGTGCCGGCGGCGCCGTCGCCCAGGCTGTCAGTGCGAGAATCGAGGCCTCTGCTGGCCTCATTCTGGTCCTTGCTGGCCCAGGCAACAATGGCGGCGATGGGCTGGTGGCCGGCCGCATTCTCGCCGATGCCGGGCATGAGGTGCACGTCTATCTGTGGAAACGGTCAGAGGCCCGCGACGACACACGCCTGGCTGATGCGAGCCAGGCCGGGGCCACCGTTCACAGCTATTCCACTGATCCATCCTTGAACACCTTGAACGACATCGCCGCGCGCGCTGACGTCATCATCGATGCCCTGCTTGGCACCGGTGCCAGGGGTGCCCTGCGCGATGGCGCCGGAGAGATCCTGGCGGCGATCTCGACACTGGTCTCTCAACGGCGGGCTATGCCGGACCAGAGCCCCGCCCCTCTGGGCGCGATACCTGGTCCCCATGAGCCGGTGAAGACGCCCCTGATCGTCGCTGTAGACGTGCCTTCCGGGCTGGATGCCGATACCGGAGAGATCGATCCGCGGGCCCTGCACGCCGACATCTGCATCACCTTTGCGTATCCCAAGCGCGGACACTTTGTCTTTCCCGGGGCTGCTTACGTTGGTGAGTTGTCTGTCGCAGGCCTGGGCACGCCGGATGAGCTGGCGTCCGCTGTGGAATCCGGCGTGGTTACGCGCAGCGAGGTCCGGAGCCGACTCGGCCCGCGTCCTCTCGACGCTCACAAGGGCAGCTTTGGCAAGGTGCTCGTGGTAGCAGGATCCAGCAACTATGTCGGGGCGCCCGCACTGGCGGCACGGGCGGCCTATCGCTGCGGCGCCGGGCTGGTGACGTTGGCTACGCCGGGATCGCTACACATGGCGCTGGCCAGCCAGCTGCCCGAAGCCACCTATCTGACGCTGCCCAGTGACATGGGGGTGATTGCGCCGCAGGCCGTATCGCTCCTCGCAGCCAACCTGCCCGGCTATGACGTGCTGTTGCTGGGCCCAGGCATCACCCAGGATGAACCCGCCCGCGGCTTTGTGAGGACGCTTCTGGAGAGGCACGAAAGGAACGCATCCAAGACCATCGGCTTTATCCAGCCAGCCAGGGAAGAGCGCGAAACAATCACCCTCCCGGCAACGGTGATCGATGCCGATGGGCTCAACTTGCTGGCACGCATCCCCTCATGGCCCACTCTGCTGCCGGAGCGCACCGTACTCACGCCGCACCCGGGAGAGATGGCGCGCCTGCTTTCAGATGATCCCCTCGCCGGGGAACGGGATCGTGTCCGTGTGGCCGCCACCGCGGCAAAGAAATGGGGCTGTACGGTCGTGCTCAAGGGGGCCTATACGGTTGTGGCCTCGCCAGGCCATGACACAGAGGTCATCCCCTTTGCCGAAGCGGCACTCGCCACAGCCGGGACAGGAGATGTCCTTGCGGGAACGGTGGCCGGACTGCTGGCACAGGGACTCTCCTGTCATGATGCCGCAGTTTGCGGCGCCTATATCCACGGTCTGGCAGGCGTGCTGTGGGCGCGGGATCACGGCCATGCCGGCCTGCTGGCCGGCGATCTCGCCGATCTTTTGCCCGAGGCGCTCCAGGCCGTCATCGGCGGGTGACAGAAAAGCGAGGGCCTCCTCGATGGGGAGGTCCTCGCAGACAATTTAGGCTGCTGTTTCCGAGGCTTAGCTGGCGCCGCCACTCTCAGGTTGCGTCAGATCGATGGCCTGTGGGCTGTTGGCAGGTGCCTGGAACTGACCTAGCAGTTCCTCCTTGCGGCGCTCTGCCGCGCGCTTGCCTTCCTCAACTGCCTCCTTAAATCGGGTGCGCTGCTGTTCGAGCAACCCCTCGCCGCGCTCCTTGAGCTCGCTCAGCCGAGAGGAATCTAGCCCCAATTCGGTGGCACGCTCCTTCAATTCGATTCCCTTTTCTTTGATCTGCTGGCGCGTATCCTCGCCCGAGCTCGGCGCAAACAGGAGAGCCAAGGCTGCTCCCATAAGCGTCCCAATAAAGAAGCCCGCCAGAAAATCACTTGCTCCAGAATCACTGCTCATAGGTCGCCTCCTTGCTCTGCCAGATACTAGACCGAATCAGGCGCATGGGGTCCGCCTTGAGTACGCGCTGTACGACGATGGACATCCTTCCGGAAACTCACCAGCGTCCCGATCGCCTGGCGCACACCTGCAGCATAGCTGTTCGCCTTGATCAACGGCGTGACCACTGTATCGCTCACCAAATTGACTGTCCCGCCCACGCGGCTGGCCGTGTCCTGCGTGGTCTTGAGGATCGGGGTGACCTCCTCCTGAAGCGTGCGCACCAGGCTGCGCACCTCAACAATCAGCAGCACCAGCAGCACCCCTATCGCCAGGGAAGCGATGGCCAATAGCACAATGGCGACATCCCTTACAGCTGCCAGCACCATCCACACCCCCCTACAGCGAACGGCTTACCATTCTACAGCTATTCTAACACAGCTTGAGCGCTCTGACAATGAACATCGCAACGACCGAAAGCAGCGCCGCCGGAATGATGTGAATCTGCCCGAGCATCGGCCAGGATGCAAAGAACAAGTTGCCCAGCAGGTGACCGAGAAAAAAGCCCACCACAGACGTGAACCAGAAGAGCACCGCCTCCCTGAAGAGGGTCCCGCACAGCAGGTGAAACAGCGCAGCCAGCAGTGTCGCGATCGTGGTCCCGAGCAGGAATACCGGCGACGACAACATCTTACTGCTCCTCCCTGCAACTCGCTCTCTCGGCGCAGACGATACGCCCACCCCCTATGACCTCATCGCCATCATAGAGCACCACGGCCTGACCTGGCGCAATCGCGCGCACGGCAGAATCGAACCTGACCAGAGCCCTCTCGCCCTCCAGAGGAGAGAGCGTCGCCGCCGCGGGTCGCTGGCGATACCGGATCTGTGCCTGAACCCGCACCTGACCAGCGGGCGCCACCCCCGAAACGTATCGCATGCCATCGGCCATGAGCGCCGGGGCCAGCAACTCCTCTCTATGTCCCACCACGAGCGCATTGCGCGCCCGGTCGAGTTCCAGCACGTACAAGGGCCGCGGCGCGGCGATGCCCAGGCCGCTGCGCTGGCCCACAGTATAGAGCGGGAGACCTTTATGCGTGCCCAGCCGCTCGCCGCTGCGCGTCAGAATTGGTCCGGGACGAATGCTGTCAGCCGCAAGACGGCTCAGCAGAGCCGCATACGCCTCCCCTCGCAGAAAGCACACATCCTGGCTTTCGGGCCGCTCTGTCACGGCGAGGTCATGCTGACGTGCCAGCGCCCTGACATCTTGCTTACGGTATTCGCCCAGCGGAAAGCACAGATGCACCAGCTGCTCCTGAGAGAGTGTGTAGAGAAAGTACGACTGATCCTTGGCGGCGTCAACCCCGCGCAGCAGCCGATACTGGCCTCGCTCTCGGGCGGTGCGCACATAGTGGCCAGTGGCCATGCAGGGCATTCCCAGCGCCCGCACATGCTCCAGCAGCGCGCCGAACTTTATCGCCTGGTTGCACCGGATGCACGGGTTTGGGGTACGCCCATCGCCATACTCGGCAACAAAGGATGCGATCACCTGGCGATGGAAGTCATCGCTCAGATCAACCACATAATGGTCAATCCCATAGCGCGTACAGACCGCTCTTGCGCTGGCGACATCCGCAGGCTCCTGTCCGTCCGCTACAGCGTTCGGCAAGAGCCGCATGGTCACGCCGGCCACCCGGTGGCCCGCTTCGTGGAGCAAAACCAGGGCCATGGCGCTATCGAGCCCGCCGCTCAGGGCAACAGCGATGGGTCCGTCTCGGTCGGCACAGGCAAAGGATACCCTCATGGCAAGATGGACCTGCCTATGCCCCCGGAGAGCGCGGCGCATATACGGGCGAAAATGCCCGCAGCCGGCTGACCGCTCCCGACAGAATCGACACGGTCTGATCGATCTGCTCGACGGTGGTGCTTCGATCGAGTGACAGCCGGAGACTGCCGCGGACCCACGGATCCTCATACCCCATTGCCATCAGGACGTGGGATGCGCTGCTTGCCCCGGAAGAACAGGCGGAACCCGTGCTTGCCGCAACATCGGCGGTGGTCAATTGCACCACCAGGCTCTCCCCATCCACCCCCAGAAAGACAAAGCTCGC
>CAZYWU010000009.1:42682-53013 GCA_964651255.1 uncultured Anaerolineales bacterium
ACCCCCTTGGGGGCATGCAGTTTGTGGCCGGAGATAGACAGCAGGTCGACACCCAGATCATCCACACTGATCTGCAATTGGCCTGCCGCCTGAACCGCGTCCGTATGAAAGCTCGCGCCATGTGAGCGGACGATGCGTCCGATCTCTGCGATCGGCTCGATTGTCCCCACTTCGTTATTGGCCAGCATGATCGACACCAGCGTTGTGTCAGGCCGCATAGCACGGCCCACGTCGTCAGGATCGACCATACCGTAGCGATCGACCTTGACGTGGGTCACCTCAAAGCCGAAGCGCTCCTGCAACTGCTGAAGCGTATGCCCGACAGCGTGGTGCTCGATCGGACTGGTGATCAGATGCTTGCCCTGATGCTCCCGCGCCCAGGCCACGCCTCGCAGCGCCAGGTTACTGCTCTCCGTGCCACAGCTGGTAAAGACAATCTCTTCAGGGCTGGCCCCCAGCCGATCGGCGACCGTCTTGCGGGCACCATCCAGAGATCTATGCGCATTCAGGCCGGTGCGGTGTACGCTCGATGGATTCCCATACTGCTCCAGGAAAAAGGGCAACATAGCCGCGAGCACACGCGGGTCCACAGCCGTGGTCGCAGCATTGTCCAGATAGATGCGATCGGGGTCTGTCATTTCAGCCTTCCTCCCTGCCGCAGGACGGTTCGGGATCGGGTCGCTCCCCATTGCCCTGCGCCATGACACGTGCCTCGAGGGCAGGCAGCGGCTCGCTGCCCATTCTGCCCAGCGATCGCCGCACAGTCTCGAGCCCCTGCTCCAGCCTCTGGATCTCTTCCATCATCCTTCGGCACTGTTCTGCGACAGGGTCGGGCAGCTCCCCGTGGGACAGGTTCTCGCAGGGACCGGGAACCAAATGCGGCCCGCGGACGATCTGGGCGGGCACCCCTACCGCCGTCGAGTCCTCCGGAACCGGCTTGATCACCACGGCGCCAGAACCGATCCGGGCGTCGTGTCCGATCTCCACCGGGCCCAGGATTGTGGCGTTGGACCCGATCACCACCCGATCTCCGATGGTGGGATGCCGTTTGCCGTGGGTGAGCGAAACCCCTCCCAGCACAGCTCCCTTATAGATCAGCACGTCATTGCCGATCACCGCCGTCTCGCCGATGACGACGCCCATGCCATGATCGATAAAGAGTCGACGGCCGATCATCGCTCCGGGGTGAATCTCCACGCCCGTCAGAAAGCGTGCCCAGTGTGATATGTAGCGTGCCAGCCAGTACGCCCGTTTCCGCCAGAGCCAGTGAGCGATGCGATACATCCACAGAGCATGCAACCCGGGATAGCACGTCAGCACCTCAAACCATGACCTGGCCGCGGGATCCTTTTGAAAGACGGTCTGGATATCCTCATGAATCAGGGTGATGATGCTCATCCGCAGTCTTCTCCTCCATCCTTCGGATCACAGGACATCGGACAGGGTAATATTGCCCAGCGTCTGCTCGAGGCAGTCTTGGACACGCAGCCAGATACTTCTGGCCTCGCAAGCGTGCTCCCGGTCACACCCAGTTTCGTCCGAGACCAGGCAGTCCAGACTCACCAGTTGATCCTCAAGCGCCGAGAGCACCTCTGTGACCGAGATATGCGATGGCTCGCGCGTAAGATAGTAGCCCCCCTGTGCGCCGCGCACGCTGGCCAGCAAACCCGCGCGACGCAGCGACGACGCGATCTGCTCCAGGTAGGGCAGGGGCAGATCCTGCTCCTTCGCGATCTCGCGCAGCGACGTAGGTCCCTGTCCATAGGTGTGAGCGAAGGCGATCATGGCGCGCAGACCCGTTCGTTCTCGGGCAGACAGATGCATGTTAGGTAATCCCTAGCAAAGAGTCGGAATTAACTCTATCATGCGCTGCCGTGAGCGTCAAAAGACTGCGCTGCACCATCTGATGAGGACGGCGCAGCGCAGCCGCGAATCTTACCAGGCTCAGGCTAGAGATCGGGCCAGAAGGTCACGGTCTCGCTATAGGCCTTGGCAATCAGGTCGCGCTTGTAGAAATCATAGGGTTGGAGCTTCACCGACATGTTATCGATGCGCTGAATGACGTCGGCGGTGTCATAGTCCACGGCGATGGCCGGGAGATCCTCAACACGGCCGAGCTCGGCGCGCACCTGCTGAGAGAGCCCTCCCACCTGCCGGCACGAGAGGATCAGGCCAGAGAGACCCTTGCCATGCTCGCTCAACAGGCGCTCGTGATGCAGCACGACGGAGAGCACGCTGTCGTTGGCGTTGATGCCGACCACGACCGCGTCACCGGCGTCGACATAGCGCTCATACCCGTAACGCAGATTCACGACCTTCACGCGTTGCACGAGCGCGCTGCCATACTTCTCAAAGGCTTGTGGGGTGATTATTTCCAGCGAGCTCTTGGGGTCTCCCCCAAACTGCTGGGCGATCAGTCGCATCGTGGGCAGTCCCAGCTCGGGGATCCAGGGCACAAAACCGAGGATGGGCGGGAAGGGCTGCTTCAGATAGGAGCCATAGATCGGGGTAAAGATATGCTGGTAATACCCCTCCAGGTTGGCCTTGATCTTGTCCACCTTGCTCATATAGACGCCGTTGACGATCAGGCCATCGACCCGGGTGCCCAAGTGATCCAGGCTCATGAAATACGGAAACACCTCATCGATGGTGGCGCCGATGCCGCCGCGGGTGACCATCGCGACAAACACAGGGACGCCCATCTCACGCAGCATATTGATGACGTCGCCATTGCTGATGCCCGCCACAGAGCCAACGCCCGGTTGTCCTGTCCCCTCGACGATCACCACCTTGCGGTCGCGAGCCACAAGCTTGTACGACTCGCGAATGCGCTCCATAAAGGCCTGACGGCCCTCCAGCGCGTTCCCATCCTGGCTGTCCGCAATAAAGGAAGCCGTAAGCCCGCCCTGCCAGATCACCGGGCTCAGGTGCCTGTAGCCAACATTGCGCACCTTGAGCAGGGACGTGACCACAACCGCATCCTTGTCGGCGTCGATCGGCGAACCATCATCATCGATCACCGACAGCACCTGCTGACCCACAGGCTTGATATATCCGATCTCATCCAGCCCGTACCCATGCTCATCAGACAGGAGCTTGCCAATGACTCCCACTGATGTCACCGTCTTGCCAACGTCCCGCGCCGTACCAAGGATAAAGATTGTATGCGGGAAGGTGGAGCCGCTCATTGCTTTCTCCTCATGCTGGCCACTGCTGATACATGATAAGGCGCCGTCGCTGGCCAGCGGCTAGTTGCGCCTGACCCCCTCGACGGGCTCGTCGAAACGGAACCAGAGCGTAATCACCCCGGCGTCATAGGCTGTGTGCAGGACATAGCCACTCTTCTCAAAGATACGGCGCATGCCGGTGTTCTGGGCAATCACGGTCGCCTTGAACCCGCGAATGCCCCGCTCGCGGGCGATGCGGACGAGAAAGCGGAATAGATGCTCTCCGATGCCCCGGCGCTGGAAGCGGTCCGCTACGGAAAAGGCGACCTCGGCCATGTTCTCATTGGTATCGAGCATCCAGTGTGCCGCGGCGACGATCGGATCCGTGTCAGCCGTGCCCAGGGTGCCCACGATGCCGAGATTCTCTGAATAGTCCACAGCCACGAGGGACTGGGCCAGTTCCCTCGGAAATGCCTTGCGCCGCTCGAAAAAGCGCAGGTAGACCGACCGCTCGGAAAGATCGTACAGGTACTCCTGGAACAGCCTTTCATCGCTGGCTTTGACCGGCCGGAAGAACAACTCCAACCCATCGAACTGCGCGGTATGCTCCAGCTCCACCGGATAGATGCCCTCTGCGACGCCGACCTGCTCCTCAGGGATATACCGGTTCTCCTTCGCCTGCTGGGTGAGCCACTCACGGAATTTCGGATGAGCAATCTGGATCAGTGCGGTGGCCCGCTCGCGCAGGCTCTTGCCGTGCAGGTAAGCCACGCCGTACTCCGTCACGACATAGTGTACGTCGCCACGTGTAGTAACAACCCCCGCACCCTCATCCAGATGCGGCACGATGCGCGAGACAGACCCGCCACGCGCGGTGGAGGGTAGCGCGATGATCGGACGCCCCCCCGGCGCGAGTGCCGCCCCCCGCATAAAGTCTGCCTGTCCGCCAATGCCACTATAGATCCGGTATCCCAGCGAGTCCGCACAGACCTGGCCCGTCATATCAACCTGAATCGCCGTATTGATGGCCACCATGCGATGGTTGCGTGCGATATTGAGCGGTGACGAGTTATAGTCCACAGCGCGGAACTCGAACATGGGGTTGTTATCGATATAGTCATACAGCCGGCGTGTACCGACGCAGAACGTGGCCAGCACCTTGCCCGGGTGGAAGGTCTTGCGGCTGTTGTTGACGACGCCTGACTCGATGAGGTCGATAAGCCCATCCGAGAACATCTCGGTATGGACACCGAGATCCCGCTTGTCCGCGAGCCCATAAAGCACAGCGTTGGGAATCTTGCCGATGCCGACCTGGATCGTGGAGCCGTTTTCGACCAGGCGCGTGACATGCCGCGCGATTGCCAACGAGGTCTCATCCGGTTCTGCGGCAGGCAGCTCCAGAATCGGCTCCTCATGCTCGACAATCACGTCAATATCCTCAATGTGGATAAAGCTGTCGCCCAGCGTCCGCGGCATTTGCGGGTTGACCTGCGCAATCACCAGGTCCGCCGCCTCCGCCGCCGCGCGCACAGCCTCCACAGAGACGCCCAGGGAGCAGAACCCAAAGCGATCGGGCGGGGTGACCTGGATCAGCGCCACATCCAGCGGCATGCGCCCGCTGCGAAACAACTCGGGAATCTCGGACAAAAAGATCGGCGTATAATCGGCGAGTCCTTCATAGACGGCCGAGCGCACCCCCGGCCCCACGAACAGCGAGTTGTGCCTAAAGTGCTGATCGTAACGCTTGCTCGCATGGGGCGCGGATCCGATAGTGAGCATGTGAACGATCTCGACATCGTTCAATGTCCGCTCTTTGCCGCCGAGCTCGACCAGTGTCTCCAGGAGATGCTGCGGCTCGGCACACCCGGGGCTCAGAAATACCCGGCTGCCGCTATGGATCTTGCCCAGAGCCTCCCGCGCGCTCATGCGCCGGCTGGAATAGTTCCTGATCCAGTTACTTACCACTGGCATAGGGCCATCTCCTTTTCTGACAGCCATGCACTGGCATGACGATAGATGCTCCCAAACAAGGTATCGCCTTCATGATAACAGAATGCTCTCCCCTGGTCAGCGCCTGGGTGCTGTGCACCCTGGCTCAAGTGTACCAGAGAGGGAGAGCATTCGCAATGCCTAACAGGCAGCGCCCCGGGGACGTGCGTGCAGTCTGGGCCTAGACGGTGCCCTCCGCGACGGGCGGACGCAGGCGCGTGCCGACATAGGCCGCGACCAGGCACGCTACACCGGCCACGACGAATCCCGCCATCCAGCTCTGGAAGGCATCCCGAAACCCTGCTGCCATGATGGGCCCGAGAATCCCGCCGATACCATAGGCTGTGAACACCCAGCCATAGTTCTCGCCCACGTGCTCCGCACCAAAGAGATCACCCGTCTCTGTGGGGAACAGGGCGAAATTGCCACCAAAGTTAAAGCCGATGATCAGGGTACCCAGGTAGAGCAACGCCGCATAAGTGCCCATCCAGTAGAACAGAATCATGATGATCCCCTGCGAGAGACACATGAGGATGAGCGACTTCTGGCGCCCGATGCGATCGGAGATGAGGCCCCATACGATACGTCCAACACCATTGGCCAGGGAGTAAAAGACAGCCATGGCGATGCCGGCAATGACGCTGGCCTCTTCTGCGGAACGACCGGCCTCCTGCAGGCGCTCGATACCGAACAGCTTGATGTTGCCGATGACCAACAGCCCGGCCATGGCGCTAAACATGAACATCACCCAGATGCCATAAAACTGGGGCGTGCGCAGCATTTCCCTGGGGCGCATTGCCATCGTCGATGCAGTGTTGCTCCCCGTCGTGGTGACAGGGGCCCAACCCTCTGGCGACCAGCCTGCCGGCGGGTTGACCATCCAGATGGACCCGATGCTCACTGCGATGGCAAAGATCGCGCCATAGAGGGTAAACACGCCGGAGACGCCGATGGACTCGAGCAGACCGCCGAATTCGCCGGCCAGCTGCATCCAGATCAACGCGCCAAAGCCAAAGCCCGCAACCGCCAGGCCAGTGATCAGACCCTTTTTGTCCGGAAACCAGCGCATCCCGACGGCGATAGGGCAGACATAAGCCAGCCCGATGCCGATACCTGCCACCAGGCCCACAAACAGGATCTGGTTGACATAGTGACCAAAGAGACCGCCTTTGAGCAGTCCCGCCAGCAAATAGCCGGCGCCCAATACCAGGCCTCCTGTGAACGCAACAATGCGGGGCCCGGATCGAGCCTGCCAGCGCCCGGCCAGAATCATGGTCACGGCAAAGCTCGCCAACGATACAGAAAAGATCACCTGCGTCTGCGTGTTAGTAAAGTTGAATGGGGCCTTAACCAGGTAGGGCGTGAACACGCTCCACGCGTAGATCGCACCCAGGCAGAGCTGAATCATCACCGCACCTACTACCACCAGCCAGCGATTGGCCACCTTTTTTTCGACGTTCTGCGACATCCTTCGCCTCCCTGAAAAGCTCTGGCACTGCCAAGAAAAAAGGGCGCACCCGTGCGTTTTTCATCACGAGTGCGCCCACAGTGACGGTTACTTGCGCCCTTGGATCAGCGAGTCAACGACGGAGGGATCCGCCAGGGTGGACGTGTCCCCAAGGCTGCTCAGATCACCTTCCGCAATCTTGCGCAAGATGCGGCGCATGATCTTGCCACTGCGCGTCTTGGGCAGGGCATCCGTGAACTGGATGTAGTCCGGCCGCGCGGTGGGCCCGATCTCCCTACGCACCTGGTTCATCAATTCGTTGACGATGGCCTCGCTGGGATCTACACCCTGCTGCAGGGTGACATAAGCGTACAGCGCCTGGCCCTTGATGTCATGCGGCCGACCGACTACGGCCGCCTCCGAAACCAACGGATGGCTGACCAGCGCATGCTCAACCTCAGCGGTTCCGATGCGGTGGCCCGAGACATTGACCACGTCGTCGATACGACCCTGCAGCCAGTAGTCGCCATCGGCATCCCTCATGCACCCATCACCGGTAAAATACAGGTTGTAGTACATGGTAAAGTAGGTGTCGATGAAACGATCATGATCGCCGTACATGGTGCGGGCCATGCCCGGCCAGGGCTTGGCGATGCAAAGCTTGCCCGACTCGCCCGGCCCAGCCTCAGTCCCGTCATCGTTAAGAATCAAGGGCTCGACGCCAAAGAAAGGCCTGGAGGCACTCGCCGGCTTGATGGTGTGGGCGCCGGGCAGCGGCGTGATCAGGATGCCGCCCGTCTCGGTCTGCCACCAGGTATCCACGATCGGGCAACGTCCGCCGCCCACCACCTGATGGTACCAGAGCCAGGCTGCCGGGTTGATCGGCTCCCCGACGCTCCCCAGAAGACGAAGCGACGAAAGATCCGCCTTGGTGACCCATTCGTCGCCCACGCGCTGCAGAGAGCGGATCGCCGTCGGCGCGGTGTAGAAGATGCTGACCTTGAATTTCTCCACAACCTTCCAGAAGCGGCTCGCATCCGGATAGGTTGGCACGCCCTCGAACATTACCGAGGTGGCGCCATTGGCCAGCGGGCCATACACGATATAGCTGTGTCCGGTGATCCAACCGATGTCGGCTGTGCACCAGTAGACATCATTTTCATGGATATCGAAAATATACTTGTGAGTCACGGCCACATAGGTCAGATAGCCGCCCGTCGTGTGCAGGATACCCTTGGGTGCGCCTGTGGAACCGGAGGTATACAGGATAAAGAGCGGGTCCTCGGCGTTCATGGGCTCGGGCGCGCAATACTCCTCGACCGTGTCCATCTCTTCATCCCAGTACACGTCACGCCCGGCCTGCATCGCCACCACATCGGGCGTGCGCTGAACGACGACGACGGTATCGACGCTGGGGCAGGACTCTACGGCCTCATCAGCCGTGATCTTGAGCGGAATGGCCTTTCCCGCACGCAATGAGACATTGCTTGTGATCAGCATCTTGGCATTGCAGTCCTGGATACGGCTGGCCAGGGAGGCCGCACTGAACCCGCCAAAGACGACCGAATGGACCGCGCCGACGCGCGTGCAGGCCAGGATGGCAATCGCCAGTTCGGGGATCATCGGCATGTAGACCGCCACGCGATCGCCGCGCCCGATGCCGTGCTTCTTTAGCACGTTGGCGAACTTGTTCACCTCGCGGTACATATCCTGGTAAGTGAGGATCACCACATCGTCTTCGGGCTCGCCCTGCCAGATGATGGCTGGCTTGTCCTTGCGCGAGGTCGTGATATGTCTGTCCAGGCAGTTGTATGAAACATTGAGGATCCCATCCTCAAAGAACTTGTGCTCAATAACGCGATCCTCGGTGTTCCAGGTATATTCACGACCCTTGGTTGGGAACTTGACCCAATCTAACGTCTGCGCCTGCTCAAGCCAAAAGGCGTCCGGGTCGTTCACCGAGCGGTCGTACATCTCCTGATACTGCTCCATCGAGCCGATAAGAGCATTCTTAGCAAACTCGGGCGGCGGGGGAAAGCGCAGGGCTTCGGTCATCTGTTCAGCTGCCATTCCTGGACTCCTTCTGTGATACTTGATCGGGACACAAACCTTTTTTCACGTGGCCGAACCACTCATACCTCGCAGTAGGGACATGCTCAAGGGGAATTGGCCGAGGCGGTACAACTTTCGTTTGCTTGCGATACAGGCACCAACCATTGACCTTGAGCGATTCAGGCCAGAGACACTTTAACAGCAACATAACACTGTGTCAAGCGATAGCGATTGAGCGGCGAAAGACTCTCTCTTTCAACCGGGGGGTGTCGGCACAAGCGCATGTCGACAAGTGCCGTTCTGTGGGGGGTTTGGCGCGCCTCCAACAAGGGAGTATGATTGGCCCAGAATATAGTGCGTGTAGATGGAGGCGAGTCCATGCTGGACATGTTTTTTGACCCCAAAGCGATCGCGATCATTGGTGCCTCAGCCGATTCCAGCAAGCTTGGCTATCAGGTACTGGCGAATCTTGTGAGCAGTGGATTTCCCGGCGCGATCTACCCGGTGAATCCTTCCGCAGATGAGATCCTGGGGCTCAAAGTCTACAAATCCGTCCTGGACACGCCCGGCCCTATAGACATGGTGGTCATCATGATCCCTGCGCGGGCAGTGGTGAGTGTCTTGCGCGAGTGCGGCGAAAAGGGCGTCAAGGGCGCCGTCATCATCACGGCGGGCTTCCGTGAGGCGGGCCCTGAAGGCGTCGCGCGAGAGAAGGAATTGCTGGCGGTCGCCAAGGAGTATGGCATCCGCATCATCGGCCCCAACTGCCTGGGTATCATTGATACCTTTGTGCCCATGAACGTCTCCTTCGCCGCCGGTACGCCCAAATCCGGCTCCATCGCCTTTATGTCACAGTCCGGCGCGCTTTGCACAGCCATCCTTGACTATGCCCTGGCCGAGACCATCGGCTTTTCGCACTTTGTGAGCCTCGGCAACAAGTCCGATGTCGATGAGGTCACACTCCTGGAGGCCTGGGGCGACGATGACCGCACGAATGTCATCATCGCCTACATCGAGGGTCTTCGCGATGGCGCCGAGTTCATCAGCCAGGCGCGCAAGACCGCGAGGAACATGCCCATCATCGCGGTCAAGTCCGGGCGCACGGCCATGGGTTCGCGGGCTGTCTCTTCGCACACAGGCAGCCTGGCGGGCGCGGACGCCGCCTACAGCGCAGGATTCAAGCAGGCGGGTGTCATCCGGGCCGAGACGGTAGAGGAGTTGTTCGACTTTTCGACGGCCTTTGCCTACCAGCCACTGCTCAAGGGCAAACGCATCGCAATTGTGACCAACGCCGGCGGCCCTGGCGTCATGGCGACCGACGCCCTGGAGCTCAATGGCCTGGCTCTGGCGTCGCTCTCTGCCGAGACACAGGCGTATCTCGAGAGCCAGTTGCCGGCAGCCGCCAGCGCGCACAACCCCGTCGACGTGTTGGGCGATGCGCGCAGCGACCGCTACATGATGGCACTGGAGGCCGTACTGGCCGATGAGAACGTGGATGGCGCCCTGGTCATCGTGACGCCACAGACATCGACCGAGATCGTCGAGACGGCTCGCGGCGTCGTTGACGTGTGCGGCCGCGCGAGCAAGCCGATTCTGGGCTGCTGGATGGGCAAGCAGGAAGCCATGGCGGGCATCGACATCCTCGCCAAGAACCGGGTGCCCAACTACCACTTTCC
>CAZYWU010000009.1:53113-66231 GCA_964651255.1 uncultured Anaerolineales bacterium
GGCCTTTTGCGAAGAGATCGGCTATCCCGTGGTGATGAAGATCGCCTCCCCGGATATCCTGCACAAATCCGATGTGGGCGGAATTATCGTAGGCGTCTCCAATGAGGCGGAGGTCCGTGAGGCCTTTGACACCTTGATCGCGAGGGCCAGGCAGCATGTGCCCAATGCCACTATCTGGGGCGCCCAGGTCCAGGAGATGGTCACCAACGCACGTGAGGTCATCATCGGTATGAACCGCGACCCGCAATTTGGGCCGCTGGTGATGTTCGGATTGGGGGGCATCTATGTCGAGGTGCTGCGCGACGTCGCTTTCCGCGTGGCTCCGATGACCCGTCTGCAGGCAGAGGAGATGGTCGAAGAGATTCGTTCTTACAAACTCCTGGCCGGTGTCCGCGGACAGGCCCCTGCGGATATCGACGCCATCGTGGACACGCTGTTGCGCGTATCCCAGATGGTAAACGACTGGCCCGAGATCGCCGAGATGGACATCAACCCCTTGCTCGTGCGCGACAAGGGAGCAGGCGCAGTGGCCGTGGATATGCGCCTGATTCTCACACCCGCCTGACCTTTGGGGCGCTGGCCCCAGATCGTCATTTGACCGAGTACCCGCTGGCGCGATAGATCGCGCATACGTAAAAGGAGATGGAATATGTCAGCAATAGCGAACGTGATGGCCCGGGAGATCCTTGATTCGCGTGGCAACCCCACAGTCGAAGTCGAAATAACCACCGAGCTGGGATCGGTGGGCGTGGCGGCGGTGCCTTCGGGCGCCTCTACCGGCGTGCATGAGGCGGTCGAACTGCGCGACGGTGACGCCCGGCGGTTTAACGGCAAGGGCGTGATGCAGGCGGTGGACAACGTCAATGAGGAGCTCGGCCCAGAATTGATCGGCATGGATGTCACCGATCAGCTGGGTATCGACAGCCTTGTCATCGAGATCGATGGCACAGAGAACAAGGGGCGGCTAGGCGCCAATGCCATCCTTGGCGTCTCTCTGGCGGCGGCCAAGGCCGCGGCGTTGGATGTGGAACTGCCTCTGTATCGCTACATTGGCGGCGTCAATGCCCACGTGCTGCCGGTCCCAATGATGAACATCTTGAACGGTGGCGCCCATGCCAAGAACAGCACCGACTTTCAGGAGTTCATGGTCATGCCGGCCGGGGCATCCAGCTTTTCCGAGTGCCTGCGCTGGGGGGCAGAGATCTACCACAGCCTCAAGAACGTGCTCTCTGAGAAAGGCATGAACACCAACGTCGGCGACGAAGGCGGCTTTGCCCCCTCGCTGGATACCAACGAGATGGCTCTCGAGGTGATCCTCGAGGCGATCGAGAAGGCAGGTTTCCGCCCCGGTGAGGACGTGTGGATCGCCCTAGACCCGGCCGCCAGCGAACTGTACAAGGACGGGAAATACGTGCTGGCGCGCGAGGATCGCGTGCTCTCCAGCGACGAGATGGTCGATTTCTGGGCCGACTGGATGGAGCGATATCCGATCATCTCCCTGGAGGATCCTCTGGACGAGGATGACTGGGAAGGTTGGAGCAAGCTGGTCGCCAGGATCGGGAACAAAGTGCAGGTCGTCGGTGATGACCTGCTGGTGACGAACGTGACCCGGGTACAAAAGGCCATTGAGACCCGCGCGGCCAACGCCCTGCTGTGCAAAGTCAACCAGATCGGCAGCCTCAGCGAGGCAATCGCCGCGGTTGAGATGGCCCATCGAGCGGGTTGGACGACCATCGTCTCCCATCGCTCCGGCGAGACCGAAGACAGCACAATCGCCGATATCGTCGTCGCTCTGAACACCGGCCAGATCAAGACCGGTGCACCTGCTCGCAGCGACCGCGTTGCCAAGTACAACCGCTTGCTGCGTATCGAGGGCGAACTGGGCGACAATGCTCGCTTTGCGGGCATGCGGGCCTTTCGCGTCGCCCGCTAGATCACGGTGGCTGGATCACCGGCGCCACCCAAATGGTGGCGCCGGCTTTTTGCCAGACCGGCCACGTGTAACTTGACGCTTGATTACAGCCCATCTATAATTGTTTGTGCCTTTTGGGCATTGCTCACGTGTCTCGAGACACAGTCCGAGCAAAAAGGGGGTTGACAGCGTGGCCCGTATCGTAATCGAGCAAGGGGAGTCCTTTGAAGGCGCACTCAGGCGCTTTAAGAAGGCCGTCCAGGAAGACCGCATCCTCTCCGAGGTGCGACGCCGGCGTTTCTATGAAAAGCCGAGCCAGATCGCCAAGCGGAAGAAGGCTGCCAAGCGCCGCAAGAGCCGACGGACAACCCTCAAGGACCAGATGAGGAACTACTAGAGGCTCGTTTCCCGCATGACGGGGCGCGCCCCGCGCAGGAGTGTGGCATGACGATCAAGGAACGGTTGATGGCGGATCTCAAAACGGCCATGCGCGAGCAAGACGTTGTCCGTCGAGATACCATCCGGATGGCCCGGGCGGCCATTCTGAACGCCGAAAAAGCCCTCTTGCGTGAAGCAACCGAAGAGGAAGTCATCGACATCCTCGCGCGCCAGGTCAAGCAGCGGAAAGAGTCTATTGAGTTGTTCCATCAGGGCCATCGAGAGGACCTCGTGGCTGAGGAACAGGCTCAACTGGTCATTTTGGAAGAGTACCTCCCGCAACAGCTCGGACAGCAAGAGCTCGAAGCGACCCTGCAGAGCATCATCTCCGAGATAGGCGCCACGGGACCGCAGCAACTGGGGCTCGTGATGCGCGAGGCGATGGCCCGGCTTAAGGGTCAGGCAGATGGGCGTCTGGTTAATCAGATCGCCCGCAAGTTGCTCAGCCAATAGGATGCAGGAGAACATGGGTTCTCCTGCATCTCCTTATACCTCGTCGCCTCCCTTATGACGCAGTCAGCATCGACAGCTCCAGCAGAAAAAGCTGCACCCTCTAAACCCGCCGCAGATGGCTCTCGGCAGACTGATCCCCGGACGTCCCGCCTCCGACATGTTTCACGGGCCGTCCTCATGGGGGCGCTGCTCTGGCTTTCGTGGGCGGTGGCGATTCTCGTCCCGTCACGGAGCAGTTTGGGCCTGGAGGTGGGCAGTGCCTCGCCTCGCGACATCAAGGCCTCCCGCCAGGTGAGCTATATCAGCGACGTAGCGACGCGGCTCGCTCGCGAGGATGCTGCACTGAGGGTAGCGGACGTCTACACACGACCGGACATGCGCGTCAAGGCACAACAGTTGGAGCAGCTCAGCGCCATTCAGGACGCTGTGACTGCCGCCAGAGAGGCCTCCGATCTTACGCTGGACGAGCGCCTCGCCATGCTGGCAGAAATCCCCGATATCGACCTCACTGACGACGCCTGGGAAGCGATGCTGCGAATGGACGAAGGCCGATGGGAAGAGCTCTGCCAGGAAAGCGCCCGCGTGCTTGAGCTCATCCTGAGTGGTGAAGTACGACCAACCGATATATCCCGTGCGCGGCTGGACGTGCAACGGCTGATGGCATACACGCTGTCCCCGGCCGATCGCGACGTCGTCAATGCTCAGATCACCAGGCTGGTCGTGCCCAACACTTTTCTGGACACAGAGGCCACGGAAGTGCAGCGTGATACAGCGCGCGACGCCGTCCAGCCCATCGTGCGGACGATTCTCCAGGGGGAGTCGATCGTCCGCGAAGGTGAGATCATCACAGAGACCATTCACGAAAAGCTCCAGGTACTTGGGCTGACGGATCAGCAAGTCGGCTGGCAAGAGCGCGCCGCAGAGCTGGGCGTGAGCCTGCTGATCGTGATTGTAATGGTGGTCTACACCGCCCGCGTCTACCCGGTACTGATAGACCGTCCCCGCCAACAGATGCTGCTGGTGATCACACTGGCTCTCATCACGCTGTCAGCCCGTGTGTCTATTCCCGGCCATATCCTGGTCCCCTACATATTCCCCGCCGCTGCCGCAGCCATGCTGGTCACCCTGTTTCTTAATATCCAGCTGGGGACGCTGATGGCCGTAGCGACCGCTGTATCCCTGGGCAGCATCGGCGGAGGCTCTCTGCAACTCACCATCTACGCGTTGGTGGGGGGCCTCGTTGGCTCTCTCCTCCTCATGAAGACTGACCAGCTCAGTGCGTTCTTTCCCGCAACTGCTGCTCTCGCGGGGACCAATATCGCGATACTGCTGCTTTCCGGTATCCAGGGCGACAGCTATGACACATTGGGACTCTTGCAGCTGACCGGCGCTGGCGCCTTCAATGCGGTTATCTCAAGCGCGCTCTGTTTTGTGGCCTATGCCTTTGCGGGAAGGCTCTTTGGCATCACTACATCCCTGCAGCTGATGGAACTCGCACGGCCAACCCACCCGCTCTTCCGGCAATTGCTGATCAAGGCGCCGGGCACGTACCACCACTCTATCCTCATCTCCAACATGGCCGAGCGTGCTGCTGAGGCCATCGGCGCTGACGCCCTGCTCACCAGAGTGGGGGCCTATTATCACGACGTCGGCAAGACGCTGCGGCCTTACTTTTTCACAGAGAACCAGACCGACGGCCAGAACCCGCACGAGAATCTGGATCCGCAAACCAGTGCCGAGATTATTATCGGGCACACCAGTGAGGGGATAGAGCTCGCCCGCCGCTACCATCTGCCGGACAAGGTGATCTCCTTCATTCCAGAGCACCATGGCACCACACTGGTGGCGTACTTTTACCGTCGCGCCGCCCAGGCCTACGAAGGCGAAGATGAACTGGATGACAGCACCTTCCGTTACCCGGGGCCCAAGCCGCAAAGCAAAGAGACGGCGATCGTGATGTTGGCCGATGCCGTTGAGGCGTGGTCGCGCGCTAACCGGCCGACGACGCAACCGGAGATGGAACGGGTGATCCGCCAGGTAATCAATGACCGTCTTATCAGCGGCCAGCTGGACGAGACGGAGTTGACGCTAAAGGATCTGGATCGCATACGGCAAGCCTTTGCCAGTATCCTCGCGGGCGTGTACCATCCGCGCGTACAGTATCCTGATCGTGCACAAACCAGGCGGCCCTCAGAGCCCGCGAAACCTGCCTGAACAATTGCCGTTCGAGGTGTCTCAATGAGGCGACGCGAAAAACAGAGTCTGGTGATGAGTTTCAGGCATGCCTTTGACGGTGTCTGGTTTGTGGTCCGCTCCGAGCGCAACGCCAGGGTCCACGCCATCGCCGCGGTGCTTGTGTTCTTCCTTGGTCTCTGGCTGGGATTGGAACGTATCGAGTGGGCTCTGGTCGGCACCGCGATCGGCCTGGTATTCGCGGGGGAGATGGTCAACACAGTGGTTGAGCTGATTGTGGACATGATCATGCCCGACCAGCACGAGCTGGCCAAGTATGCCAAGGACGTTGCTGCCGGAGCGATCCTTATCTTTGCAGTCACCGCTGCATTCATCGGCATCATGGTCCTTGGGTCGCGGATCCTGGAGAAACTCGGCTTTAGCTAGACTCGAGGATGGCGTTATGGAGTTGAGACTATACTGGAACATCGTCATTCGGCGCGCGTGGATCATCGTGTGTCTGCTCGCCATCGTGCTGGTGACCTACCTGCTGTTTACCCCTGAGCCACAGCCGAGCTACACCACCAGCATGCGCTTTGTCGTCGGCATCAAGCCCGAAGCACAAGGGGACTATTACGCCTACGACCGCTATTACACCTGGCTCACCGCAGAGTATCTGGTCGACGACCTCTCCGAGGTAGTCAAGAGCCAGGTCTTTGCCCAGGATGTGGTGACGCTCACAGGGCTCCCTGTCGCTCCGGGCGTGATCCAGGGCGCCACATCGGCAGGCAAGTTGCACCGAATTCTCAGCGTCAACCTCTCCTGGCCCAACGATCAGGAACTGACTCAGATAGCCAACGCGGTGGCCACGATCCTCACCACACAGGCGGACAAGTACTTTAGCCAGCTTTCCACCGAGTCCGCCGTGATCTCGCTGATCGACGCGCCTACGATCTCGCCTGTTGGTCGCTCGTTACGAGACCGCATTGACCTGCCCCTGCGCCTGCTCTTGGCTCTCGCGGCAGGCATCGCACTCACCTTTCTGCTCGACTATGTCGATGACTCTGTCCGAAACAGAGACGATCTTGCCACCCTGGGTGTGCCTATTCTATCAGAGATACCTCCCCGGCAGCGCTGGCGTGCCTATTTGCCGCTGAGGCGATCGTTACCCTGACCCCCAGCGGTTGGCGCCCCATCCACGTGGGGTATAATGGTTTATCGAGTTCGGGAGGACGCCTTGGAACTACGTGAGTATTTTCGCATTATCGCCAGACGTGGCTGGATCATTGTGCTGACCATGGTCATCGCGATGGCCGGAGCCTTTGTCGTTAGCCGGCTCCAGACGCCCGTCTACCGCTCGACCATATACCTGAACGTTGTGCCTGCGCGCCTGGACTGGGGACTCCAGCAGACCATCGTCAGTGTCATGCGCAACTATGCGGGCATTATCACCTCTCGCTCAACGGCGCAGGAGGTGATCTCCCGGCTTCAGTTGGACATCACCCCGGAGCAGCTGTCCGAAAAGATAACCGTCAAGCCGATCCAATCCGACCTTCAGATCCAGATCGATGCCGATGACTATGACCCGATCATCGCCAGAGACATCGCTCAGACCGCTGCCGAAGTCTTTGTCGAGTACACCGACGTGCAGATGCAGGACCAGGACGCAGCGGACAGAGTAGAGGTGAGCATCCTCGATCCGGCGCAGCCGGGCACGCTCCACAAGCCCAAGTGGAAGACCAATGTGCTTGCCGGCGCGGTCCTGGGCGCGCTCGTCGGCGTCATCATCGTCTTTATCCTGCGCTTTCTCGAAGCGGACATCATCCACAATGCGCGCGAGCTGGAAGAGTACACGGGCGTCGCCGTGCTGGGCCTCGTCCCTGCTACCGATGCGACCTCCACAAAGCGGAGCAGCCGCACCAGACGCGGCTGACGGAGGAACAGATAACGATGCCTAACCCGATAAACCTGGTCACACTGCAAGAGCCATCATCTCAGGTCAGTGAGGCTTATCGTACGCTCCGGATGAACCTGCAATATGCCACCCTGGATCGCTCGCTGCGGTCGTTGCTGGTGACATCTGCAGGCGCGGAGGAGGGCAAGTCCACGACCCTCTCCAATCTGGCGGTGACGATCGCTCAGGTGGAGCGACGGGTGATCATGGTCGACTGTGACCTTAGACGGCCGCGTCTCCACGAGATCTTTGGTCTTGACAACGCCACCGGGTTCACCACCATGATGCTGGATGATCAGATGCTCGCGCACCCACCACTCCTGGAGACCGGGGTCGACAACCTCTGGCTTTTGCCCAGCGGACAACTCCCGCCTCGGCCTGCGGATCTGCTCGGTTCACAGCGCATGGATGCCGTCGTCGAACGCCTGCTCAAAGAAGCCGACATGCTGCTGTTCGACGCCCCGCCCGTTGTCGGCGTGACCGATGCCATCGTGCTCGCGACCAAGGTAGACGCCGTACTGCTCGTAGTGAATGCGGGCGAGACTAAACGCGATCAGGTCGAGACCGCTATTGAACGCTTGAAGAACGTGAATGCACATATCGTTGGCTCTGTGTTGAACAACGCACCGGTGACGGCGTCTTTGAGTTCATACTACTAGTCGGCACCGGTAGCGGCTGGGAACAGTGAGGCGCTCGCTGCGGGTTTAGCCCACCGAGCGCCTTTTGTATCCTCCACAGACCCTGTGGATAACTCTGCTCGGGGCTGTGGATATCTGGGGAAACCTCACTCACTTATCCACAGCGGCTGTGGAGCAACTCTATCTCCACCATGGGCTCATCCGCTACATGTAGTATGTATCTTTGATTCATCTACTGCCTGTAGTGTACGGCCCTTGAATGGCCTTGGGGTGACTGTTCCAACCATCCACACCACTATCCCCATCCCCTGTGGATAAAGTAACCCTATGCGTGGGCGCGACCAGATGCCTGCATACTATATCTGGCCAAATGGCCCTCTTATCCACATCTCCACAGTCCCTACTACGACTACTATATAGAGATAAGATAGAATAATATAACTATTCTCTAATGCTTGGAGCGATCCGTACTGAAACGTTCGGGATCGAGCCATCGCTGTGCAAGGATCGGCAGTGTCTCAAGAGGTCCCATTCGGGCCGTGCATGGGGGCAACGAGCGAAGCATGGTCTTGCCGTAGGACTTGGTGATGAGGCGTTTGTCGAGAACCGCAACTACACCAAAGTCTTCCTTGCTGCGTATGAGCCGGCCGAATCCCTGGCGGAAGCGCAGGATCGTCTCGGGCAGATAGTACTGGTTGAACGGGTCCTCAAAGGTCTCTGAGCGCGCTGTGAGTATCGGGTCATCGGGCACGGCAAAGGGCAAGCGGGCGATGATCAGACAGCTGAGCGACTCTCCTACGACGTCGACACCCTCCCAAAAGCTGCGCGTGCCCATCAGCACGGAGCGTGGCGTCGTGCGAAAGCTCTCCAGAATCTGCCGGCGCGAGCCATCGATACCCTGGCCCAATACGATGATCCCTTCCTTTTCAAGCACCGCCCGGGTTGCCCGGTAGGTGGCATTGAGCTGGCTGTTGGAGGTAAAGAGCACCAGCGCACGGCCCTCTGTGGCCTGTACCAGGCTTGCGATGGCCTGTTCCACGCTTTTCTGGTAGTAGGGCTCGTTTGGCTCGGGGATGTCCTTGGGCACATAGAGCAGCACGGCCGACTGAAAGTCAAAGGGGGAGTCCACCGCGACATGGGCGGGGTGGTCCATGCCCAGCCGGTTCTCGATATATGTAAAGTCTCGGTCTGTTCGCAAAGTCGCGCTGGTCAGGATCACGCTGTTTTTATCGCTAAACAGGCGCTCGTTCAGCATATCTCCTACATGGATCGGTGCACTGTGCAGCGCGACTTGCTGGTTGTACTGTGACACGGACACCCAGTAAACGAAATCATCGTCTGGATCGACCAGGATCTGGTCAATCCCGTGGCCGATCTCCATGCCCCGTTGCAGCTGCGCCTTGACTTCTATCAGCAGATCAGTCTTGAGCTGATCCTCCTGGTCGGGCAGCCGGCTTATCCACGATGCTATCTGGTCCAACCCCTGAACGATCTGTGCCAAAGGAGCGGCCAGGTTATCAGAGGCGATCTCGATATCTGACCATCCTGGCTGGATGCGGATGCCAGGCGTGATGCGAATGGTGCGGTCATACGTAGTCTGAGACCGCGCGCCTGTGTCTCGATAGTCCTCAAGAAAGAGCGTGAGGTTGCGGAAAAGCACCTCGAGATTGGTCATCGCGGTGTCAATCTGGTTGCGCAAACGCTCGATCTGATCGGCAATAGACTGTCGTACGGGGTCGCTCACCTGATAGGCATCAAAGAGACCGGGGATCTGTCCAAGAAGCCCGCTGGGACCGGTGGTATCGGGTTGGCTGAGTGTGCCCAGGAACGCAGCAATATCCTGGCGTCCGAGCTCCAGCCCAAACTGGGCGGTGGCCTGTTCTTCGAGATGGTGTGCCTCGTCGATGATCACATAGTCGTATTCGGGAAGGATGCGATTCTCCAGTACGAGATCGGACAGCAGCAATGCATGGTTGACCACGATCAGGTGAGCCCGTTCCGCTTCCCTGCGGGCCCGGTGGAAGAAGCATCGCCCGCCAGAGTAATAGGGGCACCGGTCGCCGATGCAGGTCTCAGAGGTGGCCTGCAGCTCTCTCCAGATGGCGTTCTCTGAATTGATCAGCAGCAGCTCCGAGCGGTCGCCAGTCGTGGTCCTGGGCAGCCAGGCCATCACCTTGGAGTACACGCGCACACCGTCGATGGTCAGCTGGCGGCTGCGCCGGAAAGAGGACAGCCTGCGCAGGCAGAGATAGTTGCCCCGTCCCTTGAGCAGCGCTGCTTTGAAGGGTTGGTCCAGAATCCGCCGAACGTCCGGGATATCCTTGCTGAACAACTGGTCCTGCAGGTTGATTGTATTCGATGAGACGACGACCCTGCGCTGGTTCTGTGCGGCGAACTGGATGGCTGGCAAAAGGTAAGCCAGTGACTTGCCGGTGCCGGTGCCCGCCTCCACCAATAGATGCTCGGGCGTATTCAGGGCGTCAACTACCGCTTGAAGCATCTCGATCTGCTGCGGACGATACTCGTACCCTGGGAATATCTGAGATAGTGCGCCACCAGGCGACAGCGCAGCAACCAGCGGCTCCGCATCGATGGGCACGATATCGTCGAGCCCCTGCGGCAGGGGCGTGGTATCCTCTTTCGGTCGCGGTAGTCCGGCAAACTCATCACCGCGCGAGGCACGCCTTGCGGTCTGCCCCGAGAGAATGCCGGCGCCACTCTGTGCTTCACGATCCTGAACAACGTCCTGGAGCAGCGGCCATAGAGACCATCCGACACTCTGCGCCATGCTCAGGATCTCTCGCAAGAGCGACAGATCCCAGTCATCAAAGCGGCTCACCATCTGGACAAAAAGATCATGCGTGGCAAGAGCGTCTGGCAGGGCGCGGTGTGCATCGGACAGTGTGATGCCCATCATCTCCGAGAGTGAAGCCAGACTGTAGGTATTGGCCTCGGGGACCAGAATTGAGGCGAGCTCAAAGGTATCCAGAGCCACGTTCTGCAGGGCAATGCCCTGCTTTTGCAAAAAGAACAGGTCGTTCTCAATGCTGTGGGCAACAAGCGGGTAGTTGGAGATGAACCTGAGGATGTCGCCGCGCAGTTGTTCGAGCCGGGGGGCGTCCGTGACGTCCTTGGTTGATAAACCGATCAGCTGCTCGATACGCGGTGAGACCGGTCGCTTGGTGTGAACAAGGCTCGAGAATGTGTCCAGGACCTCGCTTCCCCTGAATCGCACCAGAGCGATCTCGATAATCTCATCGCGCTGACGATCAAGTCCTGTAAGTTCCAGGTCCAACGCCACGTAGGTTTTGGGCATGCTCTCTCCGCTCTGCCGTGGTGGTTCCGAATACCGATTATAGCCCTGACAGCCGGGCGGACCAAGGGATAGTCAGCCCGCAATGGTCTCTCGCGATCGATGATTGACAGGGGGTTTCGAAGGTGGAATACTGGCCCGGCGCAAAGGGGGGACATGTCGATGCTGGTGATCCAGGGCAAGACGTACGCGCCCAGGCTGATCATTCTGGACAAGGATGGGACGCTGGTGGCCTTTCAGGCTATGTGGCACACGTGGTTCGAGCGATTTATGGCCTGTATTGAGCGAGACCGGCGGCTTGCGCTTCAGACCAGGATCGGTGTGGCCGGCACGCTGGGGTATGACCCCGTGGATGGTGAGTGGGATCCTCTCGGGCCCCTGACACTCGCTTCGACGGAAGAAGTGCTGCTCCTGACCGCTGGAGAACTCTACCACTATGAGGACATGGCATGGGATGAGGCCCTGGCTCTGGTCAACCGAGCAGAGGCGTACGCGCGAGAGGTGTTGTCCGATACACGCCTGCTGACTGCGATCGGCGACGTGCGCGGTCGGCTGCAGGCCTTTTCCGCGGCCGGTCATCGCCTGGCGCTCGTTACCACCGATACGCGGGCTTCAACGGAAGGACACCTGGTCGCCTTGGGTATCAGTGACCTCTTTAGTGCGGTTGTGTGCGGCGATGACGGTCTGCCGCTCAAGCCAGCGCCCGATATGGCGCTGGCGGCTTGCTCGCAGCTTGGCGTTGATCCTTCTGAGGCCATTATGGTTGGGGATAGTGCTGTCGATATGGTCATGGCACACTCTGCCGGTCTGGCTGCCGCCATCGGGGTCGCCTCGGGTTCGATGCCGGGGGAGGCGCTGGCCTCCTATGCGGACTGTGTAATCGCAGATATCCACGCTATTGGAATTCAGAACGGTGAGGTTCACGATGTCCCTCCCACTCTATGACGGTTACATCTTTGATCTGGATGGCACGATCTATCTGGGCGATCAGCTGATCCCCGGGGCACGGGAAACGGTGGAGCGCATTCGTAGTGCGGGCCGGCCGGTCGTGTTTCTATCGAACAAACCCCTGGAGCCCCGCTCGAATTACGCAGCGAAACTGACGCGGCTGGGGATCCCGACGCCACCGGAGGATGTGATCAACTCGACACAGGCGTTGATGCACCTCTTGCGCGAGGCGGAACCGGGTGCGCGGCTGTACGTGGTTGGGGAGCACAAACTCGTTCAGGAACTGGTGGATGGTGGTTTCAAAGTGACGGCGCGCCCCGAGCAGGTCGACGTGGTTGTTGCGGCTTTTGATCGCACGCTGGACTATACCAAGTTGAACGTTGCGCATCAGGCGCTGGTACGCGGCGCGAGGCTGTACGCCACCAATGGCGATCGCACCTGCCCTGTGCGTGGCGGGGAGATACCGGACTGTGCTGGCGTGATCGCCTTTCTTGAGGCCACAACGGGCTGCACCGTGCAAGCCATCGCAGGCAAACCCTCCAGCCACATGCTCGGGGCGGCACTGGACAGGCTGGGCGTCGCTCCGGATCGCTGCCTCATGGTGGGCGACAGGCTTGCCACCGATATGCTGATGGGAGTCACTGCCGGGATGGACACCGCGCTGGTGCTGAGCGGCGTGACGCAGGCCTCCGATGTCGCATCCTCCTCTGTTACCCCTACCTTTGTGCTGCCCTCGGTCGCCGACTGCCCCTGATTGTTCGCTCTCTCGAGACAGCTATGGATCGCCGATTTGCATGAGAGCTGGGCTTTGGCTATATTAAGAGACAGTTTGGCAGTCTTAGCCCTTGACTGCTAAAAAGAGCAGGGGCAGATGCTTCGGCTAAAGCATACCGATTAGAGGAGGAATTCTACATGGCGACGACTATCAGTCCGCTGGGCAACCGTGTTGTGGTTGAGCCTGCCGAGCAGGAGCAGCGCACGGCGTCAGGCATCGTTCTACCGGAGACGGCCAAGGAAAAGCCACAGCGTGGCACGGTTCTGGCGGTGGGCCCCGGCTCCCGCGACGACAGTGGCAGCCGCGTGGCGATGGATGTCAAGGTGGGTGATACGGTGCTCTTTGCCAAGTATGGTGGCACCGAGATCAAGGTTGACGGCAAGAACATCCTCATCCTGCGGGAAGACGACATCCTGGCTATCGTTGAAGAATAATCAAGACTCTAGGATAAAGGAAAAAGTACAATGGCAAAGCAACTGCAGTTTTCCGATGAAGCGCGTCGCAGCCTGAAGGCG
>CAZYWU010000010.1:0-26542 GCA_964651255.1 uncultured Anaerolineales bacterium
GCGCCGTTGGCCTTGAGCCAGTCGCCCACCTGGCGCAGGATGCGCTCGGACTCGGGGGGCACCGTGCCATCCGCTTTGGGACCGATGTTTAGCAGGAGATTCCCGCCGCCTGAGGCGCAGCGGACCAGCGTCTCGATCACTTGTTTCGGGCTCTTCCAGTCTGTGTCTGCTTCGTTATAGCCCCAGCTCCCATTGAGCGTCATGCACGCCTCCCAGGGGCGACCTGGCGCCGAGGCGGCGACATGCTGCTCGGGGGTATCAAAGTCCGCCGGAAGCTGGGCGCGGTTGTTGATGATGATGCCGGGCTGTAACTGCCGCACCATCGCATTCAGTGCTTCGGAGCGCCAATCCTCGGCGGTGTACGGCCAGCCGCCGTCGTACCAGAGGATGTCGAGCTTGCCATAGTTGGTACAAAGCTCGCGCACCTGCGCATGCATATAGTCGACCAGCGTGGCCCAGCCTTCCGGGTCTTTTTTCGGACCGCGAAAGTATGCCGGGTAGCGCCAGTCCAGAAGCGAGTAGTAAAAGCCGACGGGCATCCCTCCACGGTGACAGGCCTCGACGTACTCACGCAACAAGTCCCGGCCAGCCGCGGTCTTGGGCGCGGTGAAATCTGAGAACGCGCTATCGAACAGAGAAAAGCCGTCATGATGCCGGCTGGTGAGCACCATGTAGCGCATCCCGGCCTCTTTGGCAAGGCGGACCCAGGCGTCCGGGTCGTAACGTTTTGGGTTGAACTGTGACGCCAGGGGCGCATACTCCTCGTGCGGAATATGCTCCTGATACATGACCCACTCGCCCCTCGCTGGGATGGCGTAAAGCCCCCAGTGGATGAACATGCCGTAGCGGGCATCGAGCCACCATCGCATATGCTCGGCCATGGCCATAGGGATCACCTCCTGATTGCTACGTGAACGGACACACTGCCATCTTATCCTGGCGAGACACCGCGGTCAAGGCAGGCGCAGGCGACCAAGGCCCATTTGAAGCCACCCTCGTGTTGCAAGGCTCACGCTGCAACTTTTTGGGCCATGGGCCGCCGGCGACTATACTATTGAAGATATGCACGAGTTAGCAGTGACCGAAAGCATTGTGGAGATCGCCACACGTCACGCGGCGCAGGCCGGCGCGAGCCGTGTGCTTGCCATCAACCTGGTGATAGGCGAGCTGTCGAGTATTGTGGATGACAGTGTGCAGTTCTATTTCGACTATCTCAGTGAAGGCACCAGTGCTGAGGGTGCGCGCCTGGTCTTTAGCCGGATCGGCACCGCGCTGGTCTGCCGGGATTGCGGCCATCGCTGGGAGCCGGTTGGCGCGGATTGGCGCTGCCCTGTATGTGGCGCGGCGCGGGCGCAGGCTGTTCAGGGCCGCGAGTTCTATATAGAGAGTATCGAGGTGGAGGACGGATGACCACGCGCAAGGTGCCTATAATCGAGCGAATCATGGGGGCCAATGATACCCAGGCGGCTGATAACCGTCGTGCCTTTGATCGTCATGGTATCCATGTGATCAACATCATGGCCTCACCGGGTGCGGGCAAGACCAGCCTCATTTTGGAGACGATCAAACGTCTCAAGGATGAGATCAGAATCGCCGCCATCGAGGGTGATCTGGCCTCTACAGTCGACACCGACAAGGTCAAGGCGAGCGGTGTGCCCGCTGTGCAGATCAACACCGGTGGCGGGTGCCATCTGGACGCCAACCAGGTTGCCAAGTCGCTGAGCGACCTTCCGATGGATGACCTGGACCTGGTTTTTATCGAGAATGTAGGCAATCTCGTTTGTCCGGCGGGATTCGCTCTTGGGGAGCACACCCGGCTGGTGATCTCCAGCGTCCCGGAGGGCGATGACAAGCCCTACAAGTACCCCAAGATGTTTGCCAACGTCGATGCTCTGGTGATCAACAAGATCGACCTGATCCCCTTTCTGCCCTTTGATATCGAGGCTTACGCGGACCTGGTGCGGGGCATCAATCCCGAGATCGAGGTTTTTGCGGTCTCCTGTGTCAGCGGAGAGGGGATGGATGCATGGACCACGTGGCTGCGCGGCCTGGTGCGCGAAAAGTAGCGCCCGGCACCGCCGTACAGGTGATCAAGGTCACCGGGGTGGTGCAGGGAGTGGGCTTTCGCCCGTTCATCTTTCGCCTGGCCGAGCGCTATGGCCTGGCGGGGTGGGTGCGCAACACGTCGTCGGGCGTTGAGATCCGGGCCGAAGGCACGGCAGCGGACCTGAAGTTGTTCGCGGATGCCATTCGCGACGAGGCGCCTCCGCTGGCGCAGATCGAGTCGCTGTCGGCCCAGTTTGTTGATGAGGTCGCCTCCTGCCAGAGTTTTGAGATCCTTGGCAGCCAGCATGAGGCGAATGCCTACCAGTTGATCTCGCCCGATATTGCTACTTGCCCGGATTGCTTGCGCGAGCTCTTTGATCCTCGTGATCGGCGCTATCGGTACCCGTTCACCAACTGCACGAACTGCGGGCCGCGATTCACGATCATCCGGGGGATCCCTTACGACCGGCCCGCGACAACGATGAGCGGCTTTCGGATGTGTCCCGATTGCCAGCGCGAGTATGATGATCCACGGGACCGCCGCTTTCATGCCCAGCCCAACGCCTGTCCGGTTTGCGGCCCCCGGTTGACGCTCCTGGGCCCGAGTGGTCAGCTTCTGGCGACGGAGGATGCCGCCGTGCGCGAGGTGGTCCGAAGGCTTGCTGCGGGCCAGATCGTCGCTATCAAGGGATTGGGCGGGTACCAACTCGCCTGCGATGCCAACAATGCGGAAACGGTGGCCTCGCTGCGCGAGCGCAAGGGGCGTCCCCACAAGGCCTTTGCTGTGATGGCACGTGACCTGTCCATGGCCGAGTCGCTTTGTGTGCTGACCGATGCCGAGCGTGCCCTGTTGCAGAGGACCTCAGCGCCCATCGTCCTCTGTGCGATGCGGCCTGGCGCGACAGTGGCGGAGGAGGTGGCCCCGGGTGTGGATACCCTCGGCGTGATGCTCCCGTATACACCGTTACATCACATACTGCTGCACGATATCGACAGGCCTCTGGTGATGACCAGTGGGAACCTTACGGAGGAGCCCATCGCGCAGGACAATGAGGATGCCCTGGCGCGGCTTGGTGCCCTGGCGGATTGCTTTCTGGCTCATGACCGGCCCATTCACTCCCGGTACGATGATGGCGTCTGGTTCGCACCGGCAGGGCAGCCGCAACCTGTGCGGCGTGCGCGGGGCGATGCACCCTCTCCGGTGACGCTGCCTGTCGTGACGCGCCCGATGCTCGCGATGGGGGCCGAGCTCAAGGCGACCTTTGCCCTGACGAGGGATCGCTACGCCTTTGTGAGCCAGCACATCGGCGATATGGAGAACGTTGAGACGCTGGAGCACTACGACGCCACGCTGGCGCTCTATGAGGAGTTGTTCGACGTTCAGCCTGAGGTGGTGGCCTGTGATATGCATCCCGACTATCATACGACGCGACTCGCCGCGACGATGGGACTGCCAGTGGTCAGGGTCCAGCATCATCATGCGCACCTGGCATCGGTGCTGGCGGAACACGGGCTGGAGGAGCCTGTCATTGGGGTCATCTGGGATGGCACAGGCTACGGACTCGACGGCCATATTTGGGGCGGCGAGTTCCTGGTGGGCGATGGCCGCGGCTTCCAGCGGGCTGGGCACCTGGAGTATCTGCCTCTGCCGGGCGGCGATGCTGCCACGCAGCGACCCTATCGCATCGCCTGGGCCTATCTTGCAGAGACATTGGGCGAGTCTGCCTCCAGCACAATTCCAATGGGCACGGACGAGCGCGCCATGCTAAAGAGCATGCTCGCCGCGGGAGTGCGTTTGACGCACACCAGTTCTGTCGGCAGGCTGTTTGACGCAGTCGCAGCGATGCTGGGGGGCAGGAGAGAGGTCTCGTACGAGGGCCAGGCGCCCATGGAGCTCGAGGCGGTGGCGCGCACAGGAGCTGCGGCGAGACCATATCCCTGGGACACGCGCAGGCGAACGGGTGTTGACGGATGGGGCGAGACAAACTGCAGGCTGGAGTCAACCGTCAGCATTGGGGTAGCTCCGCTCCTGGAGGGTATTCTCGGCGAAATGGCCGCCGGTGTCCGGAGAGAAGACATCGCCTATCGCTTTCACCGGACGATGGCTGAGTTGCTCGTATCAGTCTGCTCGGATCTACGAGCTGAAACCGGTCTCGATCGTGTGGCGCTGAGCGGGGGCGTGTTTCAGAACCGGCTCCTGCTGGAGATGGTCATTCCCATGCTAGAGGCAGCCGGGCTGCGCCCGCTGGTCCATCGCCTGGTGCCCAGCAACGATGGCGGTGTGTCTCTGGGACAGGCCTATGTCGCGCATTTTGTGCACACCGGGGCCCATGCGGATACCCGGTCTGAAAGGTAGCAGAGCATGTGTCTTGCGATTCCAGTGCGTATCGAGGAGATCACGGGCCAGATGGCACGGGTAGAGCTCGGCGGGGTGAGCCGTGAAGTGAGCCTTGTGCTCACGCCGGAGGCGCAGCCTGGCGACTATGTGCTGATCCACACGGGCTATGCGATCAGCGTCATCGACGAGGCTGAAGCGCAGGAAACCTTGCGGCTCTTTGCCGAGTTGGAGGAGGCGTCCCGTCAGGTCGAGGCCGAGGAGGCTGCAGCGCGCAACGATCGTTCACGTGAGGACGCGGCATCATCATGACGCACATAGAGTCCTTTCGCGATCCTGCGACGGCGCGGCGACTCATCGACGCGATACTGGGGGAGGTGACTGGCTCGCTCCGGGTGATAGAATTTTGCGGCGGGCACACCCATGCCATCATGCGTTATGGCCTGCGTGACGCGCTGGCACCCCGGGTAACCCTATTGTCGGGGCCGGGCTGCCCTGTCTGCGTCACCGCCAGTGCAGACATCGACCAAGCCATCGCGCTGAGCCAGCGGCCTGGGATCACGCTTGCCACCTTCGGGGACATGATCCGTGTCCCCGGCACAAAGACGAGTCTTCAGGGTGCGCGCGCCGAGGGCAGCGATATCCGCGTGGTCTATTCGGCGTTGGACGCCCTGCAACTGGCGCGCGAACTGCCCGAGCGAGAGATCGTCATGCTGGGCATAGGATTCGAGACCACCGCGCCGACCATCGCGGCCGCCATCGCCCAGGCCCGGGTCGAGGGTCTCAAGAACTGGACCGTGTACTCGATGCACAAACTCACCACGCCTGCCATGCGTGCGATTCTGGACGCGGGCGAGGTCGCGGTCGACGCTGTGCTTGGGCCCGGGCATGTCGCGGCCATCACCGGCTGGGAGGCCTGGTCGTTTCTGGCAACAGAGTATGGGGTCTCCTGCGCCGTGGCCGGATTTGAGCCGACGGATATCCTGCAGGCGCTGCTGGCGTGTGCTCGGGACGAGGCTGCTGGCCAGCCTCGCGTGACGAATAGCTACGGTCGCGGCGTCAGCGCCGAGGGCAACCTGGTGGCGCAAGGTCTCATGGCGCAGGTGTTTACAACGGCCGATGCCGCGTGGCGCGGGCTCGGGATCATCCCCGCCAGCGGTTTGGCTATTGCTCCCGAGTATGCGGCGTTCGATGCGCGTTCGCGATACTCGCTTCCGGGGCTGGCTGAGGGGCCCCTGGACGCCGAAGCCGCGCTGGGATGCCGGTGTGGCGAGGTATTGCGTGGCGTCGTAGAGCCCACGGCTTGCCCGTTGTTCGGTACTGCGTGCACACCGGTTCATCCGGTGGGACCGTGCATGGTCTCGGCAGAGGGTTCGTGCGCAGCGCATTACCGCTACCGGGGGGTGATAGCGTGATGACCGATGGCGTGATACTCCTCGCACACGGCAGTGGGGGCATCCTGAGCCAGGAACTGATCGAGAACATGTTCGTGCGCCATCATGCGAACGATGTGCTGGCGGGCATGGAGGATGCGGCGCTGGTGTCCCTGGATGATCAATCCGAGGCTCGCGTGGCGATCACCACGGACTCGTTCGTTGTTCAGCCGCTGTTCTTCCCCGGGGGCGACATTGGCAAGCTCTCTGTGTGTGGCACGGTCAACGACCTGGCCATGCGGGGGGCGCGCCCGCTGTACCTGACGAGCGCATACATCATTGAGGAAGGTTTTCCTCTCACGGATCTGGAGCGGATCGTCGTGTCGCAGGCAGCCACGGCCCGGGCTGCCGGGGTACGTATTATCGCAGGCGACACCAAGGTGGTGGAGCGTGGTAGCGGCGACGGGATCTTTATCAATACTGCAGGCGTCGGTTTGGTGCCGGAAGGTGTACACGTTTCGGCTGCGAATGCGCGGCCGGGCGATGTGGTGCTGTTGAGCGGTGCGATCGGTGACCACGGCCTGGCCATCATGACGCGTCGCGAGGGCCTGCAGTTCTCCTCGCCTCTCACCAGCGACTGTGCCCCGCTCAACGATCTGGTGGCTACGATGCTAAAGGCGTGTCCTGAGATCCATGTCCTGCGCGATCCCACCCGGGGCGGGGTCGCCACGGCGCTCAATGAAGTTGCCCAGCGCTCGGGCGTAGGGATAGAGATCGATGAGGCGCAGGTGCCTGTGCATGCGCCCGTCCAGGCGGCCGCGGAGTTGCTGGGGCTGGATCCGCTCTATGTGGCCAACGAGGGCAAACTGCTGGCGATCGTGCCAGAGAGTGCGGCCGACGCAGTGCTGCAGGCGATGCAGGGCCACATGTATGGCGCTGAAGCTGCCGCGATCGGCCGCGTTGTGTCCAGCAGACCGGGTCGCGTGGTCCTGAGGACGCCTTTGGGCACCCGGCGGCTTTTGGATATGCTGAGCGGCGAGCAGCTGCCTCGCATTTGCTAGAGCTCTGCGGGTCAAGCTATCCAACAGGAAGGTAACAACACATGGAGCAGACCGCCCGGAACACGCTAATCGGTGAGGCTCTGGCGCATGCCCTGCACGACACCTGGTATGGCCTTGCACCCATCCTTCTCGCGTCAGTGAGCGAGCCTTTGGGGCTCGGCAACGCAGACATCGGCCTCATGCTCCTCGTGTATCAGGCCGTGTCGTCAGTGACTCAGCCCTTTTTCGGGCGCCTGGCCGAAAGGTATGGCGGCCGTAACTTTGCGGTCGGCTCGACCATCTGGACGGCCCTCATGTTCACGGGCGCGCTGTTTGCCCAGAGCAAGCTGCTGCTCACCCTGTTGATCGGTCTGGCGGGATTGGGGTCGGGCGCCTTTCACCCACAGGGCACCGCGAACTCGACCCTGGCCGGAGGCAAACGCCTGGCAGCAACCGCCACGTCGCTCTTTTTCTTTGGCGGCACCATCGGGACTGCACTCCTGGGCGCAGCGCTGGGCGGATTCCTGATCGCTCAGTTTGGGCGCCAGTCTCTGGTGGCTATATCTGTACTGAATATTGCGCTGGCCCTGATATTCGTGAGACGTCTGGTGCCCGCAGAGCTGAATGTCCCGGAACGCACAGAGGCAGCAGTGCCCGAACGACCGGCACAGGCCGGCCGGGCTGTCGTGGTCGTGCTGGCCGTGCTGTTGGGCGCCATCGCGCTGCGCGCGTTCAGCCAGCAGGCCATCGTGACCTACGTGCCCAAGTTTCAGGATGACCTCGGCGTTTCGCCAGCCGTCTATGGCGGCGTCATGTCTCTCTTCCTCGGCGCCGTGGCGGTAGGTGGCGTGGTCGGTTCGTACCTGTCGGACCGGCTGGGGATTGGCCGCATCCTGGTTGTGAGCCTCGTCATTACCGCGTTCGGTTTGTGGGGATTTGTAGCGTTGGAGGGTGTCGCCAGCTACGCGGCACTTGCAGTTGCGGGCTTTTTCCTTGGACCTTCGCATACGCTACTGCTGGTCTCGGGCCAACGGCGTTTCCCTGAGCGCATGGCCATGGTGTCGGGCATCTTCCTGGGATTCGGATTTGTCAGCGGAGCGGTGGGTACCTGGCTGTTCGGGTTGCTCGCGGATAGTACGGGACTGGCGAGCACCCTGCGCCTGCTTCCGATCATCGTGCTCGTCAATGCGCTGCTGGCCCTCCTGGCAATTACATTAGGCCCACGCACCACGGCTGTACCCGTCAAGGTGTCGTCTGAGGCCCCGTCCTGAGCGTATGGCAGGCCCCCAGGCCCTCTAGGATAGAAAACGCCCGCCCGGCTGATCGAGTGATCAGCCAGGGCGGGCGCGGTGCATTACGGCTGACACTATAGTGCGGCGATGATCGCGTCTGTCATCTCTCGGGTCCCGACTGCGGTGGGATCGTCCCTGTCGGCCTTGAGATCATAGGTAACACGCTTGCCCTCGCCGATCACTGTGGCCACGGCGTCCTCGATGCGCTTGCCGGCCTCACGCTCTCCCAGATAGCTCAGCATCAGTGCTCCCGACAGGATAGTTGCCGTCGGGTTCACCTTGTCGAGCCCCGCGTACTTGGGTGCCGACCCGTGAACGGGCTCAAAGACCGCGATCCCGTCGCCGATGTTGGCGCCCGGCGCCACTCCCAGGCCACCAACCAGCCCGGAGCATAGATCGCTGACAATGTCACCAAAGAGGTTCGGCAGGACGAGGACATCGTACTCGTGGGGCCGCTGCACCAGTTGCATGCAGACGTTGTCCACGATACGGTCGTTGAAGGCGATATCCGGATATTGGGCGGCAACCTGCTGTGCGACACGCAGGAACAACCCGTCAGTGGCTTTGAGGATGTTCGCCTTGTGCACCGCGGTAACCAATCTTCGACCGTTGGCCCGGGCGTACTCAAAGGCGAAGCGGACGATGCGCTCCGTTGCTGGCCGGGTGATGAGGCGGACGGACTCCGCCGCCATATCGGGTATGACGTCGTGCTCGATACCCGCATAGAGTCCCTCGGTGTTCTCGCGCACGATCACCAGGTCAATATCCTCGTACCGCGAGGGCACCCCCGGCACAGTCCGTGCCGGGCGCAGATTGGCGTACAGGTCCAGCGCCTTGCGCAGCGCGACATTCACGCTGCGAAAACCCGTGCCGATGGGCGTGGTCACCGGACCTTTGATGCCGACGCGATTGCGGCGGATCGATTCCAGGACGTGTTGTGGCAACGGCGTGCCGTATTTCTCAATGACCGCCTCGCCCGCTTCCTGTATCTCCCAGTCGATACTGACACCAGTAGCGTCCACAACCCGACGCATCGCGGCGGTGACTTCAGGGCCGATGCCGTCCCCTGGGATCAGGGTAACCGGATAGCTCATGACTGCGCTCCTTGGCTGTTGATCTTGATATAGTTTAGCATGCCACCCGCCAACAAGACTTCTACCTGGCGGGGTGAGAGGTCGGCAGAGACCTGAAAGGTCCAGCCCTTGCTGACGTTCTCGACCGTGAGCGGGCGGCCCGAACGGAGCGCGTAGCCCAGGCCGGCGATGCGCAGCAGGTCACTTTGCTCTATCCGATCGGCATCGGCGGGATCGACAAAGGTCAGCGGAAGGATACCGACGTTGGCCAGGTTCGCATGGTGAATGCGGGCAAAGCTCCTGGCGATGACGCCCTGGACGCCGAGGTACATGGGCACCAATGCCGCATGTTCGCGGCTGGATCCCTGGCCATAATTCTCGCCGCCGATCACAAATCCCCCGCCGGCCGCCCTGGCCCGCTCGGCAAAGGATTTGTCGATGGTCGCAAACACGTACTGCGCCATGGCGGGAATGTTGGAGCGGAAGGGCAGCACCTGCGAGCCGGCCGGCATGATATCATCGGTGGTGATATTGTCACCTGCCACCAGCAGAACCTCGCCCTGCTGGGTATCATCAAGCACGTTCCGTGTGGGCAGGGGCTTGATATTTGGCCCGCGTACGACCTCCACCGTGTGCCCTTCAGCGGGGGGAGCAATAAACATGCGGTCATCGACAGCAAACCGGGCAGGCATGCTTACAGCGGGCGCGACGCCCAGCGTGCGCGGGTCGGTGAGGACGCCGGTGATGGCAGAGGCAGCACAGACCTCCACGCCGGCCAGATAGATGCCCGCATCGGCGGTACCGCTGCGCCCCTTGAAATTGCGGTTGAACGATCGAAGAGAGGCAGCGCCGCTTGCCGGCGACTGGCCCATACCGATACACGGTCCGCAGCCCGCTTCCAGGATGCGCGCGCCGGCAGCAATCAGTGTGTGCAATGCTCCGCTCTTCGCAATCATCGCCAGCGCCTGCCGGCTGCCCGGGCTGACCGTCAGCGACACCCCCGGGGCCACGATCCTGTCTTTGAGTAGTGCAGCTACTGTCTCCAGATCCACGACGGACGAGTTGGTGCAGCTGCCGATGCAAACCTGATCGATCGGCGTGCCAGCGACCTCGCGCACGGGAACGACGCGATCGGGCATGTGAGGGAGTGCCACCAGGGGCTCGAGCGAGGACAGGTCAATCTCCACGACGGCATGGTAGGTCGCGTCGGCATCTGCGGCCAGAGGGCGCCAATCGTCTTCGCGTTCCTGTGCAGCCAGGTAGCGTCTCGTCTGCTCATCGCTGGGGAAGAGGGAAGAGGTCGCCCCTAGTTCGGCACCCATATTGGTGATGGTCGCCCGCTGCGGCACAGTCAGGTTGGCAATGCCCGGGCCGCCATACTCAAAGATGCGGCCGACGCCCCCTTTGACACTCAGCCGGCGCAACAGCTCCAGAATGATGTCCTTGGCCGATACCCAGGGGGGCAGCTCGCCCGTCAGGCGCACCAGCACGACTTCCGGCATGGGGATGTAGTAGGGATGCCCGGCCATAGCCACGGCGACGTCGAGGCCGCCTGCCCCCATCGCCAGCATACCGAGGCCGCCGCAGGTCGGCGTGTGGCTGTCAGCGCCAAGCAGCGTCTTGCCGGGGACGGCAAACCGCTCCAGATGGACCTGGTGGCAGATGCCGTTGCCGGGACGTGAGAAAGTGATCCCGTGGCGGGCAGCGACCGTCTGCAGGTAGCGATGATCGTCCGCATTGCGAAAGTCGGTCTGCAGCATGTTGTGGTCGACGTAGCTGACTGAGAGTTCGGTGCGCACGCGGTCCATGCCAATTGCCTCGAACTGCAGATAGGTCATGGTACCGGTGGCATCCTGCGTCAGGGTCTGATCGATGCGCAGGCCGATCTCATTGCCGGGTAACATCTCACCAGCAACAAGGTGTTCGGCGATAATCTTGGCCGCCAGTGTCTGGCTCATGGTCCATCCTTTCCGGGTAACACGGTAGCAGACGCTAATCGGTGGTCAGCAGGGACGCAGCGGTGCGAGGAGAGACGCGCGGCACCGGACGACTCTGGTCGCCTATGTTAGCGGGATCGGGCATTTCTGTCAACGAAGGGTCTAGAGATGACCCGGCTTCCTGGCCGTAACGGCGTTGACGGTCCTGTTTCTGCAGATTAACATTCCAGCAGCGGTGAGCGAGGCAGGAGGAGAGCGATGGACACCAAAGAGCTGGCCATCCGCCAGATTGTCGCCAATATGGGTTATCCTGATTCAGCGACGCTATCGAGCATCTGGGAAGTGATGGTAAGTGAACGTGAGGCCACCTGGATCGCCAGTCTGCCTGGAACGCCTGCGGACGTCGCTGAACGCACGGGAGATGATGTGGAGGTCGTATCACGTGGTCTGCGCGATCTCTACGACCGCGGGCTCGTGCTCGCTGAAGCTCAAGGCTCAGTGGTTTGTTACACAGCGATCACCAACGCCGGCATGCTGATGGATCTGGTGCTCTTTGACCGCAGGTATCTCCGGTATGGTCCTGAGTTCCTGGATGCCTGGCGCACCTTCTACAACCAGGAACTGGTGCATGAGCATGACTATCCGGAGCCATCGTCGCGCCCGTTTCGTGTCGTTCCTGTGCTGGAACAGGTACAGGACGAGCGTACGGCGCTCCCCCACGATGAGATCGTCGCCGCAATCCGGGGCGCACGGCGCATCTCAGTAGAGCACTGCCCGTGCCGGACGCGGGAGCGGCTTTGTGACAATCCGGTCGAAACGTGTCTCGGCCTGGATGAGGTGGCAGACTATATTATCGGTCGGGGGATCGGCCGGGAGATCAGTGCCGCTCAGGCGCTCGATATCCTGCGCGAGTGCGAGGAACTGGGCCTGATGCACCTCACTGAAAACGCTGAGCATCCCAGGGTTATCTGCAACTGCTGTTCATGTTGCTGTGTCTTTCTGCGCGCCATGACGGTGCATGGCAAAGAACGGGTTGTGGCCTCCAGCCGCTATATCGCGATAGTCGATGCAGCGCGCTGCAAAGGGTGCGGGACGTGCGAGCGCCGCTGCCACGTTGCGGCGATCACTCTTGCCGAGGGACGAGCACAGGTCCGGGAAGCCCGGTGTCTGGGATGCGGACTGTGTGCGAGCACCTGCCCCAATAGTGCGATCACGCTGCAACTACGGCAGCCGCCAACGGCCGTGCCCGACGTTCCCTCGGGTTTCGGGCTGCTCCTGGGCACGCAGCCGCCGCGCTGACGCGCATCCCTCACGACGAAACCGCGTGCAGTTTGCACACATCCGAACAGATGTGCTAAACTTGCATGTTGCCAGACATCCGCAGCAAAGGTGAGTAGCCATGCCCGAGTTCCAGCTTGTCAGTGACTTTGCGCCAACCGGCGACCAGCCCGATGCCATCGATGCGCTGGTCCGCGGCGTTGAGGCAGGAGACCGGTACCAGACGCTCAAGGGTGTCACCGGCTCTGGAAAAACCTTCGTGATGGCGAACATCATCCAGGCGGTGCAGCGGCCGACGCTGGTGATCGCGCACAACAAGACGCTGGCTGCTCAACTCTACTCCGAGTTCCGCGAGTTCTTTCCCCAGAATGCTGTGGCCTATTTCGTCAGCTACTATGACTACTACCAGCCCGAGGCGTATATCCCACGCTCCGACACCTACATCGAGAAGGACGCCCAAATCAACGAAGAGATCGATCGGATGCGCCTGGCGGCGACGTCGGCTCTGTTCAGTCGTAAGGATGTGATCATTGTCGCGTCGGTGTCCTGCATCTATGGTCTCGGTGACCCGGAAGCGTATGGACAGGTGGTCATCGAGCTGGAGCGGGGCGAGGTGATCCAGCGCAACAAACTGCTGCGCCACCTTGTGAGCATCTTTTACGAGCGCAACGACGCAGTGCTGTCGCCCGGCAAGTTTCGGGTGCGGGGGGACACCCTCGATGTGATGCCGGCCTATGGAGAGACCGTCTACCGGCTCGAGTTCTGGGGCGATACGCTCGACAGGATCGCCGAGGTCGATGCCCTCACCGGGGAGTTGCTGGCTGAACACCACCAGCTGAGCATCTATCCTGCCAAGCACTTTATTACACCGGACGAGCGCCTCACCGAGGCGCTCACGGAGATTGAGGCGGAGCTGGAAGAGGAACTGGTGCATCTGAGGGCCCACGGAAAGCTGCTAGAGGCCCAACGACTGGAGCAGCGGACGCGCTATGACCTGGAGATGCTGCGCGAGATGGGGTACTGCTCGGGGATCGAGAACTACTCCAGGCACCTGTCCCAGCGGAAGGCGGGAGAGCCCCCCTGGACGCTGTTGGACTATTTCCCCTCTGACTATCTTATGTTCATCGATGAGTCTCACATGACCATCCCTCAGATCCGAGGGATGTACAACGGGGATCGCGCCCGGAAGCAAGTGCTGGTGGAGTATGGTTTTCGGCTGCCTTCGGCCATGGACAATCGTCCTCTGACCTTTGCCGAGTTTGAGGACCATGTGCACCAGTGCATCTTTGTCTCTGCAACACCGCGTGAATACGAAGAACAGATGAGTGTCCGCGTGGTGGAACAGGTCATTCGCCCGACCGGTCTGATCGACCCTGAGGTGGTCGTGCGGCCCATTGAGGGACAGATCGATGATCTGATTCGCGAGCTCAGGGCAGTGACACTGCGGGGCGAGCGCGCTCTGATCACCACGCTGACAAAACGAATGGCCGAGGACCTCGCGGACTATCTGGCCGAGGCAGGTTTCAGCGTTCACTATCTGCACTCGGAGGTGGCGACCATCGAGCGTGTGGATATCCTGCGCGACTTGCGCGGTGGCGTCTATGACGTCATCGTGGGGGTCAATCTATTGCGCGAAGGTCTGGATCTGCCGGAGGTATCTCTGGTGGCCATTCTCGATGCCGACAAAGAGGGCTTTTTGCGTTCCGATAACTCGCTCATTCAGACGATCGGCCGCGCGGCGCGCAATGTCAACGGCCGCGTCGTGATGTACGCCGATCAGATCACCGATTCGATGCGACGCGCGATCGACGAGACCAACCGCAGGCGTGAGATCCAGGTGGAATACAACCGCCAACACAACATTACGCCCGCAAGTATCGTCAAGGAGATCTATGCCCTGACCAACTCGCTGCATATGGCCGCTGAGGACAAGGCTACGTACAAGGCCGGGGCGCAGATACCCGCGGAGGAGGCCGAGCACCTGCTGACTGCCCTCGAAGAGGAGATGAAGAACGCCGCCCGCAATCTCGAGTTTGAGAAGGCGGCTCTGCTCCGCGATCAGATTCTCGAGTTGCAGCGCGATCTGCGCAATCGGGACGATCGGCCCGAGTGGGAGCGTTACCGGGAGATCGACCGAAAGCGGCAGCAGGCCAGATGAGCGAAGGTGTGGCCGGGCTGTACCCGGGCTATTTGAAGCTTGCCACCAGTGGAGAGCTGGCACGACGCGTTGAGCAGGGTCGGGCGCTTTTAGAGTCCTGCTGTTTGTGTCCGCGTCGTTGCGGCGTTAACCGGCTTGCCGGGGAGCTGGGTTACTGTCGGGCAGGCTCTACACCGCGTGTGGCGAGCCATGGCCCTCACCACTGGGAAGAGCCGCCGATCAGTGGAACACGTGGCTCGGGCACCATCTTTTTCTCGTACTGCACGGCCCGGTGCATCTTTTGCCAGAACTATCCCATCAGCCAGCTGGGCACGGGAAACGATTGGACGGTGGACCGGCTAAGCGAGGCCATGTTGTCGCTCCAGGCCAGGGGATGTCACAACATTAACCTTGTGACCCCGACACACTATGCCGCGAGCATCGTGGAGGCAGTGGCGATAGCCTGCGAGCAGGGACTGCGCATCCCCATTCTGTATAACACCAGCGGATACGACAGCCCTGAGACCCTGGCCATGCTCGATGGTGTTGTTGACATCTACTTGCCCGATGCCAAGTACGCCGACGACGCGGTGGCACATGAACTGTCAGGGTTTGTGGGGTATGTGGCAGCCAATCGTGCCGCCTTGCTCGAGATGCGCCGCCAGGTGGGAGTGGACCTGTTGCTTGATGACGAGGGGATCGCGCGGCGGGGTATGATCATCCGGCATCTGGTGCTGCCCAACAATCTGTCGCAGAGTGTTGAGGTCATGCGCTGGATCGCTGGCGAGATGGGCACCGATGTGCACATCAGCCTCATGTCCCAGTACTTTGCCGCGTACAAGGCCGTGGAGCATCCACAGCTCAAGCGGCGTATCTTCCATCGGGAGTACCGCGAGGTCCTGGCGGCAGTGCAAGCTCTGGGACTGGAGAAGGGCTGGCGGCAGGAACTGGATCGCGTGTACTGAGACCCGGTCCATGACACATGCTACTTTGCTGGCACTCAGTGGTTGAGCGACTCGCCCGAGTGCGGTATAATAGCGTTTTGCAGCACAGCATCTGCAGGAGCAGATATGTTACATAACGACATTCGGATTCGCGGCGCAAGAGAGCACAACCTCAAGAACATCGACATCGATATCCCTCGTGATCGGTTGGTCGTGATCACGGGTCTGTCGGGTTCGGGCAAATCCTCACTGGCCTTTGACACGATCTATGCCGAGGGGCAGCGTCGGTACGTCGAGTCGCTATCCGCCTATGCCCGGCAGTTCCTCGGGCGTATGGACAAGCCCGATGTCGATCACATTGAGGGTCTCTCGCCGGCGATCAGTATCGACCAGCGCAGCACCAGCCGCAGCCCTCGCTCCACCGTTGGGACCGTCACAGAGATCTATGACTATTTGCGGCTATTGTACGCCAGGGTGGGCGTGCCACATTGTCCGATCTGCGGTCGCGTGATCACGCGTCAGACGGTACAGCAGATCGTGGACAGCATCCGCGAGCTTCCCGACGGCACCCGCATCATGCTCCTGGCGCCAGTGATCAAGGATCGCAAAGGCGAGCACAAGCGTCTGTTGGACGATCTGGTCAAGGCTGGTTACGTGCGCGCTCGGATCAACGGCGAGATCGTAGAGTTGGATCACGAGATCGTTCTCGACCGGTACAAGATGCACACAATCGAAGTGGTAGTCGACCGGCTCGTGGTCCGAACGTATGCCGACGATGATCAGGAAACTGCAGACTCTGATCGGGCTCGGCTCAATGACTCTGTAGAGACGGCGCTCGAGCTGGGTGATGGTGTTTTGCGCGTCGTCGTGGTGGGCGGCGAGGAGCTGCTGTATTCTCAGAACTATTCGTGCCCCGAGCATGGGTCCACCATGCCAGAGATCGAGCCGAGGACCTTTTCTTTCAACAGCCCCCATGGCGCCTGTCCCGACTGCACGGGGCTGGGCTTTAAGGTTGAGCTGGATCCTGCCCTGGTTGTTCCTGATCACTCGCTCTCACTGAACGACGGCGCGATTGTGCCATGGGCCAAGGCTGTCAAGTCGGATGGCTACTATCGGCGGCTGCTCGCGGCGGTCGCTGAGCACTATGGCGAATCGATGGATACGCCGTGGTCGCAGCTTCCCGCCGAGTTTCGGCGCGCTGTGCTCTATGGCAGCCGGGGCGAGTCGATCACGGTTCGGTACATGAACCATCAGGGTGAGGAGCGGACCCATCGCACGGTGGTGGAGGGCGTCATACCCAATCTCATGCGTCGCTACCACGACACCAACTCGGAAGGTATCAAGCGCTGGATCGAGAGCTATATGACCGAGCGGCCCTGCCCAACCTGCCATGGCAAGCGTCTCAAGCCTGAGAGTCTTGCGGTCACCGTGGGGGGGATGAACATCTACGAGCTGACCCAGCTTCCCATCGGTGATTGTATGGCGTTTATCGAGGGGCTGAGCGTCCAGTTCTCTGAGCGCGACGAAATGATCTCCCGCCAGATCATCAAGGAGCTGATATCGCGGTTGGGGTTTCTGCAGGATGTAGGACTGCACTATCTCACTCTGGCACGGGGTGCAGCGACCCTGTCCGGTGGCGAGGCGCAGCGCATTCGTCTGGCGACTCAGATCGGCTCCCAGCTGGCAGGTGTGTTGTACGTGCTCGACGAGCCCAGCATTGGACTGCACCAGAGGGACAATGAAAAACTCATCGAGACGCTCTTGCGGCTGCGCGACCTGGGCAATACGGTTCTTGTCGTCGAGCACGATGAGGCCACGATCCGTGCCGCAGACTGGATCGTAGACCTGGGGCCCGGCGCGGGCGAGCATGGGGGTTATGTGGTGTGCCAGGGGACACTTGACAACTTGCTGGCGTGCCAAGACTCTGCCACCGGCCAATACATTACCGGGGCACGCGCTGTCCCGGTACCATCACGTCGCCGCAAGGGGAATGGCAAGGTGTTGCGCGTGGTGGGTGCCCGCGTGAACAATCTGAAGAATATTGACGTGGAGATCCCGCTGGGCTGTTTCGTAGCCATCACGGGCGTGTCTGGCTCCGGCAAGAGCAGCCTTCTCATGGAGATCATCGAAAAGCGCCTGGCGCGCGATCTGAATCGGGCGATGGAGCATCCCGCGGATCATGATCAGATGCTGGGCCTCGAGCATCTGGACAAAGTGATCAACATCGATCAGTCGCCGATAGGCCGTACACCGCGCTCGAACCCGGCGACCTACACCGGCTTGTTTGCCCCTCTGCGCGAGCTCTATGCTACTTTGCCAGAGGCCAAGATGCGCGGATACAAGGCCGGTCGCTTTTCATTCAACGTCCGCGGGGGGCGTTGCGAGGCGTGCCAGGGCGCAGGCATTATACGGATCGAGATGCAGTTTCTGCCGGATGTGTATGTGCCCTGCGAAGTCTGTCACGGCAAACGCTACAATCGGGAAGCGCTGGAGATACGCTACAAGGGCGCCAGTATTGCCGATGCGCTTGACATGACCGTAGATGAAGCTCTGGAGTTCTTTGAGAACCAGCCCAGGTTGCGGCCGCGCCTTCAGACGTTGCACGATGTCGGTCTCGGGTACATCCGGCTGGGTCAGCCGGCAACCACGCTCTCGGGCGGTGAGGCGCAGCGCGTCAAGCTGGCGCGGGAGCTGTCGCGCCGCGCGACCGGCCAGACGTTTTACATCCTGGATGAACCGACGGTGGGACTCCACATGGCGGACGTCGACCGGTTGCTGATGGTGTTGTCACGTCTGGTTGACGCAGGCAATACGGTCGTGATCATTGAGCACAACCTGGATGTCATCAAAAGCGCTGACTGGATCATCGATCTGGGGCCCGATGGCGGCGAACAGGGCGGGCATATCGTCGCCGTGGGGACGCCGGAGCAGGTGGCTCAGTCACCGGCGTCATTCACCGGCCAGTTTCTGCGGCCGTTGCTCAACTTGCCCGCCAGTCAACAGGCTCCAGTGCTGGCTGCGGCGGAGGCAATACATGCGTCCTAGGGGCGTACAATGTCACACCGTGGATAGTCTGGCCCCCGGGCAGAGTCTCCGGGCATGAGTGAGCGGCGCTATTACCTCTGGAACATCGGTTGCCAGATGAACCAGGCGGATGCCCGCCGCATCGCTGAGGCGCTGGATGCGCGCGGCCTGGCGCCCTCCCGCACGCCCGAACAGGCAGACCTCATGATCCTCAATACCTGTGTCGTGCGCCAGAGTGCGGAGGATAGGGTTGTGGGCCGGCTGGCGTCGCTGCAGCCGCTCGCCCGCGACGAGGAGCGGCAGCGGTCGCTGGTAGTGATGGGTTGCTTCGTAGATGACCTTGTCGATCTCCGCCAGCGGTATCCCTATGTGGATGCCTTTTTCCGTCCCTCGGATCTGTCGGGTGTGCTGGGCTTTGTCGACAAGTGGATGGCGGAAGAGGCGCCGGTGGTCACGGCCGTTCAGGCACCTGTCCAGGTCAATGAAATGGTGCCCATCAGCTATGGGTGTGACCATCACTGCACATACTGCATTGTCACAAACCGCAGAGGACCGCAGAACAGCCGGCCTCTCACTCATATTGTAACGGAAGCGAACGACCTGGTATCGCGCGGCGCCAAAGAGATTACCTTGCTGGGCCAGAACGTGGATGCCTACGGTTCGGATCTTGCTCAAGGCGTGGACCTTGCGGATGTGCTCGCCGCGGTTCACGACATCCCGGGGCTGGAACGCCTGCGTTTTCTGACTTCTCATCCCCGGGAGATGAGCCAGCGCATCATCGATGTGGCTGCTTCTTTGCCCAGGGTTTGCCCTTCGTGGGAGCTTCCCGTACAGTCGGGGGATGATGCGGTTCTGCGCCGCATGGCACGAGGCTACACCGTGGCTCACTACCGTGATCTCGTGGCGCGCATCCGCCTTGCCATGCCTGGCGCAGCGATCAACACTGATGTCATCGTCGGTTTTTGTGGCGAGACCGAGGCAGAGTTCGAGAATACGGTTGAACTTGTGCGCGAGCTGCGGTTTGATCAGGTTCATCTGGCCTCCTATTCGGTAAGGCAGGGCACAGCTGCGGCACGGTGGCCTGATGACGTGCCAGAGGAAGAGAAGGAGCGCCGGCGACTGATCGTTGAGCGATTGCAGACCGAGATCGCGACCGAGATCAACGCGGGACTTTTCGGAGAAACCGTCGAGGTGCTGGTCGAGACGAGGCAGCGCGGACGCTGGCGCGGCCGGACGCGCACCAACAAGCTGGTCTTTTTCGAGCATCCAGGGGACTGGCGAGGCCGCCTCGCGCAGGTGCGCCTCACGTGGACGGGACCGTGGTCAATGATTGGCACAGTGGTGTGCTGAATCGGCGGTGATGAGGATCGTCTCGCAGAACGTCATACCCCCACTAGAAAGGTAGTGCTGCCATGCTGAGCCCGAAACTGCCCAGGATATGGTACGGTGCGGACTATAACCCGGATCAGTGGCCCGAAGAGGTCTGGGATGAAGATGTGCGCCTGATGAAGCTCGCCCACCTGAACGTTGCGACACTCCCCGTGTTCAGCTGGACCCGTCTGCAGCCCGCGGAGGATCGCTATACCTTTGAGTGGCTGGATCGCATCCTGGACAAGCTTGCTGCCAATGGTATCTATGCCTGCATCGCCACATCCACCGCAGCACAACCCGCCTGGATGTCGCACCGTTTCCCGGACGTCTTGCGAACGGACGTCAACGGCGTCAAGCATAAGCAGGGTGGGCGGACCAACTTTTGCCCAAACAGCCCCAATTACCGGCGCTATTCACGGGAACTGGCGTGGCGTCTTGCCGAGCGCTACAAAGACCATCCCGCTCTCGTGGCCTGGCATGTGGCCAATGAATATGGAACCCACTGCTACTGTGACACCTGCGCAGAAGCCTTTCGCGAGTGGCTCAAGGCACGCTACGGGAGCCTCGACGCGGTCAATGCCGCCTGGAATACGGCCTTTTGGAGCCATGGCTTGACCGCCTGGGAGCAGATTGAGACCCCCACCACCCATGGCGAGCGCAACAACATGCCGATGCTGCTTGACTATGACCGTTTCCAGAATGACGCCATCCTGGCGTGCTATCGCAACGAGTACGACGCGCTCAAAGCCGTGACCCCGGAGGTGCGCGTGACCACCAATCTCATGGGACATTTCAAACCGCTCAACTATCACGCGTGGGCGCCCTATCTCGATGTGATTTCCTGGGACAGCTACCCATTTCCCGACGAGGCAGCCAGCAGTGTGGCTTTCAAGCATGAACTGATGCGCGGCCTGCGTGACGGGCAGCCGTTCATGCTGATGGAGCAGACGCCCAGCCAGGTGAATTGGATGCCGCGCAACCAGCTGCGCCGCCCCGGGGTGATGCGGCTCTGGAGTTACCAGGCCGTGGCGCATGGCGCTGACACAGTGATGTTCTTCCAGTTCCGGCGGGCACGGGGCGGCCCTGAAAAGATGCACGGCGCGATTGTCGACCATGTGGGGCATGAGCACACCCGGGTGTTCGGGGAGGTGCAGGCTCTGGGCGCTGAGCTCGAGGCAATAGGGGATGCGATGCTGGACGCACGGCAGGATGCCCGGGTGGGCCTCCTGTTTGACTGGGAGAATTGGTGGGCGATCGACTACTCCGTGGGACCGACCAGGGATCTGGACTATGTCGCGACCTGCAAAAAGTACTATGCAGCGCTCTGGGACGCCAACATTCCGGTGGATGTCGTGCGTCCGGAAGCCGACCTGGGCAGGTATGACCTGGTCATTGCGCCCATGCTGTATATGCTTCGACCGGGTGTTCCCGCGCACCTGACCCGGTATGTGCGAGAGGGCGGGACCCTGTTGGTGAGCTACTTTTCGGGAATCGTCGACGAGAACGATCTTGCCACGCTGGACGGCTATCCCGGGGAATTGCGGGAGGTGTTGGGCATCTGGGTTGAGGAGCACGACCCGATGCTCGAGGGCCAGACCGTTGACATCCAGGCGGAACCATGGGGTCGCGTGCATGGCACCTATACGGCTGGCATCCTGTGTGACCTGCTGCACCTCGAGGGCGCCAAGGCACTTGCCTCCTATGCGGGCGAGTTCTATGCCGGCCGGCCAGTCGTCACCGAGAACCGTTACGGTGAGGGCAAGGCCCTCTACGTGGCGGCTGATGTCGACGCGGCGTTGATGCGTGATCTCTTGCTGACGCTGTGCGATGAGAAGGGTATCCGGGCACCACTGTCTGCGTCCGAGGGTGTGGAGGTGGCACAGCGCTCCAAGGACGGGCGGGAGTTCACCCTGGTCCTGAACCACGGTGCCGAGGCGGCCACAGCAGAGCTGCCCTATGCGTGTCGAGATCTACTGACCGGCCGAGAGCTGGCGGGGAGCGTAGAACTTGCCGCGAAGGACGTGCTGATCCTCGAAAAGATCTAGGAGTGGCGCTTGGTTTAGCTGCGCTCCGTATGGCCCCGGAAGGTCAATTCGATGGGCGTACCGCTAAAGGGATAGCTTTCCCGGATGCGATTCTCCAGGAAGCGCTGGTAACCAAAGTGCACGAGGGCGGGATCGTTCACAAAGAACACGAAATTCGGAGGATCGCCGCTCGCCTGGGTGCCATAGTAGAATCGCAGTTTCTTGCCGGCGACCGTGGGGGGTGAGCTGCGTGCCACGGCGTCGCGGATGAGCTGGTTGATCTCGGAGGTCTTGATCCGGGCGTGCCGCTCGCTATAGACCTGCATGATCAGCGGCATCAAGCGGTGCACGCGCTGGCCGGTGAGTGCGGATACAAAGGCGACTGGTACCCATGGCATGAACTTGAGTTCATCGAGCACGTATTTCTCGTAAGCAGCCAGGGTGTGGGCGTCTTTTTCTACGAGATCCCACTTGTTCACGACCACGATGACGCTCTTGCGTTCCTCCAGAACATAGCCCGCGATATGGGCATCCTGAGCGGTAACACCCTCGGTGGCGTCGATGATCAGCAGAGTGACGTCGGCGCGTGAGATGGCACGCATCGAGCGAATGACGCTGTATTTCTCTACGCCTTGCTCGATTCGCCCGCGGCGGCGTATCCCCGCCGTATCGATCAGCACGACGGCCTGTCCACCGTACGTCAGCTGGGTGTCAATCGTGTCACGGGTGGTGCCCGGGATGTCGCTCACGATGACGCGCTCCTCGCCCAGCAGACGGTTTAGTAACGAAGACTTGCCCACGTTCGTGCGGCCGACGAGCGCGACGTGCACCGCGTCAGGCAGCTCATCCTCCAGCGGCATGTCTGGCAACACCCTAACGATAGCGTCCAGGAGGTCGCCTGTGTTCAGGCCCCGCTCGGCAGAGATGGCCAGAGGATCACCCACGCCGAGAGCGTAGAACTCGAGTACGGCCATGTCCCGCTTGATGCTGTCTACCTTGTTGACCACCAGCAGAACCGGCTTGTTGGTGCGGCGGAGCAGCTCTGCGATCTGATAATCGGCGGGGGTGACACCGTCGAGGACATCGGTGAGAAAGATGATTGCATCCGCTTCCTGCATGGCGATTTCGGCCTGCAGACGAATCTGCTCAGACATGTTGTCACCGTCCTCGAGCACGAGGCCGCCGGTGTCAATGACGGAGAACACCCTGCCTCCCCACTCGGCGTCGGCATAGTGCCTGTCGCGGGTTGTCCCGGGCGTATCCTCTATGATCGCCCGGCGGCCGCCGACGAGCCGGTTAAAGAGGGTGGACTTGCCTACGTTGGGCCTGCCCACGAGGGCTAACACTGGTTTTGCAGCCATTGATCTCCGAATCTCTATCAGGGCCTTGGGGTGGGCCCCGGCGTAGGTATTGGCTCAGGCGTCGGCGCGGCCGTAATCGTGATCTCGACGTATTGCGGCAGAATGTCCTTGACCTGCAGCTCGGCCAGATCGGGCGCTCCTTCGGTATTGATGCTGACGGTTGGGCGCACCTGATGCGTGCCGGGGCCCAATCCGGTGAGGTCCAGGACAGCACTAAGCCGGTCTGTCTCCAGTTCGTCCAAGAGTACAGAGGGGCCGGTGAGAATGACATCGATCAGCGGAACAAACTGACTGACCTGCAGGCCTTCCTGGAGGCCCTGCGCCCGAAGCGGCAGCTCTACTGTCGTCCCCCCGGTAACGGCGTCTATACCGACCGTGACGAGCACCTCGTAGGGCTCTCCTGGGGGCGCGCCCACCACCGAAACGCCTTCTGGCAGGTCGAGCTCCATTCGAGCGGCCAGCATACGGTCTGCGCCAGTGACGTCGAGTTCCTCTTTGGTTTCCACGAGGCTTCCCAGCGCCTCGATGGCCGCCGGCGGTCCGACCAGGGTCACTGTGGAAGGCAGCACGTTCACGCTGCTCACATAGTAGCCGCGGGCCGGTTGTCCTACCGTCCGTACCCGCACCGCCACCTCACGATAGTCCTCCCGCTTTTCGATGGCGACATGAACACGCACCGTGCTGGGGCTCACGTCAACGGATTCGACAGTCTGGCCGTCTCGGTCTACTGGTTCAAGTGAGATGACGCGGTCGATATCGGCGCGCTGTCCCGATACCACGATCTCTCCCACCACGCTGACCACCCTATCCAGAGCGGATGCTGGCCCCGATATGGTGACCTCGTCAGGATTGATGACGGGATCGGAGGCCCGGTAACCCAGGGGAATATCATCCTGGCCCAGCAACGTGATCTCCACAGGCCGCAGGCTGGTGGCCAACGGTTCTACGCGGACGTTAATCGCCTGAGGGCGGATGCTGGTGACCGTCACCGTTGGATCCGACACCACCACGTTGATCGGAACCACATGCACGCCTGGGGTGAGCTCGGAAAAGTCTACAGTAGCCACGAAATCATCTGCGGTGAGCGTCTCCCAGCTGGAGGCAAAGGCGCGAATGCGCACCTGTACCGTCTCCGTTGACCCGTATTGCACTGCCAGGTCTTCAGGCTTGCCGAGCACCTCGATGGGGATCTCCGCAGGAAATACATCCTCGCGCGGTCTATCCGTCTGGTATACTGCATTGACCCAGATGATCAGCGACAGCGCAAGGGCCAGCATGGCTGTGCCGACGCGGTCCAGCATCTGCTTACTCAAGGCGCCACCTCAGTATCATGACTCATTCGGCCTCGCTCTGATCGTCCCTGGAGCTCTGTCTGCCTGGCATGGCGCGATTCAGGAGGCCTGCCCCTTCCCGTTGCGGTTTGAGCAGGGCACGAAGCAACGTCGTCAGGCGGCGCTCATCCAGGTGTCGTACGATGCGGCCGTTTCGAGTCAATGAGATGATGCCGGTCTCCTCAGAGACGACCACGGCGATCGCGTCGGTCTGCTCCGTGATCCCGACAGCGGCGCGGTGACGTGTGCCAAGATGCGAGTCTGACACAATCGTCTCTGCCAGGGGCAGCACACAGCTGGCTGCCACGATGCGGTCTCCGCGGATCACGATTGCGCCGTCATGCAGTGCCGTGTTCGGAAAAAAGATCGTCTGGAGAAGCGGGTCAGCGACCGCAGCATCGATGAGCACACCCGTGTTGATGTGGTCCTGCAGACCAGTATCGCGCTCAATGACAATCAGGGCGCCATGCTTGCGCTCTGACAGCCGCCGGCAAGCCGAAGCGATCTCGCTGATGACACGATCAATCTGGATCTCACGTCCGCCCGTCCACAGTGAGATCCCGCCGGCACGTCCCAGCCGGTCCAGCGCGCGCCGCAGCTCTGGCTGCAGCACGATGGCCACGACAACCAGTAGCGCCTGCCCTGTGCTGCGCAGTAGCCAGTTGAAGGCTGTCAGGTCTGCAATGCTGCCAAAAAGAGATACGGCGAGCGCAAGCAGGATGATTCCGCGCAAGAGCTGAACAGCCTGCGTGCCCTGCACCATCATGAGTATGCCGTAGATGATGCCAGCGACAAGCAGGATATCGATCAGATTGCGGGCGTCTAGCTTGGATAGCAGCCACAGAACGTCGGCCACGGATCACTCCTTCAGCAAATGCACCAGAATGGCCTTTTGGCCGTGTAGCCGGTTCTCTGCCTGATCAAAGAGCCACGAGCGCTCACCGTCTGCTACGGCGTCCGTGATCTCCTCTCCCCGGTGCGCCGGCAGACAGTGCAGTACACCCTGCACCGAGGGCGCCTGAGATAAAAGCTCTTCACTAATCTGGTACGGCGGGAACACCTGCCGGCGCACCGCAGCCTCATCTTCCTGGCCCATGCTGGTCCAAGTGTCAGTATACAGCACATCGGCGTCACCAACTGCCTTGACCGGATCTGCAATGAGACGCACACTGCCGCCCGACTCTTGAGCAAGGGCACTGGCAATTCGAACGACGCCGGGCAGAGGCCCGTATCCATCGGGTGTGGCGGCTGTCACGTGCATGCCCAGCATGGCGCCACCGATCAAGAGCGAGTGCAGGACATTGTTGCCATCGCCAAGGTAGGTGAGGTGAACATCCTTGAGCTGGCCAAGCTTCTGCAGGATCGTCAGCAGGTCGGCGACGCCCTGACACGGGTGATCGTAGTCGGAGAGGCCGTTGATCACCGGCACGCTGGCATGTTGTGCCAGGTCGACGACGTCGCTATGGGCAAAGACGCGTGCCATGATAGCATCCGCGTAACGACTGAGGACGCGAGCCGCATCGGCGATGCTCTCGCGGTGCCCCAGCTGAATCTCATCCGGTGATAGATAGACGGCGTGTCCTCCGAGCTGGTACATGCCGATGTCGAACGATGTGCGGGTGCGCAGTGAAGGCTTTTGAAATACCATCGCCAGCGTCCGGCCAGGAAGAAGCGGATCACGGTGTCCGGCTTTCCAGTCGGCCTTGAGTTCAAGCGCCAGGTCCAGCAGCCCCTGCAGCTCTGCCGGCGTGATGTGTTCCAACGCGATAAAGTCACGCTTCATTGATTCCCCTCTCATCCCTGATCTGGCCGGAATCGGGTTTCACGGCCCAGATCAAATCGTAATAGACCTGCCAACGGTGCGTATCGATGTTCTGCATTCCCATCTCGCCCAGGAGTACCTCAAGCCTGCCTCGCCGGCAGTACCGACCCGGGAACAGCCAGGCTTCCCATCCGATACGATTGGTGACCAGCAT
>CAZYWU010000010.1:26642-64623 GCA_964651255.1 uncultured Anaerolineales bacterium
AATGACTGCCTGGGCTCTGGTGGCGAACGCCTCCAGGACGCAGAGCGCCAGCGTGAGGCCTGCGAGCAGACGTGCCGTTGTGGGCAGCAGCATCGCCAGGGCGGTGGCCGACAGGACGCACATCAGCGCCTGCAGTGCCTGGTGCCATGGGCGCCGTCTGCCGGCGCGCCCGGATCCGGAACGGCCCAATACGTGGATGCTGCGAGCAAGCGTGCCAGCGCACAGGTCCAGGACGACCCAGAGTGCCACCAATGGAAGCGCGGCTGCAGAAAACCGCTGCGGTCCAGCAGCCGAAAGGGCGCCCGCCAGCAGAGCGCCGATGACGTAACCAGAAGGCTTGACCCACATACTGCGCCTCAGAATCTGAACGCGGGCCCGCTCGGTGACGAGCCCCTCTGCGCAGATTATAGCATCGCGCGTGCCTGAGGCCAACGGAGCGTCACAGATGCTTGCCGGTCTCCAGGTGGTGGTCTGAACAGCCACGGCTCGAGGTCCTCGCTCGTCTCGCTCTGCATAATATGATAGCCTGGTCCCCGGTTGGATGAAAGAGCCCTGCCTGACGCCTGGCGCAGCGGCATGGATGAACACGCTGTCACCGTTGTCATCACGGATGAAACCGTATCCACGTCTGCGGTTGTACCGTTCAAAGGTTCCCGTGTCGTGAAGCGAGCGCGTCCAAAACGAGACAGCCTGGACATTGGGATGGTGGGGCGAGACCGAAAGCAACCCGCTTCCGGCGTTCTGCAACGGTGTACAGGAAGGGGTTACGACAGGTGCAGCAGATGAGACAGGTATCCTTCAATGGTGTAGACCTAAATCAAGGTTCCATGGCCTGAGCGGCTCGCAGAGTTACTGCCGCTCCTGAACCATGGTTCCCTCCGGTCAGGTTATCATTTGAGGGAACCATACTGCCAAAGTCAGATTTCAGGTGAGTGAATACGGATCGTGAGTCTCGTGGCGGTGATTTTGTACAGGGGGCGCCCGGTGCTATTATTTACTCCCGGGCAGCAGTCCCCACACTCAGATGGAGGGCATGCATGACCCGTTTTGTTTTTGTAACCGGTGGCGTTGTCTCCTCAGTTGGCAAGGGCGTGGCAGCGGCCTCCATCGGTCGCATACTAAAGTCACGCGGCGTGAGCGTGACGCTCCAAAAGCTCGACCCCTACATCAACGTCGACCCCGGCACCATGTCTCCGCTCCAGCACGGTGAAGTCTATGTGCTCGAAGATGGCAGTGAGACCGACCTCGATCTGGGCCACTATGAGCGCTTTACCGATGTGGAGCTCGGGCAGTATGCCAACGTCACCAGCGGGCGCATCTATGGTGAAGTCATCGCCAGAGAGCGTCGCGGCGATTTCCTGGGTGCGACGGTACAGGTCATCCCGCACATCACGGATGAGATCAAGCGTCACATTCGCACCGCGCCCGAGGAGGCTGGCATCGACGTCGCGATTGTCGAGATCGGCGGCACGGTAGGTGATATCGAAAGCCTTCCGTTTCTCGAGGCCATTCGCCAGATGCGACGGGACGTTGGTGCGGACAACTGCTGCTATGTGCACATCACGTTTCTGCCTCACATTGGTGCCACAGGCGAGCTGAAAACCAAGCCGACGCAGCACAGCGTCGCGGAGCTGCGCAGTATCGGCATCAGTCCCGATGTGCTGCTCTGTCGTGCGGACTATCCGATCGCCGAGGATCTGCTGGACAAGATTGCGCTTTTTGGGGCGGTCGATCGGCAGGCTGTCATTCCACTACAAACGACCGAGACAATCTACCAAGTGCCTATCACGCTGGAGGAATATGGTCTTGGAGATTATCTTGTGAAGCGTCTCAAGTTGCCTGCGGTTGAGCCAGAGCTGAACGGGTGGCGTCATGTCGTGGCCAATCTCTTGAACCCTCAAGGCGAGGTTCGCATCGCTCTCGTAGGCAAGTACGTGGCGTTGCACGATGCGTACAAGAGTGTATCCGAGTCTCTGGTACATGCCGCTGCGGCTCATAACCGCCGGGTGGTGATGGAATGGGTGGACGCTGAGGACATCGAACGGGAAGGCATTCCAGCTGCGGTAAAGCAAGCTGACGGGATTATTGTGCCTGGAGGATTTGGACCGAGGGGCATCGAGGGAAAGATCGCTGCGGCTCGCTATGCACGCGAAAATGGTATTCCCTACATGGGGCTCTGCCTGGGCCTGCAGGTGATGACCATAGAGTTTGCCAGGAACGTGCTCGGCTGGAAGGCCGCAAACAGCACCGAATTCGATTCAGAGACGCCGTATCCTGTGGTGGATCTGATGCTGGCGCAGAGGGGCATCGCCGACAAGGGCGGGACCATGCGGTTGGGACGCTATCCCTGTGTGCTGCGCCCCGGTACGCGCGCGAGGGACGCGTACGGCGTCGATCAGATCTCCGAGCGTCATCGCCATCGTTGGGAGATCAACAACGATTTCCGCGAGGCACTGCAGGATGCCGGGCTGACCTGGAGCGGCACATCGCCGGACGGACAGCTGGTCGAGATGGGAGAGATTCGCGATCATCCCTGGATGGTCGGAAGCCAGTTCCACCCAGAGTTCAAGACGCGCCCGGATCGGCCACATCCCCTGTTCTGCGGTTTTATCCGTGCCGCGATCAAGCAGTCGGGCCGCTAGGGAATAGTGTGCGGGCCTCTGGTTAGTCCAGAGGCCCGTTTCCTATACCTATGGGGTGCGAGCCACTCTGTGCCAGGAGGCCGCAGACCCTGCGGCGGCCTAGCGCAGATGACCTTCTCGCAGGTAGCGGTCGAAAAGCTGGCCCCACGACGTTGTCTCGCGCCAGTGGTCATACACGTGGCGTTCCTTCAGCGGCCAGCGGTAATAGTCGTGATAAGCCTCAGAGACAAAGCTCATGGCATGCACCAGCGGTGTGCGAAAGAGCAGCTTTTGCAGGACTTTGGTGGGGCCATACCAGGACAGCCAGCCAAGCGCACGGTGCAGGTTCAAGCCCACACTAAAGTTCCAGCTTTCGCCCTCGATGTCATCACCGACGACCTCGATCTCGCGCGGATCGCCGACGCCAAGACCCTGTTCGTGAGCCATGCGGATGTAGCCGATACTCAGGGGATCGAATCCCATCAGCCGCGCGGCGATGGCATCGATGGCCACCTGATCTCCGCTGGCCAGGATCACATTCTTTACCACGGGCTTCATCACGCGTGGGCCAGTGCCATTCCCCGCAGTGGTTCCGTCCATGACCGCAAAGATCCCCGAGTGAATCTCTTGCTGAATCGCCAGCAGATCCACCAGCGTCTCGTGAATCCACGAATGCGTATAATGCCTGTTTGTGTTGAGCAAACCACCGAAGGCGTTCTTCATGGCCCCGGTTGTCGTCGTATAGATATGGCACTTGACCGTGGGCAGGTGCACGATGCTCTTGCCCTTGAAATACTCGGGCATAGGAATACCCTTGGGATACACCCGGTCGAGCGCGTTCATCCGTGCTTTGGGTTCGTACACCTTCCACTTTATGTCCGAGTCCTTAAAGTTGTACAGGACCGGGATGTTGTACCGTCGAAAGATCGGTACATAGTTGTTGAGGTCCTCACCCTTGAAGGCGTTGGTCACGACCGTCTTGTTCTGGACGCAGACCTGCTGCTCATAGCCGCGACGCTGAAGTGCCAGGATCGTCCCCTCCAGTTGCCACGGTGTGGTGTTCGCGCTGGGAAAGGGGAAATGCCATGAGATGTTGTCTTTGAGAATGACCGTGTGTCCGGCAGGGAGAAACCGCTCAACCTGCGCCAGGCCGAGGAGCCGGTCATAGTCGGCGAGAACGCTCTCGGGCTGGGTTTTGAGCACCGCAACGCGCGCACGTGTGGTCATCGGAATCGCCCTTTCATGTATGGGACGGTGGAACTCGTCTGTGTCTGCGTCGGATTCTACGCTGCTGATGGAGGTGCGTCAAAGAAGGCGCCTTCGTGCCTCAACCGGGATCGCAGCTACGCGGGCGACAGCTTCCCAGATGGCCTTGCGCAATTAAGGGCCAAAGCTAGAATGACGCTAGCCTGCTATGATAGAGGGAAAGGGTATGCCGTTTCTGATTGTCATTGGCTTGCTGGTCGGTCTGTGGCTGTTGGTGAGGTTCGTCTGGTTTGCGCGCGCCGCGCTTCCGGATGATGCAGTGTTCTCCGTGCTCACGCTGTCAGATGGGACCGAGATCGCACTGGCGCATGTGGACCGCGGGAGAGACCATGTTGTCATCGTCGCTCACGGCTTTCTAAAGCGCAAGGATGATCTGCGCATTGTGCGTCTGGCGACTCACTTGCTGGAGCGTTTTGACGTGCTCTTATATGACCAGCCAGGCCATGGTGCCTCCTCGGGCTCAGCCGATCTGGATTTCCAGGTTGCCGGGGCATGTCTGGCTACGGTGGTCGCAGAGGCGCGCCGACTGGGCTACAGACATGTCTCCGTTGTAGGAGTCTCCCTGGGAGCGGCGGCTACCATCCAGGCGGCCGCTTCGGGCGCACCGCTCGATTCCATCGTGAGCATCTCGAGCCCGGTTGGCCCGGCCTGGCACCGTGAGGAACCCTGGCGCCCCGGCATCTCAAGATACATCTACCGGTCGCTGGGCACCCGGGTGCCCGATACGCTACAGTTCCGGCACTGGCCCCTGGATGTCGTGGGCAGGGTTGCTCCCTGCCCCTTACTCGTCGTTCATTGCGGCCGTGACACGCTCATCCCGCGCGAGGCTTCTGAGGCGCTCTATCGTGCCGCGTCGGAGCCCAAGGCCTGGTTACTGGACGAGCGTGCGTGGCACGGCACGCCCAATCACTCGCACGACAAGATCATTGCGTGGCTGGAGGCCAGCGTGGCCGAATCAGCACCTGATGTACAGATGGAGGTTGTCCACTGATGGATAGACGGGTCATAATGATCACGGGCGCCAGTGGCGGGTTAGGACAGGCTGTGGTCCAGGCCTTGGCGCGCGAAGATGTCCTGCTTGCTCTGGTCTCACGCCGCATGGACCCGCTGGAGGATCTCGCTCGGGCGCTGGCTCTTGATGCGGAGCGGATCCTGTGCACACCTGCCGATCTGCGCAAGCGGGCAGAGGCAGAGCAGGCTGTGCAAGCGGTGCTCGACCGCTTTGGGCGCATCGACTGCCTGCTGCATCTCGTGGGCGCGTGGCGCGGCAACGTTGCTGTAGCGGATGTGGCAGATGACGACTGGCATGGGATGCTGGAGACGAACCTGCACGCAGCCTTGAATATCATCAGGGCTGCTCTACCCGCCATGCTTGGTCAGGGCAGCGGACGCATCGTCACCATCGGCTCGCGGGCAGTAGAGCGGCCCGGGAGCGGACAGGCGCCGTACAACGTATCCAAGTCAGCACTACTCGCCCTCACGCGCTCGATCGCAGCAGACTATGGTGCGCAGGGTATCCGTGCCAATATGATTCTTCCAGGCACAATCGCCACTCCCCGCCAGGCGCAAAGTAGCGCTGACGCGGATCTACCAGGCTGGGTGGCGCCCGAAGCCCTGGCGGAGATGATGGTCTTTCTCTGCGGGCCGGGCGGTGATGCGCTCAATGGCGCTGCCATACCGGTGTATGGCGGAAAGGCGCTCTAGTCCGTGCTGCTCCATCCATAATCATCGGCATCTTCACCTACGCCGCGATAGAGCCGTGTCTCGTGCATCTGGCTCCAGCCCGTGTAAGGGCCGCTCTGGCCATCCGGCCGCCCGAACGCCTCCGCAGCGCCCTGGAGGTCGGCATCCATGGTGTCTGCATGGTGCACGGCCATGGCCTCTGCGGTCATGGGCACTACCGGTGAGCCATGTTCAAGGGCGCCGTGATGCGCCAAAATGCCGTGGACCAGCTTGAGGCGCACCTGAGGATCAAACCCCGGCAACTCACCAATCGCAGCCTCGACCTGGGCAGCACTGATGTACAGGTGGCCCCATAACGCGCCCTCGTCGGTGAGATCAAAGGTCGTGGGATCGTAGGCACGGATCTTGCCGAGATCATGCAGGATCGCGATGCTCAACGCCAGGTCCCGATCCAACTCCGGATGCGCAACACAGGCCGCCTCAACAAGGGAGACAACGCTCAGCGTATGTTCCAGCAGGCCGCCTCTGCAAGCGTGGTGCATTCGTTTGGCGGCGGGCGCCTCACGAAAGGCGACACGGTTGTTGGTTCCAGGTCCCAGCAGCGCGAGAAGCAGCCTGTTCAGGTCGGGATGCTGAACCGAGTGAATGAGTGCATCCATCTGCTGCTGCATCTCTCCGATCGGGCGCCGGGAGCTCGGCAGGAACTCGCCCAGATTCGGCAACTCTGTGGCTACGATACGATCGAGCCGGATCTGCAGGGCGTCGCGATATTCCTCGACCCTGCCTGTGACTTCGACGCCCTTGCCGATGACCAGGTCCTGAACGAGCCGTGTGGGCGCGTCGAACATGATGCCGGGGATCGATCCTGAGCGGTCGCCAAGCACGACGCGCAGCATCGAGGTCCCCGAGCGGGTCGCCGTCAGCGACTTGTCACGGAGCAAAAAGGTCTGCTTGTTGATGGCAAGGCCGGGCTGCAGCTCCTCAATCGATGTCCTTCTCACATCGGCTCCTTTGCTGTTCATAGTGTCCCATAGGGATCTTTGCATGTCCTAACCCGTGATGTCGATCATGTGCCAGGCAGCAAGGCGAGCGATAAGCATGTCCACCTGGGCTTCCGGATGACGGGCTGGGCCGAAGGGGTCGCTGGACGGCAGGCCGAGCAGCGCCGCAAAGGTTGTGCCAACCCCATGCGCCAGCACATCCAGATCGTATCCCCCTTCGAGTGAGAACACCAATCTCCCGGGGCAGAGCTCACGACTAAGGGTGAGCAGTGACTCGCTGATAAAGCAATATGTGCCCAGAGTCAATTGCAGGTTAGCCAGGGGGTCACTCCAGTGCGCGTCGTAGCCGGCGGAGACCAGGATCAGGTCAGGGCGAAATCGGCGGACCGCAGGCTCAACAAGTTCACGAAACACACGCCGGTAGCCCTGATCGCCCGTGTCGGAGGGAAGCGGAATGTTGAGATTGTTGCTCGGTCCTCGCACATGTGTTGGCCTGCGCCAGTCACCGGTTCCAGGATAAAGCGGATACTGGTGCAATGACACATAAAAGACGCTCTCATCGGTGTCGAACATGTCGTCGGTGCCGTTGCCATGATGCACGTCAAAGTCAACAATGCACACTCTGTCCAGGCCCGCAACGTCTCGCGCCCAGCGGGCTGCGATGGCGACATTGTTAAAGAGGCAAAAGCCCATGGGTTGCCTGGGCGTCGCATGGTGCCCCGGTGGTCGTACCAGGGCAAAACAGGACTCCACGCGTCCCTCCAGACAGGCCTGCACCGCGCCGATTGTTCCCCCGGCGGCGTATAGCGCTGCCTCAAAGGACCGGCGGCTGACAAGGGTGTCCAGATCGATGCGGCCGCCCCCTCGCGCGGACAGGTTCTCGACCAGGGTGATCATCCGCTGCGAGTGGACGCGGGACACGTCCTCGATGGTAGCGGGAATTGCCGGGATTTCGACAAGATGGTAGAGCAGGCCGGTTTCACGAAGGTGCGACATGATCGCCACCAGGCGCGCGGGGCTCTCCGGGTGGTTGCCCGTGATGTGCTGCAGGTATATGGGATGGTAGACGTAGCCGACAGCCATCTGCGTGCTCCCTCGCCCGTGAAGCGCGTATCCTGTCCCCGATTATACCCCCAAGCGTCCTTGCGCAAATCCCATGATACGCGGGGGCTTGCGCCGGGCTCTGCTGTGCGTACAATCGGGACAGGCTTCGCGGGGAGGGGTGATGGTCTTTATTCAAACCGGGGGCAAGGGGCAGGCACGGGTCCTGACAGATGGGCCCGTAGCGCGCCAGACATTGACGCTGGCGATTCCGTCAGCCGTTGAGCAAGCCATGCTGAATGTCGTGCGGCTTGCCGACATGTATTGGATGGGGCGCGTTGGCGGGATGGCTGTTGCGTCGGTGGCCATGGGTACCACCCTGCGCATGGTCCTGATCTCACCCATGATGGGCCTCTCGATGGGAGGCATGGCTGTGATCGCGCGCTATATCGGCCAGCGTGATCAGCGCATGGCCGATCGTGCGGTAATGCAAGTGATCCTGCTGATCGCGCTGCTTACGATACCGCTCATGATCATCGGCCAGACATTGACGCCAGCGATCCTGCGTCTGATGGGCGCCAGCCCTCAGGTTGAGGAGAGCGCGACCGCTTTTCTGCGGATCATCTGGTGGGGCCTGTTCTTCATGGAGTGTCTGCCCACGATGAGCGGTGTGATCAAGGGGGCAGGCCGGCCGGAGTACACGCTGCGCATCAATCTCGTCAATCTGGTACTGGTCGCTGTTCTGGAGCCTGTGTTCGTGCTGGGGCTGGGGCCTTTTCCCGCCATGGGTATCCAGGGAGCGGCGCTGGCATCTGTGGTCGGTGCGGTTGCTGGTGTTATGGGAATCCTTGGCGTGCTTCTTACTGGTGGAGCAGGATTGCGGCTCCATTTGAGGGATCTCACACCCGATTTCGGTATGATGAAGACGGTGCTCCGGATCAGTCTCCCTGCCTCTGTTGAGCGTTTGTCGCCGAATTTGGGTATGGCGACCTTTATGCGGATCGTGTCGTCATTTGGAGACCAGGTGCTGACGGCGTACTCGATCTTTCACCAGTTGTTCAACTTTTTCCAGGCAGTCACCATGGGGGTTGGCAATGCTGCGGCCACCATGGTGGGGCAGAACCTGGGCGCCGGCAAGCCGGAGCGTTCGGAACGAGCCGGGAGGGCAGGGGGATTGGCCTCTGCCGTCATCTCGGCCGTATTCTACGGCCTGATTGCCCTTTTGCCCCGGCCGATCCTGGGACTGTTCAGCGACGACCCTGCGGTCATCAGCGCGGCTGCTCTGGCCATCCGGGTGACCGTGGTGGGATCGGCGATACGCGGCTGGGGGCAGGTTCTGGGCCGATCACTGGCCGGAGCTGGAGATGCCGTGTCGCCAATGCTCGCCAGCGTGGGTGCACTGTGGATCGTTCAAATCCCGGCTTCCTGGCTGCTGAGCGGTTGGCTGGGACCTGTGGGGATATGGATTGGCATGGTTCTGGGCGACACTGCCCATGCGCTCGCCATGACCTGGCGCTTTGGTCAGGGCAGGTGGAAGGCGATACGCGTCTAGGCCGTGCAGAGCTTGCCGGCCGGAATAGAGCAGACGCCCGAGTTTCTCGGGCGTCTGTGGTCCATGGGATGTAAGGGACTAGTGCTGCGCAACTCTGGCACGGATGACTTTGGACAGCTCTACCACGACAAAGACGACCGCAGAGAGGCCCAGGCAGATCAGAAGGTGTTCCAGGCTCAATGCGGCGGTATTAAAGACATCCTGCAAGAACGGAACATACACCACTGCCATCTGCAGTAAGACCGTGAGCAGAACCGCGCCTATCAGGAGCCGGTTGCTAAAGATGCCCAGCTTCAGGAGTGTCATCTTGTCTGAGCGGACTGCGAGCGCGTTGCCCATCTGAGAGAGACCCAGCGTGGTAAACACCATGGTCTGCCAGATGCGCGGATCGGTGCCACCCAGCCCCCCCTTCTCCGCAAGGTACTGCGTAGTGACGCATACGGCGCCCAGCAAAAGGCCAATCCACAGGATGTACGTTCCGGTGCCCCGCGCTAACACCCCTTCGTCAGGAGCATGGGGCGGCTCCTCCATGATATCCTTGCTGGCAGGCTCCACACCCAACGCCAGCGCCGGCAGACCATCCGTCACCAGGTTGATCCACAGGAGCTGTACCGGGCTCAGAGGTAGCGACAGCCCCAGCAGCGGTGAGACGAGCATCAGCAGGATCTCGCCCACGTTACACGAGACGATATAGCGCACAAACTTGCGGATGTTCTCATAGATCGTGCGCCCCTCTTCGATGGCATGTACGATCGTGGCAAAGTTATCATCCAGAAGCACCATATCGGCGGCTTCTTTGCTCACGTCTGTCCCGGTAATACCCATCGCGACGCCGATATTGGCGCGCTTGAGAGCCGGGGCGTCATTGACACCATCACCGGTCATCGCAACAAAGTGGCCCTTGGCCTGGAGCGCCTCTACGATCTTGAACTTGTGCTCCGGGCTGACGCGGGCGTACACCGAGGTGCTCTCCACCACTCCCTCGAGATCCTCGACGGACATCTTTTCCAGGTCCGTTCCAATGAGGACGCGCGCATTGTCGACTGTAGAGTCAACAATCCCCAGATCCCTGGCGATATGCAGGGCCGTGTAGGGGTGGTCGCCCGTGATCATCACGGGGCGAATCCCGGCGGTCCGGCACTGGTCGACCGCCTGCCGGACCTCCTGGCGCGGCGGATCGATCATGCCCATTAGGCCGACGAATATGAGCTGCTGCTCGATCGTGTCCTCTGTTGCCTTCTGGGGTAGCTCATTCATGGGCCGGATGGAGAGCCCGAGAACACGTATCCCATCGAGGGCCATGCGATCGTTGGCGGCCATGATGCGCCCCCGCCAATCGTCTGTCATGGGCTCGATGGTGCCTTCGTTCCACACGCTGTCCGAGACGGCGAGCAGCGCGTCCGCGGCCCCTTTGCAAAAGGCCATGTACGGCGCGTCCGGCATGGTGCGGTACAGCTTCTCCAGGGGATCACCCTGCGGGAGCTCGCTGCATGAATGAACTGTCGTCATCCGTTTGCGTTCCGAAGTAAAGGGCACCTCCTGCACGCGGGGCATTTGTTCATCCAGATGCGCCTTCCACAGGCCCATCCGCGCAGCGGCAACAACCAGCGCACCCTCTGTGGGGTCGCCGACGGTGTGATAGCCCTCGCCGTTTTCATTGCGTTCCAGTACAGCGTCGTTGCATAGCGCCGAACCAAGCAATAGCAGGCCGATGTCGCTGTCCACGTCCAGGAGAGGCGTGTCGTCAGGGCCCATCAGCGCACCAGCATTCTGCAGGTGCGTTGTGAGGTTGAGCTCCGTGCCTGCCACATCCAGGGCTATCACAGTCATGCGGTTCTCGGTCAGCGTGCCGGTTTTGTCCGAGCAGATGGTTGTAACAGAGCCGAGCGTCTCCACTGCCGGCAGGCGCCTGATCAAGGCGTTGCGTCTGACCATGCGCTGGGCGCCCAGGGCCAGCGAGATCGTCACGACCGCCGGAAGCCCCTCGGGGACTGCCGCCACCGCCAGGCTGACGGCGGTCATAAACATCAGCTTGATTTCCTGGCCGCGCAACAAGCCGACTGCAAAGACAATGGCTACGATCACAAGCGCCGCAACGGCCAACACCTTGCTCAGCTGCTCCATGCGCTGCTGCAGCGGCGTGCGATCTTCACCGACTTCCTGCAGAAGGTCGGCGATTTTGCCCAGCTCTGTGGCCATGCCGGTCTCTGTGACGACTGCGACAGCCCGCCCGTAGACTGCCGTGGTGCCCATAAACACCATGTTGGTGCGATCGCCGACTGAGGCCGAGTCGGTGGTCAGAGCATCCGTGACCTTTTCCACGGGGACGGACTCGCCTGTGAGGGCAGCCTCTTCGACGCGCAAGTTGGCCGACTCGATCAGGCGAGCGTCCGCCGGGATGCGAACACCGGCCTCGATCAGCACCACGTCACCCGGTACGAGTTCGGTCGCCGGCACCTCGCGAATTTGACCGTCGCGCCGCACGCGGACCACGGACACTGCCATCTGTTTGAGGGCGGCCATGGCACGTTCGGCCCTGAACTCTTGGGTGTAACCCAGGATGGCGTTCAAGATCACGATGATCATGATCATGATGGCGTCAGTGAACTCGCCGCTCTCATGAGACGTGAGTGCGAGGACGAAGGAGATTGCTGCGGCTACCAGGAGCACGATGACCATCGTGTCCTTGAATTGGCTCAGGAACACTTGGAGCCTGGTGCGGCCTGGTCGCTCGTCGAGCTGGTTAGGGCCCACCTCAGCAAGCCGGCGCGCAGCCTCGCTATTGCTCAGACCGTTGTGGCCGGTCTTGAGCTCTGCCAGTACGGCAGCCACATCCTGTTTGTACCAAACCGCCATAGTCCTGGTCCTTTCCTGCGATAAGCCAGTCATACGATATCTCAGGAGAAGGGCATCCCCATGAGTGCCGCTTTCTACCTGTATCTGCCTGCAATGGGAGCGGTGCTCAGTGCCTGCAGGGTGCCGCTCACCCAGACCAATGACTCGGCGTGAGACTCTATGCCCGTCAGCCGTAAGACACTTTCGTCAAATACCCGTGCGGCTCCCGAGGTGGCAAAACGTGTGCTGCCTGCGCTGTGCGGTGCCTCATCGGTGAGGAGTCCTTCACGTTCCAGAACCCTGCGGGTCTGCAATGCGATCGCGTCGCTTGGCTCTATGATGCGGACACGAGGCCCAACGATGCGTTCGATGACCGGGCGGACAAAGGGGTAGTGACTGCAGCCCAGGACAATGACGTCCGCATCGGCCTCCACGATCGGAGCCAGGCACCGCCCGAGCAGCGCAACCGTATCCGGGGCATCCAGCTTGCCGGCCTCGATCAACTCTACCAGCCCGGGGCAGGCTTGGGAAATGACCCGGACGTCGCCCCCGTACCGGCGCAGCACCTCGAGGTAGAGGGCCCCGCGCACGGTGGCCTGCGTCGCAAGTACACCGACGACGCCGGTGCGCGTGATCTCGATGGCTGGCTTTACTGCGGGCACCATACCTACGATGGGGACATCCGGCAGATGGGCCCGCAGAGTGGGCAGGGATGTGGCAGAAATGGTATTACAGGCTACCACGATGAGCTTGCAGCCTGCGTCAACCATGTGATGGGCCACACCCAGCGCCAGCCTTTGGATCTCGGTGGCGCTGCGATCGCCATAGGGGCAGTGGAAGCTATCGGCGACGTAATAGAATCGCTCGGCAGGCAGCAGCGCCTTGAGCGCAGCCAGAATAGAGAGTCCGCCGACGCCAGAGTCATAGATCCCGACGGGCGCAGTAAGATCTCGAGTGCTCACGCGATGCTATGCCTCCCCACGTTGGGCGGCCGCGCGCACCAGGGCCTCGAAGAGCGCCCGATGCAGGCCATCATGGCCACCGCTCAGCATTTCCTCCGGGTGCCACTGAACACCCAGGCGAAACCAACCATCAGTCCCGGCGAGCGCCTCTATAATACCATCCTCAGCCGTAGCGGCAACCGAAAACGGAGGCGCAACCTGCGCCACCGCCTGATGATGCGTGCTATTCACGGGCAGAGATGGCGATGCCTGAAAAGCCTTGCGCAGCCGCGTGTCCTGTATTCTGGCGGCCACGCCCGAAATGATGGCTACGTCGTGGGCGCGGGTATCGCGTGGCAGGTCCGCGGGCGTGGCGTGTGCCAGGGCGTTCGGACTCGCCCTGGCGATATCCTGTACGAGCGTTCCCCCAGCGGCGACATTCATCAGCTGAAGCCCGCGGCAGATCCCCAGCGTGGGCAGACATCGGGTGGCTGCACCGCGGGCCAGATACAATTCCACGGCATCGCGATCGGGATCGATCCCGTGGCTGAGACCCAGCGCTGGTGCCCCATATGCTGCAGGATCTATGTCGCCCCCGCCGCAAAACAACAGCCCATCCATGGTGTCCAGATAGTCGTCGAGGAGAGTCTCATCACGGAGCAACGGGATGGGGAGCGGAATGCCGCCGGCGAGCGCTACGGCGCAAATGTACCCGGGAGAGGTCATCCAGCGATGCGGTTGCTCTCCGGCGGTGTACATCGGCAGTCCGATGCGGGGCTTGAGCACACGATCACGCTTCATTGAGACCTGCCTCCTGCATGAGGCCCTTCCGATCGATGATCACCAGTTGACCGTGATCCTTGTTGATCAGGCCATCCTGGGACATATCGCGCAGAATACGGCCGACGACATCGCGCACCGTTCCGATGTGTGCAGCGATCATGTCCTGAGTCCAGCGCTGCTGCGGCGGTGTGCTCTCTGCGAACTCGAGCAGAAATGCCGCCAGACGTTTGCGGACGGGATCGAGCGCCAGGCCTCTGGCGGTCTCGCTCAGGCGCCTGTTGTCACTGGACAGCACCCGGGCGACCGCGAAGCCGAGATCGGGACGGTGCGCCAGCAGATCGCGGAAGGCTGTTCCCGGGAGGCTGTACAGGTCGACGTCGGTGATACTCACGATGTTTCCGGGCTGCGGCCCGCCGTCAATGGTCTGCAACAAATTCAGGAATCGACCTGGCCCTGGATAGCTCAGCACATGTTCGCGTCCCTCTGTGGATATTTGGCTGTGACTCGTCACGCCGCGCGCCACCAGGTAAAGGGACCGGTAGTGCTGGCCATCGAGAAGGAGGATCTCACCGGCGGGGTGGCCCTCCGTCCGTAGCAGCGAAGCGAGGGCACGAAAGGTGTCGGGGGACAACTCGCGGAAAAAGGGCCAGCGCGAAAGGCGCTCCACAGTGGCGGCGCGCCCTGCCGATCTCGCGTCCGGGCTCTCGTGTCGCTCGTCGGCTGACACTCTGTCTAGTCCAGAGCCATTTCGCCCATGGCGCGAAAGTCATGAGGGGCGCTGAACTGGAAGCCAGTTCCTGTGGCTACGATGATAGGGTAGGTCTCTCCAGGCTGCAGCACTTTATCATATTCGTCGCCCGAGTCCAGAGGAAGCTGCACTTCCAGCCGAACGATGCCTCCCTGCACCGACACGGCCGAAGCGACGAGGTCATCAGTACCCCCTATCTCTGTATCCTCGGGATGGGTTGCTCCTATTACCCCCTGGCCGTAAGCATCGTAAAGGGACGGGGCGCCGTCGCGTTCTGCGGCGATGATATAGTTGGCGCCCTGCATCCGGTCCTCCGGGTCGAGTCCTATGCCAAGCCAACCGGACGTTTCGGCCTCTGCGGCCAGATACAGGTACTGGTCGTCATTGCTCCAATAGACGGTTACCTGCCCGATTGTGGTCTCGTGCGCATACTCGCCAGGGGCGATGACAGCGTCCGCCGCACGAATGACACCATCGCTGGCGCCCTCGGTGGCACTCTCCGGGTAGGCTTCGGTCCCTGTTTCACCAGGCGCAACCTGTTCGGGGACCGGGTACGCATCGACAGCCGGTACGGCTGAGATACCGTCCGCAGGAGCAGGATAGGCTTCAGTGTACTGCTCTGAGGTGGCCTCTGACGGAACTGCGGTGGTGGCAACAGGGCTTGCCGGAGACTGTATCGATGCATTTTCTTCCACGGCAGCTACCGTGCCCGTCTGGGCTTGCGAGTCTGCATCAGTATCGGCTGCCTCCGGCGCACGGCCACAGGCCACCAGCAAGAGGAGGATCAACAAGAGCGGCAATCGTTGTCTCAGCATGGGTAACTCCTGATTGGGGGAACAGACGGCTATCCGCATCTGTCTCGCTTGCACGGTCAAGACTCACTGGCTAACATAGGCTGGACTGAATTCTCGCACATTGTATCTGTAAGCCGGGCAGCCTGCAATACCTGGCACCGGTGAGCGCTGGAAGGTGTCGCGAGTGCATTACTAGTCACTACAGGGAGGGAGCACGATGGAGCGTATTCGCTACGGAATCGTCGGTACTGGAGGGATGGGATCGGGCCACGCGCGCACGATGCAGGCTGTGGATGAGTGCCAACTCGCCGCCGTTTGCGACATTCAGCCGGAGGTGGCAGAGGAGGTAGGAGAAGAGTATAGCGTCCCTTACTTTACCGATTATCGCGAGCTTGTCGATCTGGATGCTGTCGATGCCATCATCGTGGCTACCCCTCACTACTTTCATCCCGAGATCGCGATCTATGCCATGGAGCACGGCAAGCCGGTGATCTCAGAAAAGCCCATCGCGGTGACGGTGTCGGGGGCGGACGCGATGGTGGAGGCCGCTCAGAGGACCGGGACACCTTTTGCCGTCATGCACCAGAGGCGAAGCGAACCGGTCTGGCAGGCAGCCCACAAACTCGTGTCCGAGGGCAGGTTGGGTGAGCTGTATCGCACAATGCTGGTGTATGCTGATTTTCGCAGTCAGGCCTATTACGATTCTGCCGGTTGGCGCGCAACATGGGCGGGCGAGGGTGGTGGCGTGCTGATCAACCAGGCGCCGCACTCGATCGATCTCTTCACCTGGCTTGGCGGGCTGCCCAGCAGGGTCACCGCGGTGACAGCGACGCGTTCCCACGTGATTGAGGTGGAGGATGTGGCCTCGGCCTTGCTGGAATACCCCAACGGTGCCATGGGCTATATGTACTGCTCCACCACAGAGGCACCGGGGACTGATATCCTGGAGCTCTCGGGTGAAAAGGGCAAGCTGCAGGTGATCGGCAGGGATCTGCGGTTCTGGGAGATACCGGACGGAGTCAAGGCGTTCTCTGACGCTTCGACCGAGATGTGGACCAGGCCGCCAGTGATAGAAGTGCCCGTGGAGCTGCCGGAGCGAGAGTCGGGCCACATTGCGATCATTCGCAATATGGCGCGACACCTGCTCTATGGTGAGCCCCTGATTGCACCGGGCGTTGAGGGCCGCAACACGGTCGAGATGATCAATGCTACGATCTTGTCTGGCCAAACGGGCAAGCCGGTAAACATTCCTGTAGATCGGCCTGCCTATGACGCTTTCCTGGCCAAGCTGCGGGCCACGTCGAACTATGGCAAGAAGGCGACAGGTCCGGACAAGCGCGTCACGGATAACGTGCACCATTAGGACGATGCACGCTGAGGGAGGGCACAGCGCTGGCGCTATGCCCTCCCTCGTCATTGTCGTGGCTGGCTGTTGGCCGGCTCGCCGTCCAGCGGTCTCTGCCAGACGCGCAGGCCGTAGCGACTCAGGTATAGCGGGATGTTCTGGAACAACGGATTCGTAGCTTCGATGTCCCGGATCATTGCGCGCTTGGCCCCCATGCTGGCTCCGCACAATAACGTTACCGATCCGCCCTCGCCCCCGGCTCCGTTGACCTTCCAGCCCAGGGCGCCATGCGAGCGCGCAACATCCATGATCTGCTCCGCCTCTCGACTCACCAGAGAGGGATGCAACGCCCGCTGCGCTTCGGTGTTACGGATCATGGCTTGCCCAAGTGCGACAAAATCGCCATCGTAGACCGCATCCCTGGATGCTCTGGCGCAGGCTCTCAAGTGCTCGAGTTCCTGGTACTCTGGACCACCTTCGCGGATATTGTGGATCACCATCTCGTGAACGGTAGAGGAACTGTGTGATCGGCCGAGAAAGATGAGGCACAGGCGGCGCTCCAGTTCCCACCAGACCGGGTTCGGGACCAGGATTTGAGAAACAGCGGCATAAGGGTACTGGAACATCTCGATATAGTTGATGCCTCCATAGGCGGCGCAGAGCTGGTCCTGGATGCCGCTCTGCTGGTGCAGCATATCGGTCTCAACCCTGTGGGCAGCATAGGCTATCTCCAGGGGTGTCATCCTGCCGGGCGAGAGCTGGTCCAGTGCCCCAATCAAGGCAACGGTCACCGCTGCAGATGTGCCGGTGGAGCATCCCGCTGGTGCTTCGGAAAAGATCGAGATTTTGACCGCAAGATCCTCGGGCACGCCGACCGAGTCGATGGCCGCCTCGAGCAGGGGGTGATGGATCCACTCGTGCTTTTCAGAGCGAGGAAACAGCACGTAACGGTCGCCAAAGTTCTCGGCGTGCAACACCACGCGGTCATGTGCGGTGTCACGGGGGCGCGCCTCGATTTGAACCTCGACAAAGGGATACACCCCGATGTTGAATATGTTGCCACGCTCGGCGAACCAGGTATCGGTCCATCCGCCATTGTCGCACACCCGGATGGGTGCCACACTATTGATGATGCAGGGCTCTGTCATCTCTGCCGCCTTGTCAATCTCACTTGATCATCCTCTGCTGCTGCCGTATTCTAGACGCCGGCGGGATGCATGTCCAGCGCCCGCCATGATGGCTGTTCAAGGGAGGTAGTGATGACTGCTGGCCGTGCTCTGGTAGAGGAGATCAATGCGACGGTATTGCAGCCGGGATCGTTAGCTTTCTGGTGGCTGGGTCAGATGGGATATGCGGTCAAGATTCAGGATACGGTGTTCTACATCGATCCGTTCCTGGCCCCCGGACGCTTTCGAAACGTAGCGCCGCTGCTGGATGCCTCAGAAGTGACCAACGCTGACTGGGTGCTCGGCACGCACGATCACGGGGATCACATCGATCCGTGGGCTTTTCCGCGCATCGCGGAGGCGTCGCCGCAGGCCCGGTTCCTGTGCTCCCGCGTGGCGAGACCCCATGTGTTGAGCCTCGGGATTGCGCCTGAGCGAGTGATCGGGCTGGACGAAGGGCTCATTGTCCAGGAAGATGACACGACGATCACCCCGGTGGCATCGGCACACGAGTTTCTGGATCGTGATCCGGAGCTTGGCTACCCGTACCTGGGTTACGTCATAGAACAGGATGGCGTGGCTCTCTATCACGCAGGCGATACCACCCGTTACGAAGGCATGCTGCTCAAGCTACAGAACTGGTCCTTTGATGTCGTCTTTTTGCCCATCAACGGACGCGACGCCGAACGACTCTCGCGCAACTGCATCGGCAACATGACTTTTCAGGAGGCGGTCGACCTGGCCGGTGAGCTGGAGCCGAGGCTGACGGTGCCAGGGCACTATGAGATGTTCAGCAACAACGCCGAAGACCCTCAGCGCTTTGCGGACTATATGCGCGTCAAGTATCCGCATCTCGAGTACTGGATTGGTGAGCACGGCAAGCGCGTGATTGTGCCCCCGCGAGAGTAGGCGGACCGGCCGCTCGGCGAGGGCACGTCCCCGGGATCCCGGGCGAGGTGGCCTGTTCCTCGCCCGGGCTTTTCGTTGCTGCCTGGCGCCGGGTCTGGCTTGAGAAGCATCAGGCCGGCGCGATGCTTTTGGGTGTGGCCGATTCCTCAGTAGAATGCGCACCATTCTACTGCCAGGCAGGTGAGCATGACGATGAACGCCGTGGTCGATGCTGCGCCGATCCTCCTTCTTATCGGCGTCGGCTTTCTGGTCCGTCAGGTCGGCCTGGTGGATGAAGAGGGCGCACTGACTCTGACCCGTCTGGCGTATCATGTCACCATCCCATCGGCGATCGCGGTCTCGATTGCCCGGGTGGAGCTGGTTCCAGAGCTTTTCCTGCTGCCCCTGATTGCCGCCTTGCTGCCCGCCCTCCTGGCTGGAATCATGTATATGACCACACGGCGGCTGGCCGGCCAACCGCAACAGCGGGGCGTGCTATTGGTGGCCATGGTGACTCTGGGCGTTTTCGCGTTTCCCTTTATGGAGCTGTTTTTTGGAGCGAACGGACTGGCGCGAATCGCGCTCTATGATCTGGGAAACGCCCTCTATGCAGGCCTCCTTGCGACCTACTTTGCCAGGCACTTTGGTCATGGATCCAGCCGCATCAGTCTCTGGCGGGTGCTATCGTCGCCGCTGCTGCTGGCGGCGCTGTGTGGAGTAGCGCTTTCCGTGCTGGATGTTCCGCTCACAGGCGTTCTGGGGTCGCTGCTTGACCGCCTGGCGGGTGCCAACACGCCGCTGGCGATGATGGCGGTGGGGATGTTCTTGCGTCCCAATCGGGCGCAGGCCGGCCTGGTGTTACAGTTTATCGGCATCCGCATGATTCTCGGCGGGCTGTTGGGCTGGGCACTTGCCAGGCTATTGGGACTGGAAGGGCTGGATCTGATCGTGGCCAGCGTAGGGTCGTCACTCCCTGCGGGGACGACTGCGCTCGTGCTTTCGGGGGCGGAGGGCCTGGACACGAGCCTGGCAGCCAGTCTGGTATCCTCTTCGCTCGTCGTCGGTATCGTCCTTATCAATACGTTGCCGCATGTGCTGGCTGCGTTGTACTTGTAGCGGCCACAGGCGCGCGGCGTACGATCCGAGGACGAGCTTTCGATTCCGTCGGCGCACTGCGCGTGAACCCACCGGGTGCGGCTGTGTCGGGTTCTGTGTTGACGCAACCCCGGGCCTATGCTACTTTTCAGATCGAAACAGTCCGATTGAATCGAACAAGGAGTAGGAGGCGACAATGTGCCCTGTTCTGCAGATGGATGCCCTGGATAGAGACTATATCGAGTTCCTGGGGGATTCGACGCAAGAGGTGACGCGGGTCCTGAGAGAGCTGTCGGACAAGTCCGCCTCCCGGATGGTCTGGGCAAGAAAGGGCAGTCTGTGGAGCGATGAGCCTGCCGCCATCGCGGAGATCGAGAACCGGCTGGGTTGGCTAGATCTGCCGGATACCATGCGCGTAGAAGTGCCTCGTCTCAAAGCTCTCGCGTTGGAACTGGCCGAGCGGCGGATGGAGCGAGCCGTTCTGCTTGGCATGGGTGGGAGCAGTCTGGCCCCCGAGGTGCTCAGCGAGGTGTTTGGTGTGGCGCCGGGCGGCCTGGAATTGACCGTCCTGGATACGACGGATCCGGCCCAGATCTTGCGTGTTGAGAAAGCCGGGGATCTCACCCGGACGGTGTTCATTGCGTCAAGCAAGTCGGGGACAACGGCCGAGACGCGTGCATTGCTGGAGTACTTTGGCTCACAATTGCAGCGTTTGGTCGGCGAGCGGTGGACAGAGCACATCATCGTGATCACGGATCCAGGAACGCCGCTCCTTGCACTCGCCGATGAAGAAGGTTTTTTGGCGCGATACGCCGCCGCCCCGGATGTGGGGGGGCGATACTCGGCCTTGACGCTTTTCGGACTCGTGCCTGCCGCGTTACTGGGCGTGGATTGCGATCGTCTCTTGTGCAGTGCTCGCGATATGGCGCAGCGTTGCCGCGCTTCGGTCCCGGAGGCCGAGAACCCTGCTTTTCGTCTCGGTGCAGCGCTCGGTGCGCTGGCACGGTCTGGCAGAGACAAGCTGACACTTATCACCAGTCCTCGCTTGGCTTCGTTTGGGTGGTGGACCGAACAGCTCATTGCGGAGAGCACCGGTAAGAACGGCACGGGCATTCTGCCGGTAGAGGGTGAGCCCCCGCAACCTGCGGCGGACTATGGGGATGACCGGGTTTTCGTATACGTTCGCCTCAGGGGAGACGAAAACGATCAGACTGATGCGCTGGCAGAGGCTTTGGCGGAGCACGGCCAGCCGCTGATCGTCACGCAACTTGATGATGTCTACGATCTGGGAGCCGAGTTTTTCCGGTGGGAGATGGCTACTGCGGTGGCAGGGCTTGTGCTCGGCATCAACCCCTTTGACCAGCCCAACGTGGAGGAGGCCAAGGAGGGGGCTCGCCAGGCACTGTCGCGGTACGAGGAGACCGGCGCCCTCGACGACATGGAGCCCATCCTTACGGAAGGGCAGATCGCGGTCTACGGTGAGCCCACCGATTCGACAACTGCGACGGAGTATGTCGGGGAGTTTCTCCGGCAAGCGCGGCCCTGGGACTATGTCGCTGTCATGGCCTATATCGACCGGAACGATGAGCATTCGGCGCTGTTGCAGCGGATGCGTGCCCTGCTGATCGAACGCTTGCATCTGGCCACCACTGTGGGATTCGGACCGCGCTATCTACACAGCACGGGTCAGTTGCACAAGGGCGGCAAGAACAACGGATTGTTCATTCTGATCACCCAGATCGATGACCCGGATCTCGATATTCCCGGCCGGGGATACAGCTTTGGGGTGCTCAAGAGTGCACAGGCGGCCGGCGATATGGCGTCGCTCAAGCAAAATGGGCGCCGCGTGATGCGGCTGCGTGTAGAGCCCGACGTCGCTGCGGGGCTCCTGGAGATCATCGATCTGCTTGAGCGTGCCCTTGCGTGAGTAGAACCTGAATCAGGGGGTGGGTCGGATGCGGACCCTTTACATCATGCGCCACTGCAAGTCCCGCTGGGACCAGAGTAATGTGCAGGACATTGACCGCAAACTGAGCGCTCGCGGCAAGCGCGACGCACAGAACATAGGCCGCCAGCTGGCACTGGACGCGCCTCCGCCGGATTTGATGATGACGTCGACCGCCCGGCGTGCTAGGGCGACCGCCAAGCGGGTGGCCAGGGCCTGGGGCTACAAAGCCACGATAACGAAGGAACCGCGGCTGTACGACGCGACTTGCCAGAGCTGCGTTGACTTGCTCAGATCTCTGGACGACACTGTAGAGAGCGTGATGATTATCGGACACAACCCTCACCTCGAGGAGATGGTATTCTTCCTTGGCGATCGCGCGGTACAAATGGCTACGGGCACTGTGGCGCGCGTCGATCTCCCGATCGATTCCTGGCACGAACTGGGGCTTCCGGCCGATGGCACGGTCTCGCGCGTCTGGAATACAAGCCGCGATTCAACGTGATCCGCCTGCCCGCATGGCAAGTCGGTATAGCGCAGCGTGTCGCCGAGCAAGGGGCAAAGGCCTTGAATTGCGCTCAATGATGGAGCTGCCGTGACGATGTTCGACAATACATCCCGAGAAAACGACCAGGAGTATTCCGGCGAGAGCATATCCTCACTGCTCCGTGAGCTCGCGGTCGCCAGGGAACGAATCCGTGCGCTCGAATCCCGGGTCACGACTGGGGCTGCCGACTCTGAGGCATCACCGGCAGGATCCGGCGACCGTCTGCGAAGGCTCCTGGGAAACCTGCAGGAACTGATCCTCGTACTCGATGCGGATCGTCTGATCACCGATGTTGCTGGAAATTGCATGGGGCTTCTTGGCTATGCCACCAGCGAGCTTCACGGCCCCGGGGTGCAGGTGGATGTGCTCCAGTTCTTTGACAGAGATGACCGGGGGATCGTGCTTGAGCAGTTTGCGCAAGCACGGCTTCACCCGCAGGGCAGTGTCCGTCAGGTCCGCATTGTGGACCGCGCCGGCGAGAGTCGCTGGGCGGAATGCACCCTGGTGCCTCTCTATGGAGAGACGGAGCAGCAGCTGACCGGCGTCCAGCTGATCCTCCGCGATGTGAGTGACCGAGTACGTGCCGAGCAGATGATGCATGCACTGAATCAGGCCGCAGCGGCGGTGCAAAAGGCCTCGCTCTCGCTGGATGACGTCATAAAGGCCGTGACAGGGCAACTGTGCGATCTGGGACTGAGCTCGGGCGTCGGCCTGTATACGCCGGATTGGAGCGAAATCGAATGGGTCGGGTTCTGTGGCGATGCGCGCTTTCTCCAGACGATCGAGTTGCTGCGAGGGCGTTCCTCGCTAAGCAGCCTTCAGAGCATGGAGGTCCTGTGGGAACGTCTTGGGGCGGGATATCCTGCAGTGATTCGTATGAATACCCCAACCCTCAGAGGCATCACACAGGATCCACTGCTGGCCCGGCAGATAGCGCAGCTGCTGGGGCTCATGACGGGCATTGTGGTGCCGTTGCGAGCCGATGCGCACGATCTTGGCTATCTTGTTGTCGCCGCATCGTGGCTCGATGAGGGCAGCTTGCCAGCGATTCAAGCCTATGCGAACCAGACGGCGATTGCCATTCGGAACAGCCGGCTGATCGGTCTGCTGGCTGAGAGTGAGACCCAGTATCGGGCGATATTTGAGGCCGCGCGCGATGGCATTTTTGTCATGGACACTACCGGACGGGTCGTCGCCGCGAGCCTTACGACATGTCAGCTTCTCTCCACTGGCCAGAGCACGCTCATTGGCAGGAACGTCGAGACGCTGTTCTCGGTTTCTCTCGAGGAGATCATCTCTTGCTGCCAGGACGGCATGCAGGACGAAAGCGCTACGCTGCTGGCTCGGGCGTTTCCGGACACGGGAGATCCTTTTCCAGTTGAGCTCCGCGCGTCTCGTGTCCTTTTCGATGGTGAGACTCGCCTGATGGTGCTCATCACCGATATCTCCGAGCGCATTCGTGCCCAGGAAGCATTGATCCACTCTGAGCGCTTGAGCGCGCTGGGGCAGATGGCCGGCGGTATTGCCCATGACTTTAACAACATCCTCGTCAGTATTATGGGCTTTGCCCAGATGGCAGAGGCCGACGCCAGGGCAGGTGGCGAGGGGCTCCTGGAGGACCTGGCGCAGCTCGAAGCAGGTGCGCGAGATGCTGCCGAGGCCGTGAGCCGTCTGCAGGCACTCTACCGTGAGAACAATGATGTGAGCGATCTGGAGCCCGTCCAGCTGGATGAAGTGCTGATGGATGCCCTGGCTTTGCACCGGCCACGCTGGAAAGACATCCCGCAGTTTCAAGGGATCACGTATGAGATTGTCACACACCTGACAGCGCCACCTCTTGTGATGGGCAACGCAGGCGAGCTTCGGCGCGTGTTCAGCAACGTGCTGATCAATGCGCTCGATGCAATGCCTGAGGGTGGAACGCTGACATTCGAGAGTTGGCAGCAGGGATCGGAAACGTGCATTTCCATCCGAGATACTGGCCACGGCATCGCGCCAGAGATCCTGCCCAGGATCACCGAGCCTTTTTTCACAACCAAGAGGGGCAGTGGTCTTGGCCTGACCGTCACTGACACCATCGTCAAGCGCCACGGCGGAAGAATGGAGTTGGAGAGCACGCTCGGAAAGGGCACGGTCGTGACTTTCCGTTTTCCCTGTTGCGATCTGAAGGAAGGGGCTGGCCACCGGCTGGCTGAGGGCAGCCTCTCGACGGCGAGTGCAACGCTGCAGGTGCTGGTTGTCGATGACGAGCCCCGGGTGCGGACGGTGCTGCAACGGATCCTCGATCGCCAGGGGCATCAGGTGATGACCGCTGCGGGGGGTATCGAGGGGCTCGCAGCGCTGCGGGAGCGCAGCTTTGATCTTTTGATCTGCGATCTCGGGATGCCCGGACTGTCGGGATCGGCGGTGATGCAGCGAGCCCATGAGATCGATCCCGGGATGCCCATTGTCGTGACGACAGGGTGGGGCGAGACGGTGACGCCTGAGGAGATGCGGAAGATGTGCGCCGTGGCACTGCTCGCCAAACCCTTTGGGCAGGAGGATGTGCGTCGCGTGGTGGCCGAGGCGCTCGACAGAGCGGCGACGTGCTGATGGCCTCTGACAACACGCAGGCAGGGTGGACAGGTGCCCGTATCCTTGTCGTGGAAGACGAGGTGAGCCTGCGTGAGTCGCTCGAGTACAGCCTGCGCCGAGAGGGCTATGAGGTGGCGACCGCCGCTGACGGGGTGGCAGCTCTGGACGCCGTGCGTACGTTTGCGCCGGATCTGGTGCTGCTGGATGTCATGCTGCCGGGCCTGGACGGTCTGGAAGTGTGCCGGAGGCTCCGCAAAGAGAGTGACCTGCCGATCCTGATGCTGACGGCGCGAACGGACGAGATCGACAAGGTCGTCGGCCTGGAAGTGGGGGCCGATGACTATGTCACCAAACCTTTCGGTATGCGGGAGTTGCAGGCGCGTATCAGGGCTCTACTGCGGCGCGTGCGCCGCGGCCCGGAGTCTTTGGATGGCGGATCGCAAGACCTGCCGAGCGAGTCGCGCAGTACGGCGCGCCTCGTGAGCGGCAATCTGGTTCTTGACACCACGCGTCATGAAGCGTTTCTGAATGGCATCCCGCTGGAACTCAAGCCGAGAGAGTATGATTTGCTCCTGTTTCTGGTGCAGCATCGCGGGATGGTGGTCTCCCGCGATCTGATCCTCGAGCGGGTCTGGGGCTGGAGCTATGGTGGCGGCACGCGAACGGTTGATGTGCATATCCGCTGGCTGCGTGAAAAGATCGAGACTGATCCGTCGGCCCCGGTGCGGATTCAGACGGTGCGCGGCGTAGGCTATCGATTTGAGGGCTAAGCTATGCTATTCAAAACCATTCGAGGCCGCATCGCTTTCAGCTATATGCTTCTCATCGCCCTCGCCATGGGTGCACTGGCCTGGTACATCCTGGGCTTTGTGCGCAGCATATACATCGACCAGCTGGCGGGTCAGCTGGCGGCTGAGGCGCGGCTCATCGCAGAGGTCGCGCCCCCCCTCTTCCTATCCCCGGGAGAGTCGGATGCCGATGCCATGGCGGATCGCTACGCGGGGATCCTGAACGCCCGCGTCACGTTGATCGACAGCTCGGGCAGGGTCATTGGTGACTCTGAAGCCGATGTTGCCACGATGCTCAACCATCTACAACGGCCAGAGATTGTGGATGCGCGGCGTCAGGGCCTTGGCGTTGAGCAGCGCTACAGCGACACGGTACAGTACGACGCTCTTTATGTCGCCACTCCAGTACAACTGGAGTCGGGCGATCCTGCCTACGTACGCCTCGCCGTCCCCTTGCGCGCGATCGATGAGGCCGTGGGCATGTTACGACGTCGGATACTGGGCACAGCAGGGATAATGCTGCTGGTTGCGCTCGTGCTGGGAGTTGTACTGGCGGAAAAGACGGCTCGGCCAATCCGCGAGCTCACGGCGGCCGTGCGACGCGCAGCGCAGGGCGATCTGACCGTGCGGTTGGTACCCCGGTCACAGGATGAGGTCGGCGTCCTGACTGGCGACCTTTCCACGATGACTGACCGGCTGAGAGCCACCATCGATGAGCTTTCGCGAGAGAGGTCCGAGGCCGCCGCCATTCTGGAACACATGGCCGATGGTATTGTGATCACCGACTCATTGGGCCGCATCCAGTTGATCAATCAGGCGGCGTTGCGCATCCTGGGTACTACAGAACAGGCTGCGCTTGGCCGGTCACTGCCTCAGATTGCCCGGGAAGAGGAGGTCATCCTGACGCTGCGGGCTTGCCTGTCCGATCGGCAAGAGCAGAGCGAACTGGTGGAGCTGTCTCGCAACGACCAATTTGTGCAGCTGATTGCCACACCGATCTCCTCCGGGGAGGAGGATGTGCGATGCCTGATCGTGTTGCAGGATCTGAGTCAGATACGACGCCTGGAGACCGTGCGGCGCGATTTTGTCAGCAACATCTCGCACGAGCTGAGGACCCCGCTGGCGTCGTTGCGTGCCATCGTCGATACGCTGCGCGCTGGCGCGATCGAGGATCCTCCGGCCGCTGCGCACTTTGTCGGGCGAATGGACGTGGAGATTGAGGACCTGACGCTGATGGTCGAGGCGCTGCTGGAGCTCTCGCGGGCAGAGTCGGGGCAGCTCCCCATCCGGCTGGTGCCGGTGGCCGTCTCGGATGTCCTTGAGCCAGCGATCGAGCGCCTGCGCCCGCAAGCCGAGCGAGGCCAGCTCACCCTTCTGGCGGAGATACCGGCAGGATTGCCGCTGATCCTGGCTGATCCGGAGCAGCTGCATGTCGTCATCACCAATCTGATCCAGAACGCGATCCAATTCACGCCTGCCGGCGGGCAGATCAGAATAAACGCCAGGAGGACAGGGGATGCGGTAAGCATCTCGGTCAGTGACACGGGCATCGGTATCCCTGCCGACGTGCTCCCGCGTGTCTTTGAGCGCTTTTACAAGGCCGACCAGTCCCGTGCCACTCGCGGTACCGGACTTGGACTGGCCATCGCGCGTCACATCGTTCAGGCTCACGGAGGCGAGATCAGCGTCACCAGCACAGAGGGTCAGGGGAGCGTCTTTACGTTCACCGTGCTGGCGGCAGAAGCCCCCGCCGAGGACGCAACTACCTGAGAGCCGGGCCAGGGCACTGCCTGTTCTTCCCCTGCGCAGCGCCCGGTTGTTCCCAAATCGTTTACCGTCTGTTAACACGGCTGGAAACGGTCCTTAACCTGCGCATGTTATCCTCGTTGCTGGAATAGAAAAACGGAACGAGGAGGAAAGATGCATCGTACGATCGTAATGGTGATGGTTCTGGCGGCCGTATTGTTGGGCCTGGTGGGCTGCGCCTCAACAGAGACACCGGCAGAGACTGTCGTTGAGATTGAGAAGCCAGTCACGGTTGAGGTTGAGAAGCCCGTCACAGTGGAGGTTGAGAAGCCCGTCACAGTTGTCGTGGAGAAGGTTGTCGAAGCCGAGAAAGAGACTACCGCTGCTGGCTCTGTTCAGCTGACGGGAGCGGGCGCCAGTTTCCCCTATCCCCTGTACTCGCGCTGGTTCTATGAGTACGCCTTTGTGAACCCGGTTCCCCGCATCAACTACCAGAGCATCGGCTCCGGCGGCGGCATTCGCCAGATCACGGAAAAGAACGTTGACTTTGCCGGTTCTGATGCGGTACTGAACGCGGAGCAAAAGGCCGCGGCACCGGGTTTGATGATGCTCCCGACGGTGGCTGGTGCAGTGGTGCTTGCCTATAACGTCCAGGATGCGGCTGGCGAAGCGATCCCGACAGGGCTGGTTCTGACGCCTGAGAGCATTGCCGGGATCTTCCTGGGGCAGATCACCCGCTGGAATGACCCGCTGCTGGTGGCGGACAACCCTGACGTGAAGCTGCCTGACGCCGAAATCATCGTTGCACATCGATCCGACGGCTCGGGCACCTCGTTCATCTTTACCAGCTATCTGAGCGCGGTCAGCGAGGAATGGCTGTCGCGAGTCGGTGCTGGAACCGCTGTCGAGTGGCCTGTGGGCCTGGGTGGCAAGGGCAACGAGGGTGTGGCTGGCATCGTGAAGGAGCAGCCCGGCAGCATCGGCTACGTGGAGCTCGCTTACGCAGTGCAAAATAAGCTGGCGTATGCATACGTTGTGAACCAGTCGGGCAACGTGATCGAGCCCGGGCTGGATAGCACGACGGCAGCCTCCAACGAGGCCATCGCCGACATGCCGGAGGATCTGGGTCAGGTGCTGGTCAATGCGCCCGGCGCGGATTCTTACCCCATCGCGGGCTACACCTTCCTGCTGGTCTATCAGGACATGGCTGAATGCGACAAGGCGCGCGAGCTGCAAAAGCTTGTCACCTGGATGATGTCTGATGAGGCTGATGTGTACGCAGAGGAGCTGCTCTATGCGCCTCTCGGTGATGATGTCAAAGCGTTGGTGATGGAGCGCGTGAATGGCATGACTTGCAACGGCGGTCAGCCAATCGCTCCGTAACGTCTGGTTCGACTGATCTCTTTCGGGGAGTGCGGCAACGTGCTCCCCGAAAGGTCTGTCTGACTGTCAGCATCGCGAGTGTGTAAGGGGAGGGTTCGGTGCCAGTAACGATCGTGGAGTGTGCAACATGACAGCGATGGAACGAACCCCGCCTGTGCTGGCGCGTTCCAGAGCCAGGGTGGGTGATTCTCTCTTCAGGTGGTGGACCTGGCTGATGGCTGCGCTGCTGGTAGTCATCATGCTGTTGTTGGTCTATGAGCTGATAGCCGGGGCAGAGCTTGCCTTGAGTGAGTTCGGTACGGGATTTCTGTCGGGATCGAGGTGGGATCCTGTCGCTGAGCAGTACGGGGCCTGGCCAGCGATCTTTGGCACGGTTGTGTCCTCTCTCCTGGCGCTGGCTGTCGCGGGGCCCGTGGGGTTGCTCGCGGCCATTTTCCTGGCAGAGATCTCGCCGCGCTGGCTTGAGTCTCCGCTATCGTTCCTGATCGAGCTCCTGGCATCGGTCCCTAGCGTCGTATACGGGCTCTGGGGCCTGTATGTGATGGTCCCGGTGATGCGCGATCCGATACAGACCTGGCTGAGCACCCATGTGGGCAGCCTGCCACTCTTTTCCTGCCAGCCTCTCGGCATCGGCATGATGTCCGCGGTAGCCATTCTGTCCATCATGATCCTGCCTTTTGGCATCTCGGTGGCGCGGGACGTGCTCCGGGCTGTGCCCAACGAGCAACGTGAGGCGATGCTGGCCCTGGGCGCCACGCGGTGGGAGACCATCTGGCGCGTGGTAGTCCCTTTTGCGCGGTCCGGCATTATCGGTGGCCTGCTGTTAGCGCTGGGCAGGGCTGTGGGCGAAACGATGGCCGTGACGATGCTCATCGGCAATCGAGCGCAGGTGTCCGCATGCCTCTTTAGTCCGGCGTATACGCTCTCGAGCCAGATCGCTAATGAATTCACCGAGGCCGTGTCGCCGATGCATATCTCAGCGCTCATGGCGTTGGGGCTCGTGCTCTTTGCGATCACGTTAGTGCTAAACGGGGCTGCCCGACTGCTCGTGTGGCGGATCACTCGTGCTAACCCGGTGGGACGCTGATATGGACAAATCGATCTGGCGAAAAACAGTCAACCGATTGATGGTTTTTTTCACAGCCTTCTCCGCGGCGCTCGGCGTTGCCGCGCTACTGGCTGTCCTGACCTATGTGGTCACAAATGGTGTTGCCGCTCTCAATCTGGATCTGCTTACCAGACTGCCAACGCCGGTGGGCGTCCCTGGCGGTGGCGTCGCAAACGCTATCGTCGGATCGCTCATCGTGATCGGACTGGCATCGCTCCTGGCTGTGCCGGTGGGTTTGGGCGCCGGCATATATCTGAGCGAGTTCGGGACAAACCGTTTCGCGGACGTGGTAAGATATCTTGCTGACGTCCTCTCGGGTGTGCCATCCATCGTTATTGGTATTTTCGCTTACAACCTCATTGTGGCACAGCAGGGACACTTTTCTGCACTTTCGGGAGGGGTCGCGCTGGGTGTCATGATGCTGCCTTCAATCGTGCGCACGACCGAAGAGATGATGCGTATGGTGCCTGACACTCAGCGGGAGGCCTCTCTTGCCCTGGGGTTGCCGCGCTGGCGCACTATTATCAGCGTAGTGCTTCCCACGGCTCGATCAGGTGTCACGACCGGGATCCTGCTGGCCATTGCGCGTGTGGCGGGAGAGACGGCGCCGCTGTTGTTTACGGCGTTCGGTAACCCTTACTGGAGCTTTGATATCAACCAGCCGATCGCCACACTGCCACACACACTCTTTACCTACGCGATCTCACCCTACGCCGACTGGCAGTCCAAAGCGTGGGGCACTGCGATGATCTTGACCAGCATGATGCTGTTGGCGAGCGTACTCGCCCGCAGGAGCCGCCGGCGCGTTGCTGCCTGAATAAAGGAGATGTTTATCCATGAGTAGCTGGGATACGCAGTTGTCAGCGGGCTCAGTATCGGTGCCTGCCCGTCCCTCGTCACGTAACGCCGTCCGACCGGAACTGACCACGAAGCACGTTCTTGCTGGCGAGGCTACTGTCGAGCAACGTGTCGCTGTTCGCGCAGGCGACTATGCCATGCGGATTGAGCAACTGGGCGCGGGCTTTGGCGGGTTTACCGCTGTAGACGGCATCACCCTTGACATTATGCCGCGCGCGATCACCGCGATCATCGGCCCCTCGGGCTCGGGGAAATCGACCTTCCTGCGGTGCCTGAACCGGATGCACGAGGAGGTGCGCGGGTCATGGGCAAGAGGCACGGTGCTGCTGGGCGGACAGAACATCTATGCTCCGGGAGTGGATCCTGTGCAGGTGCGCCGTCACGTGGGCATGGTCTTTCAGAAACCGAATCCGTTTCCAACCATGTCCATCTATGAGAACGTGGCCGCGGGTCTGCGTCTCAATCAGTGGGGCCGGGTGCCAGATCTGGATGCCAAGGTGGAGCACGCGCTGCAGCTGGCCGCACTATGGGACGAGGTCAAGGACAAGCTGTTTCAGTCCGGGGCGGCCCTCTCGGGAGGGCAGCAACAGCGGCTCTGCATCGCGCGGGCCCTGGCCGTCGAGCCAGAGATACTGCTGATGGACGAACCGGCCTCTGCCCTCGACCCTGTGGCGACATTGCGGATTGAGGAACTGATGAGAGAGCTCGTCAAGAACTATACGATTGTCATTGTGACGCACAATATGCAACAGGCGGCTCGGGTGTCGGATCGCACGGCGTTTCTGATGATGGGCGATGATCGGGCCGGGCGCCTGATTGAAGAAGGCCCCACGGATGAGTTGTTCACGAACCCAAGGGATAAGCGTACGGAGGACTATATCACCGGACGGTTCGGATGAGTGCCCGCCGTGTTCTCGTTCTGTGCACCGGAAACTCGGCGCGCAGCCAGATGGCCGAAGGCCTGATCAATCACGACCTGGCAGGACAGTGGGAGGCCTATTCGGCCGGGACCGAGCCGGCGGCGGGGGTACATCCGCTGGCGATTGCAGCCATGGCGGAACTCGGCATCGACATCTCCCATCAACAGCCCAAGCACGTCCGGACGCTGGCCAGCGAAGGGTTTGACAGTGTCATTACCGTGTGCGACAATGCGCGCAAGACTTGCCCGGTATGGCTTGGCCCCTCTACCTATATCGAACACATCGGGTTGCCCGATCCCGTGCTGGCGACCGGGACTGATGAGGAGAGACTGCAGGTCTTTCGCGACATCCGCGATCAACTCAGGCGTCGCGTGGAGGAGTATCTGGCAACACTGACATGAGTATAACCGTTCCGACCAGACATAATACAACCCTACAGCAGGTGCTGGCTGCGGTCAACGCCGATGCCGAGCTGGCGCAGCTTTACGTATGCGCGAACATGAACGCCGTAGACCGCTCCCAAATGAGCGATCACGGTGAGGTGCACATCCGAATCGTCGCCAACGCAGCGCTGCGTCTTTTGCGCTTGCTCGTGGAGGCGAATATCACCCCCAATATCGTCACCGACTATGGCCTGACTGTGGATGATGCCGAGGTCATTGTCGTCCTTGCAGCGTGCCTTCACGATGTCGGTATCGCTGTCCATCGTGAGAACCATGAGCATTACAGTCTGTTCATTGCGTATCCCAAGGCGCGGCAGTTGTTGACGGGGGTATATCCCGAGCCGCAGCTCACGACCATGGTGAGTGAGGTGCTCCATGCTATCATCGCGCACAACTGGGCCGAAAAGTGCCTCACACTGGAAGCAGGCGTGGTCAAGGTGGCCGATGCGCTGGATATGAAGCAGGGGCGTTCACGCATACCTTTTGAGGCCGGCTCGGTCAATATCCATTCGGTCTCGGCCATGGCGATAGAGGAAGTGCATATCGAGCGCGGCCAGGAGCGACCGATTCGCATCGCCATCGACTTGAGCAGCAGCGCGGGAATCTTTCAAGTGGATGAGCTGCTGCAGCGCAAGCTGCGGAACAGCACGCTGGCCCCTCACGTAGAGGTGGTTGCCCGCATGGAGGGCCGCCCTGACGGCCTTTTCAAGGTGTACAAGTTCTGAGAGGATGGCACGCCATGACGCGAACGACCCTCGATCGAGAATTGCAGCGCCTGCAGGATGAGTTGGTTCTTATGGGTAGTGTTGTATCCAGGACCATCGGTGAGGCCGTGGATGCATTGAGGCGACAGGACCTTGATGCCGCTGCCCGGCTGACGGATGCAGACGAGGCGATCGATCGCCAACGATACGCCATCGAGTCCGATGTGCTGGTGCTCATCGCGCGGCAACAGCCTATGGCGACGGATCTGCGTACGCTGGCAGCTATCCTGGAGATCGCCAGCGAACTGGAGCGCATTGGGGACTATGCCAAGGGGATCGCCAAGGTCACGCGGCTGGTGGGAAGCGATGAGCCGCTTCCGCCGGTTCCGCAACTGCCCCTGATGGCAGCCAAGGCGCAGGACATGCTCAACCGGGCGCTGGAGGCTTTTCTGCGGCAGGATATCGTCGCGGCCCGCGCTATCCCGCAGGAGGACGACCAGGTCGATGCGTTGTACAATCAGGTCAACGCTGCGATGATCGAGATGATCATCGCGGATCCAACGCAGATGGAGCAGGCGAACTATATCACCTGGGCGGCCCACAACCTGGAGCGCTCGGCCGACCGTGTGACGAATATCTGCGAGCGGGCGGTATTCACGGTCACTGGCGATATGCAAGAGCTCGATGTGGATAGGTAGCAGCTGTGCTGATCGGTAAGCGGCCGCAGATCTGGTGAGGATCTGTGGCCGTTTTGCCTGCTAATTTCAGGACAGGTGCACCGCAAGCAGTGGAGCTACACGCTCGTGGTTGAGCGTGACGCCAAGCCCGGGCTTGTCGGTCGGCACAAAGTAGCTGTCCTTTGTCTGAGGTTCCATGGCCTCTTCGACCAGTTCATAGATCCCAACCGGCTGGTACGGGAACCATTCCTGGATGATAAAGTTCGTGATGCAGGTATCCAGCTGCACGGCCATCGCTGTGGAGATCGGGCCCGCGCAGTTGTGGGGCTGCATGTGCATGTCATAGGTCTCTGCATAGGAAGCGATCTTTTTGATCTCTGTCAGACCGCCGGCCAATCCCATGTCGGGCTGCAGGATGTCCAACACCTGCTTCTCGATGTACTGGCGGAAGCCGTAACGGGTGTAGAGACGCTCGCCAGCGGCGATGGGGATCTTGACGTTCTGCGAGACCTTGAGCATGGCGTCGACGTTCATGGCATCGACAGGCTCCTCAAAGAAGAAGGGGCGGAGATCCTCCAGCCGTCGCCCGATCTCGATCGCCGAGGTCGTGCCCAGGTTGCCGTGCACCTCCACGAGGATATCTATGTCGGGTCCCACGGCCTCGCGAACGGCGGCCACCCGGGCGTAGGCCAGGTCGACCATATGCTTGGGGAGCACACGCCCAGGCATGCGAGAGCTGCTGCCATCCAGGCACATGAACGGATCAAACTTGAGCGCATCAAAGCCGTCAGCGACCACCCGCTGCGCCCCTTCGGCGTATTCCTCGGGGGAATCGTACGTCTGCCGGTTCTGGGGGTCCGTGTTGATGTACCACCCATTGGCATAGACGCGCAGCTTGTCATTGACTTTGCCGCCCAGGAGTTCATACGCGGGCACGCCAAAAAACTTGCCCTTGATGTCCCAGAGCGCCGCGTCGATCCCGCTCATGGCGCCATAGATGACCGGGCCGCCGCCCTGGCCCCAAAAGGTGCCGCGAAACAGCCGATTCCACATGTCCTCGATGCGCATGGGATCGGCACCCAGCAAAAAGCGCTCGCCCAGTTGCTTGAGCATACCGATCGCTGCAATCGAGCCGGCGCCATAGGCGAGCGATACCTCGCCGATTCCTTCGATGCCCTCGTCGGTCATCAGGCGCACGATGATCGGATTCCAACCGAAGTCGAACGGGCAGTCGTAGACGTCTACCGATGTGATCTTCATCGCTGATCTGTTTCTTTCTAGCTGATCCGAATACGTGTGTAACGATCTGCTTCGGCGCGGTTGAGCACCACGCCTAGACCGGGGGCCCGCGTGGGCGTATAGTATCCGTCGACGGCCCGGGTATCCAGTGCCTGATCGACCAGATCGTAAAATCGGCGGTCGCGGTAGGGGAACCACTCCTGGATGATGAAATTGGTGATGCAAGTATCCAGCTGCACTGCCATGGCCGTCGAGACCGGCCCCGCGCAGTTGTGCGGTTGCACGTGCATGTCATAGGTCTCGGCGTAGGCGGCGATCTTTTTCACCTCGGTCAGGCCGCCTGCCAGGCCCATGTCGGGCTGCACGACGTCCAGCGCCTGCTTTTCAATGTACTGACGAAAGCCATAGCGCGTATAGAGCCGCTCGCCGGCGGCGATGGGGATATGGACGTTCTGTGAGACCTTGAGCATGGCGTCCACGTTCATCGCATGCACCGGCTCTTCGTAGAAAAAGGGCCGGAGCTCTTCGATCCGCTGGCCAAAGGCGATCGCCGAAGTCGTGCCCAGGTTGCCGTGCACCTCGACCAGGATGTCCACGTCGGGACCCACCGCGTCCCGCACGGCAGCCAGCCGGGCGTAGGCCATATCTGCCTGCGCTTTGGGAAGATGCCGTGCGGGCGAGATGCGCTGGCCGTCCGGCTGCACGACAAAGGGATCGAACTTGAGCGCGGTAAAGCCGTCGGCGACCACCTGAAGCGCGCGCTCGGCGTACTCTTCAGGGGCCACCAGCGATACGCGGCCAGCGTCGGTCTCGCGGGAGTACCAGCCATTGGCATAGACGCGCAGCCGGTCGTTGACCTGGCCCCCAAGCAGTTCATAGGCGGGCGCGCCGTAAGCCTTACCCTTGATGTCCCACAGCGCGGCGTCGATGGCGCTCATGGCGCCATAGAGGACTGGCCCGCCGCCCTGGCCCCAGAAGGTGCCACGGAAGAGGCGGTTCCACATGTCCTCGATGCGCATGGGGTCGGCGCCCAGCAAAAAGCGCTCCGCGAGCTGCCGCAGCATGCCCACGGCTGCCGTGGCGCCGGCGCCATAGGCCAGCGATACCTCGCCAAGGCCCTCCAGGCCCTCATCCGTCTCCAGCCGCAGGAACACCAGGTTGTACGAGTTGGTGTATGGATACAGCTTGCAGTCATAGATGTTCGCGGCAGTGATCTTCATACGTTGCTCCTGATTCTGATCTGGTGACTAGTCGGCGGCGATGCGCACGCAGGGGTAGCGCTTGAGAGCCTCTTCGTTGGCGGTGACGCCCAGCCCGGGCCGGTCGGGAACCTCGACGTAGCCGTTGACCGCCTTGTCATCCAACGGCTCGTTTACCAGGGTGAGCACCGAATCGCCAGCATAAGGCCGCCACTCCTGGATGAGCAAGTTCGGCAGGCAGGCGTCGAGCTGGATGCAGGCCGCCGTATGGATGGGTCCGGCGCACAGATGCGGCTGGACGTGGATGCCGTAGGTATCGGCATAGTCGGCGATCTTTTTGGTCTCGGTGAGACCGCCGGCCAGGCTGATGTCGGGCTGGATGATATCCACCACCTGTTTCTCGATGTACTGGCGAAAGCCAAAGCGTGTGTACAGGCGCTCACCGGCTGCAATGGGCAGCGGGACATTCTGTGACACCTTGTGCATGGCATCGACGTTCAGCGCATGCACCGGCTCCTCGTAGAAGAAGGGGCGGTAGGGTACCAACCGGCGCCCCATCTCGATGGCGGAGGTGACGCCCAGCACGCCGTGCACCTCCACGCAGATATCGACATCCGGGCCCACGGCCTCGCGCACGGCGCAGACACGGCCCTCGGCCAGGTCCATCATCTCCTTGTCCAACAACAGCGGCGGGTGCCAGCGGCGCCGGTCGGCGTTGATATAGAATGGATCGAACTTGAGCGCATCATACCCATCGTCGATGACACGCTGCACGGCCGCGGCATACTCATTTGGCAGGCAGATCAGCGGGCGGCCGTCCTCACCGGTCAGGTTGGACCAGCCGTTGGCATACACCCTGGTGCGGCTGTGGATCTTGCCGCCGAGAAGCTCATACACCGGGGCATTGAGGGCCTTGCCCTTGATATCCCACAGGGCCACATCGATCGCGCTCATGCCGCCATAGATGACCGGGCCGCCCCCCAGTCCCCAGAAGGATTCACGGAACATGGTATGCCAGAGACGCTCGATGCGGAAGGGATCCGCGCCGATGGCATATCTCTCGACCAGCTGCCTGACCATGGCCAGGCCCGCCGCGCTGCCGGTGCCATAGGCCAGGGCGACCTCGCCCAGGCCGTATATGCCTTCATCGGTCCACAGTCGTAGTATCACCAGGCTCAGGCCCTGGGCGTTGTTGGCGGGTCTGGCATCATAGATCTCGGCTGAAGTGATCTTCACATGAACTCCTTTGTCTATAGAGTGCTGCGAACTGACTGGGGTTACTCCAGTACCACCATCTGGTGACCGAGGACTTGCGGTACAGTGAACCAGAGCCTGCCCTCGCGGTACTCCGCCGTCAGCGTCTCGCCCGAGGGCGCCAGGGTGACGCGCTCGGGCGCGGTTCCGCAGCGCACGGACACCTGCACGTTGTAGAGGGGGATGACGTCCTCGATCGTGTCGAACTCGAGTCCCCGCCGTTCTGGAATATAGTGCAGGATGTGAACGATGGTGCGGTCCGGATGAGCCTGTTGCGCGATGGTCACCTGGGCGCTGCTCGGCGCGTCGGTGGTGACCAACGGCTCGGGCAGGAGCAAGCGTAGGGCAGCCTGAAACAGACGCTTGTACCAGAGCGGCGCCTGCCTGCGGTAGCCTTCAAACAGCGGGTGCGCAAAGTAGATGACGTTGCCTGCTGGGTTGCGGGTGATGGCCGGATAGCTCGCGACATTGGCGGGATCCATCGGGGTCTGCCGGTGTGAACAAAAGTGATCCCAGGACCGGTTGAAATACGGGCCTGTGACGCCGGCCAGCACGCTGGTGCCGGCACCGGGCTTTACAGCCAGGCCGCGCTCGTAGACCACATGCTCCGTGTCCGGGAGTTGCGCGTCCAACTCCGGCGCCGCGCGCACATAATCCGGCGAGTTGGGCGCCTCGCCGAGCGCTTGCACGCCCCAGTCAGGCAGCACAAAGGCAGCGCCGTCCGGGGTGAGCCCGGAGCGGTAGCTGGCGATGACCTTGCCGCCTTGCGCCAGGTAGCCGCTCACGCGGACGGCCAACGCGGAATCGAGGGGCACCTTATCCGGCAGAACCAGCACC
>CAZYWU010000011.1:0-11307 GCA_964651255.1 uncultured Anaerolineales bacterium
GTACAACAGCCAGGCGGAAAGCACGGGGCTGGCGCGGTTTCTTTGACCCGCCGGAATCGCCGTGATAAACTTTACTGTTCCGGCATGTGGCCGGGCATAGGTTGAGAGTTCAGCGGAGGGACATGAGCGAGCGCTGCGGAGACCTGGTGATCCGCGTGCATGGCGGGCACCACTATGTGCAGACCGATCAGGGGATCATCGACTGCACCATACGCGGTCGCCTCAAGCGGGGACGCCGGCGAAGCGATCTGGTGGCCATTGGAGACCGGGTCTGCTGGACGCCCACCGAAGAAGGCTTTGGCATAATCGAATCCGTAGCGCCGCGCACGCGGGTGCTTTCGCGCCGGCCCCCGCCGCCCCGCCCGGGGACGCTCGCCAGCAGAGAGCAGGTGATTCTCGCCAATCCCGATCAGATCCTGGTAGTCTTTGCGCACCACAGCCCAGAGCCCAATCCTCTGATGCTGGATCGCTATCTGGTGACGTGCGAAGCAAACCGAATCCCCGTCGTGATTGTCGCTAACAAACACGACTTGCTGGAGGCTGGCGAGGATAGCCCCTTTGCGCTCTATGAGCAGATCGGATACCACGTACTGCTGACCAGCACGGCCACCGGAGAAGGCATCGAAACGCTGCGGGAACTGCTACGGGGCAAGCTATCGGCGCTGACAGGGCCTTCGGGCGCAGGCAAGTCCAGCCTGCTCAACGCGCTATGGCCCGACTTGGAGCTCAAGACAGGCGAGATCAGCGACTATAACGACCGGGGCAAACACACGACGGCTGTGGCGTCGCTCCTCAACCCCGAGCCAGACATCTACGTCGCAGACACGCCAGGAATGCGCGTGTTCATGTTCTGGGACATCGACCCGGAGCAATTGGACGCCCTTTTCCCGGAGATGCGCCCCTACCTTGGGCACTGCCGCTTTCAGCCGTGCACACACACGCACGAGCCTGACTGCGCGATACAGCAGGCCGTGGCGCGAGGAGAGATAAACTCGTTGCGCTACGCAAGCTATCTCAAGATGTTCGAGTACGCCTTTTAGCACCACCGGATACGGCTCAAGCATCAACCAAAGATCGGCAGTTCCTCGCCCAACACGGGCACGGGGTGCGTGATATAGACCTCCACAGCGGCAAGCGCCGTCGCCAACACCTCGCGCCACCAGTACCGTGTGATGTTTGAATAGTCGCGCCGGTCCGCGCTGACGCCCACCACATCCAGCCCCAACGCCTGCGCCGTAAACAGCGCCCTGTCAAGGTGATAGGCCTGGGTAACGAGTATCGCCTCATCCACCCTGAAGATGTGCCGAGCGCGATAGACGCTGTCATAGGTGCGCCGCCCGGCATAGTCCAGAACGATGTCCTCATCCGGCACCCCCAGCTCCAGGGCGTACTCGCGCATGTGTCCAGGCTCGTTATAATCCACAGTGCGGTTGTCGCCGGTCATCAGCAGTTTCTGGACCTTGCCTGCGTGGTAAAGCTGCGCCCCGGTATACACGCGATCCTCGAGCACCGGGCTGAGCTGGCCCCCGGGCCAAACGCCGGCACCAAAGACAATCGCTACCGGACGCTCAGGAGCGGAATCGATCGAGTAGACCTCCCTGCCAAACCGGTAGTTGGTCCACCACCGCAGCAGCACCACGACTGCGATACTCGCCAGTAATACCCCCATAATCACGAGCAGCACCTGCAAAAGGCGTAATCTGCCCACACGTTGAGTTCGCTCACCTCTTGACGGGATTGTCTTCATAGGCCGATATTATAGCATCGCCCAGGACACCTGTAGAGTGACGAAATACAGCAGTACCGCATTGGCCGCTGTGATCGCAACTGCCTGCAAAGAGCGGTGTTTGCCAGTACAATGGCATGTACAGCAGAGGAGGAGGCCTCTATGCCCTATCAGCCGCGCGGGATGTTCTTTGAGGAGTATAGTGTCGGACAGGAGATGAGCACCCCGGCCCGGACGATCACCGAGGCGGATGTGGTGCGGTTCGCGGGCCTCTCCGGTGACTATAACGCGCTGCACGTGGATGCCGAGTTCGCCCGGTCGACGATCTTTGGCGAGCGGATTGCCCATGGCCTGCTGGGGCTTTCCGTGGCCTCCGGGCTGGCGGCGCAAGCCGGCTTTATCGAGGGCACCGTTATGGCCTTTACAGGCCTGGAGTGGAAGTTCAAAAAGCCGATCCTCATCGGCGACACGATCCACGTCACCGCGCGAGTGAGCCGGGTGCGCGCCATGCGCAGCTTGGGCGGCGGTATGGTCATCCTGGACATTACGGTGCGCAACCAGCGCGACGAGGTCGTCCAGGAAGGCTCCTGGAGCCTTCTGATCAAAGGCCGGCCAGAGCCGCCGCTGGAGTCGTGACCGACATCTGGGACGCCCAATCGGCGAGCAATGCGATAAAGGCCTTGGTTGAATACGCGCGGACCTGTACGACCACAGTCGCACAGGTCCGCTTCGTGTGAATGGGCCACAGGGATCTAGTGAATAGGAGCGTCCTCGGCCAGCATCTCCGCGATCAGCTCGGTGGGTATCACAAACTCGGGCGCGCCCATGGCGCCGGATGCCACCTCGTACTCGTCAAAGGCGATCACAAGCTTTGCATCGGCGTTGATGTAAAAGTTGTGGTCGGCGTCGATCCCGGCAAAGGGCTCTGTGTAGGGATCGCCCTCCTCGATCCAGTAGAGCGGATGGCCCGCCGCCGCGTTCTCTGCCGCCATCTGCTCGATCAGATACCCGTTGATGGTGGCGAGATAGGGGCTGCCCGGGCGGAATAGCGACTCGAGCGTGATCAGCTCCCCGGTCCGCTGGTTGACCGTGTAAAAGTCAAAGCTCACAGCGGATCCACCGGCCACCCAGAAATACTCTACCCGCAGCGAGAACACCTCGTCATTGGAGGCCATCACCTCGTAAAAGGTCTCGACGCCCATGCGCACGGCCTCTGTGCCTAACTCGGCTTCCAGAGCGGCGACGTCCGCCTCATACTCGGCGAGAAAAGCCTCACCGCTCGCGCGCAGTTCGGCATTGATGGCATCCTCCAGTGCCTGGTTGTTCAGCCCCTCCACCCTGGCGATGCGGATTTGCGCGCCAGCGCCCGCGTCGGAGCGGTACTCGATAAAGGTGAACACGCGCACCAGGGAACCCAGCACGGGCACATTCTCCAGCGCCGCCGCCTGCGCAGGCAGGGCATTCACGCCGATGATGAATACGGCCAGAGCCGCAACCGTCGTCGCCAGCGCCCAGCGCCATGCCACCGGCCGCGGACGGCGCGCGTCGCACAACGCCTGCACCCGGGCGTTCAACTCGCGCGGGACTGGCACCCTCTCATATTCCCTCTTGAGATCCTCAATACGATCACTCATTTTCCTGTACCTCCATCTCCACGCGCATCAATTGGAGCGCGCGATAGAGCCTTGTCTTGACAGTGTTCACGTTCAGCCCGGTGATCTGCGCGATCTCTGAGAGTTGGAGCTCTTCGAAAAAGCGCAGGACCACGATCGTCCGGTACTGGGCGGGCAGCTGCTCGAGCGCCATCTGCAGATCAGGGTCGGCAGGATCGTCAGCCACGGCGCTCAAGCCTTCCAGGTAGTCGTCACTGGCAGACACCAGCCGCTTGCGGGAGCGCAGCCAGTCCAGCGCCGTGTTCACCAGAATCCGGTACATCCAGGTGCGCAGATAGCGCGGCTGGCGCAACGGCCTGGCCCGCAGTGCTTTGAGGAGGGCGCTCTGAACGATATCGAGTGCATCCTGCTCATCGAAAACATAGCTGTATGCCAGACGGTAGAGCCGCTCCTGGTTACGCTGCACATACTCGGCCACCTGCTCGTAGAACACGTCGTTCACCAACGCCGTCACACCTCCCGCACCTCTTGTGAATGCGCATCACACTCTATAGACGGCCAGGGAGACTGAAAAGTTTGGCTTGCGGGCAGGGGAATGCGACCGGGAATCATCTATGAAAAGAGGGTGTGCCGGCCCGCCCGAGTGAGGCGAGCCGATGATATGCGCTGCCGCTGCAGAGGCCGACGACCCAGAACACGAGGAGGGTACCGGCCGCGGTCGGCGGTCCAGCATGCTTCAGCGCCGGCCGTCGGGAGCTCCGCCTGTGAGCAAGAGCCGAACGCGATCCCACACACCGCTCTGGAGCCGTCGCAGCGGCGTGTGCAGTGCCGCCCACCGGTAGAGCAGCCAGCGCCACAAACGCCGGTAGAAGATGGGCCGTGCCTCCTGAACGGACGGACCCCAGCGCAGCAGAACTGATGCCCAGGTCAAACCAGCGCCAAAGCCGACCAGCACGATATGCTGCCCGGGCTGGATGCTCCCATTCCGCACGGCCTCACACAGGGCGATGGGGATGGAGGCTGCGGATGTGTTCCCATACTCTTGCAGATTGAGATAAAAGCGCGACATCTCCATGTCCAATCTTTTCGCAGCCGCCTCAACGATGCGCGTGTTGGCCTGGTGCGGGATAATCCAGTCCACGGCGTCCAGCTCCAGCCCTGCCCGTGAGACCACCTGCTCGACGGCACGGGGCACGATCCTCGTCGCGAAACGGAACACCTGGTTGCCATCCATGGTGAGATAGTGCTGCCGTCCGGCCACCGTCTCCGCCGATGCCGGCAGGGCGCTGCCGCCCGCGGGCACCATGAGCATATCCCCGCCAGAACCATCAGCGCCCAGCCAGGTTGAGAGAATCCCAGCATTACCGTCCGAGGCGCGCAGGAGCAGCGCGCCGGCACCATCGCCAAAGAGCACCGCTGTGGCGCGGTCGTCCATATCCACCATGCTGCTCATGGTCTCAGCGCCGATCACCAGCACCATCTCCTGCTCGCCCGACAGGATCGCCGCGTTGGCGACCGAGAGGGCATAGCAGAACCCCGAGCAGCCCGCATTCAAATCCATTGCCCCGGCATGGATGGCGCCGAGCGCATTCTGCACCAGGCAAGCTGTCGAGGGCGTGGGATAGTCCGGCGTCATGGTGGCCACCAGCACCAGCCCGAGATCGTAAGGGTCCGCGTCCGCTACACGCAGCGCCTCGCGCGCCGCCTCAATCGCCATCGCGGCCGTCGCCTCACCCACTGCCAGGTGCCGGCGCTCGATGCCCGTCCGCGTGCGTATCCACTCGTCGGACGTGTCCAGCACCTGGGCGAGGTCATCGTTGGTGACGACTCGCGCCGGGGCATACATACCCCAGCCCACAATCTCTGCGCGGCGGTGGACGTCAGACATCCCCGTACTTGCCCAGGATCAGGCTGACATTGTGGCCGCCGAAGCCGAATGAATTGGAGAGCGCCCGCCGAATGGGCACGGCCCGCGCCTGATTGGGGACATAATCCAGATCGCACTCTGGATCCGGGTGCTCGAGGTTCATCGTGGGTGGGAGCACTCCCGTCTCGAGGGCGCGCGTCGTCAGGATGGCCTCCAGCGCCCCCGCTGCACCCAGCAGATGGCCCGTGACCGACTTGGTCGAGCTGACGGGGAGCCGGTAGGCATGAGCACCAAAGACGCGCTTGATCGCCTGCGTCTCGGCCAGGTCGTTCAGCAGGGTGCTGGTGCCATGGGCGTTGATATAGTCGATCTGCTCCGGCGCCAGCCCCGCCGAGTCCAGCGCCAGCTGCATGCAGGCACCCGCGCCAGCTGCCTCCGGATCGGGGGCTGTGATATGATACGCGTCATCGTTGCTGCTGTATCCGAGCAACTCGGCATGGATCGTCGCACCGCGTGCCAGAGCGTGCTCAAGCGCCTCAAGCACCAGGACGCCTGCCCCCTCGCCGATGACAAAACCGTCGCGGTCGCGATCAAAGGGGCGCGACGCATGTTCTGGATCGTCGTTACGCGTCGAAAGCGCACGGAGAGCGCAGAAACCCGCCACAGATATCTCGATAATCGCCGCCTCAGAGCCGCCCGCCAGGCCGACATCGGCCCGACCTTCATGAATCATGCGTGCCATCTCGCCGATGGCGTTTGCGCCGGTGGCGCAGGCTGAGGTGACCGCCATGTTGGGGCCCTTGAGACCGTGCTCGATGGCGACCATGCTGGCGGCGCTCTCCGGGAGGATCATGGGAATAAAGAACGGGCTCACCTTGCTCGGTCCCTTTTGGTCCAGCATTCGCAGTTGCTCGGTCACTGTTGCCATGCCGCCGATGCCCGATCCAATGATGACTGCCGTGCGCTGTCCCAGCCCCTGAGCAAAGACCTCATCCGTCAGACCTGCGTCGCCCAGGGCCTCGCGAGCCGCCACCAGCGCATATTGCGCAAAGCGATCCATACGGCGGATGTCACGCGATGGAAAGTGCTCCTCGGGCTTGAAGCCCCAGGCCTGTGCGCCGATCGTCGTGCGATACGCCGAGGTATCGAAATAGGTGATTTGCCCCACGCCCGACTTGCCGGCGATCACGCCCTCCCAGGTGCTGGCGACATCGTTACCCAGAGGACACACAGTTCCCATACCAGTGATGACGACCCTTCTCACACTACCCCCTATCCTTTGGCGGAATCACGCATGCGATGCATTCTCACAGTGTAAACCCGTTGGATGCGTGAGAGTTGCACATCAGTCCGAGCCCCTCGGACAGGCGCAACCACTGCCACCCCGGGGTGTTAGCATTCTAGACAATGACGCATGACAGGAGGCAAGGCATGATCAGGACCGCACTGACTGATCTGATCGACATCGACTATCCCATCATCCAGGGGGGCATGGCCTGGGTGGCCACCTGGCAGCTGGCCGCGGCAGTGTCCCAAGGAGGTGCCCTCGGCATCATCGGTGCAGGAAACGCACCGGTGGACTGGGTGCGCGAGCAGATACGCCAGACCAAGGCACACACAGACCGCCCCTTTGGGGTAAACATCCCGCTGTTTAGCCCTGTGGCCGATCAGGTAATCGACCTCGTTATCGAGGAAAAGGTGCCCGTGTTCACCTCAGGTGCCGGAAACCCCGCGCCTTACGTCGAGGCTCTCAAAGCGGCGGGCGTAATCGTGATCCCCGTAGTTGCCTCCGTGGCGCTGGCCCGTCGCCTGGAGCGTCTGGGCGTGGATGCGGTCATCGCCGAGGGAGAAGAGTCGGGCGGTCACATTGGCACAGTGACCACGATGAGCCTGGTGCCACAGGTTGTCGACGCGGTCTCGATCCCGGTGATCGCGGCAGGCGGCATCGGTGACGGGCGCGGCCTGGTGGCTGCCCTGGCGCTGGGCGCCGCGGGCGTGCAGATGGGGACACGCTTTGTCTGCACCGAGGAATGCACCGCCCACCCCAACTATAAAGAGAGCATCATCAGGGCCAATGAGCGCTCCACGCTGGTCACCGGCATGACCATCGGACATCCGGTGCGCTGCCTGCGGAACCCCATGTCCCGCGAGTTCGAGTCCATGGAAAAGGCGGGCGTAGACGAATCTCAGGTGGTCGAGTTTGGCACCGGACGCCTGCAGCTCGCGGCTGTGAAAGGCGACGTGCAGAACGGCAGCGTGATGGCCGGGCAGATCTCTGGTCTGGTGCACGATGTGCTGCCCGCAGCCGAGCTCATTCGCAGGATCAGTGATGAGGCAGAGGCTGTGATCGCCCGCCTGCCGCAGTGCGTATCGGAGCGGGAGGTGCAGGCGTGAGCGGCCTGGCGGTCGTCTTTCCGGGCCAGGGGTGCCAGTTCGTGGGCATGTCCGCCGCGCTATGCTCCCTTGTCCCGGAGGCGCAGCAGCGGTTTGCCCAGGCCGATGACCTGCTGGGCTACCCATTGTCCTCTGTGTGTCATCAGGGGCCTGGCGACCTGCTGGATCAAACCGCGAACACGCAGCCGGCCATCTATATCGCCACGGTAACGCTTTGGGAATACCTGCTCGCCAGGCTGGGCCCGCAGGCCGATGCGCTGGCCTGCGTCGCCGGCCACAGCCTGGGCGAGTTCGCGGCGCTAACGGCCGCGGGCGTGCTCGCTTTTGAGGACGGCATCCGGCTGGTGCAGCGCCGCGGCGAGGCCATGGCCGAGGCCGGAGCCAGCATGCCGGGGGGCATGTCGGCCATCCTGGGTCTGAACGACGAGATCGTCCGCGACCTCATCAGCGAGGCACAGGCCCGCAACCATCAGGTCTGGGTCGCCAACTACAACTCGCCGGGGCAGGTCGTCGTCGCTGGCTCTTACGCCGGCCTGGCTGCCGTGGAAGAACTGGCGACCGCGCGCAAGGCCAAGCGCGTGGTGCCGCTCGCCGTCAGTGTGGCCTGCCACACGCCGCTCATGGGCGGCGCGGCGGAGTCCCTTAGCCGCGCGCTCGCCGAGACGCCGCTCCAGCCGGCGCACATACCGGTCATCAGCAACGTAACCGCCCAACCGCAGAGTGACCCACAGGAGATACGCGCCACGCTCCTACGCCAGCTCGTCTCTCCTGTGCGCTGGGTCGAGTCTGTGCGCGCGATCGCCCAGACTGGCGCGACTGCGATCCTGGAGGTTGGCCCCAAAGCAGTGCTGGCGGGGCTCATCCGCCGCATCGAGCAGGGCATTGAGGTGACCGCGCTCTGCGATGCCGACACGATCGACACCTGGGTCGCGAGCCGCCAGGAGGTGCCGGCGTGAGTCCGGACACACCCCGGGTGGCCATCGTCACCGGGGGATCGCGGGGCATCGGACGGGCCATCGCGCAAAAGCTCGCGGCCGAGGGCTGCCGGGTGGTCGTCAACTACCAGAGTAACAGCCAGGCCGCCGCCGATGTGGTCCGGGAGATCGTCAACGCCGGAGGCGAGGCCCTCGCTGTTCAGGCAGACGTCAGCCAGGCGGAGGGGGCCAAAGCACTGATCGACACCGCGGTCGAGGCCTATGGGACTGTCGACATCCTCGTGAACAACGCCGGCATCGCCCGTGACGCGCTGCTGATGCGCATGTCGGAGGAGGACTGGGACGCGGTGCTGGACACCAACCTGAAAGGCGCCTTCCACTGCATCAAGGCGGTGCAGCGCATCATGCTGCGCCGGCGCTCGGGCAGGATCATTCAGATCAGCTCGATCAGCGGGATACGCGGTAACGCAGGCCAGGCGAATTACGCGGCCGCCAAGGCAGGACTCATCGGCCTGACCAAGGCCGTGGCGCGCGAGCTCGCCTCGCGCAACATCACGGTGAATGCCGTCGCTCCTGGTTTTGTGGACACAGAGATGACCCGCGCACTCTCGCCCGAGCTTGTACAGCAGGCAACGGAACAGATCCCGCTGGGCCGGTTGGGCAGTCCCGAAGATATCGCCGCTGCCGTGGCCTTTCTCGCCTCTCCGGATGCCGGCTACATTACAGGGCAGGTACTGGGCGTGGACGGCGGGCTGGGCATGTAGTTCAAGGTCGACCGCCCATGGCAGGCCGGCTCTTACGATCCGGCCCTTTTTGTTCACGCGCCCGGCTTACCCCCTCGCATTGACGCCCCAATGGCCGGGGCCTACACTCGTACAGCGACAACACAGGGGAGCGCTGCGATGTACAACCCCATCCCGTGGCCCGACCTGGCCACCCTTTCCCGTCCGCTCCTGGGCGCCAACGGCACCGAGGCCATGGCGGCCCTCCTGGCTGCCGGCGAAGAGCCCCCGGTCGACTATATGAAGGTCGGACCGTTCATGGGCATGGAGGCGATTCGCGCGCTATCGCAGGCCTATCCCCTCATGCTGCACCTGGATGACACCCTGAGCGGGCACACGCCCCTCCCCAGGGACCAGGTCGCCCGGCTGCAGGATTTGGTGCATCTCACGGGTACCCCATGGACCTCAGAGCACCTGGGCTTTGGCGTGGCCGAGATCACGCTCGATGAGTCGCTCCAGGTTCACGCCCTCTCCCTGGGGCTGAGACGTGAGGTGGCCCAGACCAACATCGCGCGCAACGCCAGCGCACTGCGGGCCGCGCTTCCGGTGCCACTCCTCCTGGAGAATGTGCCGCTGTACCCCAACGTCGTCCACAGGCACGTCACGCGGCCCGCATTCATCCGCGAGGTGCTGGATCTTGCCGGATGTGACCTGTTGCTCGACCTGGCCCACGCCCGCGTGACGGCCAGCCTCCTCGGCATGACGCCGGAGGCCTACCTGAACGCGCTTCCTCTGGAACGCGTGCGGGAGATCCATGTCAGTGGCCCCCGGGCGATCAGCACGCTGCCCCCCACACGGCAGAGGTTGTTGCAGGACAATGCCCTCACTGTTGCTTCAGAGCTTGTGTTTGACGAGGGCTGGCTGGTGGATGTGCACGACACGATGACAGAAGTGGACTATGCCCTGCTGGCTTGGACGCTGGCTCGCTGCCGCCCGATGGCCATCTCGCTCGAGTACTATCGTGATGCAGCCAGGTTACAGGAGCAATTGCTCCGCCTGAGCCAGATTATTGAGAACACAGGACAACAGCCGGCCCCTCTCTCCCGATGACTGACGGGACGTGGACTTGACCGCGCAGCCTTGGAGTCTTGCGGTAACGCGCTATAATGATCAAGTAACGTCACATGAGCGCGGGAGGTAAGCATGCAGCCTGACCCCGTATTCCTTCGCCTTGGCCCGATCACGATCTACTGGTACGGTGTACTGATCGTGGGTGGCGCCATGCTGGCGGCCTATCTAGTCAGCAAGCTGTCCTCGCGCAATGGCCATGACCCGGAGATCGCCTGGAATATGCTGATCGTGGCGCTCTTTACGGGGATCATTGGCGCTCGTATCTACCACATCATCTCCAGCTGGGAGTACTACTCGGCGCATCCTGGCGAGATGTTCGGCCTGCAGATGTCTGGCTTTGGCATCTTTGGCGCCATCGCCGGAGGCACGCTGGGGCTCTATGTCTTTACCCGGATCAAACGCCTGCGCTTTCTCGAGTGGATGGACTATGTGGCGCCGGGCCTGCTGATCGCTCAGGCGATCGGGCGCTGGGGCAACTTTTTCAACCAGGAGCTGTACGGCCCGCCCACGGACGTGCCGTGGGCAATCCCCATTGACCCGGCCCACCGGCTCCCGGGCTATGAGCAATTTCAGACGTTTCACCCGACATTCTTTTACGAGTCGATGCTCAACCTGATCGGCGGCCTCGTGTTGTTGCACCTGGCCAGGCGGTGGAAGTCCGGGCGGCTCTATGGCGATATCTTTTTCCTGTATGGCATGATCTATGCGGTGATCCGCTTTTTCATCGAAGGCTACTTCCGGCCCGACGCCTGGAAGATCGGCGGCATTCCCACCGCCCAGATCGTCTCTGTGGTGTTGTTCGTCTTTTTCGGTACGCTGATGTATCTACGGCACCGCATGGCCCGCCCATCCATGCTCTATCAAGAGGGGACACCCTGGGCGCCGCCTGTCGAGGCGCCGGTTGAAGAGATAGAGTCGG
>CAZYWU010000011.1:11407-38318 GCA_964651255.1 uncultured Anaerolineales bacterium
GTGACGAGGGCGATGCGCTCTGCACCCTTGAGACGCAGCGTCAGCGCCAGGACAGCAGGATGCACATGCACCCCATCCGCGATGAGCTCACATGTCAGCGCATCGCTCGCCAGCGCCGCGCCCACCACCCCCGGCTGGCGATGGTTCAATGGGGACATGGCGTTATACAGGTGGGTCACATGCGATACCCCCAGCGATACCGCCTCCAGCGCCTCGGCATACTCGGCACCGCTGTGCCCGATCGAGACGACTGCCCTCCGCGCACAGGCATAGCCAATCAGCGGGCGGTTCTCGGGAAACTCGGGCGCCAGCGTAACGAGACGCACCACGCCGGAAGCGAACAGCGGCGCATAGCCACAGACGTCAGCCCGCTTTACAAACTCCGGCGACTGCGCCCCGGCATAGGCGGGGTTCAGGTAGGGGCCCTCGAGATGGGCCCCCAGCAGCGCCGCGCTGCCGGTACCCTCCGCCTTTACGGCCGATACGGTGTCCAGCGCTGCGGCGATCTCGGGCAGGCTCGCCGTCATTGTGGTGGCGAGAAAGCCGGTCACGCCGTGGCGCGCATAAAAGGCAGCCATCGTACGCAGCGAGGCAGCATCGGCGTCCATCGTGTCACAGCCCAGCGCGCCATGAGTGTGCACGTCGATCAGGCCGGGGGCGAGGATGCGGCCAGCCAGGTCGATAACCTGCGCTCCCGTAGCTGCATCCGGTGGCGCCTCGCCCGTGCCCAGGCCCGCGATACTGCTCTGACGCACCAGCACCCAACCCTCGGGCGAGATCCCCTCGGGTGTACAGATACGTCCGTGTCGAAACAGGATCGAGCTGCTCACAGGTTGGCTCCGTTCCTAAAGGGCCGTGGTAGTCTGGTGTATCTCGAGAAACCGCCCGTAGGCAGCCTCCCAGCCAGCGGGGTCCCCCGGTGTATAGGTCGTGGTCTCGAAGGAGCGCTCCACGATGCGCCGCCCCTCCCCCACGCTGGCGATGTGCCCGCGCGCCACCGCCTGCATCATCACGTTGCCGATCGCGGTCGCTTCCACGGGGCCTGCCACCACTGTGCGCTGCGTCGCATCGGCTGCGAACTGGCACAGCAGGATGTTTTGAGAACCTCCTCCGACGATGTGGATCACCCCCAGGCGCCGCCCGGCCATGCGCTCGAGCTTTTCCACCGCCCAGCGGTACTTCAACGCGAGGCTCTCCAGCGCGCAGCGCACGATCTCGCCGCGGGTCTCAGGTACACGCTGGCCTGTGCGGGCGCAAAAGGCCTGGATGCGAGCGGGCATACCACCGGGCGCGATGAACTCGACGGCGTCGGGCTCCACGAGGGGGCCAAAGGCGGGTGCCCCCTGGGCCAGGGCCGTGATCTCATCGTAAGAGAGGGTCTGGCCCTCCAGCGCCCAGGTGCGCCGGCACTCTTGCACCAGCCACAGCCCCATAATGTTCTTGAGCACGCGAAAGGTCCCGTCCACGCCACCTTCATTGGTAAAGTTGAACGCAAGCGCCTCGGGTGTGATCACCGGCCTTGGCACCTCAACACCGATCAGCGACCAGGTGCCGGAGCTCAGATAGATAAAGTCGCTGCCACGGGCAGGCACCGCGGCCACGGCCGAGCCCGTGTCGTGAGTGGCCGGCAGGATCACGGGCGTACCCGCAAGCCCGGTCTCAGCAGCCAGATGCTCCTCCAGCGGGCCCAGAACCGTCCCTGGCGGCATCACGGGAGGCAGGATATGTGTGGGCAGATCGAGCCGGTCGAGAAGGTCGCGCGCCCAGTCGAGTTCGCGCGGATTATAGAACTGGCTGGTGGTGGCCACCGTAAACTCGCTCACAGCGATTCCGGTGAGCCAGTAGTTGAACAGGTCGGGCATCATCAGCAGCGTACGAGCCTGCTCCAGGGCGGCATCACCGTGTTCACGCATAGCCAGCAGCTGGTAGAGGGAGTTGATCTGCATGAACTGGATGCCGGTCTGTTCAAAGATATCTTCACGGGGCACCCGCTCGAGCGCCAGAGCGAGCATGGACTCGTTGCGCGGATCGCGATAGTGGCGGGGATTGGCCAGCAACTCGCCGGAGGGCCCCAGCAGGCCGAAATCCACGCCCCAGGTATCGAGGCCGATGCCCTCCAGCGGCGCCTCATAGGCCTGCCGATAGGCGTGCAGCCCGGCCTGTACCTCGCTCCACAACCGCAGCACATCCCAGAACAGCCCGTCGAAGATGCGCACCGGGCCGTTGGTGAACCGATGGATGGGCGTCAGAGAGAGCCTGCCCTCGCGCAGCTGGCCGACGACCGCCCGGCCGCTTTCCGCGCCCAGATCAAAAGCCAGATAGTGTCCAGACTCTGCCATGACAGCCTCCCTCGGGGTTGTTTGCCCGCAGTATAGCCCGCCGGACCGCCGGGGGAAAGCCGCGACAGGGCCTGAACCTGCGCTCAGCGTGCCGCCACGCCGATCTGCGCCAGGACCACATGGTCCGAGACTGCTCCGTCCGCCGTAACGACCGAAAGCCTCTCCAGGGAGGGCCAGCGGTAGAGCCCAACCAACAGTGACAAGTTTGCGCCTGGCGGCGCATCAATCATCTCCAGTGTGTGCTCATCGGCCACCAATGCACCCGCTGGCCAGCATGAGGTTGGGAATTGCCCCCCCGCCGGCTCGCCATCCGACTGCGCGACCACGCCCGAAGCTGCGACCAGGTGCACAAAGACGACCAGATCCTCTGTCACAGGCTGGTCTGCACGCCAGTACAGCACCAGTCTCAGGGCGTTCGATGAGGACTGGTCGTTCAGAAGGAGTCCCTCCAGTGTGATGCCATTCTCCCAACGGGCATCGACTGGCATCGCATTGGCGTCTAGGGCCTCAGCAAGCATCGGCCGCCCGAGAAGTATCTCCGCCACTGGCACCCAGCCTCCACCGTCGCCGGCATGCTGTACGGGAAACAGAGTGCGTTCGGCCTGGGCCAACGCGATCTCAAGGCGCGCCGGCCCCAGCGCAGCGTTGGCTGGAACAGAGATCTGCCAACGGGTTGCGTAGGTCGCGTCCGATTGCCAGAGACTGGGGACGTAACCGGGCAGAACCGCCCTCTTCTGTTCAATAAGCACGTTGCCATAGCGGTCGACCAGGCGCATTTGCACGTCCTTCCCAGACAATGTCGATGCGTGCGCCGCACGCCAATACAGTGAAACCGGCAGCTCCTCGCCAGGAAGTCGCGCCTGGTCAGCCGAAATGCCAACCAGCGACAGGCCATCCCATTCCACCGCCAGTGTCTGCGCTGCCTCCAAGTCTCCCGAAGAAGCGAGTTCACGCGGCGTCTCCAACAACTGCAGATAGGACGAGAAGGTGTCAGCACGACGCTGCGCCCACGCAGTGGTCAGATCATCCACCCGGCCACCGTCCATTTGCACAACCAGAACCCGTGTTCCCGCCTCCAGGGCACCACGGATGGCAAGAGCGGATGTATCTGGCCCGCGAGTAGCCCAACCCGGGGCAAGCTCCGCCCAACTGACTGCCTGGATTTCACGTTCCGGGCCGCCGTTAGCGCGCACAAGGTCCGGAATCTGGGCGTAGAGAGGCAGCACGACCACCGAAGAGTATTCGTAGGGATAGGCCGGGCTGCGGCCCCGTAACCCTGAGCAAGGCGCGACATAGTAAAAGGGCGCATTGATCACGAGAGCGCGCTCGCTCGGAGCCAGTTCTCGGGCAACGGACACCAGCGCTTCTACAACCCCGGTGCTTTCCTCTAGCACTACAAGCGCACTATGAATATAGGGCAGCGGAGCCAGGCAGAGCAGGAGTGTCCAGGTCCCTACAAGCGACGCCCGTAGCCAACTGACGCGGCCAACTGGCGAGGCGACAGGTGATAACAGGCTGCTCCATAGAAGGGCTATCCCGATGCTCGGCAGATAGGCGAGGCGCGGGCTGGAGGGCAGGAAGGACGTATCCAATAGGAGCACCGAGGGCGCCGCCGTAACGAGCAGCCAGCCCAGGCCGAGCAGCGCCGGTGCGGCTCTGCGGCGGCACAAACCAAACCACAGCAGACCCAGCACAAGCAACAGGCCTAATAGCGCCTGCCCCTGAGCATCCAACACCCCGCCGTCAAACCAGGCAAAAGGATAGGCGACCAGGCGCGACAGATGGCGCAGGCCGGCAAAGGTGTTGGCCGCATCCGGGACAATCGCATCGGTCAATGTGCCTCCGAGCACGGCGCGCAGAGCCAGTACAGGGAGGATCAGCAGCAACAGCCAGGGGATCCGGCTACGCAACCAGGCCCGCACGCTGTCGGGAGGCGCAAACAAGAACTGCCAGAGAAGGATCAAGGCCGGGAGTACGGCGGCCTGCTCGTGCGCAAAGGGCGCCAGCATCACGAGCAGCGCCACACACCACCACAGCCAGCGCCGCTGCAAGACCAGCGCTGCATCAACGGACAGCAGTGCAAGAAGAATCAGAGTTGTGGAGAGGGGATGAAAGAGTGCCGCCACGTATGCCACAGCCTCGTAATGGGTTGGAAACAGCAGCCACGCGAGAGCTGCGCCCGCGGCACTCCAAGGGCCCATCCGCCTGCGCACCAGCGACCAGAGCAACCAGCCGTTCAGAGCATGAAGTAGCAGTGAAAGCGCATAAAAAGGTTCTGGCGAACTCGGAGAGAGCCGCAACAGCATCCAGAGCAGGAGGGAACCCAGCGGCCTGTAATAGGCGGCCCCATGAGCGGCCCACTGGGTCAAAAAGATGTCGGCTATAGAAGCGCGCTGCAGCGCCAGCACATGAGCGATGTCGTCATTGACAAAGGCCAGATTCAGCGCCCTACCGTACAGCAGCGCTGTCAGGGTCAGCGATAGCGCTAGAACAATCGTGCTGTCTCGTTTAGTCGGCATTTCTGCACCACGTCCCGGTGTCACATGGCACGATGGCCATCACCGATCCCGCAAGCGGGGTGCGAACCAGCAGGGACTGCCTCAGCCGGCACATCCCACCTCGCTATGCGCCCCCAACTGAGGGCTCCTTAGCCGGCCGGGGCAGCGCCAGCTCTGAACTGCGCGGTGCCGCGCGCACCAGGAGCAAGCCACAGGTGATCAACGCCAACGCCAGCAACACGTTCAGGGTCACCGCTTCATTGAGGATGAGCCAGCCCCAGAATACGCCAAAGGGCGGAGAAATGTATGTCACCAGCGAGGTAAAGGTCGCCCCGGCATCGCGGATGAGTCGGTGATAGATCAGATAAGCCAGTGAGGTGCCGACCACACCGAGAAAGAGGACGGCCGAGATGGAGCGCGCCGTGAGCGCTGTGCGCCAGGAGGGCTCTATTAGCGCCACCGGTAGCAGGATCAGCGAGGCGGTGATCAACTGCCCGAAGGAGGCCACCTGCGGGGGCAGATGCGAGACATGCCGGCTGGCATACACAGCCGCCAGCGCATAGCTCAAGGCCGCCGCGATGACCGCCAGAGCGCCGTACAGGCCCCCGTGGCCCTCGCTGCCCTGCATCTGAGGCAACACCAGAGCGACCGTACCCGCAAAGCCCAGCGCCACACCGATGGAACGCTTCAGGGTCGCACGCTCCCCATGCTGGATCACCACGACCAGAAAGGTAAAGATCGGCATCATGCCGTTGAGAATGGCCGACAGGCTGCTGGGGATGTACTGCGTTCCCCAGCTGATGGCCGCAAAGGGGATTCCAATCCCCAGGAGCCCCATCACCGCCAGATGCCCCCAGAGGCGAGCGCCCCGGGGCACCCGGCGCCGGGTGATAGCCAGCACGATGCCCGTGGTACAGGCCCCCGTGACGATGCGCAGAAAGGCAAAGGTCATGGGGGCGATCTCGGTCGTGCCGATCTTGATCAAGAGAAAGGAGGCGCCCCAGATGGCACCCAGCAGCACCAGTAACGCGTAGCTGGCGGACAACATGGATCTCGTCTCCTGCACTGCAGCATGGGACACGATTATACCCGCTAATGCAGGGCACCCAATTTGACAGCCGAGCATCGGCACCAACTATGATCGCCGATTTCACAGATGCGATGATTGTGTTATAATCGTCCGAAATATAGCACCTGCAACGATCTGGCAGGATGGTCGAAGGTTGTGCCCTCCGGCCTCAAGCGATGACGCTTCTTCCCAAGGGTAGGGCAATAGCAGGGCAGCGCCCCGCGCGATGCGGCAGTGTACTGCGGCCCGTTGGATCTTTTTTGACCCGATGCGGAACAAGGAGGAGCGTTTGATGAAGCCCAAGTGGACTACCTGGTTGGCTGTCCTCATGGTCGTTGCGATGGTGTTGTCAGCCTGTACAACCCCTCAAACGACCGCCCCTGAGACTGAGACAAAGACTGAGACCGAAGCACAGGCCACGGCCGAGGTCGTGGTGGAAGAAGAGGTCAAGACCTACGTCGTGGCGACTGACGCCGCGTTCCCGCCGATGGAGTTCGTCGACGAGAACAAGGAGATCGCCGGCTTTGACATTGACCTGCTGAACGCCATTGCAGAGACGATGGGGTTCAAGGTCGAGTGGAAGAACACCGCCTGGGATGGTATCTTTGCTGGCCTCGAATCAGGCGACTATGACGCCATCATGTCGTCGGTCACGATCCGCGACGACCGCGCCGAGGTCTATGACTTTACCGAGCCCTACATCAACGCCGGTCAGGCGATCATTGTGCCGGCAGATAACACCACAGTCACGGGCAAGGCAGATCTGGTTGGCCTGAAAATCGGCGCGCAGATCGGCACCACAGGCGCTTTTGCGGCCGAGGAGATCACCGGCACCAAACCCGCCGAGTACGACACCATCGACCTGGCCCTCCTGGACCTGGTGAGTGGCAACCTGGACGTCGTGATCGTGGATATCCCTGTCGCTGCCGACTATGCTCTAACCTCTGAGCAGTTCGCCGGCAAGCTCAAGATCGTCGGCGATGCGATCACCGAGGAGTACTATGGCGCCCTGGTGAACAAGGGTCAGAACGCCGAGTTCATTTCGATGTTCAACGAAGGTCTGGCCAAGGTCCGCGAGAGCGGCCAGTACGACGAGATTTATGCCAAGTGGATCTCGGGTGAAGGCAGTGCCAAGCCCATCGATGGTGAGGCCGCCGCCGGCGCAAGCGTACCGCCCGCCCCGGGCTTCCCCGTCAAGATCGCCGTTCTGGCACCCCTGAGCGGTGACGTCAAGACCTTTGGTGAGTCCACCCGCGACGGCGCTCAGATGGCCTTTGATGAGGCGATCGCCGCCGGCTGGGAGATCGAGACCGTTCTCGAAGACTCCCGCTGCGACGCCCAGGAGGCGGCCAACGCCGCCAACAAGGTCATCTTTGAGGACGAGGTCAACTATATCATCGGTGAGGTCTGCTCCAGCGCCTCCATCCCCGTCTCTGAAATCGCAGAGGCGAATGGCGTTCTCCAGATCACCCCTACCTCCACCAACCCGGCTGTCACCATCAACGAGGACGGCTCCGATAAGGAGTATGTCTTCCGCGCTTGCTTCCTCGACCCCTTCCAGGGTGAGGTCGTCGCCAGCCTGGCTGTGGAGCTCGGCGCTCAGAACGCCGCCGTCCTCTTTGACGTCGGTAACGACTATGTCAAGGGACTCGCAGAGTACTTTAAGGCCTCCTTCGAGGCCATGGGCGGCACGGTCTCTGTCTATGAGGCCTACAACAAGGAGGATACCGACTTTTCCGCTATCCTCGGTAAGGTCGCGGCCGCCGCCCCCGATGTCATCTTCCTCCCTGACTACTATAACAAGAACAACCTGATCGCCGCTCAGATCCAGGAGAAAGGCATCGAGGCGACCCTCCTCGGCGCCGATGGCTGGGATTCCCCCGAGCTCCAGACCGAGCTCTTTGAGGGTGGTTACTTCTCGAACCACTACTCGCCCGCCGATCCCCGCCCGCTGGTCCAGAACTTTGTCGCCGCCTATACCGCCAAGTACGGCGCTGCGCCTGACGCGCTCGCTACCCTGGCCTATGACGCCGCCAAGATCTTGCTCCAGTCCATCTCCGAGGCCGGCGTCGATGACCCCGCTGTCGTCAAGGACGCCATGTCCGCCATCCAGTACGAGGGCGTCTCCGGCGAGATCACCTTCGATGAGTTCGGTGACCCCGTCAAGACCGCCGCTATCATCAAGATCGAAAATGGCGAGCCTGTCTTTTTCAAGTTCGTCGCACCCGCGGGGGCTGCTGAGGAAGAAGCCGAGGCCGAGAGCATGGTTGCTCCCGCGCCTGGCTTCCCCGTCAAGATCGCCGTTCTGGCACCCCTGAGCGGTGACGTCAAGACCTTTGGTGAGTCCACCCGCGACGGCGCTCAGATGGCCTTTGATGAGGCGATCGCCGCCGGCTGGGAGATCGAGACCGTTCTCGAAGACTCCCGCTGCGACGCCCAGGAGGCGGCCAACGCCGCCAACAAGGTCATCTTTGAGGACGAGGTCAACTATATCATCGGTGAGGTCTGCTCCAGCGCCTCCATCCCCGTCTCTGAAATCGCAGAGGCGAATGGCGTTCTCCAGATCACCCCTACCTCCACCAACCCGGCTGTCACCATCAACGAGGACGGCTCCGATAAGGAGTATGTCTTCCGCGCTTGCTTCCTCGACCCCTTCCAGGGTGAGGTCGTCGCCAGCCTGGCTGTGGAGCTCGGCGCTCAGAACGCCGCCGTCCTCTTTGACGTCGGTAACGACTATGTCAAGGGACTCGCAGAGTACTTTAAGGCCTCCTTCGAGGCCATGGGCGGCACGGTCTCTGTCTATGAGGCCTACAACAAGGAGGATACCGACTTTTCCGCTATCCTCGGTAAGGTCGCGGCCGCCGCCCCCGATGTCATCTTCCTCCCTGACTACTATAACAAGAACAACCTGATCGCCGCTCAGATCCAGGAGAAAGGCATCGAGGCGACCCTCCTCGGCGCCGATGGCTGGGATTCCCCCGAGCTCCAGACCGAGCTCTTTGAGGGTGGTTACTTCTCGAACCACTACTCGCCCGCCGATCCCCGCCCGCTGGTCCAGAACTTTGTCGCCGCCTATACCGCCAAGTACGGCGCTGCGCCTGACGCGCTCGCTACCCTGGCCTATGACGCCGCCAAGATCTTGCTCCAGTCCATCTCCGAGGCCGGCGTCGATGACCCCGCTGTCGTCAAGGACGCCATGTCCGCCATCCAGTACGAGGGCGTCTCCGGCGAGATCACCTTCGATGAGTTCGGTGACCCCGTCAAGACCGCCGCCATCGTCAAGATCGAAAACGGCGAGCCTGTCTTTTTCAAGTTCGTCGCACCGTAAGCCGTCACAAGCGGCTCTCAAAGGGGAGAGCAACAAATGTTGCTCTCCCCTTTATAGCGTACAGATACGAAAGAGTTGCCTCGATCCCTGCACCGAGGAGAGATATGAACAAGATCCTGGCCAAGACGATCTTGAGACCGGTCGTGTGGATCATCTACGCGGCGCTGGCTGCAGGCTTGGTCTATGGTATCACCTACCTGATCCGCCTGAACGGTCCAACGTACTTTGCACAGGCCATTCTCGACGGGCTGCGGCTGGGATTCGTGTACGCCCTGATCGCCCTCGGCTACACGATGGTGTATGGCATCGTCAGGCTGATCAACTTTGCCCATGGCGATGTGTTCATGGTCGGGGCCTTTGCCAGCTACTATGCCATCGCCCGCTATGGCTGGGGGTTCGTCCCCGCGATCCTGTTCGCAATGGCTGTCTGTCTGCTTTTGAACGTGGTCATTGAGCGCATCGCCTACAAGCCGCTGCGTTCCGCACCCCGCATCGCCTCGCTGATCACTGCGATCGGCGTATCGTTCTTTCTTGAATCGTTCACGGCGCTCAACTTTGTCTTTAGCGCAGACTATATCACCTACAAGCGGCCGTTTGAGATCCAGGTCTGGGAATTCTGGGGCCTCAGTGTCACCAATGTGACCATACTGATAGTGGGCATCACCGTGGCACTGGTGCTCGGCCTGCAATTTGTCATCCGCCGAACAAAGATAGGCAAAGCCATGCGCGCCACCTCCCTTGACAAATCCGCGGCCCGCCTGATGGGCATCAACGTTGATGGTGTGATCACCTTCACCTTTGCCCTGGGTGCCGCTTTGGCCGGAGCTGCCGGCACACTCTATGCGATCGCCTTCCCGCAGATCTGGACCTTCATGGGCATCATGCCCGGGCTCAAAGCCTTTGTAGCCGCCGTGTTGGGCGGCATCGGCAGCATCCCCGGGGCCTTTGTCGGTTCATTGCTGATGGGCACTGTCGACGTGATGGTGGTCAGTTTCCTGCCTCTCGGTTCCCGTCTGCGCGACCTGTTCGCCTTTTTGATCCTGATCATCGTCTTCCTGGTGAAACCCACGGGGATCTTTGGCGAACCCCAGGTTGAAAAGGTCTAGGAGGAGTTGCGACTATGAAGCGATCCGCGGTTCCCTCCTGGATCACAACGCTAGCCGTCGCCATCGCCATTTTCCTCGGGGTGCACCTGGCCAAGCAGAACGACTTTATCTCGGTGTATTGGTACCAGGTCGTCCAACTCGCTGCCATCACAGCGATATCTGCGCTGGGTCTGAACCTGATCTATGGCTTTAATGGCCAGTTCTCTCTGGGCCATGTGGGCTTTTATGCCATCGGCGCCTATGCCTCGGCACTGATCACCAAAGACTATATGATGAAGTGGAGCGGTGGCCAGACCACGGCGCTGTCCTGGCTGATCGCCGGACAGTTGGGGGTCGTGTTGCTGCTCGTGCTCGCCAACAGGCTCAAAGTGGGTGCGCTTCGCAAACAGATCACCCCCTCGCTGGCAGAGCACCTGGCTCACCATGAAGCCAGGACGCTATCCGCGATCATGGTGCTCCTGGCCATTGCTGTTGTGATCGTCGTCTCGGTATTGGCAGCATGGGCCCTGCATGCGGTACTGGCCAAACTCCTGGCGTCGCTCGTCGTCGCGCTGCCAGGGAATGTGTCGCAGCCGATTATCTTTGCGCTGGCGATCCTGAATGGTGGCACGCTGGCCGCCCTTGTATCGTATCTCGTGGGCCTGCCGCTGCTGCGGCTCGGTTCGGACTATTTCGGCATCGCCACACTGGGCTTTGCGGTGATGGTCTATACGGCGCTGCAGAATTCGGACCTGGTGATCGAGACAATGAAAGGCGCCCGCGGCATGGTCGCGATTCCCCCCTGGACCACCTGGCCCTGGGTGTTCGGTGTGCTCGCGCTGCTGGTGATTCTCATGCGCAACATGCTGCGCTCGAGCCATGGGCGAGCCATTATCTCAGTCCGCGAGGACGAGATCGCCTCGCAGTCCATGGGCGTGGATGTCACCCAGCTCAAGAACCTGGCGTTCACCGTCGGCGGCTTTTATGCCGGTGTCGCTGGCGCGCTCTACGCCCACCTATACGGGTTTCTCCATCCCAGCACCTTTAGCACAATCAAGGGTTTTGACCCGCTGATCATCATCGTGTTCGGTGGTTTGGGCAGCATGACGGGGACCGTCCTGGCGTCGGTGATGTTCGCCCTGGTGATCGAAGGCCTGCGCGTGTTGCTGCCTCAGGGCTTTGAGGACTGGCGCTTTGTCATCTACCCGATCATTCTGCTCTTGATCATGTTGTTGCGGCCCAAGGGGCTGATGGGCACCTCCGAATGGGGCTGGCTGAAAGCACCTCTGCCACTGGAGCGCGATATTCCGGTGCCAAACCACAGCGCTCACAGCCAGGCCGCCGTAACGCCAAGCGAGAAAGCATAATGGAATCACAACCCGTCACTGCGCCCGGCATGATCACGACAAAGTCGCAGCCGCCGACGCTGGATATTCGCGATCTCACCATGGTCTTTGGCGGCCTGCGCGCTGTCTCGGAATTCACGATGGATGTGCCCCGTGGAGGACTCTACGGCCTGATCGGGCCGAACGGCGCGGGCAAGACAACAGTCTTTAACATGATCACCGGCATCTATACCCCTACGTCGGGCGAGATACGCTTTGAAGGCCAGGAGATCTCGGGCCGGGCGCCCTTCCAGATCACCCGGATGGGGATCGCCCGCACCTTTCAAAACATTCGCCTATTTCAGAACCTCACGGTGCTGGACAATGTGCGCATCGCCTTTCATACCCACTCGGGCTACAACCTGGTGGAGGCCATCTCGCGGCTCGGGCGCTTTGGTCGCCAGGAGAAGGCACTGACGGAGCGCGCCCAGGATCTTCTGGCAGTGTTCGGCCTGCAAGACCGGCAGCTGGAGATAGCCCGCAACCTGCCCTACGGTGAGCAGCGCAGGCTGGAGATTGCCCGCGCCCTGGCTGCCGAGCCCAGATTGCTACTGCTGGACGAGCCGGCCGCCGGGATGAACCCCGCCGAGTCTGAGACCCTGATGGGGCTGATCCGCTTTATCCGTGAGGAATTCAACCTCACCATCCTGCTCATTGAGCATCAGATGCGCGTGGTGATGGGCATCTGCGAGTGGATCACGGTCATGGACTTTGGACAGGCGATCGCCCGAGGCACACCGGATGAGATCCGCAATAACGAGGATGTCATCGTCGCCTATCTCGGCCGCGCAGCGGGAAGGGAGTTGTAGACATGCAGCTACTCCAGGTCGACAACCTGCACGTGGCCTATGGCGCGATCCGTGCCATTCAGGGCATCTCTTTCCATCTCGATGCGGGTGAGATCGTCACGCTGATCGGCGCCAACGGGGCTGGAAAATCTACCACACTGCGGACGATATCGGGCCTGCTGCGCCCCTTCCGCGGCGACATTCTGTACCAGGGCCAGAGCATCGTACGCACCTCGCCCGAGCGCATCGTGCGCATGGGCATCTCTCAGGTCCCCGAAGGGCGCCAGATCTTTTCTACGCTCACTGTCAGGGAGAACCTGGAGATGGGCGCCTATACACGCCGCGACAAGCACGAGATCGAAGCATCCATGCAGCGCGTGTTCAAGAGCTTTCCGCGCTTGCAGGAGCGAGAGAGTCAGCTGGGCGGGACGCTTTCGGGCGGCGAGCAACAGATGCTGGCCATGGGACGCGGTCTGATGTCCTCCCCCAGGCTGCTGCTTCTGGATGAACCCTCGATGGGCCTGGCGCCGATCCTCGTTGAGGAGATATTTGAGATCATCAAGTCCATCAACGCGCAGGGCACCAGCATCCTGCTGGTCGAGCAAAACGCAGCCATGGCCCTGTCCATCGCTGATCGCGCCTATGTCCTCGAGACCGGCCGGGTGGTCCTTGAGGGCGACGCACAGTCCGTGCTAAGGAACCCCCAGATACGCGAAGCGTACCTGGGCTAGACAACGCTACCATCAAGCAGCGAGGCTTGAGCAGATGCCGGACGGCTCTGCTAGCCTCGCAGTGTTTGTTACCTCAAGAATGAGGGGGTATTGGTATTGTGCTGCTGGATCGTTCTCAATTCCGGGACCATCGCCTGTCACAGGCCGAGCGGCGCAACTGGCGCTTTATCCTCACCGTGGCCGGGGCCCTTTTGTTGCTCTTGGCGTATGCGCTGCCTTTCTTTGACGCGCGTATCACGTCCGCCACGACGCGCTTTCAAGAGGATCCGGCGATCACCCTGGAATTTCCGTTCCTGGTGCACGGCCAGCACGTCACGCACGCCAAGGCCCTCAGAAACGGTGAGCTCGAGGCGGTTGACCTGTCGATCGCGCCAGTGGCGGGCGCGCAGAGCTCTGGCCTGAGCTGGCTCATCCGCACGTTCACATCTCCGGACGTCTACGCGGTGCTGAGCTTTGCCATCACCATGGTGATGCCCATCCTCGGCGCCATCCTGGCGTTGCTTCTGGTGGTGAAGAGTTGGACCCGAGAGGAGGGCATCGCTTCCGGACTGATCCCCGTTGCCCTGACAATGGGCGTTCTCTCCGTGGGGAGCCTGGTGCTTGCGTGGTGCCACCATTTTGATTTCTCGACCTATCTGCTGGAACTCAGCGCGGGGGCCCTGGTTCCTGCCATTGGTTTCTGGGTAGCGTTGGCGGGTGCGGCCGCCATGACGCTGGGAATCTGGAGCTTGCGTTATGAGACACGGCGCGCTCTGATGAACTGGTGGGCGCTGGCATTCGCCGTGGCCCTGCTCATCTGGTTGTTGATCCGGGTGCGGCCCTATCCCTACCTCGAGATCTGGGACTTTATCAGTGACGGCATCGTGGTCACGCTGCGCATCGTGATCGTGTCCTACGGCCTGATCCTGCTGGTCAGCCTGCTGGGCGGCCTGGGGCGCATCTCCCACAACCGGATTATCTACGGCATCGCCTCGTTGTACGTCGAGATCATCCGCGGCATACCGTTGCTGGTCCAATTGCTGTTCATCTGGTTTGCCCTGCCCAGCCTGTTCCGTGCGCTCGGCGATGTCGCCCTGCGCCTTCCGCCACAGTTTGCGGGCCTGGGCAACTGGCTGAGTGAGCTGCGTTTGAACGAATACACAGCCGCAGTGCTCGGCCTGACCATCTGCTACGGAGCCTATGGGGCTGAGATTTTCCGTGCGGGCATCTCCTCGATCCACCATGGCCAGATGGAGGCGGCGCGTTCGCTCGGCATGAGCAGTTTCCAGGCCATGCGCTATGTCGTTCTGCCCCAGGCCGTGCGGGTGATTCTTCCGCCCATCGGCAACGAGTTCGTCGCCCTGATCAAGGACTCGTCACTCGTGTCCGTGCTGGCCGTCTCCGACCTGACCCGGCGCGGCCGCGAATACATGGCCCGCACCTTTCTCAGTTTCGATACCTGGATCATGGTGGCCCTCTGTTACCTGGTCCTGACACTGGTCTCGTCTCGGATCGTCGAGTTTGTCGAGGCCAAGACGCGATTTGAGCGCTGATCGGGAGCATGATCATGGATACCGCAACACAAACCAACAACAGCGCAGCGCCCATCATCCAGATCCGTCACCTGCGCAAGTCCTTTTATCACGGCAAGCTGGTAGCTCTGAACGACGTCTCGATGGATGTGCCGCAGGGGCAGGTCGCGGTGGTGATCGGGCCCAGCGGATCGGGCAAGTCCACGATGCTGCGTTGCCTCAACTATCTGGAGGTGCCCGAGTCGGGTGAGGTGATCATCGACGGGATCTCGCTTTCACAGACTCGCAACCTGAACGAGGTGCGGACCGAGATCGGTATGGTATTCCAGCAGTTCAATCTGTTTCCACACCTCAGTGTGCTCGAGAACGTGATGATGGCTCAGCGCATCGTGCGCAAGCGTTCGCGGCAGGAGGCGCAGGAGATCGCAGAGGAGCTCCTCGTCAAAGTCGGCATCCCGGAAAAGGCTGATGCCTACCCGCTCCAGCTCTCCGGTGGGCAGCAGCAGCGCGTAGCGATCGCCCGCGCCCTGGCGATGCAGCCCAAGATCATGCTGTTTGATGAGCCTACCTCGGCGCTGGACCCGGAGATGATCAAAGAGGTGCTGGATGTGATGCTCCAGCTCGCGCAGGATGGCATGACGATGGTGGTGGTCTCGCACGAGATGGGCTTTGCCCGTAACGCCGCCGATCGAGTGATCTTTATGGATGAGGGAAACATCATCGAGGACACCACGCCAGACGAGCTGTTCCGGGCCCCCAGACACGAGCGCACCCGCGAGTTCCTAGGCAAGATACTGCACTAGACACGCCAGACCCCCGCTGCCCGGATTCGTCTGCATCGTGGCCGGCGAGTAGCCACCACGCACGAGCCTCGTTCCAGCAAGACAGAAGCGTTGACAGAGAGCACCCCGGGCGTATAATCGGCTTGCGGCGCTGATCCGCCATTACCAAGATCAACCAGGAGAGATCCGCTGTGCGCGAGTTGAGCCTGTATGTGAGTGCCAGTCCAGAGATGGATCCCGAGTGTGAACTGCTCGGGCAGGTGCTGGCGCAGCTGACCCCCTCCGTGCGCTGGCAGATCAAGCGCACGCCCCCTGCCCACGACAAGATGGATCCCGACTGGGCCGCCCTGGAGAGCGCAGACTTTTACGTGCTGCTCGTGGGCCGCGATATCACAGCGCCCATCGGCGTCGAGTATGTGGCTGCGCGGGAGCATGGCATAAGGGCGTTCAGTTATCGCAACAGGGCGGCCACGCCCAGCCCGGCTCTGAGCGCCTTTGTGCGCCAGCTACACACGGACTGGCGGCTGTACGATACCCCTCAGGCCTTCGCCAGCGACCTGAGAAAGCAGCTCGTCAGGAGCCTGATCGAGGGCACTCCTGGCTATGGTCTCTCACTGCAAGAGATCGAAAGGCTCGCGGCGGAGTTGCGAGCAGAGGACGAGGACGAGCACGGCGGGACCGAAGATCGCCGGGGCGCCGGTCGCGGTGGCGTGATTCTGCCAAACACCCCTGTGTAGGTCCAGGTAGCCCAAATGCTTTGTCCCAAATGCAAGATCTCCGGTGCAGGTGGCAGCCGCTGCCCTCACTGTGGCGATCCAATCCCTGAAGAAGAGAGCTTTGAGGGGCAGGGAGGCCACTACCTGCGGCTCTTCCTGCTGCTTTCCGTGATTCTCTTTGTGACAACCACGGCTGTGGCAAGCCTCCGCTCAGGGCAACCTTTTCAGCTCGGCCTGCTGCTCAGTTCCAGATGGTTCTGGCTCTATGGGCTGATATTCGTGCTGCCCGTGGCCTTGGGTGTGCATTTCTGGAGAATGCTGCGGGGCGAACAGATACGGGTGACGGACGCCTACATCGAGCGGCTGTCACACTGGGGCTATGAGAAGATGCTCTGGGCAGACGTAAGCGAGTATCGAAAGCAGGTTCTGCCGTTTCGCGACACCCGGCTTGGCCGCGTCGCGCGGCTGAGCCGCTGGCTGACCAAAGGCCGGCTCTTTGCCCGCATTCCCCCCTATGCCTACGACCTGATTGCCAGGCCTCAGCATGGCGAGAGGCAGGTATTCCGCCTGGAGCCTGGGAGCATCAGCGATCTGGCGTGGCTACTGGCGCTGGTCGAGGAACATGTCGGAGCGCCCGACTCGGCCTGACGCGGGCGTGTCTCAGCGCGCGATGTGGCCATTGCCAGCGAGTCTGAATGGCAGATACACATCCGCAACAGGGTCGACGACCGGCTCTACCGCCAACACCGGCTGCCCTGGTAGCCTCATGGCATAGTAGCTGCCGCCCAGCCAGTAACCACCCTCAACAAAACGCCAGATTCCCTCTGCCGTCTCCAGCGGAACCTGCATCTGCACCAGCGCACTCTGTCCGGGGGGCAGCGAAGCCAGGCCCGCCAGGCGCGCCTCAAAGCTCTCACCGTCCGGTTTCCAGCCCCACAGCTCGAGCGCGTCGATCGCGGCCAGCTGTGTGCCCACGTTCTTGACCTGCATCAGCACAAGGGCTATCTCACCCGAGCTGTACAGGGAAAAGGTCGTGATCTGCAGCTGAGGTCCCTCCACCACCACATCCCCCGTAAGGCGGGCAAATACCAGACGATGCCCTGCCTGCAGATAGGAAAGGGTTTGGAGCTGCCAGTTGCCCACCTGTTGAAACGGGGAGGCGGCCATGAGCTGAACCTGTGCCTCAGCCCCCGGAGGCAGCGTGACCTGCCGGTCGGAGACCGCCTCCCACCGGGCACCATCGGGTCGCAGGCCTTCGAGCACCAGGCCATCCAGGGACAGGCTGTCCTGTGAGGTATTCCGGATGCCGAGCGAAAGCGTCATCCTCTCACCCACTTGAGGGGTTATCGCTGGCGCGCTCAGACTGACGAGCGTCAACGGCGCGCTACCGACATCCAGCTGCCCGCGTGCCGGAACACCAGCGGCGCCCTGATCCGAGTGCCACGACACGCGCCCCACATACCATGTTCCGGAGGAAGGCGGCAGAGCGGGCACGCGTACATCCAGACGCTCCCCTGAACCCAGCATCCAGTTCCCCTCGGCTTCTGCCACATGGCTGTCACCATCCAGGGAGAAAAGCGACACCTGGACCAGATCCAGCCGGAGGGGAGCTGTGCTCTGGTTAATGAGAGGGACGACAAGCTCGACCGTCTCGCCGAGCCTGGCGGGTTGGACCAAAGCTGTCACCTGTCCCGCGACCTCTACGGGAATCAGACAACCATCGCGCCCGATATACGCCCCTTTGGCGAGCTCATGGCGCGACAGACCATAGACCTCGCCCAGTGCGTCCAGATCGGGGCTCACCCAGTCGGTCCCTTGGCGCACCAGGAGTTCGAGATGGAGATGGGCTTCGGTCACGCCAGAGACGCCAGAGTGACCGATAGGCTCGCCCAGGCGCACAAAGCGCTCGCCGGACTGCGGATCCCGCAGATGGGCCAGCCTCACCAGCCAGTTGCCCGTCTCATCGACGATATCGACATAATAGCCATAGGTCGTTTCAAGCGGGCGCAGATCGGTGCGAAAGTACGCTTTGCCAGAAAATGGCGCATACAAGGCAACACCCACTGGCATACCCACGTCCCAGGCGATGCCGGTAGCCTTGCCCAGCTCCCAGTGACCCTCCGGCTCCCAGGTGATGCGATAGCTCTCCCCACAAGCCCAGGGAAGCACGAAATCCGCTGGTATGCCATAGTCCGCCCCCTCGGCATGCGCCGCCACGGGCAGAAGCAGAGTCGCCAGGAGCACCAGAACAAGCGACAGGCGTCCCACGCGGACCTCCACGAAAGCGCACCTACTTACATATAATAACTGGAAACCAGGCGTGGCGCAATACGCGGTCCACGGTGCTCCCGGCAAAGACCTTGATGAGGGGCGCCGACCCGTAGCCTCCCATCAGCAGCAACTGCGATGACTCGCGCTCCATCGCTCGCAGGATGGCTTCATGCGCAGGGCCGTCATCACGACACAGCTGTACATCGGTGACGCCTGCCTCGCGCACGTACGCCTCTGCTTCGGACATATCCTGCTCTGAGGCGCCTGTCTCACCGGACGAGAGGATCACGCCCGACAGGCCCCAGTGGGAGAGTATGTAACGAAACACATACAGTGCCTCGCGAGATTTCGGGCTGGCGTCATAGGCCAGCGTGACCCGCTTGAGGTCCAGCGAAGGCGACCCGGGCACGGCCAGTATCGGTCGCGCCACACGGGTAGCGACACCCTGAAAGATTGTGCCGAGGGGCCTCTCGGCGATCTGACCCTGCTCGCGGCGCTGGTTGATGACCACCAGATCGGCCCACCGCGCGTCGCTCAGAATCTTTTCCACCACGTCACCCTGAACGATGCGGCCCGTGGCCGTAACGCCGAGTTGCCGGGCTCGCTCCAGGAACTCGTCCAGCACCTGTTGACCATGCTGGCGCGCTTCTTCGCTGGTGTTGGCCAGTACATGCAGACCGCGCAGGGCGCCCCCCTCGCGCCGCGCGATCTCCGCGGCCTGCTCCACAGCGCGCCACCCGCTGGGGGCTCCAGTCAGCGTCACCAGGATCTCATGAAAGAGCCGTTCCTGCCCGGCAGCCTCGACACGCTCGCTGCGCCAGGCACCGGCCCGCGGCCCGTTGCGCAGCACGCGCGGCACGATCCAGCTCAGCAACCGGCTCATCAGCCGCCGGAGCACGTTCTTGATGCCCTTGCCGTATTGCTCGCCGAAATCTCGGGCCAGCTCCCAGGGGGCCAGAGGGCGCCCCAGCTCGAGAGACATCAGATAGCCGCGCTCGATCACTGAAAAGTAGAGATCTGCCTCTGTGAGACCCGGAAAATCCTCGAGCAGCGCTCCGCGACGAATCTCTTGCACCACCGGCATGTAGACGTGGTCGTACCAGTGCGCCACCGCCTCATCGGCGGACATCTCACGGCTGGTCTCCGTCTCTACAAAGTACCGATGTGTCCTGATATGCTCTTGCAGCCTGGCGTAGTCGCCAGGCATCGTCAGGCGCAGATCCTGCTCCGGTCGCAGGACATCCAGATGCGTCTCATCGAGGAACTGCCGGTAGGCAGCCAGCGTGTCCAGATCCTCCAGAGTCAGATCGGCTGTGACCGGCACACGGCTGGAGACCTCAACGACCTCCGCATCGATGAACGCCTGCCCCTCCTGGCGGGCCACAGACACCCGATGGTGGCCATCCACCACAAAATAGGCGTCGCCAACCTTGTAGAGCGAGATGGGAGGCAGGTGTACGCCCGCTGACGAGGCCGAGCTCACACTCACCCACTTGCCCTGCAGATATCCCTGCAACGGGGTAAAGATGCGGTCAAAGTCGCCGCTGCGCCCCAGGCTCCCGATGATCCGATCCAGAGGCACCGGCTGAAGGCCGCGGTAGCGCTGCTCGCGCAGCCCAATCCGTTGCTTGACCTCTTCATAGGGCAGGAGGCTCTGATCCCGTCTGAGGAGACGCATCAAGCAGCGGCGCCGGCGGCCCCTTTGCAGCGCGCGATCGAACTCCCGCTGCGCCTTAGCAAGCATGCTGACACCTCTTGTCACGCGCACACTGGCGAACGGAGAGCGCCCTGCGCTGCGAGAGGAGCCGCGAGATAATACGATACATGCCCCATCAACCTTTCAGTGCGTAGCACAGGCGATGCAGGGGTCAAAGGCGCGTACGACGCGCCCCACGGCGCGCTCCAGCTCCAGGTTGATCCCCGCATCGGTGATATACCGGCGCGCCGCCACCTCCAACGCGCGTTCGATCGCCAGGATGTTGTACTGGGTTGGAATCACAAAGCGAGCCCGTGCCACAAGCCCGCCGGAAATGACATAATGATGGATGAGGGGTCCCCGCGGGGCCTCGACAAGCCCGTACCCCTCGCCCTCCATGCTGCCGCAAGGCGCGCGCAGCTCGGCATGGGTCAGATCCGTCTCCAGCAGCTCGACGGCTCGCTCCAGACAGTAGATCAACTCGATACAACGCGCCAGATCGAACAGGAGGATCGCGTGCGCGGGGTAGCCCCACTCGGATCGAAAGCGTGCCAGGAGGCCATCGGCGACAGGCGTGCCCATCTCGGGCAGCAGGTTCAGCCTCGCGAGCGAATTGGCACGGACGATCTGCCCTCTAAACAGGATGCCATCGGAGTAACTGGCCTCCATTGGACTGAGCTCCAGGTGCTCGGACAGGTCCCGCGCCGAGAAACTGTCCGCTTCTGTGCCATCGGGTGCGAGCACGCGAATAGAGGAGCCATAGTAACTGTGACCGCGATGCACTGACGCAAGATAATAGGTGGGCTCATCATCGCCAAGGGTACCGATGCGATCCCGCAGCCCCGAAAACATGGCCCAGTACAGCTCCACCAGTTCCATTGCCGGGCCGAGCCCCTCGATCAGCTCGCCCCGCAGCGCAGCCATGGCCGCACGGTCCAGCCCGGAGGCCACCCCGCCCACCAACGCACGCACCGGGTGGATGAACTGCCCGCCCGCCAGAGTGATCAGTTTCGTACCGAGGCGCCGTATCGCCAGCGCCCGCGGGGCGATATCCGCGTGTTCATCGTCGAGATGAAAGATACTCGGCCGGCCCTCTGCGCCTGAAAAGTCTGGCATGGTAAAGAGAAATAGAGAGGTGGCCTGGTTCTGAATGAGCTGGCCGAGCATCATCAATTCGCGGATCTGGACGGCAGCGGGAGGGGGGACAATGCCGCAGGCATCCTCCAGAGCTTTGACGGCCGCCAGATGGTGAGCGGTGGAGCAGACGCCACAGATCCTCGGCACCAGCACAGGCACCTGTTCGGCAGGCACGCCCTGGATGAGCAGCTCGAATCCCCGGAGCTCGGTAGCCTGAAAGTGCGCCGAGAGCACCTCGCCCCCGCGAAAGTTGATCACCGCGCGGGCATGCCCCTCGATTCTGCTGAGCGGTACAGTCAGTGTAGCCATCAGAACACCTTGCTCTTGTCGCGCGGCGTACCGGTATAGTCGGCGAACTGGAACACAAACAGAGAGAACTGTGGCGAGCGCAGACCGCGATCAACCTCTTCAGGAGGGATGTCCGTCAGGCTCGCAAAGACGCGCTTGATGCCCTCAAGCCATTCATCGGACGACCGATCGATGAAGGTATCCGATGGCCCCCGGCAACCGACACAGGGATGGCCCGCTCGTGGGCAGGGCGCCCTGCATCCCCCGCGGGTAGACGAACCGATGCACAGCAGCCCCTGATTGATCAAGCAGATGTCGGGATCCAGCATCCCGCCGTGAAAGCCAACCAGATGATCGGGCCTGTCACGGGTCTTTTTCCTGCCACACTCGGCACAGACCATGCGCGGTGCGCTAAAGCTCTCCGGGTTGAACAGAAGAGCCATAAACAGCTCGGGGGTGGGAGGACATCCCGTGAGGTAGCGATCTACTCGGACGACAGTATCGATACCCCGGGACTTGCCCAGCAAGCGCGGAACATTGCGGCGCTCCATCGAGTCCAGAAACAGTTCGCGCACCTCGTCACGCGAGCCAAGATTGGCCACGCCGCCAGACACGGCACAGGTGCCCACAGCTACCACATGGTCCGCGTGCCGCACTGCTGCTCTGAGACGAAAGAGATCATCTTCAGTGTAGACCGCGCCGGTGACGAGCAGCGTGTCGACTTGGGGGATGTCGTCGCTGGAGAACACCAGGGGCATATAGAGCAACCGGCGGGTATCGATCCAATCGTCGGCGTTGAGAAGCGACACCTCACAGCCAGAGCAGCCGGAAAGCTGTAACACGGCAAAACGTTCTTCCATTGCATTATCACCACCTCTGGTGATGGTCAGGACCCGGTCGCCGGCACACACGAACGCATACCCCGCGCGTGATTCTAACACCTTCCCCGGACCTATCAAAGCCGTTCGACCGCCAGATGATCGCACGCAATCGGGCGCCTATCTCAGTCCAGAGCCCTTGTGATATACTGACGCTGTAACGTACGAAAGGAATCCTGTGATGCCCGGATGGTCATGGCCGCGCGAAGCGGCCCAGGACATTGCGCGCGCACGCCAGATCGCAAGAGTACTGATCCGCAACGGATTGGGCTTTATGGTCGATCGGAGCGGCCTCTCCCGCTATTTGCCCTTTTGGCGAGCGCAAAGAGTCCGAAGAGAGCTGCCACGGCACGGGCGGCAGACGTCCGAGCACGTGCCTGGGCTACCCGAACGCATTCGCCGGACTCTGGAGGAGCTGGGGCCAACCTATGTCAAGCTGGGACAAATCCTCAGCACGCGCCCCGATGTCATCCCTGAGGAGTATATCGTCGAGCTCAGCAAACTGCAGGATGACACCCCTGCGGTGCCCCCCGCTGAGATCATTCAGGTGATCGAACGCGAGCTCGGGCAGCCCATCGACAAGCTGTTTGCCACTTTCGTGGGGGAGCCCATCGCCTCCGCCTCGATCGGCCAGGTGCATCGCGCGACCCTGCCTGACGGGAGAGCTGTGGTCGTTAAAGTGCAGCGTCCCGGCATCGAGAAAGAGATTGAAGCTGACCTGCGCCTGATTCGCGCACAGGCCAGGGCGATCGAACGGCGGTCCAAGATGATGGCATCTCTTGGGCTGAGCGAGGTCATCCAGGAATTCTCGGACAGCCTGTTGAATGAGCTGGACTATCATATGGAAGGGCGCAACGCCGACCGGCTGCGCGAGCTGGTGCGCGACGACCTTGTCCTGCTCCCAGAGATCATCTGGGATCGCACGGCACGGCGAGTCCTCACCATGACGGACCTTCAGGGCATCAAGATCAGCGAGCGCAGCACCCTGATCGCGGCAGGGTACGACCTGCAACAGGTTGCGGAGCGCGTCATCGACGCCTACATGAGCCAGGTTTTTGTGCACGGTATCTTTCAGGCCGATCCGCATCCGGGCAACATCATGGTGTGCGGGGATCGCATCGGCCTGGTAGACCTCGGTAACGTCGGCTACCTGACTCCGGCCATGCGCGACCATCTGGGCCAGTTGTTGTTCTCCTTGGTGCGGCAGGATGCAGACGAGCTCTTGCAGGTGCTCGTCGACATGGGCGTGATGTCACGCCAGACAGATACGGATGCCCTGCGCCGCGAGATCCAACGGCTGCTGTTGCGCTACTATGGGGTCTCGCTGGAGAGCATCCCCATCGCGCAATTCCTGAGTGAGCTCATGGGCGTCGCCTTTCACTATCATATCCGCCTGCCCGGGGATCTGGCGCTTTTGGCCCGCACCGTCATAGTCCTGGAGGGCGTGATTCGCAACCTGGATCCCAGCGTGGTGTTGGCCGAACGTCTGGAACCCTTTATAATCCGGTTGTTGCGCGAGCGGGTCAGTCCCAAGAGGCTGGGCCTGGATGCTGTCAAGACGATAGACGACCTCCGTGCAGTCCTGCAGGTGCTCCCGCGAAGGATCGATCTGCTGTCGGACCAGCTTGCCAGGGGTGAGATGACCGTCGGCGTCGATCTCAGGCGGATGGATCAGATGCTGCGCCGGGCGGAAGCCATCGGCAACCGTATCTCTTTTAGCGTCGTCATCGCGGCCCTTATCATGGGGTCCGCGCTGATCCTGCTCGGTGGCGAGGAGGCAGCGGCGTTTCGGCTGCCTCTCACAGATATCGTCCTTCCGATCCCTCAGGTAGCCTTTCTCGCGGCGGGCCTGCTGGGCGCATGGTGGCTGATATCGATTGTCCGCTCCAAAGGGCTCTAGCCCAGTTACGTCAGTTTGCTTTTGCGGAGGTACTGCATCCATGAAGGTAATGGTGACCGGTGGCGCCGGGTTTATCGGTTCGCACATCGTCGACGCGATGCTGGCGGCCGGACACGATGTGTGTGTGGTGGACGACCTGTCCACCGGCCATCGCGCAAACGTGGACTCGCGCGCACGCATCTATGAGGTCGATATCCGCGACGAGGCTGCCCTGGAGGCGGTATTCGAGCAGGAAAAGCCCGAGGTGATATCGCACCAGGCCGCCAAGGCCAACGTGCGCGAATCGATGGTCAGGCCCGTGCTCTACGCCGAGGTCAACATCCTGGGCTCGCTCAATCTCCTGGAGGCCGCACGCCGTCACAAGGTGCGCAAGATGATCTATGCCTCCACAGGGGGCGCCGTGTATGGCGAGCTGCAGTACGTGCCCGCCGATGAGGCCCACCCGATCAACCCTCTCGACCCGTATGGCGCCAGCAAGCACCAGGTTGAGCATTACCTGTACATCTATGGCCGGCATTACGGCCTGGATTATACCGTCTTGCGGTATCCCAATGTCTACGGCCCGCGGCAAGACCCGGAGGGCGAGGCCGGAGTGATCGCCATCTGGGCTGGCAGGATGCTCAAGGGTAGACCCACGATCGTGTACGGGTCCGGCGAACAGGAGCGCGATTTCGTCTATGTGGGCGATATCGCTCGCGCCAATGTCCTGGCCCTCGACAAGGGCGGCGGGGAGATCATGAATCTGGGCTCGAGCATCGGCACCTCGATCAACGAGGTGTTCGGCCTGCTGCAGCGATATACGGGCTATACGCAGGAGCCCACCCACGGCCCGGCCAAGCAGGGTGAGGTCTTTCGCAGTTTCATCACCCACGAAAAGGCAGAGAGACTGCTGGGATGGCTTCCGACGGTATCTTTGAGCGAGGGCCTTGAGCGGACCGTAGACTACTTCCGGCGCTAGCGGGATGAGTGCCGTGAGTGCCGCTTCCGTCAGCCAGGAACACGCGATTGCCGTGGAGCCCCTGGCTGCCTCCGCCGTGACAGGCCCCCTGGCGGAGATCATGGCGGCAATGGGTGTTGAAACAGGACGCCAGGCCGCCTATATCGCCAGCATTCCGCCACGCGACCCGCTCTACGGGCAGCCCAACCCGAGACTGCCCTGGGCGCTGAGCCAGGCCCTGAAAAGGCTCGGCATTCAGCGCCTGTACAGCCACCAGGCGGCCGCGTTGCAGGCCGCGCGCCAGGGCAAGGACCTGGTTGTCGTTACCTCCACCTCCAGCGGCAAGACACTTTGCTACAACCTCCCCGTGCTCGAGCATGTCCTGGCGGACCGCGAGGCACACGCGCTGTACATCTATCCCATCAATGCGCTGATCAACGACCAGTTCAATGCGCTGGCGCGGCTGAACCTCGAACTGGGGTGCGACGCAGTCAGCATCGAGCGCTACAGTGGCTCTGTGACTATGGACCGCCGCCGAGACATCCGCGCCAGACAGCCGAATATCCTCCTCACCAACCCGGAGATGGTCCACCTGAGTTTTCTCCAATGGCACCATCTGTGGGCGCCGATGTGGAGGAGCCTCGCCTACATCGTGCTGGACGAGGTGCACACCTACCGGGGCATCTTTGGCGCACATATGGCGGGCCTGGTGCGGCGGCTGCTGCGGGTGGCCCATCATTATGGCGCCGATCCCCGGTTCATCTGCTGCTCGGCCACCATCGCCAATCCGCGCGAGCTCGTCGAGAGCCTCACCTCACGACCATGCACCCTGGTAGATCAGGACGGTTCGGCTAGCGGCCGGCGCCTGTTTGTGCTCTGGAATCCACCGCTCCAGCCCGAAAAAGGCGAGAACGTCAGGCGCCCTTACACGGACGAGTCCGTTGACCTCCTTCAGCTCTGCCTGCAAGCCGACATGAACACGATCGTCTTTACCCGGGCCCGCCGCGTCACAGAGCAGATGCTGCGCAAGAGCCAGGGGCTCAGTACGGAACTGAACGAAAGCACCGATGAGCCCGTACCTCAGATCGCCTCCTACCGGGCAGGTTATCTGGCCGAGGAACGAGAAGCCATCGAGTCTCGCCTCAAGCTGGGCGAGCTCCGCGGCGTGATCACCACCAACGCTCTGGAGCTGGGCATCGATATCGGCGGGCTGGACACCGCCATCATCGCCGGATACCCCGGCTCGATCATGTCGACCTGGCAGCAGGCGGGGCGCGCCGGACGTCGCGGGCGCGACGCGCTGGTGTTCCTCGTCGCCTCACAGAATCCCCTAGACCAGTTCTACATGCTGCATCCCGAGCAGTTCTTTGCAGAGCCCCACGAGCAGGCCGTCGTCGATCTGGCGAATCCCTTTGTGAGGCTGCGGCATCTGCTCTGCAGCGCTCGCGAGATTCCGTGGTCGCTTGAGGAGATCGCTCGCCAGCCGCTCGACATCCAGCGCGACCTGACCGCGCTCAAGGAGGCTGGCGTTCTGGAGGAGCAGAGCCCCAGGGGAGAGCCGGTGCTGGCCTA
>CAZYWU010000011.1:38418-61494 GCA_964651255.1 uncultured Anaerolineales bacterium
CAGGACTCTCGGTGCACCTGGGCGAAGTCACGGTCACAGAGGTCGTCTCGGCCTACCAGGAGCTCGAGATGGGCAGCAACCGCCTGGTGCGCCGCGTTAACCTGGAGACACCCCTGCGCATCCAGCTCCATACCACCGGTCTGTGGATCGGCCTGCCGCCCGCGCTAGAAGCAGCAATGCCCGGTCTGTCCGAGAGTGAGCGGTCGCGGACTCTGGAATATGGGCTGCACGCCCTCGAGCACCTGCTCACCGGGTTGGTGCCGCTTCTGGTGATGTGCGACCGGCGCGATATCGGCGGCGAGTTCGCAGTCAGCCATCCCGATGTGGGACACAGCGCACTCTTTCTCTACGATGCCTGTGAAGGCGGCATCGGCCTTGCCGAGGCTGCCTATGAACAGATTGAACAACTGCTGGCCCTGGCCTATGCCACGGTGCGCGACTGCCCGTGCCAGGATGGTTGCCCTGCCTGTATCCAATCCAGCAGTTGCCCCCGGGGCAACGAATCCCTGGACAAGCACGCGGCCATTACTCTGCTCTCGACGCTGGCACCCACCTTTATGGCCGGTACGACCGCGACGGCTGCCCGGCGACAACGCGCAGCCGGCGGATTGGAGCGCAGCCTGGAACGCGCGATCGAGGAGATCGACCTGGCCACGCGCAAGCGAAGTATCCATGAGGCCGCCCCTGCCGTGCCGGCAGAGCCCGCGCCCGCTGGACCGGAATACGCCGTGGGGGCATGGGTGCGGCACGCCGTTTACGGCCGCGGCATTGTGATCGAGACCGATGGCTCTGGCAACGGGGCATGGGTTACCGTGCGCTTTGTGCGCCGCAGTGTCATCCAGCGCATCTCCTCTGGGAGCTCGCAGCTGCGGCCCGACTGATGTCCGTGGGGCTCACCTCGCTTCTGCCTTGACGCCCCCGCGAGCGCCATGCTATAGTGCCGCCAGAATCGCACCACACCCTGAGACCGCTGATTGTCCCGTCGAGGAGGCAGTAACGTGACCAAATACACCATCGGCATTGACTTTGGTACCGAGTCCGCCCGTGCCGTGCTCGTGAGGCTCTCCGATGGCGCCGAACTTGCCTCAGCGGTGAGCGAGTACGCCGACGGCGTCATCGATGAGGTCCTACCCGGGACCACCATCCGTCTCGAGCCCGATTGGGCGCTACAGAACCCTCTGGACTATGTGACAGCCGTCAAGGAAACCGTGCCGCAGGTTCTCGCCGAGAGCGGGGTCTCACCCGATGACGTCATCGGCATCGGCATTGACTTTACCGCGTGCACCATGCTGCCGACGACTGCGGATGGCACGCCGCTCTGCGCCCTGGCTCAGTATCGCGACAACCCTCATGCCTGGGTCAAGCTGTGGAAGCATCACGCCGCCCAACCGGAAGCCAATTATCTCAATCAGGTGGCAAGGGAGCGGGGAGAGCCCTGGCTCTCCCGCTATGGCGGCAAGATCTCGTCCGAGTGGTTCTTTCCCAAATCGCTGCAGATTCTGAACGAAGCGCCCGAGATCTATGAGGCAGCCGACCGGTTGATCGAGGCGGCCGACTGGATCGTGTGGCAGCTCACAGGGGTCGAGACGCGCAACAGCTGCACAGCCGGATACAAGGCGATCTGGAGCAAGCAGGACGGCTTCCCGAGCCCCGATTTCTTTGCCGCACTGCACCCGCGCATGCGGAACATCGTCCGGGAAAAGATGAAGGAAGAGATCCTGCCGCTGGGCGCACGGGCAGGCGGCCTGACAGAGGAGATGGCCGCGGCCACCGGGCTGCGCGCTGGCACTGCCGTTGCCGTCGCTAACGTGGATGCGCACGTGTCTGTGCCCGCCGCAACGGTCACCGGCACCGGCCGCATGGTGATGATCATGGGGACCTCCACCTGCCACATGGTGGTGGGCGAGAAACCAAGGATCGTGCCGGGCATGTGTGGCGTAGTGGAGGGCGGGATCCTGCCGAACCTGGCCGGATTCGAGGCCGGGCAATCGGCCGTCGGCGATCACTTTGCCTGGTTCGTAGAGCACTGCGTCCCGGCCGCCTACGAGGCCGAAGCCGCACGCCGCGGCCTGAACATACACCAGTTGCTGGAAGCAAAAGCCGCCGCCCTCAAGGTGGGCGAATCGGGGCTGCTGGCGCTGGATTGGTGGAACGGCAACCGTTCGGTCCTCGTGGACGTGGACCTGACGGGTCTGCTGCTTGGCGCGACCCTTGCCACCCGGCCTGAGGAGATCTATCGTGCCCTGATCGAGGCAACCGCCTATGGCACACGCATCATCATCGAATCATTCCGCGAGAACGGCGTGCCCGTGGACGATCTGGTGGCTGCGGGCGGCCTGCCAGAACGCAACCGACTCTTGATGCAGATCTACGCCGACGTGGTGGGCCAGGAGATCAAAGTCGCGGCAACGACACAGGCGAGCGCCCTCGGCTCAGCCATGCACGGCGCGGTGGCGGCAGGATCGGCCGCGGGCGGCTATGATACCATCGAGCGGGCGGCGGCCAACATGGCCCACCTCAAGGATGAGACCTACCGCCCGATCGCCGAGAACCGCGCGATCTATGATCGCCTCTATCGCGAGTATGTCATCCTGCACGACTATTTCGGGCGGGGCGAGAACGACGTCATGAAGCGACTCAAGGCGCTGCGCGCCGAGGTGCTCACCGCCTGACAACGGCGGCGGCCTATACAGTCTTCGATGACAGGCTCCCGGGCGCGCCCCGGGAGCCTGTCCTTTTACAGGAACGACTCGGGGTCCACCTCCACGCGCCAGCCCGGCGGCAGCAGGACGTCGCGTAGCGCCTCGGCGGGTGCCGTGCCGCGCACCAGGATCTGCCAGCGCCATGCACCGCGCAGCCGCTCGTAAAAGGCAGGCGCCGGACCGATCAGATCGACCTCAGGTAGCCCGAGCCGGGCGATGCGCTCAGAGAGCAGCGTGTAGAGTTCCTCGGCGGCCTGTTCCGCCCGCCGTGCGTCGGCATCGGTGTACAACAGGCGGATCATGCGGCTGAGCGGCGGGTACCAGTGCTCGCGCCGGAAGGCGATCTCGTTTTCGTAGAATTGCGGATAGTCATGGGCACTGGCAGCCACGATGGCCGGATGCTGCGGTGCGTAGGTCTGGATGATCACCTGGCCGCCGAGCACGCTTCGGCCGGCGCGCCCGGCGACCTGGGTCAGCAACTGAAAGGTACGTTCCGAGGCGCGCAGGTCGGGAAGGTTGAGCAGCGTATCGGCCGAAATGACACCCACCAGGGTCACGCGCGGCAGGTCCAATCCTTTGGCCACCATCTGCGTACCGATCATCACATCGGCCTCGCCGCGCACAAAGCGATCCAGGAAATCCTCATGGGCCCCCCGCCGGCGCGTCGCATCATAGTCCCACCGTACCACGCGCGCGCGCGGATACCGGGCCTTGAGCTCCTGTTCGACCCGCTGAGTGCCCAGCCCAAAGTAGCGGATGCGCCGGCTGCCACACACCGGACAGACCTCTGGCACAGGCTCACGAGCATTGCAGCGATGGCACAGCAGATCCTGTTCAGCGCTGTGGTAGGTCAGCGGCAGACCACACCGTGAGCAGGCCAGCACGTGCCCGCAGTCGCGACACAGCACAAAGGAGGCGGAGCCGCGCCGGTTCACAAACAGGATCGCCTGTTGCCCGTCGGCCAGAGTGCGCTCCAGCGCCTCCTGCAGGGCCCGGCTAAAGATACTGGCGTTGCCCTCGCGCAGCTCATCGCGCAGGTCTACCACCTGTACCGGCGGCAGATCAGTATAAAGCGCGTCCGTGTCCTCACCGGCAAGAGGTCGGTATGCAGCCGGCGAATGTGCCAGGTGTAGGCTCTGCTCGTCGACCGCCTGGCGATGGCCCATGATCCGTTTGGGCAGGGACAATCGCACCAGCACGCCCCGCTCGGCGGCATAGGCCGATTCCAGCGAGGGCGTCGCGCTGCCGAGGATCACTGTGGCGCCGGCGAGCTCCCGCAGTTGGAGCGCCACATCGCGAGCGTGATACATCGGCGAGCGGCTCTGCTTGTAGGTCCACTCATGCTCTTCATCGAGAACGATCAGGCCGAGATCCGGCAAGGGACTAAAGATCGCAGAGCGGGCACCTACCACCAGGCGCAGCTCTCCGGCGCGTACGCGCCGCCACTGATCGTATCGCTCTCCCGGTGTCAGGCCGCTGTGCATCACCGCGATCCTATCCGGAAAACGCGCACCAAAGCGCCGGATCGTCTGCGGCGTCAGGGCGATCTCGGGCACCAGCACGATGGCGCTCTTGCCTTGCGCCAACACCTGCTGCACCGCACGCAAATACAGCTCTGTCTTGCCGCTTCCTGTGACCCCCTGCAGCAGGTATGCCGTCGCACCCCCGGCGGCCAGGTCGGCCGAGATGGTGTCCCAGATCGCCTCCTGATCGGATGTGAGACGGGGAGGGGTCAAAGGAACGAAAGCCTTACCCTCCAGGGGGTCGCGCCACACCTGGCGCTTTTCGGACGCGACAATGTCCCGGCCAAGCAACCAGTTCAGATCCGCCCTGGTTCCGCCGGACTCGCGTGCCAGCGCATCCCAGAGCATCCAGCCCCGGGTATCGGGCCTTTCCTGAGCCCAGTTCCGTAGCGCCTCTATCACAGCGCTGCGCCTGCGCCTGGTCTCTTCCCGGCTGGACAGCGCCTCTTTCGGCGGCTCGGTGCGCAGGCGCACAAAGTCCTTCAGCAGAGGTCGCACCCGCGGGGGCGTGATCTCCATGTGCCGCACGACCAGCCCCTGGTCCTCGAGCTGTCGCAGCATTTCCCGCCAGGTGCGAGGGCGGGCCAGGCGGCCAAGTTGGCTTAGGGAGAGTGGGCCGTGTTCTCGAACGAGCGCCAGGATCTCCCGCTGACCGGGCGTAAGCGCCTCGATCTCAGCGCCGGTGGGGGCTGCGGTGACCTCGAGGAATGCCTCGGCCTGTTCGGTGCTACCCGGAGGGATCATGGCCCAGATGGCCTGCTGCAGCGGCGCCATATAGTACGTACTGATCCAGCGGGCGAGCTCCAGTTGCGTCGGATTGAGGACTGGCTCAGGGTCCGCCAGCCGATCGATCAGGCGCGTCTCTGCCACCGGGGAGCGGTCAGCCAGCGCCATGACCACTCCCTGCAAATACCGCGGTCCGAAAGGCACCCAGACGAGATGGCCTGGTTCGAGCCCCGCGAGGTCCGCTGGAATCCGATAGTGGAACGCCTCCAACGGGCGGTCTTCCTGCTCATCGTCGTCGACGGGCAGCTCGCGGACATGTCTGGGGCGCACCGCACCAGCATTGACGGCCACGATGGCATACCGATCGGGCTGCGCCAAATCGTCTTGCTCTGGAGAGGCCACCTGAGCTAGTCCCCAACCAGGGCCACGGCACCATAGCCCACCAGATCGGTGGGCCGACCATAGGGCATCACTTCATAGCTGGTGGTGTAGTGCAACAGCTCGCCCCGCGTGGCGCCCAGCGCCTGCGCTGCGGCCATGGTCGCCGCGACGGCGCCCGGCCCGCAGGCGTTATAGCGTGCGTGCGCCTCCGGCAGAACCCGCTCGGTCTGCAGGCGCACGATCAGGTCGAGCATACGCCGGTCGTTCTCGTGGGCCCAGGCCAGGCCAGCCTCGCCGGTGCCCGCCGGTGCGATACCATAGCGCGGGCCATAGTGTGTCAGGTCAGTGCTGCCGATCACCGCCACCCGCTTGCCAGAGCCCTGGATAACGGCGGCGGCGACAGCACCCAACTCCTGCGCATCGCTGTGTGGGGGCATCGCCACAGGGAGTAATCTGGCCTGAGGAAAGAGCACCTGGACGAGGGGGACCTGAACCTCGATCGAATGCTCGTCAGCGTGGGCCGATGGCCGATCGGCAAAGCGCGAGTCCGCCGCAAGCAACTCTCGAGCAAGATCATCATCTATAGCGATATCCCCCAGCGGGGTGCGCCACATGCCACTCGCGTAGAGTGAGGGCCCGGGTACGCCCGGGGTATGCACCGCGCCGAAAAACAGCACCGTGTCCGGGTGTTCACCCTGCCACAGAGCCTTGAACACCCGCAGCGCCGTCTGCCCGGAGTAGACCCACCCGGCGTGCGGGACAATGCCGCCATAGATCTTGCCAGAGACTCTAACCGATATCTGATCCAGCCAGCCCTGTACAGTCTCACGAATCTCGCGCGCTGTCCCAGGATAAAAGCTGCCCGCCACACGAGGTTTGCGTATTGCCATCGTCACACCTCCATCACAAAACAGGGCTCGGTCTTTCAGATCAGCCCCTGTGTGTGAATCCAGGTGCCGAGCCCACTCAAGGCCACCAGAAGCAAAGCCATTTCGACGGTTACCGCGGCGGCGCGGCCGAGGGGAAGGCGATCCTGTAACTGCAATTCGCCTGAGGGCCCCTGCGCCAGTCTATACCGGGGACAGTATGCCCAGCCCAGCGCCAGCCCGACCAGCAATCCGCCCAGATGCCCCAGGTTGTCGATCTGTGAATTCACAAAGCCCCACAGCAGGTTATAGCCCATCACGAGCAAAAGGCTGCTCAGCTGCCGGCGCCCCTCTGATCCAAACGCCTCGCGGTAGATGGCATAGTAGACGGTGGTAGCACCAATCAGGCCGAAAACCGCCGCCGAGGCTCCCGCAGAGAGGGCACTGCTGCCGATATAGCTCAGTGTGGTCCCGCCCAGTCCCGATAGCAGGTAGAGCACGATAAATCGCAGGCGACCAAATCGCCTCTCGACCTGTAGACCGAACAGGTAGAGCGCATACGAGTTCATCAGCAGGTGCAGGGCACCGATATGCAAAAAGTTGGCCGTCAGCAGGCGCCAGTACTCGCCCCGAACGATCAAGGGCTGGTACTTGGCGCCAAAGAGTACGAGAATTCGAATGTCCTCTGAACCGCCGAGGGCGGTCATCGCCAGCCAGACAAGCACATTCAGAGCCAGCAACACATAGGTCCAGAGTGGAGCGTGCACCGGCACCGGAAAGCTAGTGCGAAAGGCGGCGGGCGCAGACTGCGGCTCTACCTCCGGCCGATCCGGTGCCAGCGACATCTCCCTATAGCTCCAGCGGCCGACGGGCCGTGCGCCGCTTTTCGGCATCAATGATGGCCAGAATCTGGCGACCGGCATCGCACAGGCGTCCCTCGTGGTTGATCACGACATAGTCAAAGGACTCTACAAGGGCAATCTCCGCTTCGGCCGTCTCCAGCCGTCGCGCAATCTGCTCCGGCTCGTCGACGCCCCGACTCTCCAGTCGCGCCCTGAGTGCCTGTATGGAACTCGGCGCCAGAAAGACCGTAACAGCGCCAGGGATCCGCTCTTTGATCACCTGAGCGCCCTGCACATCCAGACGCATCACGGTGTCCTTGCCCGCCTTGAGCGCCGCCAGCACCTGGGCCTTTTGCACGCCCTTGTACTGATCATAGACTACGGCGTATTCGAACAACTCATCAGCCTCGATCATGCGCTGGAATTCCTGGGTCGTCACAAAGATATAGTCCACCCCGTCACGTTCGCCGGGGCGAATCCCGCGATTGGTGGCCGTCACGACAAAGTGGAAAAAGCCCCCCTGGCGCCTCATCTCGGCGATAACAGCGTCTTTGCCCGCACCCGACGGGCCGGTGATCACCAGGAGAACAGGCGCCGGTGCGAGATAAGGAGCCAGCGGATTGGTATCCTCAGATGACACGGGGTGGCATTACTCCTTGTTGCGCCTCTCGGCCTGCAAAAGCGCCACGCAGCGCCCGGCGTGCAGGCGCTGCGTGACAAGCGAGCCATTGACCCGCCAGGCACCCGGGCTGCGGGCGCCCGCACGTGTACTAGAACCGGACAAGCTTTTGGACGTCAAGAACAAAGATGACCGCCCCGCCCACCTGAACCTCGACCGGATTGGGCATGTACAACTCGCCCGGCTCCATCACTGGCGGCAGGGGATTGACATACTGCGTGCGCGTGTGGCAGTTGCGCTTGATGATATCGAGAACGCCAGGCACCTTTGCCTCATCCGTACCGATCAGAATGGTCGCGTTGCCTTCACGCAAAAAGCCGCCCGTCGTGCTGATCTTGGTGGACGAAAAGCCAGCGTCTCGCAGTGCAGAGATGAGCGGATCCGCGTCATCGCTGTGGACAATGCTCACGACAAGTTTGGTACTCATAGGTTAACCCCCTTGAGCTGCAATGAGGCCAGAACGCTCGCATAATTCGTCGATCCGCCGCTGAATCTGGCGATGGATAACATCCGCCGGCTGCCCGGCGTCAATCACCATCCACCGCGCCGCATCTGCCTGGGCCATCCGCAGATAGCCTTTCCGCACCGCCCGATGAAACTCCACGGTGAGCTGATCCATCCGGTTCCATTCGCCGCCCTCGTCAAAGGCGAGTTGCTTGCGGCGCAGTCCCTCGGTCACATCCAGATCCAGGTAGATAACCAGATCTGGCATCAACCCGCCTGTGGCCCACTGGGTTATCTGCTCAAGCATCGCCCGGTCCAGGCCACGCCCCTCACCCTGGTACGCCAGCGTCGAGTAAGCGTACCGGTCGGAAACTACAAAGCGGCCACGGGAGAGCGCCGGACGAATCACCTCACCCACGTGTTGTGCTCTCGCGGCAGAGTATAGCAGAGCCTCAGTAATAGGCAACATACTCACGTTTTCGACCGCATGCAACACGTCGCGGATCTGCTCTCCGATTGCGGTGCCACCCGGCTCGCGCGTGCACAGAACATCACGCCCGGCCCTCTGCAGTGCCTCACGCAACAGGCGTATCTGCGTCGTCTTGCCGCTGCCCTCGGGCCCCTCGAACACGATGAAAAGTCCCATGCCCGTCACTACCGGTTGGTATAGATCGTGACCCGGCGCTGCGGCTCAGTGCCAGAGCTGCGCGAATAGAGGTTCGCATCTTTGGCCATCTGATGCTGCATCTTGCGCACCATGGCGTCCTGAGAGGAGAGCTGCACCGACGTGCGCTCACCCGAGATCACCTTTTCGATCGCGCGGCGGGCATCCTCGATGGCCATCTCCAGCGCTGGCGCCCCCATCTCCGGCTCCAGGTCCAGATCGAACGCCTCGGCCAGATATTTCTCCATTTGCGTCTCGGTATTGCTGCGTAGGACATACACGGGTACGCCCCGGCGTTCCGCCTCTTCCACAGCCGCCGGCCGCTTGCGATAGTAAGTACGCAGGGTCAGCAAAGCATCCGCCTGGGCGAGATCTCCCACCAGGACGAGCGGGACGCCCAACCGGCGGCTGACCTGCCGCATCCGATTCTGGTTGAGCCCATAGGGGTAGACCCGCACTGCCTTGCTCCGCCCATTATCTCGCACCGCCCGCGACGGCGGGTAGGGCACCTCCGGCTCCTCACGCTCTTCCTCTCGAGGCTGGCGAATGCGCTCAGGCACCTCTTGCATCTTTTCGATCTCGCCGCTCTCGGTCCGCACCCGAATCTCAGCCGGTAGATTGCGCCCACGCAGCAGAGCATCGACCGACGCAGCAACATCCGCCCTGACGGCCACGCGATCGCGATCCTGAATCTCGATCACTACATCAAAAGTGGGCGGTGCCTTGCGCTCCAGAACCGATTTTTGCGTGCCTCGGCGGCGTGCTTCCTCGTCTCCTAGCGTGACGGTTTGGATCCCTCCGACCAGATCGCTCAGCGTGGGGTTCATCATCAGATTATCGAGCGTGTTTCCATGTGCGGTGCCTACGAGCTGAACGCCACGCTCGGCGATGGTCCTGGCCGCCGAAGCCTCCAGCTCGGTGCCAATCTCGTCGATGACGATCACCTCGGGCATATGGTTCTCAACCGCCTCGATCATTACGGCGTGCTGCATCGATGGGGTAATCACCTGCATACGACGCGCACGACCTATGGCGGGATGGGGGATATCTCCATCACCGCCGATCTCGTTGGAAGTGTCCACAATGATCACGCGCTTCTTTTCCGCGAGCACACGGGCCACTTCACGCAGCATGGTGGTCTTGCCGACACCGGGCCGCCCGAGGAGCAGCAGGCTCTTGCCCGAGAGCACAATGTCCTCGATGACCTCGATCGTCCCGTACACGGCCCGGCCGACGCGGCAGGTCAGTCCTACCACGTCGCCCCTGCGGTTCCGGATTGCCGAGATCCGATGCAGCGTGCGCGCGATGCCAGCGCGGTTGTCCTCACCAAAGTCGCCGATGCGCTCCACGACATAGTCGATCTCTTCCCGCCTGATCTCATAGTTCGTGAGCGCGATCTCGCGATCGACGTAGCGTGCCTCACAGACACGCCCCAGGTCCATGACGACCTCCAGCAGCGCGTCGAACTGGCCTGCCCGTCGCAGCGCGGAGGCGATCTCGGGAGGAAAAACATCGATCAGCGCGTCTATATCATCCGTAATTCGTATTGTCATATCTCTCTGTAAGCACCTCTTGGCATGCAGGCGGACAAGTGGGCGCACGATGAGCCCCTGTATCCTGCTGTCATTAATGCGCAACCATATCGACGCCACCCTCAAGCCCGTGAGCCACCGCGGGCCGGGCTACGGTGACTCGGCTGACCGTATGGGCAACCATCACCTGCTGGCGCCCCAAAGATTCGAACCCAAGCGTGCGGAGCAACCACCCCAAACCGACGGCATAATCCGGCACAGCGACATAGATCGGTGTGTTACCCTCGCTATCTGCCATGTACATCAACCAGCGCAGATGCGGCAGGAGATCGCCACGCCGCTCTGGCCTGACAATGCACTCGATCCAGTGCCCGCGGCCGGTTGACTCCAGAGTCATGTGCGCCACCAGCTTACCCTCGTCGACCCAGACATAACCGTTCCTGGCCCGCGCGCTCGAGGCCGCCTCCTCCGGCCCGAACCACTGGGCCTGATAGACGAGGGGAGGAATCACCTGACGCCGCAACTCTGAGAGCTCAAACTCATCACCCTCACGGACCTCCCGCAGATTCGGCGGCATGGGTGCCTGCGGTCGTCGCCCCGAGGACACAAAGATCTCCTCGCACCCCACCATCGAGAAACCGGAGCGCCGCAAGATGGCGGCAGACTCGCCATCTACGGGCGAGCGTGCATAAATGCGCGGCACGCGTTGCTCGGCTGCCATGATGACAGCCTGGCTCAGTAGATCCTGCCAGATACAGGCAGCCTCCTGCTCCTCGTCCAGTGCCGGAGCGATGCAGGAAACATCCCAACAGGCACCTTCTTCCCGTGGAAGCAGCTGGACAAAGGCGATCGGGCCGTCGTCTGCCCTTCCCGTGTGCACGAGGGTACGGGCTCCGACATAGTGGCCGCTCACCAGGCCGAGGACAGCCGAACGTGTGGGATTTGGCGAACTCAAAAGGCGCCGCTTGTAGTCAAAAGCCGCGCCCCGAGTCTGCAGATGCCAGATAGCAGGAGCATCCCGCAGACTGAAGGGTCTGATCACAGACATACCTCATGAAACATTTGTCGCTCCGCCAGGAAGTTGGTAGTCACCCTGGCACCATAATTGTACCAAGCTTGCCCTCGATTAGCAACTAACCAGAACCAACAGAACATAATGTATGTGAGCGGCAGCCATCTCGTTTGGTGCCCTCACTGGTTGCGAGCCTGTTTCGGTCCTCTTATACTCATCACATCCCGAACATGAAAGACCTGTTTCGCAGTCTCGACGATTATCCGGAGGAATTGCACCGGGCTTTGGCACAGGCCTGGGATATTGACCTGCCCGCAGATGAGCCGCTGCATCGAGTGCTGAGGCTGGGCGAGGGGATGCTGGCGCCCGGTGCGGTGGAACGCATGGTAAAGACCCTCTCCCCGGAGGCGCAGGAGGCGCTGGCCCATGTGGCGGCCGCTGGCGGTGCTTTTGCCGCACGCACCCTGTCCATGCGTTACGGTGAGGTCCGGCGCTTTGGGCCCGCCGCACTACGGCGTGAACAGCCCTGGCGGGAACCCTCCAGCCCGCTGGAGGAGCTATACTACCGAGGGCTGATCTATCGCGCCTTTGGCGATCTCGGCGATCTGGTGGGCGAGCTGTTTGTGATTCCGGATCAGCTGCTGGCCCGGCTGCCCCGTCTTGAGCCACCATCGCTCAAGAACAGCCTTGTCATGGCACTACCAACAGGCGAGGGATTTTGCCAGGGCGATACCCTCGTAGAGGATATCATGGCAGAGATCGTCCATCTCAGGCAGCAGCCGGTACGCCTGCCGGCCTCCGGCGGATTCCCCGCCGAACTCGAAGCAAGATTAAACCTCGGTGCGAGGCTCAGTGGCCCCGCGAGTTCAGAGCGGATGCAGCTGCTCTGGCGCCTGCTCACAGAGCAGAATCTGGTGGCACACGACGGCAGACAGTGGCATCTATCGCTCCGCGCGCGGCAGTGGCTGGGGCAGCCAGATGCGGATCAGTGGCTGGCCTGCTATACGGCCTGGCGAGACGACCGCAGCTGGGATGAGCTCTACGATCTGCCCGGGATCATCTGCGATCGGAGCACCTGCTTGCACGAGCCCTGGGAGGCACGCAAGCGGCTGTGCAAGCACCTTGAGGGGCTTGCGGAAGGCCAGTGGTATGAACTCGATAGCTTTGTGGCCGCGCTGCGGCAGGTTCAGCCCGACTATTTGAGACCCGACGGCGACATGGACAGCTGGCTTGTGCGTGATGCTGCCAGCGGAGAATTCCTGCGCGGCATGGCCAGCTGGGAAGCCATCGAGGGCGCTCTCGCGCGCTATCTCGTGGCCGGGCCTTTGCATTGGCTCGGCATCGTCGATCTCGGCACGGATGCCGAGAACCATCAGCTCTTTAGGGTCAGCGCACCAGGGAGTGAACTGCTATCCGAGTTGCCTCCTCACCTCCCCAGCGACCGTCCGGGCGCGCCTCTTGCCGCGATCGATTCCAGATTGCAGGTCACTATCGACCTACGCAACTCGCGCTACCAGCGCTACCAGCTGGAACGCCTTGCCGAGTGGCGGGGACACAGCGAGGAACAGGCGCGCTACCAGCTTTCAGAGAACTCTATCTGGCAAGCCGAGAACGCGGGCATCACCACCGACCAGATGCTGACCTTTCTCAGGCGAATTACGAACGACCGCCTGCCAGAGATCGCCACCCGAACGCTGCAGGCATGGGGCCAACGTTATGGGAGCGCCAGCTTGAGACGCGCCGTGCTGCTGGAGACAGTGGATGCCGCAACCATGCAAAGGATACGCAAGGTGCCGGCGATTGCTGCCCTGCTCGGCCAGGGGCTGGGTGCAACACGCTGCCTCGTGGATGAGGACAATATGGAGCGCCTCATCGCAGAGCTCAAGAGAAGAAACATCTGGCCCAGAATCAGCCGCTGAGATAGAGGAACCGGAGGCATCAACGCCTCCGGTCAATCAGTACTGTCAGGTTAGCGCTCTTCGGTCGCCGAACTGTATTCCTGCACCGGCTCAAGCTCCGCAACCTGTTCAGCCAGTTGTTCCTGCTTCGGTGGCTCTGCTGTCGTCCCCCTGGCCGCCTTGGACTTGCTTCGGCGCGGCGTCTGTTCAGGCACCTCATGAGGGTGCCCGCAGTAGGGACAAACTATCCAGTCAAGATCCACCAGCTCGCCACAATTGAGGCATGTGTCACGTAACTGATGCTTGCAGTACGGGCAGAGCACAAAGCTCTGCTCGATCCTGCGCTGGCAACTCGGGCATGTACGACGCTCATGCAGGTCCTGCAGCACGGCCTCCTCAGCCAGCGAGCGCTCGTACTCCTCGGCCAGCGTCTCTTTGGGACGCAGGAGGATATAGATCAACACGCCGGGCAAGGTGAACACCGCCACTAACAGGGTGGCCAGAATCTGCCCCAGGACGTCACGCGTCCGGGAACGAATATCGCGAAAGGTCCAGACGACCAGGCCGACGTAGGTTGCCACCAGGTATGCCCCGATGACAAACAATGCTGCGGCCGCATACACATTCAGATTCGCAGGCAGTTGCACGCCTTGTCTCCTTCAGAAGATTCAATCAATTCTATCATGAGCCCACATATCTGTCATATGGCGCCGACGCAGCGTATCGGCTACGAGCCGGCAACCCTCGGGCGCACTGCCGGCAAAAAGCTCCCTCCGTCCTCTGTCCAGCGCGCACGCTCGAGCGTGTCAACATTCACCGACCAGATATCAGCCCGCTCCGGCATGAGGCCCCCCAGATCGATATCGCTGGCATAGAATTGGTAGAACAGCGAAGTGCCTCCCATCCCCCAGCTGGGGTTTGTGGCGTGCCAGCCCCATTCGGCCTCCACCAGGGAGCTCGCATTCTGCCCGTCGGCGTCAATCTTCATCAGATCGGTACGAAACTTTTGACCGCTCCACCAATACCAGCGATGGAGTTCAAAGGCGAGGGAGGTACCCTCCGACGACCATGCCGGTCGCATAATCGTCAGGATCTGATCTTCGGGGAATTCAATCCGGTAGAGCTCGCCGACCGACGCCCCCTGGACATCCCACTCCCAGAGATAGGCCATCTCTTCATCCGAGATGCCCCCGACGATACGCTCTCCGTCGGGAGACCAGGCAGCCCCGTGGAAGGCCATACCTTCGGGTAGCTCCAACCGGCCATACTCTCCGGCCGCGGTATCATACAGCACACCGGCAAGCTCGTAGACAACCTCTCCGGCATCATCCAGTCGCCACTGGTAGTGCGTGCCCACAAACCGCTCCCCATCCGGCCCAAAGCTGATATCGCGCCAGCCCTGGCCGCCGGGGGACACTGCGATCACGATCTCCCCGGCCCCACCGGAGAGATCCAGGTCCACACTGCCCTGGAGCGTTGCAGCATCACCCTGGCAGACGGCACGCGCCCAGGTAGCCTCCTGGGACACCCCCTCGAGGACGAATGCCCCGGTCTCATCGGCATCGACGAGGCTGGCCATACCCTGCGCCGTCACACGGCACAGCCCGGTGGCTCCCTCCACACGTCCCGCAAGCGATACAAAGGGACCAGCCACATCCTCCGGGCTCACGTATTGTCCGGTCACCATCCGTTGTTCCGAGCCGTCCGCGCGCATGACAAATACGTTGTTTTCATTGTCGCGGCTAAAGACAAAGTCGTGCGAGCTGGTAAATCCGATGTGCTCGCCATCTGGCAGCCAGCGCACCGCGCTGATGCTCATGGGCTCGACAAAGTGCGTGAGTACGATCTCCTCGCCCGCCCAGGCTGGCACTATGATGTTGCCAGTACCGTTGGGCAGCACATTGACCACGACCAACGGCGCAACAGGGACCGTCGGAACCAGCGCTGGCGTGAGCGTGGGCCTGGGTGTGGGTACCGGCGTGGGAGGTGCCGGAGTGAGCGTCATCGTAGCCGAGGGAATGGGTGCGATGGCGGTGAGCCGCGCCACCAGCTGGGCCTCAGTGCGAGTCTCCAGCAGGGCAATATCCGGCGTAGGCGTGATCTCGCCGCGCTCCGACCTGGCACAGCCTGCGACCAGGAAGCAGAGGGCACCCAAGATAAGGGCGCGCTTGGAAAAATCAAGAGGTAGAGACATCCGTACTCCTCTGAGGAGATGGGCTCAAGCCAGAGCCGTTACGGCGAGAGGACCCCGCTTGGTCGCTACTCTCGCATTGAGGCAATGACTCGCGTCAGAATGCCATCAAGGTCCACTGTGGGCTCCCAGCCCACCGCCGCCTTGATCTTGCGGATATCGGGCACACGGCGAAGCATATCCTCAAACCCCTCTTCGTAGGCCTCGCCATAGGGGATATACACCAGTTCAGACTGGCTGCCCGAAAGAGCGACAACCCGTTGCGCGAGTTGCTCGATCGTGACCTCTTCGGTGCTGCCGATGTTGTAGACCTGCCCCACGGCCTCCGGGCAGTCGGCCAGCGCCATTACGGCCCGGACCACATCCTCCACATAAGCAAAACACCGCGACTGCTGCCCGTCTCCATAGATCGTCAGGGGTTCTCCAGACAATGCCTGGCGCACAAAGCGCGGAATCACCATACCGTAGCGCCCGCTCTGCCTCGGCCCGACGGTGTTAAAGAAACGCGCGATCACCACAGGCAGCGCCAGCTGCTTGTGATAGGCCAGCGCCATGAACTCATCCAGAGCCTTGGAGCACGCGTAGGACCAGCGGCTGCGCGTGGTAGGTCCGAGCGTACGATCATCGTCCTCGGAGAAAGGGACCCGGGTGCCCTTGCCGTAGACCTCTGAGGTCGAGGCCAGCACCACCTTCTTACGATAGCGCGCACCCACGCGAAAGATCACCTCAGTGCCCTGAACATTTGTCTCCAGCACATGCACCGGATCGCGAACGACAAGTTCTACGCCGACCGCCGCAGCAAGGTGATAGATAATGTCGCACTCGCTGGCGAGCCGGTCCATGACGGTCTCATTAGCGATCGTTTCGATGGCAAAAGAGAAGCCGGGCCGGCCGACCAGAGGCTGTATGTTCTCAAAGCGCCCGGTGGACAGGTCGTCTACGACCGTAACGGCGTCACCACGAGCCAGCAAGGCCTCGGCAAGATAGCTGCCGATAAAGCCGCAGCCACCTGTAATCAGCGCTCTCATGATGAATACAGCCCCCGGGATGCAAAGACTATCGAACGGGTCGATTCTAGGCCAGCACAGAGCGAGCGTCAAAGCAGCGCGGAACGCGCCGTGACCGTGGCTTTGGGACCGAACAGTACACAGCAGCCAGAGCCATGCTTGGGCCTGCGCCCCGTTGCTACTATACTTGGTAGCAGACCAGGCCAGCGGCGAGGAGGATCGCAATGATCGTCGAGATGCAGCGCGGCGCGACCCAGGAACAACTGGATGCGGTTATCGAACGGGCCCACGGCTACGGCTTTGAGGTTCAGCTGAACCGAGGAACCGACAAGGTTGTGGTGGCCGTGCTGGGCAGCGACACAGGCCACGTGCCGACCGCCAACTTTGAGGTACTCCCTGGTGTGGCCTCTGTCACGCGCATCATGCGCCCGTACAAACTGGCCTCGCGCGAGTTCCGGCCAGAGTCGACCCTGGTGCAAGCTGGGAACGTCACGATCGGCGGGCCGCAGATCGTCGTGATGGCAGGCCCCTGCTCGATCGAGTCATGGGAGCAACTGGCCGCCACAGCGCGACACGTTGTGAGCGCCGGCGCGACGGTCCTGCGCGGCGGCGCATTCAAGCCACGCAGCTCACCTTTTAGCTTTCAGGGTATGGGCTTTGAAGGGGTTGATCTGCTCCGCCGCATCGGCGATGACCTGCACGTCCCGGTGGTCAGCGAGGTAACCGACTCGCAGTACGTGGAGCGTATGGCCGGGGAGATCGACATCCTCCAGGTGGGCGCGCGCAACATGCAGAACTATACCTTGCTCAGGGCAGTCGGAGAGACCAACAAGCCCTGTATCCTGAAGCGGGGTTTAGCAGCGACGGTGACCGAGTGGCTGCAGGCAGCGGACTATGTGCTCGCCTCAGGCGCGAATCAGGTGATCCTGTGCGAGCGCGGTATCCGCTCCTTTGAGGATAGCACGCGCTTTACGCTGGACATCTCCGCCGTTCCTGTAGTCAAGCGACAGTCTCACCTGCCGGTTATCGTGGATCCCAGCCATGCCGCCGGACACTTTGCGCTGGTTCCCGGGCTGGCTCGCGCAGCGATCGCCGCCGGCGCGGACGGCCTGCTGATCGAGGTGCATCCCGATCCGCCCAATGCGCTCTCCGACGGCCTCCAGAGCCTGACATTTTCCGACTTTTCACGGCTGATGGCCGAGTGCAGGCTGATCGCGGAGGCCATTGGGCGCACACTGTAGCGCGCCCGGGCCCCGCCAGGCGTCTACTCAAAGGTGATCACTGTACCCGCGGGGCACGGTGAGACCAGTTCGCCAAAGGCCGCTTGCAGCGCATACACGGGGCGCTCGCCGGTGCAATGGTTGAGGTACAGCCTTGGAGAGCCTTCCCTTCTGAGCACCTCTATCAGGGCGGCGAATTCCTGCTCGGTCGCATCCGCCAGGTGCGTTCCGCCGATGATCGCCACGAGTGGCACATCCGTCTGGCTACGTACCGTAGCCAGTGTATTGCGCAGTCCGGCGTGACAGCATCCGCACAGAAGGACAATGCCGCCCGGGACTTGCAAAACCAGCGACATGTCATCTGCATAGGGGTCGGGCACGATCTCCCCGTCGATGCGGACAACATGGTGAGGGCTGGCCCCTGGAGGGAAAGGGCGCGGCGCGATGCGGCCTGTCGTCTTCACGCCGGCAATCATCTCCTGGGGTTCATCGGAAAGCGAAAAGCTGGCCAGAGTCTGCCACTCCTGGGTGTCGCCGGTCAGCCCAATCTCGCGCAGGCGATCGCCAGCCTGGCTAAATCGCGGCTCAAAGAGAGAGGCGTTGCCGAACACTGTCACACCGGGGTAGCGAGCGAGGACAGATCTGAGACCACCGGTATGGTCATAATGGGCATGGCTCAGGCCCAGGGCGTCCACAGGCTGATCATCCAGCTTGAGCATAGCGAGGTTGTGGCTGAGCACCTCCGGCGTCTGGCCAGTATCCCACAACACATTGCCCTGCCCGGTCTCGATCCAGAAACAGAGCCCATGTTCGCCCCAAAAGTGTGAACCGCGCTGAACGCAGTTATCCGTCACGCATACAAGCCTCATCCCACTGCCTCCTCACTCGTTGCCGTCATTGATGCTGACCGATCGTAGCGCAGGCAGCACAGCGCTGTCAACACCGCGGTCCACCGCGGGATCATTGTCAGAACGAATGCTTTCGGACGCATTGACAGATCATAACGCACATGTTAACATGCTTGTTCAGGGCGTGGACGAGTCACCAGGTATGGCGCCCTGATCAAGTGGTGAGATGATAGGCGAAACCGTTCGCGTGCGATACGCACCCAGCCCAACCGGCAAGCAGCACATCGGCAGCGTGCGCACGGCGCTGTTCAACTATCTTCATTCCCGAAAACAGGGCGGCCGTTTCATCCTGCGCGTGGAGGACACTGATGCGGAGCGCTCCCAGAGGCAGTTCGAGCAGGATCTGTTCGGGCAGCTGACCTGGCTGGGCTTGAACTGGGACGAGGGCCCCGATATCGGTGGCGAGTATGGACCCTACCGCCAGTCGGAGCGGCAGCACCTCTACCGGCAGGCGATGGAGCAGCTGATCGCGCAGGGAGATGCCTACCCCTGCTATTGCTCCCCAGAGGAGTTGGCAGAGCAGCGGCGCGTGGCGCTGGCATCAGGCAAGCCGCCCCGGTACAATGGCCACTGCCGGAATCCAGAGGCCCGTGAACGGTTGCGGCGCCTCGGGCGCTCGCCCGTATACCGTTTCCGTGTCCCAGAAGGACGCCAGATCACCTTCACCGATCTGATCCGCCGCGAGATCACCTACACGTCCGACGATCTCGGCGACTTTGCCATCTACCGCGCCGCCGACGAGTCCCTGGCAGCGGGGCGCGCCTTTTACAACCTCGCCGTGGTGGTGGACGATCATGCCATGGGCATCACCGATGTGCTGCGAGGCGAGGAACATCTCTCCAACACGCCGCGACAGCTGCTCCTGTACGAGGCCCTCGCCTATGCGGCGCCACGCTTTGGCCACATGTCGCTCATCCTGTCGCCCGACGGCAGCAAAATGAGCAAACGGCACGGCGACACTTCCATCGAGCACTATGCCCGCGAGGGCTACCTTCCTGAGGCGATTATAGCCTATGCCGCCACCCTCGGCTGGGCCCCCGGGCGCAACCCCGAGCGCAATACGCTGGACGATCTCGTTCGCCTGTTTGATGTACGCAGGCTCTCTGCCAACCCGTCGATATTCGATGCCACCCGTTTGCAGTGGTTCAATCAAAAGCGGCTCCAGCGCGCAGATCGCGGCCGCATAGCCGCTCTCTTGCGCCCGCGGCTGGAGGAGGCCTACGGACGCTGGGAGGCCGCCGAAGGGACGGCGCACGCCCCCGAGCACTGGTACTCTCTACTTGTCGGCGCTGCACAGGAAGAGGCCACGACCCTGTCCGATATGGTGGCGCTCTGTGCCTTTGCCCTGGCGCCTCGCCCACCAGACGCCACCGAGGAAGCGCGGCAGGCGCTGGCAGAGCCGTGGGCGGCACGAGCGCTCTCAGCGTTTCTGGAGCGTCTGACCGCCGAGGCCATCAGCACACCGGAAGCGGCCAATGCGTGGCTGACTGAACTGCGCCATGCTCTGCGCGATTCTGACGGTCTGAAGGGCCGGCAGGTGATGTTCCCCATCCGAGCGGCGCTCACCGGCAGCCTCAGAGGTCCTTGCCTGGGGATAGTCACGTCACTGCTTGGAGAGCAGCGCTGCAGAGAGCGTGCACAGAAGAGTCACAACCAATGCCAGTCCACCGTCTAGTCTGCCAGTGCATCTGTGCTCGGGGACGGCGCGCGTCGCGACCGTCCCGCGCAGCGACTCGATCCGGCAGACGAACCCCATCAGGAGAACATAAATGGCGCTCTCAATCTACAACTCGCTTGCACGCGAAAAACAGCTCTTTGAACCCCTGCACCCTGGCCGTGTGCACATGTATGTCTGCGGCCCAACGGTCTATAACGATGCGCACCTGGGGCATGGCAAGACGTATGTGAATTTCGACGTCATGGTCCGCTATCTGCGGTACAAGGGCTATCAGGTACTCTATGTCCAGAACATCACGGATGTCGGGCACATCCTTGACAGTGGCGAGGACCGTATCATACAGGGCGCCAGGCGCGAACAGATGCAGCCCATGCAGCTCGCCGAGTACTATACGCGACGCTACTTTGCCGACATGGACCGGCTGAATGTCCTGCGACCGGACATCTCGCCGCGGGCTACGGGCCACGTCCATGAGATGATCGACTGGATCCAGAGACTGGTGAACAATGGCTATGCCTATGTGTCCGACGGTTCGGTCTATTTCGATGTCTCTCGCTTTGAGGGCTATGGCAAGCTTTCTGGGCGCCGCCTGGAGGAGGCACAGACTGGCACGCGGGTGCAACAGCCCGACGACAAGCACAGCCCTGAAGACTTTGCGCTCTGGAAAAAGGCGGACCCGGAGCATGTGATGCGCTGGAGCAGCCCCTGGGGCGAGGGTTATCCTGGCTGGCACATCGAGTGCACTGTGATGTCGACCAAATACCTGGGCCAACCCTTTGACATCCACGGCGGCGGAGTGGAGAACAAGTTCCCTCACCACGAGTGCGAAATCGCGCAGGCCGAGGCGGCCAACGGCCTGCCCTTTGCGCGCTACTGGGTGCACAACGGCATGCTGATGATCCGTGGCGAGGAGATGCACAAGTCCCTCGGCAATTTCATCACGCTGGAGCGGGCGTATGAGCGCTGGGACCCGATGGTCTTGCGCTTTTTCATCCTGCAGAGTCACTACCGCGGCCCCCTGGATATGACCGAGGAAGCTGTGGATGCCGCTGCCAGAGGGCTGGAGCGGCTCTATGGCACCGTTCGCGCCGTGCGCAGGCAGCTTGCCGCCGCCCCTGAAGGCGCAGCATCCTCAGAGGTCGCGAGGCTGGCGGAATCCAGCCGAGCATCCTTTGAAGCCAGCATGGACGACGACTTTAACACGCCCGGGGCCATTGCAGCGCTGTTCGATTTCAGCCGCGCCGTGAATCTGTTGCTGCAGGAACCGCGCACGTTGACCCGCGGAGATCTGGAGCTCATCGACCGGCTGTTTGGCCAGCTGGCCGGCGATGTGCTGGGCGTGCTCCCCGATCAGCTGGAAGAGTCCGACGCGCCCGAGCTCTCACGGCAGCTGATTGAGCTCATCATCGAAACGCGGCGAGAGCTGCGGCAGGCACGGGCATACGAACTGGCTGACAAGCTGCGCGACGGGCTAAGCGCCCTTGGCATACAGCTGCAGGATGGTCCGCAGGGCACCACCTGGACGATTGGATAGGCCTGAACGAGATGGAGATACTGGCTGGGCGCAATGCCATCCGCGAAGCGCTCATCGCGGGGCGCCGGCACTTTGAGAGCGTCACACTCGCCGAACGCATCGATGAGCAAGGGATCATCGGAGAGATCCTGGGGCTCTGCCACACGGCACAGGTGCCTGTTACGCAAGCTCCGCGGCATGAGCTGGACCGCCTGGGCGACGAACTCATTCACCAGGGCATCGTCGCTCGAGTCAGCGATTACCCTTACGTGGATCTGGGCGAGATTCTGGCCCATGCGGAAGCCTCCAGTCAGGACCCCCTGCTTCTGGTGCTCGATGAACTTCAGGATCCACAAAACGTGGGGGCCTTGCTCCGCACGGCCGAGGCAGCAGGCGTTCACGGTGTGTTGATCGCCTCACATCGCGCGGCGCAGATCACGCCGGCGGTGAGCCGCGCATCGGCGGGGGCGGCCGAGCACCTGCTCATCAGTTCGGTCACAAACATCGCCAGGACACTGCAGCAGCTGCAACAGAGAGGGATCTGGGTAGCCGGCATCGAGGACCGGCCGGATGCTCAGGACTATCGCCAGGCCGACTACTGCCGGCCTCTGGCGCTGGTCCTCGGGAGCGAGGGGCAGGGCATGCGGCGGCTGGTGGCCCAGCAGTGCGACTATCTCCTGCGTATTCCGATGCGCGGCAGGATCAACTCGCTGAACGTATCGGTCGCTGGCGCCATCGTACTATATGAGGCGCTGAGCGCACGGGATGCTGGCGGTCCGCGCAGGCACGCTTGAGGCATCTTGTGTGCCCGGGATGTGCTTATTTGACCGTTATCGGCACATCCGTATACTATTCTCTTGGTGCTTTCTGGCCGACGAACCCTTGACACCGTTCCGAGGACGACAGGCCGACGTAGCTCAATTGGCAGAGCAACGGTTTTGTAAACCGTCGGTTGTGGGTTCAAGTCCCTCCGTCGGCTCAGAACAAGAGCAGTTACCAAATCGATCGTGTATGTCTGGGCAGATACCCAAGTGGCCAAAGGGGGCTGACTGTAAATCAGCTGGCAGCGCCTTCGGAGGTTCGAATCCTTCTCTGCCCACCTTGTTCAGCAGGTCGCCCACGTAGCTCAGTAGGTAGAGCACATTCTTGGTAAGAATGAGGTCATGGGTTCGAATCCCATCGTGGGCTCCATATCTCGATGGGTAACCTGGCCCCAACATCGCAGGAGGAGAGCGGGATGGGTAAGGTCGTATTTGAGCGCAGCAAGCCTCACGTGAATGTGGGGACAAT
>CAZYWU010000012.1:0-32410 GCA_964651255.1 uncultured Anaerolineales bacterium
AGGAGCGCAACACCGGTGTAGTAATGCTTGATGATCTGGTCGAAGGTGGCCCCGGCATTGGCCATGGCGCGAGCCCCTTCCTGGCACAGGCCTACGCCGTGTCCATACAGGGAATCATAGCCGCAGGTACATGGGACCGCCCGCGCATAGGGCAGTGCTGCTGACCACACGTCCTCACTGTTGCGTGTGTGCCCGTCGCAATGCCCATGATAGAAGGCATAGATGATCGCGCCCTCGTAGGTCGCCGCAATGCCACGGGTTTCATCAACCGCGCGATCCGTGGTCTCGTATCGCGTCGGGCGCCATACCTGGCAGTGCACCGAGCTGCAGACGTCCGCTCCGTCCGCGGCATGTTTGCCCAGATTGGCGGCTGCGTAGCTGCGGGCCGCCACGGCCTGTGCCTTGAGTGCCTCCAGCGGGTAAGTCGGCGACATCTCGTACGGCAGGATGCCTTTGATGTACTCTTCAAAATCGAGGGTGATCACCTCGACAATCGGGCTGTCGGCGATGGCGGGGTCTTGCCGTACGGCCAGACGGATGGTTGCGGGAAGCTCAGTAACGCTGGAGGCCATCACCCCGTCCGTTGACAGGGCGAGCTCGATCACGTCAGCCGGTGTCTGCTGCTGTAGATTCAGAGCGGCGGCGATCTGATCGCTCATCCGGTCGTCAGGATCGCGCGGGATCATGGCAAGGTCCACAGTGGTCATATGCTGGTCGACCCGCTGAAGTACCTGTGACATGCCGATGTAGCCAGCGGCTTGAACCGAGACTGTGTAGGTGCCTGAAGGCAGGTTCAAGCTGTACCAGCCCTGATCGTCAGAGATGACGGACGCGTTTCCTACTGTGATGACCGCATCCGGAATCGGCTCCAGGGTGACGATGTGAAACACTCGGCCGGCGATGCCGCTCTCCGGCAGCTTTGACTGAGCCGCGCCCAGGTTCGGCGGGAGCAGCGGTATTCCTATCAGGAGGATGGCCATCATGCACAGCGCGGATAAGCGTTTGTGTAAGGTACTCATTTCGTCTCCGGCCATTGGGTGGACAGGCGATGTGCCTGCCGTGTGGGTTCAGGCAGCCGGTAACCGCGGCATGTGTTTAGCACGAATTGTATCGCCTGTTGCAGATCGGTCAGATGCCCTGCCGATACATAGACTGGACTGACAGCCGTGCGTGTACGGACTACTGCGCCGATAATCTGCTCATCATCGATCAGCGGGCTCCAGGAGCCGCGCTCCAGATCGGGGGGCTCACAAGTCCCGCAGAGTCGTGACTTGGCGCAGCCGATGGCCGGGGTGTTCAGAATCAGCCCGAGATGGCTGGCCAGTCCCAAGCGGCGAGGGTGCGCATAGCCCTGCCCGTCGAAAATGATCAAGTCCGGCCAGGTGCTCAGTGCGGCCAGCGCGTGGAGGGCGGCCGGTGCTTCGCGGAATGTCAACAGCCCTGGGACATAAGGATAGGTCACCTCTGTTATCGCCGTGCGACGTTCGGTCTCCTCCAGCGAAGGATAGGACAGTACGACAACTGCCGCATGAGCGTGATTGCCTTTGACGGATATATCGACGCCAGCGATGGTACCGACTGGCCTAGAAATGGGTGTGAAAATGAGCTCGCCTGCCAGGCTCTTTTGCAGCGCAATCGCCTCTCCTGGCGCCAGATCCCAGGGATGGCACGCCCGCGGCTGCATCATAGGACACCTGTAGTTTTGTTGGCAATCCGGACCTGCTGCTGTGGCATCACGTGATCCCGTACTGGTGAATAAAGAGATTGTACACCTCGGCTGCGCGATCGAGAGAGGCGAGCGGCCAATCGATGTGCGACTCGGTCATAAAGACGGCCATGTCTTGCGGCCCCCCAAGACCGCCGTGACAGGCCCACTGATTCTCAAAGCACGAGACGCGCTGGGCGTCAGCATCATAGGCGCCCACCAGGATGAGGTCGCCGGAGTTTGCCAACGAGGCCAGCCGCGACAGCTGCCGTACAGCCCACTCCCCGTATGCCAGCTGTTGTAGCGGGTTGTGGCCCTCTATCCGTGTCTTCTCGGCAACAGATACAACACCTTCCTTGCCAAAGATGAACGTCCTACCCTCTTCTCTGCCCATCACCAACCAGATGCCCGGGTGCGATAGCAGCGAAGAGACGAGGGTAGGGTAGAGAGCGCCAATCTGACTGAGGCTCAACTGCTCTGATGTGGCGTTTAGATAGATGTGTGACAATGACCCTGAACTGCTCACTATCACATCGCTTGCCTGGGCAGGCTCATAGTCGCTGGCATCAAGCTCGATGGGAACGCGGCTCTCTACATAGTGCAGGAGGTACTGGCTGAGTCTGGAGACCGTCGGTCTGCTTTCGGCGCCGATCGCCATCAATTCTTGCTGAACAAAGAGCGTGCTTGGCAGGTCGGCCCGCTGCGCGCTCATCAGTTCACGAATGGCTGCACTGCGCCCCACCAGATCCTGTACCAATTCGCCGAGCGTCTGCCCATATTCGACAGAGAAGGGGATATCATCTGTCATGCCATGGTCTGAGAGCAGGAAGAGGTCATACGGGCGTGAGACATTCATGCGTCTGTAGCGGTCAATACGCCGCACGCGGCTGTCGATGGCGCCCAGTGCACGGAGCGCCGGCTTCGATCGTGGACCATAGTGATGGGCCAGTTCGTCGAATCCATAGTACGTTGTGTAGATGGCCGGCACGCCGCTAAAGATGTCCAGGCTGACTGAGAATGTCTGAACCTCACGCATGACGACGTTGCTCATGACCCGCAGGAAGGGAAATGCGCGGCTCAACGGGCGGGGCGTCGTTTGTTTCAGCGTGGCCTGGGTTCTCTGAGCGAGATCCGTGAGGTATTCCCAGATAGAGAGCACGAGCAACGTGGCCGTGCGAAAAGGATTCAGGCCAAAGAGCAGCAGGAATCGGACCCCACGAAGGCCCTCAGAGATGCGATGCCTGCCAAAGGTCCCCAGTGTAAAGAGTGCATGTGCCGCCCCGCCATCAAAGACGTTCATGTAGCTGGATCCGCCTTTGAGGATGCCCGGCCTATCCCGTAAGAGCTCCGACTGCAAAGCCTGGGCTATTTCGGGCTGCGAGGATACCTTGATCTGTCCCGTGCTCTTGACATACCAGCGATAGGCCGGTATCAGGGCGCTGCTGCCGAACATGATGCCCGCCTGTGATGCGGGCGTGGTGCCGGGCACACCGGGTTTCCAGGGATGCAGGCGCATTTCGCCGCGGCTAAGGAGGCGCCTGAGGTGTGGCGCATATCCCAGATCGATCGCTGCACGAAGGTGATCATAGGACAGGCCATCGATCTGGATGACGATAAAGCCCCGGTGCTCATCTTTGCCCGGACGCGACCGGTCGCGCCAGTGGGACAGTCGCGCGTATTGCGCGAAAGAGAACATCCCCAGCACCGCGGCAATCATTTTGGCCAATCTGTCGAGCAGGCAGGTCACGGTGACGTGAATCCTTGCGATGCATGGTGCAGGGAAACCTTTGGCCGTCCCCCGCCCTGGTCGGAGTCTCGACGCCCTGCCTGAGGGCACTACACTGACACTATACACCATTATAGCGTCCGGCGGAGGCTCTCACAAGCGAGATTCGCCAGCGCCAACCGTCTTGACCCACGATCTCGCGGCGTCCAAGTGCATGGCCCAAGCCAGCCTGGATGCCGTGAGTGTGGTATAATCTTTGCCATGACTAAACTCAAAGACATCAATCTGGGGCGTTTCAGTCAGGACCGGGGCTTTTGGCTGTTTGTGCTCCTCATTCTGGTCGCCTTTGCGCTGCTGTCCACAGGTTCGGCTGTGCGCATGGTGCTGATGCTGTTGTCTCTCGTGGTAGCCATCACTGTTCATGAGTGCAGCCACGCCTGGGCCGCCGACAGGTTAGGCGATGACACGGCTTCCCGCGCCGGGCGTATCACCCTGAATCCGCTTGCGCACCTGGACCCGCTGGGAAGCCTCATGATGCTCATCACGACCATCACTGGCTTCGGCATCGGCTGGGGCAAGCCCGTTCCTGTGGCCACCTACCGGCTGCGCTATGGCCCGAGGCTGGGGAATGGCATAGTCTCACTGGCGGGGCCGGGGGCCAACCTGATCACCGCGGCGTTGTTTGCCATGGTTGGTCGTCTGGCGGGACTCTGGAGCGGAATCCCGCCGGTTTTGCTCGAGGCCAGGGATTATATCGTCCTCCTCAACCTGGTGATTGCCTTCTTCAACCTGCTACCCATTCCCCCTTTGGATGGCTTTAGCGTCCTGATTGCAGCGCTCTCCCTCATCAAGCAAGACTGGTCCATGAAGGCAATTGCAGCGCTCGAAGGACTGTACCGTTACGGCTGGATGATCCTGTTCGGCGTCATTCTCCTCTCGCAGTTTACGGGCTTTGGTCTGCTGGATATCCTGGTTGGTCGGCCTGCGTTCGCCCTCTTCTCGTTGCTGACCGGTTTCTAGTCATGGCGGTTTTGTTGGCGAGCCGCGATGTGTGCCAGGGAGAACTGTGAGCGGTGCGGGCATTGCACATTGGGGCTACCGGCTCTGGCAGGGGCTTACGCGCCTCCGCCTGACGCTTTGGCCCGGCCGTATCGACCTGGAGCCAGCGCGCCAGGTGTTGCCTGCGGCCGCGTGGCCGCTATTTGAGTCGCTCAGCTCGGCGGACCAGGTGCACGCGCTCTGTGTGCTGCGGCACATTCAGCAGGAGCCAGGCGTGTCTGTGGCCTTGGCACAGGCGGCGCTGCTGCACGATGCGGGCAAGGTGGGTGCGGGCCTGAGCTTGTTCTGGCGGACCGTTGGTGTTCTTCTTGACCACGCGGGGGTGCTGGAGCGTCTTGCCTCACCCAGTCCGCATTCGTGGAGGCACCCTCTGTACCGCCATCTGCGCCATGCAGAGTACGGGGCCGAGTTGTGTAAGAGGGTCGGGTGTGCGCCAGAGGTGGTGGCGCTGGTGAGATGGCACGACAGCGCGCCTGATGTGTTACCAGAGAATGTGTCTCGACACGATCTCGCGCTCTTGCAAGCCGCTGATGGTAGATGCTGATTGCAAGGGGGGCCATATCCCGTTGGAAGGTGGCGAGTACATGCTGTCACAGGAGAATCAAGTGGTTTCGACCCCGGTTGGCACGGTCTCCAGTCTCACGGTTAGCTTGCCGGCCTACAACGAAGAGGGCAATATCGGCGCCATGGTGGATATGGTTCGCGAGCAGGTCGGCCCGCTGGTGCAGGATCTCGAGATCATCGTGGTGGACGATGGGAGTCGCGACAGAACGGCAGACGTTGTCGAAGAGATCGCCAGTGTCGATCCGCGCGTGCGCCTGATCAGGCATCCGGTAAATCTGGGCTATGGTGCTGCCGTGTATGACGGGATCCGTGCTGCGAGCAAGGACTTTATCTTTTTCACGGATTCGGATCTGCAGTTCACTCTTGACGAGCTGCCAGTATTCATGGCCCAAATGGCTGAAGCTGACATGGCCATCGGCTATCGACAGGCGCGCAGTGACCCCTGGTTCAGGCGCGTATTCGGGCATGGATGGAGTTGGCTGGTCAATTTGCTATTTGGACACACAGCGCGCGATGTGGATTGTGCTTACAAGCTGTTTCGCAGGGAGGTGATCGAGCGGATCAATGTCACGTCTTGCGGTGCCACGTTCAGCGCAGAGTTTCTTGTGCGCGCCCGTCGCGCAGGGTTTCGCATCGTAGAGCTGCCGGTGAGCCATCACCCTCGCGTTGCAGGAAAACAGACAGGTGCCAACCCAAGAGTCGTGCTGCGCGCCTTTAGGGAACTGGTCAAGCTGCGCCGGCAACTGCGCCAGGAACGGGCTGCCTGATATGGATGGTGTGTCCGATGTGCCTGAGATGAAAGAGGCCTGCGCCCATTCACTCAAGATCCTCATGATCGCTCCGACTTCCTTCTTTGCGGACTATGGCTGCCATGTCCGCATTCTGGAAGAGGCGCGGTATCTACGCGATGCTGGACATAAGGTCGTGATCTGTACCTATCACCTGGGGCGCGATCCAGAGGGCATCCTGATCCATCGGTCGAGGGGCGTGCCCTGGCGTACAGACTACGAGGTGGGTTCCTCCCGGCACAAGATTGCAATGGATCTGTTACTCACCGTTCGGGCGATCAACAGCATGAGGGACTTTCGGCCCGATATTATCCACGGGCATATTCACGAGGGCTCGTTGATCGGCATGTTGCTCTCACGACTATATTCATGTCCTGTGGTGTGCGATCTGCAGGGCAGCCTGTCTGGTGAAATGGTGGATCATCACTTTGTTCACGCAGGCGACCTCGCATATCGCTTTTTTCGGTGGCTCGAGGGGATGATCGACCGAAGTGCTACGCGTATACTGACGAGCACAATGCTCTATTCTGAGATCCTTTCTCGCACATTCGGCTGTAGTCCCGATCGGATCACCTACGTGCCCGATTGTGTCAATACCAATGTCTTTAGCCCGAGGCCTCGCGATGCCCACTGGTTGGCGTACCGCCAAGCACTCGGAATCCCCGCTTCACGCAAGGTGGTGGTGTATTTGGGGCTACTTGCAGACTACCAGGGGACAGACCATCTGCTGAAATCAGCAGCGCTGCTCTGCTCTCGCCGTCGTGACCTGCATTTTCTCATTGCCGGCTTCCCCAATACGGAACACTATCGCCAGATGGCAGAAGCACTGGGGATCGCAGATCATTGCACGTTCACGGGTAAGGTTCCTTATGAAGAGGCGCCAGATGTGCTTTCACAGGGGGATGTTGCCGTCTCGCCTAAACTCTCTGCGACGGAAGGCGCTGGTAAGCTCCTGAATTATATGGCTATGGGCTTGCCGATTGTGTCCTTTGACACGGCTGTAAGCCGCGAATACCTCGGGGATCTCGGCGTGTACGCGAAAAGAGCAGACAGCGAGGACCTGGCTCGCTGCATCGAACTCGTGATCGATGATCCAGTCTATGCCGATTTGGGGGCGCGACTGCGTCAAAGAGCACGAGATCACTACGATTGGGCTCTGGCTAGGACGCTGATCACCAGGGCCTATGCCGAGGAACTCGCTCAGTCGCCAGCGTCCAACTGGTCCCCATAGGCGAACACCGCGCCTGTTCCGCCCGTGTGCCAGAAGAGTACCGTGTCGTCGCGATCCCATCTTCCAGAACGGATGAGATCGATCAGCCCTGCCAACGCCCGCCCTGTATACACGGGATCCACGATCAGGCCCTCTGTGCGTGCCAGCAGCGCGATCGCCTCACGCTCAGGGCTGCCCATCCTGGCATAGCCCTCACCGAGGTAGCCGTCCTCGACAAGGACGCTTTCCGGCGGGACACCCATATGGACATTGAGATGCTGAAGGGTCATCTCGGCCAGTGTGTGTACCCGAGGAATGAGCTGACAGGCTGGCTCTGCCACCGCGATGCCCAGGATTCTGTTGCTCTGGTGGAGCGATGCCGCCCCCGCTACCAGCCCCGCCTGGGTCCCGCCCGAACTCGACGCAATGATGACGTCCGAGAACATCAGATCGCGCTCGCGCGCCTGCCGGACGAATTCGCGCATGGCGAACAGATACGCCGACGCTCCGATGGCATTGGATCCCCCGTAAGGGATGACGTAGGGCACGCGGCCTGCCTCCCGCTCTTCGGTCGCCACTTCCTGCATCACCGTTGCGGGGTCTCTGTCCCCGGTCCAACGGATGTATGCGCCCAGCAGTCTGTCCAGCAGGAGATTGCCCTCTATCCGCGCGGGAGACTGAGGAGACAGCACCAGGATGCAGCGCAGGCCGCAGCGGGCAGCGGCAGCCGCGGTCTGGCAGGCATGATTGGATTGCACGGCGCCAGTGGTAATCACAGTGGTCGCTTTTTGGGCGAGGGCGTCCGCAATCAGGAATTCCAGTTTGCGTGTCTTGTTACCTCCCAGGGCCAGCCCGGAGAGATCATCACGTTTGATCCAAATGCGTGGACCTCCGAGCGTTTCACTGAGCCGGTTCAGCTCCTGTAGAGGCGTCGGCCAATGTCCCAAAGGCACCCGGGGCAGTTCATTCACGTTCATCTCCTGTCCGTAGCCATGCTGTCTAGCGGAGGGCCGAATACTTGCGTGCAGATTTCATATAATGTACACTGTATGCGTGCATAAGGCCAGACCCAGGGGGTTCCATGACTCAGGATGGCAGACAGAAGGCGCTGGACACTACGCTTGCACAAATCCGCAAGCGCTATGGTGAGGGTGCCATTATGCGCCTTGGCGAAGGTACCGGGCTGGAAGTCGATGTGATACCCACCGGATGTATCGCGCTCGACGTCGCTCTGGGCGTTGGCGGGATCCCCAAGGGACGAATCACGGAGATCTATGGCCCAGAGTCTTCGGGCAAGACGACGCTGTGTCAGCATATTATCGCCGAGTGCCAACGACAAGGTGGCACAGCGGCATTCATCGACGTCGAGCACGCGCTGGATTCGGCCTATGCCGAGCGATGTGGCGTCAACATCGATGAGCTGTATCTCTCTCAGCCGGACACGGGCGAGCAGGCTTTGGAGATCACAGAGGCACTTGTGCGCAGCGGTGCTGTTGACTGCATCGTGATCGACTCCGTCGCGGCGCTCGTGCCGCAGGCGGAGATCGAAGGCGAGATGGGCGATGCGCACATGGGACTTCAGGCTCGCCTGATGTCGCAAGCCCTGCGCAAGCTCACAGGAGCCATCAAGCGTAGCAATACGGCGGTCATCTTCACGAACCAGTTGCGCATGAAGATCGGCGTCTTGTTCGGGAACCCCGAAACAACGAGCGGCGGAAACGCCCTCAAGTTCTATGCTGCGATTCGCATTGACGTGCGGCGTGCAGAGTCGATCAAGGAAAAGGGCGAAGTCGTTGGCAACCGGGTGCGCGCACGCATCAAGAAGAACAAAGTGGCGCCCCCGTTCCGGGTGGCCGAGTTTGATATTATGTTCGATCACGGCATCTCCAAAGAAGGGAGCCTGCTGGATGTGGCCGTAGAGGCAGGCGTCGTCGAACGACGCGGATCCTATTACTCCTTTGGCGATGTCCGCATGGCACAGGGCCGGGAGAATGCTAAAGAGTATCTGCGCGATCAGCCTGAGCTTGCCGCCGAGATCGAGAAGCAGGTACGTGGGCAGATTGGCCTGCTGTCGCGCAAGATGAGCGAGAGTGAGACCGTAGCAGACCCATTGGAACAAGTCGAAGAGTAATCCTGTTGGTGCCCCCGTGGGCGCCGTTCGGCCGACGTTACGGTTAGGGCCGCGTGCCTCTTCGGAGGTGGCGGCACGGCGGCTGAGAGCGTTAGGAGTACCTTTTCATCGTGTTCATGTGCGCCTGGAGAGTGTTTTGAGGAGCCTGAGCGTCTCAGGGCAATACGAGGCCCCTTGCTGGGGCAACCTCTCTCCACCGTAAGTAGATTGCGTGGAGCATAACTCGCAGGTGATGGGACTGTGGCTACGGCTGCAGTCCCTTTTGCAATACAGGCGAGCAACATTGAAACTAACAGCCATCCGTGCGCAGCAGCGAGCCAGCGGTCGGGTTAACATCTACGTCGATGACGAGTATGCCTTTAGCCTGCAGGCTATCCTGGCAGCCAGGCTGACGGTTGGGCAGGAGCTTTCAGAGGCTCAGGTCGCCGAACTAAAGGCGTCGGATGTTGTCGAAGAGGCGTACGAGCGAGCGCTCAACTATCTGTCCTACCGGCCGCGAAGCGAAGATGAGATCAGACGGTACCTTGCCAAGCGGTCTCTGAGTGATGGGGAGATCGACCAGGTCGTTGACAGGCTAAAGAGAGCGCGATTGCTTGATGATGGGGCTTTTGCCGAGTTCTGGGTAGAGAACCGAGAGGCTTTCCGCCCGCGAGGTAGATGGGCATTGCGAGGTGAGCTACGCCAGAAGGGCGTACCACCCGCGATCGTCGAGGCTGCTTTGGAGGGTCTCGATGAAAGAGATAGCGCCATGAGGGCGGCAAGCTTGGCCGTCCCGCGGTATCGTCAGCAGGAGCGAGACGACTTTTATCGCCACCTGATGGGTTTCTTGCAGAGGCGCGGCTTTTCGTATGGCATTGCGCGTAGCGTAACTGAGCATTACTTGTCCGTAATCGAGTCCGAGAGAGAGGCAACCGATAGGAGCTAGCGGGGGAGCCCGTTAACATAGATGGGAAAGGAACTACTGGAATGTTCAATGGTGGTATGTGGATCGGATGGCTCGTGCTATTCATTCTGGGCACGGCCGGGGGGTTTGCGTTAGGGTATCTGCTCAAGAACCGAACGATTGGGGACAACATCTCACAGCTTCAGGAGCAGGCCCGTGCGACCCTGAGTGAGGCACGCACCAAAGCGATGGAGCTGGAGATCGAAGCTCGTGACAAGGTTCAGGCCATCTTGCTGGAGGCAGAGAACGAAGCCTCACGGCGCATGAAGGAGATCAGTCGCCAGGAGAATCGCCTGCAGGAGAGGCGGGACAACCTGGATCGACGCCTCGACAATCTCGAGATCCGCGAGACGCGGCTCAAGGAACGCGAGCAGCGGCTGGATGCGCGGCAGATGGAGCTCGATCAAGCCTGGCAAGTTCACCTGGCCGAACTCGAGAGAATCTCCGGGCTCACGCAGGAGCAGGCAAAAGAGGTTTTGCTCAAGGAAGTAGAGGCCGAGGCTCGGATAGACGCGGCCAAGATCATCCGTGACATTGAGGCGCAGGCTCACGAGGAGGCCGAGGAGCGCGCGCGCGAGATTGTCACGACAGCGATTCAGCGCGTGGCTACTGACCAAGTGGCTGAGACCACGGTTTCGGCTGTGGAGCTACCCAACGACGAGATGAAGGGTCGCATTATCGGGCGGGGCGGCAGAAACATCCGCGCGCTGGAAGCCATCACCGGGGTGGACCTGGTGATCGATGATACGCCGGACACGGTGATCCTTTCGAGTTTCGATCCGGTACGGCGCGAGGTGGCTCGTGTGGCCCTGGAGCGTTTGATACTCGATGGCCGCATTCATCCGGGGCGCATTGAGAAGATGGTGGAAAAGGCTCAGGAAGAGATCGATCAGACGATCAGAGAAAAGGGCGAGGAGGCGGCGCTCGATCTGGGTATCCACGGTCTGCCGCCAGAGATCATTCGGCTTCTGGGTAGACTCCACTATCGGACCAGCTATGGTCAGAATGTGCTCAAGCACTCGATAGAGACAGCGATGATCGCAGCACTGATTGCAGCCGAACTGGGCGCCGATGTCCAGCAAGCCAAGCTCGCCGGGTTGCTCCATGATCTTGGCAAGGCGGTCGATCATGAGGTGGACGGACCGCACGCGCTGATCGGGGCAGAGATCGCCAGGCGCTATGGCATGCCCGAGCCCACTGTGAATGCCATTGGGGCGCATCACTCTGATATTGAGCCTTGCTCCCTCGAGGCAACGCTGATCCAGATTGCGGATGCCATCTCGGCAGGTCGCCCTGGCGCCAGGCGCGAGTCTCTGGAGAACTATATCAAGCGCATTCGTGCGCTGGAGCAGGTGGCGAATTCGTTCGACGGCGTAGAATCCTCTTTTGCGATCCAGGCAGGCCGCGAGATTCGGATCATGGTCAGGCCGGAGCAGATCGATGATCTGGCCGCCATTCGCCTCTCCCGCGATATTGCCAGAAAGGTTGAGGAAAGCCTCCAGTACCCGGGCCGCATCAAGGTCACGGTTATCCGCGAACTCAGAGCAACAGAGTACGCGCAGTAAGGGATCGTCCGGCTGCTGGAGCTTGCGGGCTACTGCACCGTGGCGCACAAGGTGCAGATTGCGGGGGTTGGCGTGAGCTGTGCAATCCCGAAGGAGTCAGCACCATGGAAGTCCTCAAGGTATCGGCGCACTCCAGGGCTACGGCGGTGGCAGGCGCGATCGCGGGCGTTGTCCGAGAGCACGGGCGCGCTGAGGTTCAGGCGGTTGGCGCCGGGGCTGTTAATCAGGCGACAAAGGCAGTGGCGATTGCACGCTCTTATCTGGCGTTGGACGGCATAGACGTGATCTGTATCCCTACGTTTGTCGACGTTGTGATGGCCGAAGAGGAGCGCACTGCGATCAGGCTGATTATCGAACCAAGATGATGGGATGTATTGATCTACATGTTCATAGCACGGCCTCTGACGGCACACTCAAGCCCGCAGAGATCGTGGATATGGCAGAGAGCAGGGCAATCGACGTGATTGCCCTGACAGATCACGACACGGTCGCCGGAGTACCCGAAGCATTGACAAGGGCGGCAGGTACCAGCGTCCGTGTCATCCCTGGTGTCGAGATTAGCGCCGACGACGAAGGGGTGCAAGTCCATGTTCTGGGCTATTTCATCGACCACACAGATGCGTCGCTGGTCAGTGAGTTGAGACGTTTTGCAGAGGCAAGACTTGATCGTGCTTACTGCATCCTTGAGAAGCTGCATGCCCTGGGAATTTCGCTGCCCTCCGACCATCTCGGTGACGGGATCCAGGGGGAAGCCGTGGGTCGTCCCCATATTGCGCGGTTGTTGATACAAGAAGGGTACGTTGCATCCGTCGAGGAAGCCTTTGGCAGATACTTGAATCACGGTCAAAAGGCCTATGTGCCCCGGGCCAAGATCTCGCCGGCCGATGCGATCGAGATGATTCATGGTGCGCAGGGGCTGGCGGTTCTGGCTCATCCCTGGAGCATCCTTTTCCTTGTCGAACCGCTGGTGGGGCAGGGGCTTGACGGGCTGGAAGTCTTTTATCGGGACTATGATGCGTGTCAGCAAGGACGCCTTGCCAGGCTTGCCCAGGAGCACGGCCTCTTTCTGACAGGCGGGTCTGACTATCACGGACCTGGACGAAAGGCACCCTCTCTTGGCCAGGTTCGAGTTCCTTTCGAGTGCCTGGCTGCGATGGATGCGCGCTACGGAAACCGGTCGCGAGACACATAGAGGCGTACCATGTGGTGCGCCTTTTGCGTTCGTCGGAGATCAGGACTGTGTGGGGTCCGCGGGCTCAGGCCCGCGAGGCGTGCGCCGTCCCCGTCCCGAGCGACCGCCGCGCGAACGCCGGCTTCTCTGCTCGGATGGGCCATCAGCATCCTGCCCCGGTCTGGCGCGTTCCCGACTGTTTTCGCCGCTGTTCTGAGACGCACTTGCTCTGGAGTTGCTCGGAGGGTTCTTCGGTCCTGGCGCGTTTGGTGCGTTTGGCGCAGATTGGCCGGGATTTGCCTGACGGCTTGATCCTCTTGAGCGCCGCGATATTTCCTGGCCGCGTGGATCGGACCCCTGGCGCGCCTCTGGCCGCCGCTCACCGCTCTGTGGCGGTGTCGTTACCTTCCTGAGGCTGTCGGTCAGCCGCGCTTCTTCTACAGCCGCTTCTCGAGGTGCAATGGGCTCTGCGCCCGAGAGTTGGTCCGCCGTCATCTCTGCTGTGGAACCATCCTCAAGGAGCAGCGTCACAGTCTCTTTCAGTACAGATACCTTGATCACCTTCCCACGGCCATAGGGAGTGTCTACGGTCCTGCCTACTTTGGGGAACATTCCGCTGACCTGGCGGTAGTAGTCATTTTCGTATGTCAAGCAGCATAGCAGGCGTCCGCAGAGGCCCGATATCTCCATGGGGCTCAGAGGCAGATTCTGCTGCTTGGCCATGCGAATCGAGACAGGGGAGAACTGCGTCAACCACGTCGCACAGCACAAGGGGCGACCGCACGGGCCAAGTCCGCCAACGAGCTTGGCCTCATCTCGCACACCGACCTGCCTGAGATCGATGCGTGCCCGAAAAGTGCGCGCCAGATCACGGACGAGTGCCCGAAAGTCGACGCGATTCTCGGCGGTGAAATAAAAGGTCAGGCGCGCGCCGTCGTAACTGAACTCGGCACTCACGACCTTCATCTGAAGGCCGGCTTTCCCGATATGCTCCTGGCAGACGGTGACCGCCTCTGTCTCCTTCTCACGGTACCGTTCGGCGCGCGCAATGTCGCTGGCGCTGGCCTTGCGCAGTACTGGTTTGAGTTCTCCCACGATCTGCGAGGCTGTCACATCGTGCGGGGTCTCGGTGACCTTGCCCAATTCGTCGCCACGGGCGGTAGCAACAATGACATAGTCATCCACTGCGACCGAAATATCTCCCGGGTCAAAGTAGTAGGCTTTGCCTGCACCTCGAAAGCGGACGCCACATACTAACGCCATGGTGTATCCTTATTCCTCGAGGCCACTTTTGGGGCCTGCGTGAGTGTCGCACCAACCGAGCAGCATGGATTCAACGACTAGCCGCGGGTTGACATTCTCGCCTAACTGGGCGATCGCGTTTTGTGTGTCTATGGCAGCGCGCAGCGCTTGCTCAAGCCCTGTTGCCTCTGCGTGGTGTTCCAGCCTCTGGCGCTGCCGGTGATTGACAACCAGATTATTGCACCCTGCCGAGATTAGCATGACATCGCGCCACACGGACTGCCATGTACCGATGATTTCGACAAGATCGTCTTGACGGCCGAGAGCCTCGGCCGTGGCGATTCGATCAGTGTAGCCCGCGTCTAACAGGTCCAGAAAGTCGGCAACAACGCTCTGGCGTCGTTCGACGAGCTCCGGATTTCCGGCGGCCTGCAACGCCCAGCCCACGCGCCCGCCGGATAGCCGGGCGATCTCATTGGCCGACGACGGCTCAAGCCCCCGCTCTACAAGGGCCTGCGCAATGACTTCGTCTGGCACAGGCTGCAGAGCCATAACGCGACAACGTGAGATGACCGTCGGCTCCAGCAGCCCGGCGTCCAGAGCCGTGAGAATCAACACTGCGTGCGCCGGAGGTTCCTCCAGCGTCTTGAGCAGCGCATTCTCTGCCTCCTCTGTCGCGGTGTGCATGTCTGTGATAATCGCTACTCGCCAGCGGGCTTCATAGGGCTTGAGCGAGATCTCGTACTGCATCTGCCGTATCTGGGCAATCTTGATATGGCCATTGTCAGGCTGGATGAAGGTCACATCCGGATGGCTCAGCGCTGCAATGCGTTTGCAGTGTGTACAGGATCCGCATGGCGGCGTGTCGGACAGGCAGTTGAGAGCAGTTCCATACTCTATGGCAAGATGGGCCTTGCCCACGCTCTCCGGGCCCGTGAACAGGTTGGCCCGTGAGATGTTGCCGGTAAGCAGGCCCGCGGCAAGCTGCTCCACGGCCCAGGTGTGTCCAATCGTACGCCACATATGCACCTTCGGATCGAGGTCTCTGCATGATCACCGTGATTTTACCATGGCCGTGATGTGGCGGCAAAGCATCTCGGATGGCTCCAGCTGCTTGCCAGAACAGGCTGTTCGACTAGAGTAGGGACATCCGCAAGGCGGCAATTCGCGCGACTAGGGATGGACGTGGCACACTCCCCGACAGCATCTCGCTCACAATACAGGCGCAATATCGTTGCTCTGGTCGGCGATTCATCACTGTTCTATATGGCCATGAGTTTCATCGGGGCTACCACTGTCCTGCCTGCCTTCCTCGGGACGCTGACCGAATCGCAACTGATCATCGGTGTTGGGAGCGGCATCACCAGGGGTGCCTGGCTCTTACCGCAGCTTCTGGTGGCCGGATTTATCACCAGAATGGCGCACCGGAAAAAGGTGATCGCCGGTGCAGCCTGGCTGTCGCGTCCGCTGCTCTTACTGGTAGCCTGGGTCATCTGGCAGTTCGCTGTCCCGAGGCCCTCGATGACCATTGCTGTGATCCTGGCGCTCCTGTTCGTCTTCTTTATGCTGGATGCAGTTGTCAGCGTGCCCTGGTTCGACCACCTGGCAAGGACAATCCCGCCGCGCCGGCGGGGAATGGTTGTCGGTCTGGGACAGGTACTGGGGGGGATAGGGGGCATCGGCGCCGGTGCCGCGGTGAGATACCTGCTCAGCGATGCCAGCCCCTGGGGCTATCCGGTCAACTACGCGCTGGTGTACGCGGTCGCCGGGATTCTGCTGATTCTCTCGGCGGTTTCGATCTCTTGCATCTCGGACCCTGACTGCACTCCGACGGATGGCTCCGTGGCGCCCTCCCCACGAGAGAACCTGGCGCTTTTACCAGGGTTTCTCGTTCAGGACCGGCCTTTCAGGCGTATGATCGTCGTGCAGCTACTCACAGGATTTGTTGGAGTGGCGACGACCTTTTACGTGTTGTACGCCCAGCGGGAACTGGGGTTGTCGCTGGCGGATACAGGGCTGTTCGTTTCATCACAGGTGGCCGGGTCCATGATCGCTGGCTTTTTGCTGGGCTATATCCAGAACAAGCTCGGGCCGCTGACGCACATCAGGCTGCAGGCGGTCCTGGCGATGGCAGCGCCTGCCCTCGCGCTTGTAGCAGGCTTTGCAGCGCGTGTTGACCCGGCGGCGGTGCGGTGGACTTGTATGGCGCTGTTTATGATGCTGGGGGTCTATATCGGTGGCGGCAGCTGGCCATTCAACAACTGGTTGCTCGAGTATGCTGCCGAGACCCGGCGTCCGATGTACATTGGTCTTGCCAACACGCTCTCTGCACTGACGATGCTGGCACCCGTTCTTGGCGGTCTTGTGGTGGATGTGTTGTCCTATCAGGCGGTCTTTGTCCTTGCGCTCTGCTTCTGTTTGGGCGCTCTGGTCTTGTCCCTTGGATTGCCCTCAACGCGCACCGGGTGATCTGCGGCGATTCCGCATCAGAGATACGTTTCGTGGTATTGGAGTTGTACGGGCACGTTTCGTTCGATGATGATCTGACGGTGTGTCACATCGCAGGCATAAGCGTGAATGGCGACGCCTCGCTGGCTGGCTTCGATCAAGGCGGCAGCAAACAGGGGATCCGCCCGCACGTGGGGCGAAAACCTGGTGGCGTCGTTACGCTGTATGACGAAAATCACTGCGGCACGGTCCCCTTCAGCTACCGCCCGAGTGAGCTCTTGCACATGCCTTGTGCCGCGCGTCGTTGGGGCATCGGGGAAAAGAGCCCTGCCATCCTGCACAAGCGTCACAGACTTGACTTCCATCCAGGTACGGACGTCGCCCGCTGTGAGCGAAAAGTCCAGGCGGCTGGATCCGTAGGGGCGCTCGGCTGCCAACTCCTGTACCGGTTCCCCTTGCCAACCTGCTCTTTGTATGAATTCCGGCCAGAGGCGGTTTGGCAGGTGTGAGTCGACCGAGACAAGTGTGTCGCCGTGCTCCACAAGCAGCAGATCGTAGCCCGTGCGGCGGCCCGGCTTGAGGGCCGGGGCCAACCAGATGGGCGCTCCGGGTACGAGCAACTCCCGCATTCGCCCCGAACTCGCGACTCTGGCGGCGCAGGGACGGTCGTCTACGAGCACCGTGGCCCGGAAACGGTTGTCGCGCCGGACAAAGACGCCGCGGACGAGTTCTGGCAGCTGCACTATTAGGTGTACTGCCAATACATGGCGTTGCTCATCCTGCGGCCGCCATGATCCCGCGAGCCGCGATCTCGCCCGTGGCAGCGGCACCTCCGATACCCCGGGCCACGCCCGCGCCGTCTCCGGCCACGTACAGCCCGGGCAATTCAGTCTGCAGGTTACGATCCGTGCGAGGTTTGTTGGCGTATCGCTTGAGCTCCAGGGCGTAGAGCAGCGTCCGGTCTGCGTCCAATCCCGGAATGATCCGAGCCAGGATGTCCAGCGCCTCCAGCAGGTCAGTGACAATGCGGTGCGGGAGAGCCATCGAGATATCGCCGGGCGTCACGTCGTCCAGGGTAGGGACGACATCCCCCGGGCTTTTGGTCAGCCGGCTCCAGGTCGACCGGCGGTGACGGCGCAGATCCCCCAGACTTTGCAGCGTCGGCCGGCCCCCGCCGATCGTCGTGGCCAACCGGGCGATGGAGACGCCATAGGCGGTGGTGCTCTCGACAGGCTCGGTGAGATTGATGCTCGTCAACAGGGCAAAGTTGGTATTGTCGGTGTGCCGGTCTTTGAGTGAGTGGCCGTTGACTCCGACGACACCTTCATCAGGATACGATTCCTTGACCACGAATCCGTGAGGCGAGACACAAAAAGTGCGCACCTGGTCATCATAGGTGGGCGCGCGAACATAAAACTTGGGATCGTAGCATACGTCAATGATGTCAGCCATTACGATGGCCGGGATCTCAACCCGAACACCGACATCGACAGGGTTATAGACGACGGCAAGTCCCAGCTGTTCGATGATACGCCGGGTCCACTCGCTCCCCACGCGACCGGCCGCGAGCAGCACGGCGTCCGCGCGAATAACCTCCCCATTCTCCAGTACCACACCCTGTGCGCGGCCCTCATCCACGAGGACGTCCACGACGCGCGTTTGCATGCGGAAGGTGACGCCCATGCGCGTCAGATCGTCGGCCAGGCGCTGCATGAGCTCCACCAGGTGATCAGAACCGATGTGCGCCTGCCGGATCGGCAGGAAACGAACGCCTGCCTTGGCCGCTGACTTTTCCAATTCACGAGTCGCTTGATCGCTGGTCTCCATAACGCTGACGCCATAGGTGGCAAAGATCGACTCGATATGATTGATCAGGTCCCACGCCTGGTTTGGAGACATGAATTCAAAGAGGTTGCCGCCCACCTGAGGATGAAAGTTGATCTTGCCGTCGGAGAAGGTACCTGCCCCGCCCATGCCATGCAGCAGGTCATAGTCATCTCGCCGGTTGCGCTCAGAGACGGGCTTGCCCATGTCGATGACGACGACGCGGTGCCCTGCTCCTGCCAGCTCGTAGGCAGCAAAGATCCCCGCAGGGCCCGCGCCTACGATAGCGATAGTAGTCATCACAACCTCCTCCTGTGAGCAGTGGCGCAACGGTCAGGTATCGAGACTGACTGGGTATCAGGCCACCCAGGGCCCAGCGGCCAGAACCCGGCTCAGCTGGCGCAAATGATCACGCTCTTCGTCGATGATTGCGCGCAGAGCTGCGGTCTGGTCCTCAGCGACGGCCTCAACCAGTTCATAGAAAAAGAGCAGCGTATCCTTCTCAAAGGCCATGGCCGCGCGGAGTGCCTCGGTCTCATTCTCAGTCTGCTTCGCACGCTCCAGACCCTTGCCAGGTCCGAGTAGAGCTCCGGTCAGGGCATTGTGCAGAAACTCGCGATAGTTACTGCTGTCTGTGTCTGCAGGGGCCTCGGGGATCCTGGTCAGCATGCGCTCAAATGTACGATGGTGTCGCTGTTCCTGATAGGCAAGGTCCTGAAACAAGGTTTTGATCTCTCGATCCCGGGCAGTCGCGGCGACTGCCTCGTAGAAAGCTTCTCCGTTGCGCTCGATCTCTAGAGCCCACTGCAGAATGACCTGTACAGGGATTGGCGACATGACCGTTCTCTTTCCATTGAGCAAAGGGCTATGGATACATGGATATTCTAGTCGCACGAGGCACATACTGACAAGATGCCTGTCACGCATGGCAGGGAGCTCTGGACAGAGGGGTTGGGGACAAGGCGGGAAACAAAACGACTCTCGCCGGCCGCGTTGCCGAACGAGAGTCTGAACAGGCTCCTCGGGCTGGACTCGAACCAACAGCCAATCGGTTAACAGCCGACCGCTCTACCATTGAGCTACCGAGGATCACTTTTGATGGCGCGAGTCTACATCAGAAAGGGGGGTGCGTCAAATCTTTCGGTTGGATTCGCCTGTGCTCTGCTCTAGGACAAATAGTCTCTGAGCCGGCGGCTGAAGGTCGGGTGGCGCAGTTTCCGGAGGGCTTTGTTCTCAATCTGCCGCACGCGCTCTCGTGTGATGCCGAACCGAGCCCCGACTTCCTCCAGGGTGTGCGTTTCGCCATCCTCGAGGCCAAATCGCAACGCAAGCACCTCGCGCTCGCGTTCGCTGAGGCTGGCGAGCGCATCCTGCATCTGCTCCCTCAGCAGCTCGCGATTGGTCTCCTCCATCGGGCTGGCGATGGACTCGTCCGGGATAAAGTCAACCAGCACGCTGTTGTCTTCGTTGCCCATCGGCGTCTCGAGAGACATGGGCTCCTGGGAGACGGACATGACCTGGCGTACTTTTAGGGCTGCGCGCTGGAGCCGGATGCGGACATCGGGAGGCAGCGGGTTTCCTTTGGCCTGCGCCTCTTCGATGATTCGCTGATCGGACTCGGAGATATAGCCCAGTTCCATGGCGATCTCTTCCGGCGTAGGATCGTGCCCCAAGCGTTGTTGGAGCTGGCGCACGGTGCGTGTCAGCCGATTGATCGACTCGATCATGTGTACCGGGATGCGGATGGTGCGTCCCTGATCGGCGATAGCGCGGTTGATGGCCTGGCGGATCCACCAAGTCGCATAGGTGCTGAACTTGAAGCCCTTTTCGTGGTCAAACTTTTCTACCGCCCGCAGCAGGCCAAGGTTGCCTTCCTGGATGAGATCCAGAAAAGACATGGATCGCCCGGAGAAGCGTTTTGCGACACTGACCACCAGTCGTAGATTCGCCTCGATCATGTGCCGGCGCGCCAGTTCGCCACGCTGCACCTTGAGGTTCAGCGCGAATCGTGTTTGAGGATCGAGACTGTCTCCCTCGGTTTCGAGCCGTTCCGCTGCTTCCACGCCAGCCTGGATGGCTTTGGCGAGGCGTACTTCATCATCGCTGTCCAGCAGGGGTACCCGGCCGATCTCTCTCAGGTACATCTGCACCGAATCTGCCAGCGGCTCGGTACGCCTGCGGTGTGAAACCGCGGCCATCTCCGGCTCAGGCACGAGCTCTTCCTCGGTGCCACTCAGCAGATCGTCGTCTGGATCAACAACGAGCACGCCGATCTCAGCCAGCGCGTTGCTGAGTTCGTCGACCTCCTGCTGAACGTTGGCGCCAGAGGGTAAGGCTGCCACCAACTCCTGTTTGGTAACAATCTCATCCCGTACCGCGCGGGCGAGCAGTTCGTCCAGGGCTCGATTACGCGAAGGTTCGGTGCTCATCACTATCCATTCGACTGAGCGTGGCGCTTGCCGGTATAGGTGGCAGCCTGAAAACGACGGTCGATCCTGAGATACTCTGCCGTGAGCCTGGCGATGCGATCGTCCAGGTCGCGGACCGCGTCGGTATCCTGGGCGTCCTGCGCTTCTTGCTTCACAAAACGCAATTCCTCGATGCGACGAGAGATCTCTTGCCTGCGAAGGCGTGTGCAGCCCTTGATCAGGTCCTCGAGAACCATCTCCTCCGTCAAGGGGGGGCCATCGCTCAGCCGCTGGCCGAGCGATTCTACCTGAGCCGCGGATTCGCTGTCAAGTGAAGCCAGCAGGCCGGCCAGTGTATATTGCCGGCCAGAATCCTGCATATAAGGCAACAATTGGCGAAACACCTCGCGATGCCGCGGGTCCTCAAAGGTCTGCTCGCTTAACCCCGTCTCCTGGATCAGCGCAGCGGCACCTTGCGGGTCCCTGATCATCAGGGCGAGGGAGTGTTCCTCGGGGCTGAGATTGACGGCGACCTCTGGGCCAGCCTGCCCCCGCCCTGTCCTGAGAATCGCTGGCCGGCCGGTGGGGCCGCGCATGCGGGAGCCGGACGTCACCGTCTGGCGCCGGATACGGTCCAGTTGCGGGGTCAGTTCGCGCTCATCGACGTGGATCCACTGCGCGAGACGCTGTACATAATGCGCACGCTGCACCGGGCTGTCCAGAGCCGCGATGACGCTGAGCATGCGCTCCGCGGCTTCCTGCTTGCCTCTCGCTGTGCTGACGTCGATTTCTCGCCTGGCACGTTCCAGATAGAACTCGGGGACCGGAAGGGCATCTGCTACGAGCCTATCCCACAGGCTGCGATCGCTCAGGATCAACTCGTCGGGATCCATGCCTTCCGGCAGTAACAGCACGCGCACTTCCGCCCCGAGGCGCTCCTCATACCGGATGAGGCCGCGGGCATCCGGAACAGGCACGATCTCTCTGGGCAGGTTCTCTGTTGCGGCCAGGGCACCCCGTTCCGCTGCTCTAAGCCCGGCCTCATCGGGGTCCAGGGCCAGAATCAGCGTCTTGCACATGCGCTTGAGGATGTCAATGTGCGCCTCGGACAGCGCTGTCCCCATGCAAGCGATGAGGTTGGTCGCTCCGCACTGGTGAGGGATGATCACATCCATGTAGCCTTCGACGATGATCGCCGTGCCCGTCTCGCGTATGCTTGCGCGCGCGCGGTCGATCCCGTAGAGGACACTGCCTTTGTCAAAGAGAGGGGTCTGGGGCGAGTTCAGATACTTGGGTTGCGAGTCATCCAGCACGCGGCCGCCAAAGCCGATCACATGTCCCTGCACGTCCCGGATAGGGAACATGATGCGCCCGCGAAAACGGTCATAGACATTGCCCGAATCGCTGGTGGCCAAAAGGCCCGCCTCTATCGCCTCCTGTTGCGAGACTCCGTGAGACCGGAGGTGTTGTTCAACACGATGCCAGTCGTTGGGGGCATATCCGAGCTGGAATGCGCTAAGGGAGGCTGCCGAGACCTCACGCCTCTCCAGATAATCGCGCGCAGGCGCCGCTTCCGGCGACTCGAGCAGCACCTGCTGGTAGTAGCTCGCCGCCAGTGCGTTCACCTGACGGAGTCTATCCAGCTGCTCAGCATGCGCCCTGGCACCGGCTGAAAGGGGCTCCAACTCGATGCCCGCGCGCTGAGCGAGCAACTTGAGCGCTCCGCCAAAGTCGAGGTTCTCTTGCCGCATGATGAACGTAAAGATGTCGCCACCCGTAGAGCACGCACCAAAGCAGTGCCACGTCTGAGAGTCAGGAAAGACCACAAAGGAGGGCGTCTTCTCAGTATGAAACGGGCAGAGGCCCTTGTACGTAGATCCGGTCTTTTTCAGGGCCACATAGGAGCCGATAACCTCGACGGCATCGAGCCTCTGTTTGATCTCATCGACGATGGACATCACTCGCTCCTCAGTCTGCCCGGGCGATCATCCTTCGCCGTTGCGAAGGGCGCAACTCAATCTTTCGGTGAAGGAGGATGGAGTGTGGCGGGCTGCTGTGCCCGAAGGGTGCGCTTCCGAGCGGTCACGGCCAGAGCCACGCAGGAGACAAGAGCCTCGGAGGGTATCCGGACACTCGCGACCAGATGCGCAGAGGGCTGTGACTGTCGCGGCGTGACCAGGGCCGACCGATGGCTGAGCCGCCACTACGATGCAGCTTGATCGCCACCCTTGCCTCTCTGATGTCCATTATACACGGCATCGCGTCGCCCTCAAGGCGCAGGGATCGTGTAGCAAGGCGGGGGGATTGTGAGGAGACAGCAAGGAGGCCGGGCGATCCGCTCGGCCTCCTTGGAACAGCAGCGCTGTAGCTAGATGTCTTTTTCGGCGCCGATGTTGCGATCGTTCCGCAGGGCAGCCTGTGCCGCAGCCAGCCGTGCCACAGGGACACGGAAGGGTGAGCAGCTTACATAGGCCAGACCCACGCGATGGAAAAAGTCGATCGAGGTGGGATCGCCGCCGTGCTCGCCACAGATACCCAGCTCGATCTCCGGCCGCGTGGCACGTCCGTCGGCGACGGCCTTGCGTACAAGCTGACCGACGCCTTCCTGATCCAGGCTCTGGAACGGGTTGGCGGGGAGTAGTCCGCGATTGACATACGCCAACAGGAACTTGCCCTCCGAGTCATCCCGCGAAAAGCCAAAGGTCATCTGGGTAAGGTCGTTGGTGCCAAAGGAAAAGAACTCAGCCTCCTCGGCAAGGGCCCCTGCGGTCAGCGCCGCCCGTGGCGTCTCGATCATTGTGCCGAACTTGTGCTCGACGGTGACCCCCTGCTCTTCCATGACCTGCTCAGCCACTGCGCGAAGCTTGGTGCTCTCGGCTCGCAGCTCGTTGATGTGAGACACAAGCGGGATCATCACCTCGACCTTGACCTTGATGCCCTTTTTTGTCTGATTGCAGGCCGCCTGGAAGATAGCGCGTACCTGCATCTCGGTGAGGCCGGGCATCATGAGACCAACGCGGCAGCCACGCAGGCCCATCATCGGGTTCACTTCCCACATGCTCTCCACGACGCTGAGCATGCGCTCCTTCTCAGCCAGTTCCTCGGACACGTCTGCCGTGACCGTGACCTTGACGCCGTGCAGTTCTGCTGCTACCCGTTCTGCGGTCTTCTCAGCCATTGCTATTGTCGCACGGAGTTGAGTGACCTCCTCGATCAGCGACTCGCGGCTGGGGAGGAACTCGTGCATGGGCGGATCGATCAGACGAATGATCACGGGCAGGCCGTCCATCGCCTCAAAGATGCCCTCAAAGTCCTCCTGCTGGAAGGGCAAAAGCTGCTCAAGATATCTGGCGCGCTCCTCGTCCGTGCGGGACATGATCATTCCCACCACGGCGGGGCGGCGGTTCTCCTCAAAGAACATGTGCTCGGTGCGGCACAGCCCGATTCCCTGCGCGCCAAAGGCTCGCGCGCGGCGTGCATCGCGCGGATAGTCTGCGTTGGTGTACACGCCCAGGGTGCGCGTCTCGTCCGCCCACGCCAACAGCTGTGCGAGCTCCTGGTTAGATGCGATATCCGCCTCAAGGGTGGGGACCTCTCCCACAAAGACCTCGCCAGTGGTGCCGTCGATGGAGATGACGTCGCCTTCCTTAACAACCAGGTCGCCCTTGGTAAAGCGCCTGTTCTCAGGGTCGATGCTGATCTCTTCGCAGCCAACGACGCAGGGCATATTGCTGCCGCGCGCAACCACCGCCGCGTGCGACGTCGCGCCGCCATGCTGGGTGAGCACGCCCTTGGACATGAGCATGCCGCCCACATCGTCAGGGGAGGTCTCGGGCCTCACGAGAATGACGGCCTCGCCGTTCTCTGCGTGTTTCATGGCGCGATCCGAATCGAACACGGCGATACCCGTCGCGGCGCCGGGAGAGGCGTTGAGGCCTTGAGCGATCAGCTTGCCGGCGGCCTTGGCACGCGCCTTGGCATCCGGGTCAAACATAGGATGCAGCAGGGCATCTACCTGCTCCGTGGTGACGCGATCGAGAGCTTCCTCCCTGGAGATGAGCCCTTCGTTAGCCATGTCGACAGCGATTTTGACAGCAGCCAGGGCCGTGCGCTTGCCCGTGCGCGTCTGCAGCATCCACAGTTTACCCCGCTCGACCGTCAGCTCCAGGTCCTGCATATCACGATAGTGGCGCTCAAGTTGCTTGCCGAGATTGAGGAACTGCCTGTAGATATCCGGGTTGGCCCGCTCCAGCTCTGCGATCGGCATCGGTGTGCGGATGCCGGCGACCACGTCCTCGCCCTGCGCATTGGGCAGGTACTCACCGTACAGTCGGTTCTCGCCGGTGTTGGGGTTGCGAGTAAAGGCAACACCGCTACCCGAGTCATCTCCCATATTCCCAAAGACCATCGTGCAGATATTGACGGCCGTACCCCAGGAATCTGGCAGATTGTTGATGCGGCGATACGTAGTGGCGTTGGGGCCAAACCAGGAGTTGAACACGGCTTCGATCGCCTGGCTCAGCTGATCCCAGACATTATCGGGGAACTCTTCGCCCAGCTCTGCCTTGTAGATCGCCTTAAAGTCGGCGACCACCTGCTTGAGCATGTCCACAGTCAGGTCTGTGTCACGGCCGCCTGCGGTCTGGGCCTTGTACCGGTCAAGGACTTGCTCGAACTTTTCGCCGTCAATCCGCTTGACGATCCGGCCATACATCGAGATAAGCCGCCGGTAAGAGTCGTACGCGAAACGATAATCATTTGCCTTGGCTGCAAGCCCCTCGAGGGTCTCCGGGTTCAGGCCGACATTCAGCACGGTGTCCATCATGCCGGGCATGGAGATGCGCGCACCTGACCGCACGGAGACGAGCAAGGGGTTCGTCGGATCGCCGAACTTTTTCCCCGTCTGCTGTTCCAAAACGGCCATCGCCTCTTTGACCTGATCCCACATACCATCCGGGAATCGTTTGCCCGCATCGTAGTAGGCCAGGCAGGCCTCTGTGGTGCAGGTAAAGCTCGGGGGCACAGGAAGTCCCGCCCTGGTCATCTCGGCAAGGCCCGCGCCCTTGCCGCCCAGCAGGTCCCTCATATCCTTGTTGCCCTCGGAGGACAGATACACCCACTTGGTCACCATCGATCGCTCCCTCCCATTATCTGGCTCGCCAGTAGATAATACTACAAGACCCGCGCCTCGCCTGGGCCAGGCACGGACGTCTGATTATAGGGCTGCCAGCCAGGTGAAGCAAATCAGTGCCCTTCCCAAATGCTCCCAGTACGACTCTTTGGCCAGCCGGCTCTGGTACCGTTCGAGCGAATGACTGCGAGCGCGCTCATGAGCCTCGACCGGCCATGCGGGCAGCAAGTCTTGCGACCAGGTCCGTGCGCCGGCTCACGAGCGTTGTGCGTTTGACCGCCATCTGCAAGGCACGCTCCTGGGTGATCAGGACAGCCAGCCGCTGAGCGCGGGAGAGGGCAGTGTACAGGATGTTTCGCTCTAACATGACATAATGAGACGACAGCAGGATCACGACTACGGCGGGCCACTGTGAACCCTGCGCCGCGTGTACGGTCATCGCCCACGCGTGCACGAGGTCATCCAGCTCGGCAAAGGCGTAGCTTACTGTGGCGTCGTCAAAGCGGACCTGTACCAGTTGGTCCTCCCTGTCGATGCTAAGGACTGTTCCCAGATCCCCGTTAAAGACGCGCTTTTGATAGTCATTACGTGTCTGGCGAACTTTGTCACCCGTACGGAGGATGACGGGTTGCCCCTGGGCATGCCGCCCCAGGATGTATTCACTGCGGTGGGGCGATGGCGGGTTCAGCCTCGCCTGGAGGGCGACGTTCAGGGACTGCACCCCTGCCTCGCCGCCGTGCACCGGCGAGAGGACCTGGATCTCCTCGGCGGGCACCCCGAGGAATGTGGGCAGCCGGTCTGCGGCGAGGTCCACGGCCAACGCCAGAGCCTCCGAAGGAGACTCGCGAGGCATCTCAAAGTAATCCGAGGCCGGCCCTGAGGGACGAATCGGTCGCTGCCCCTGCCGAATGCGATGGCAGTTGGCTATGATCAGGCTGACGTCGCCGGCTTCCTGTCTAAAGATCTGCTCCAACCGGACGACGGTCATCTGGCTTGATTGCAGCCCGGGGGCTGCCTCGATTAGGTCGTGCAACACCGCGCCCGGTCCGACGGGCGGCAACTGATCTACGTCCCCCACCAGAAAGAGGTGGTTGCCGGCCCCGAGGCGCGCGACAGTCTGATCCATCAGCCATAGATCGATCATCGAGGCTTCATCGATGATGAGCACAGTCTCTTTGACTGGCTCCGTTGGAGGCCGTTCGCCCGTGGTTCCCAAACCCAGATAGCGGTGTACCGTTGATGCCATGCGCTGCGTGGCGTTGGCCAGCTGCTTGGCAGCCCGGCCCGTGGTCGCACAGAGTGCGTAACTGATACCCAGGGACTCTAGACAGAGGATCAGCGTCCTCAGGGTCGTCGTCTTGCCGGTGCCAGGGCCGCCTGTCAGCACAACCATGCGTGTGCCGGTCAACAGCGCTTCTACCGCGGCGCGCTGCTCACGGGTGAGAGCAGCGCTGCTGTGCTGACGGATCACGTCGCCTGCAGAAAGGCTTTCCACGTGGAGCGCATCTGCCGGCCGCTGTTGCAGCCACGAGGAGAGCCTCGAAGCGATCCGTTCTTCAGTCTCGGCGACTGCCGGCAGGTAGACGCCCTCCGAGCCAGCGGCCCGATCCAGGTTGCGGCGTATAGCGCGCCCTTCGGATAGGAGCGTTGCCAGATGCGGTTCGAGAGTGTGCCGGTCGACGTCGAGCAGCTCTGAGGCTCTGTTTAGCAGATCGTCCGGAGCGGTCCAGAGGTGCCCGTCCCCCAACGCCTGGGTGAGCACGTGTAGAAGGCCTGCCTGCAGGCGTTGCGGTGCCGTGTCGTCCAGGCCCAGTGATTCTGCGATGCGATCACAGGTCTTGAAGCCAAAGCCTGATACCCGTTCTGCCAAAAGGTAAGGGTTAGCGGATACTGCTCGCCATGCGTCATCGCCGAACTCCCGATAGATGCGTTGTGCCTGTGGAGGCGTGAGCCCGGCGACGCCCTGGAGGTTTACCATCAAGCGGTTGATGCTGCGGTGCTCTGCCCAGCTCGCACGAATCTTGGCCGCGCGCACCGGGCCGATCCCTCGAACTTCTTCCAGGCGCTCCCCTCCGGTGTCCAGCACCTCGAGCACTTTGGGGCCGAAATGCTCGACGATAAGTCGCGCATGGTGGGGGCCCAGTCCCTTGATGCTGGCTCCCGCCAGGTAGCGCTCGATCGCTCCCGGGCTGGTGGGAGTTTCGATGATGGCGGTACTGGCCCGAATCTGAGGGCCGTAGCGAGGGTCGACGTGCCAGGTGCCTTCAATCCGGTAGCATGTGCCCTCTTCGACGGCGCCGAATATGCCCGTAGCGGTCATCGTACTGCCCTGTTTGGCGTCTTCGGGCAGGAGCTGCACAACGGCATAGCCTGTGTCGGGGTCCGCGAAGGTTACCCGCACGATACTAAAGACGCCTTCCATCGGCTCGCCTTCAGAGCCGAGTGAAAAGGTGCTCTGTACGGGGCTTCTGGCGCTCGAACGCGGACGAGGGAGGGAAGCTTTAGCTGCCATGCACACATTCTATGAACGCGGCCAGCCACCGTCAACGAGGGCCGCGGCATGTATCTGCAGCCCACAGGCACAGTTGCCGCTTGACGCGAGGTCGCGCCCTGTGGTAACGTGGCCAGGACATGGCGGCGATACAGATGAACAGAGATGTTTTCCCGTGGAGGGTTGATGCTATGAGCAGTGCGGCACTTGAGGTGGAGACCGGCTCCCGCGCTACGCAGGTAGCAGGAGCTTTTCAGTTTGTTCTGCACAGCCACCTGCCCTATTGCCGGTTGGCAGGACGATGGCCGCATGGAGAGGAGTGGATTCATGAAGCGCTCGCCGAGACCTATATCCCCCTCCTGAATGTCCTGACGGACCTCTATGAACGGGGTATCCGCTGCATGATGACACTCAGTTTGTCGCCGGTCCTGGTGGAGCAGCTGGCGGACTCGGATATCTGTGCGAATTTCCTGTTGTATCTGGATGAAGAGATAGAGATGGCCAGCCGCGATCTGGCCCGGCTGGATCCCGATGAGCAACCGCAGTTACACTATCTCGCATCCTATTACCGCGACTTTTACGAGAATATCAAGGGCAGTTTCGTGGATCGTTACCAGCAGGATGTAGTGGGCGCGTTTCGCAAGCTTCAGGACGCAGGCTGCATCGAGATCAGCACCTGTGCTGCGACGCACGGCTACCTTCCTCTGCTGTCTCGCGACTCGTCCATCTATGGGCAGGTTCGCACCGCGGTGGCCAGCTACACCAGGCACTTTGGCCGACCGCCTCGAACGATGTGGCTCCCCGAATGCGCATACCGCCCCGCCAGATTTGAGGCGGATGGCACTGTTAGGCCCGGGATTGAGGCCTTTCTGGCTGCCCAGGGCATTGGCTGCTTTTTCGTAGAGACTGCCTCTATCGAAAAAGGGCGTCCGGGCTATCGCCCTCGCGCCGCGATCGGCGTTGGCCCTTACGCGCTGGCTGAAGAAAGGTTCCAGGCAGAGGTGCCTGCAGCGGCAGAGGCGACGCGGGCCGAACTCAGCACCGATCCTGGCGGGACCACCTATCAGGCCTATGTTGTGGCCGAACCGGATGGGACGGTGACGACGCCACCGGTGGCAGTGATTGGGCGCAACGAGCGCACCGGGATGCAAGTCTGGTCTGCAGACTGGGGCTACCCCGGCGACGCGGACTATCGCGAGTTTCACCGCAAGGATGCCGTCTCCGGTTTGCAGTACTGGCGTGTGACGGCTCCCGATGCGGATCTGGGTGAGAAGGACTTTTATCACCCGGATTGGGCGGCGGCCAAGGTGGCGTCGCACTCGCTGCATTTTGCGACCCTTGTGGAGGAACTGCTCAGAGATTACCGGCAGACCACCGGGCAGTACGGGCTGATCTCCTCCAACTATGACACCGAGCTTTTCGGACACTGGTGGTTTGAGGGTGTTACCTGGATCGGCCAGGTGCTGGAGCATCTGGCGGCGAGTGACGCGGTGGAGCTGACCACGACCAGCGAGTATCTCGATGCCCATTCGCCGCGCCAGGCCCTGGCTATCCCCGAGGGCTCCTGGGGTGCTGGCGGAACGCACTGGACCTGGGACAACCCGGATAATCACTGGATGTGGGCGCCAATTCACGAGGCGGAGCGCACCATGGAGACCCTGGTGGCGCGCTATCCAGAAGCGACCGGTGAAGCGCTCGAGGCGCTCAACCAGGCTGCGCGCGAGCTGCTGCTGCTGCAGGCCAGCGATTGGCCATTTCTTGTCACGACCGGCCAGGCTCGGGAGTACGCTATCGGACGCTTTCACGGGCATCTGGAGCGCTTTCAGGGGCTTGTGTCACGTCTGGAGAAGGGTGCAGTCGCCGATGCGGCCATACTGGCCAGAGAGTATTTCCAGCGAGACAACGCCTTTCCGGATATCGATTACAGGTGGTTTTCCGAGCGCCAGGGACGTGTATCATAGTTGGAAAAGTGGGCGAGCCACCAGCGGTGTGAGGCAATGCTGTGAGTTCGTATGGGCGCGGAACCGAGCCGCTCTACTGGCAGGTAGCGCATCGCATTATGGAGGGTATTCAGGATGGCACCTGGGAACCCGGCGATAAGCTGCCGAGCGAGCACGCCTTGTGCGATATGTACCAGGTGAGCCAGATCACCGTGCGTCGTGCGCTGCGTGAACTCGCTCATCAGTCGCGGGTCTATAGCCGGCACGGGCTGGGCTGGTATGTGGAGGATGAGCCAGTCTCCAGCAGTGAGGCTGGCGGTCGCCCCGATGTGGCGATCCTCACTTCCGAGCCCGATGCGTTGTTACGGGCGCTCATCGATGCCTCGATCTCATGCTTTGGGCCTCTGGGTCAAACTGTCGAGACGCTCTACTATCCGCCCGGCCTGACCCCGCGACAGGTTCTCAGCGTGTTGCCCGCGGAACTGAACGGCGTGCCCCTTCTGTGGGCCGTCCAGGGTTCTGAAGAAGGCCTTGCGGAGCGTTACGGAGCGCTCACAACAGAGTACGCCGCGCGCAGCGTGCTGTTCGGGCGGGCGATTGAGGGGCTCGACTTGCCTGCCGTTGGGATCGATGAACAGGCGGCGATGGCCCAGGTGACACAACACATGATCGCCCAGGGGCACAGGCGTATTGCTTACATTGGCACGGACCCCCTGCAGGTCGCGGGCTGGAGACGCTACAGCGGTTTTGCGGCCAGCATGTGGGATCATGGTCTGGAGTTGGCGCTGGAGTGGGTCTTTTCCGCCGGGGACGTCGAGAGCCAGAATGATGACCGGTTTGACCGGGTGATGGGCGGCAGCCGGCGTCCGACGGCGGTGGTGTGTTCTTCAGATACGCTGGCGGTAGAGGTCATTCATCGCCTGTCATCCGTTGGGTTGGTCTGCCCTTCAGATGTGGCCGTCGCGGGCATGGGCGATGAGCCTTTTGGTGCCTATCTCATCGAGCCGCTGACGACGTTTCGCTTTGGGCTCATGGCCGCAGCGCGGCAGGCGGTCGCCGCAGTCGCCGACCTGAGCCAGGGCAAGCGGCCCGTGCTCGCGCCCCTGACGGGCGAGCTTGTGGTGCGTACGAGTTGCGGAGCAGGTACGGGACATCTGTCGCAGGATGAGGGAGCCAGGTCCTGAGGGGCTGCCCGCCTCGCTGCGTCGATCGTTCCCACGATTGGGCTATGACCCCGGATGGGGAGTTGATAGAGACGCTTATATAGGTTCGTTCGTCCATTGTCTCGCCGCGCTTGATCACCGCTGCTTTCTTTTTTGCCTGGAGTGCGGATGGGGGCTCTGCGGCTATTCACTCTTGAGATGGTTCTCGCGCTTATGCTCGTCTTGAACTGCGGAGCGGCAGCGCGATTTCTGGGCAGTTCTGCTCATCTCAGCACCCACTCTGATCTGAGCGCTAGCCCTCGTGTCCTTCAGTCGCTGCCTGCGAAACTCTACGACGCTCCGAATCCCCCCGAATACGCCGGGCCAACGGTGGACTCCGCCATTATGGAGCGCCGCCGGTTGCTTAGGCCGGCAACTGGCGCGGTGTGCACCGAGGCGCTGGATGCCATGGGGGCCACAGCCTGGCATCAGGCGGGACACATGGGACAAGGCGTCAGGGTGGGGATCATCGATCTGGGGTTTGGCCTCTACCAGACCCTTCTCGGATCTGAACTGCCTGAAGATGTCGCGACGCGAAACTTTGTCGACGGTCAAGGGGGCACATCGGTAGGGACAGGGACAGCTCATGGTACAGCGGTGGCCGAGATCATTCACGATGTTGCACCGGGGGCCGCGCTCTACCTTGCCAAGATACTCACCCCCGCCGACCTGGTCGAGGCCGTGGACTGGCTGCTCGACGAGGAAGTGCAGATCATCAACATATCGATCGCCTGGTTCGACGTTGCGCCAGGAGATGGCGCCGGTCTGATCGCCGATCAGGTGGCCCGAGCACGCGCAGCGGGGACGCTCTGGGTATCTTCGGCCGGCGACCACCGGCGGCGGCACTGGTGCGGTGACTGGG